>JBEKYM010000045.1:0-46146 GCA_049510975.1 Acidimicrobiales bacterium
GGTGGATGACTCCGGGACATTTGCCTCTGTTGCCTGGGCGACTGCCGGAGCACACTTCACTCCCAACCACGTCGTTCAGCGAGCACCGCACACTGAACCTGGCCCCTCTGACATGGACTTTCGTGGCGCCCCCTTCATGGCGCCCCTGGCAGGACTCGAACCTGCGACACGCGGTTTAGGAAACCGCTGCTCTATCCTCTGAGCTACAGGGGCCGGCGCGGACCCGGCTGAGAACCTTAGGTCCCCGCCCGGAGTGGCAAGCCGTTCAAGTGGCCGACACCGGATAGTGGGGGTCCATCTCGTTCAGCACGCCGAGCAGGATCTCGGTGACCGCCCAGTTGCGATACCACTTGTGGTCGGCCGGGATGACGTGCCACAACGAGTGCTCTGTCGAGGTCGCCTCGAGCATGGCGGTGAAGGCCGCCTGGTAGTCATCCCAGTGGCCTCGCTCTGCAAGGTCGGCCTCCTTGAATTTCCAGCTCTTGGCAGGGTCGGTCTTACGTTCCTCCAAGCGCTTGCCCTGCTCCTCATAGGAGACGTGGAGGAGGAACTTGACGATCTGCGTGCCTTCGTCGTGCAGGAGGCGCTCGAAGGAATTGATGTGCCCGTAGCGCTCGCGGATCACGTGCGCCGGCACGAGGTCGTGCACCCGGGTGACGATGACGTCTTCGTAGTGCGAGCGGTTGAACACGACGACCTCGCCGGCTCGCGGGACCTGCGCGTGCACCCGCCAGAGGAAGTCATGGGCCGCCTCGGTTTCCGTCGGTACGCGAAACGCCGCCACCCGCGTGCCGCTCGGATTGAACCCCCGGAACACATGGCGGATGGTGCCGTCCTTGCCGGCCGTGTCGAGGGCTTGCAGGACGACCAGCAGCCCGCGTTTGCCCTCCGCCCACAGGCGCTCCTGAAGGTCGGCAAGTTGCAGGTGCTGGGCCTCGAAAACGGCTTCGGTCGCCGCCCGGCCGCCTGGGGCGCCAGGCGTCGAGTTGGGGTCCCGCTTCGCGAGGTCGACGGACGTGCCGGCACGCACGACGAGCGAGGCAACCATCGCCACATCCCATCACACAAGACGGCAGTCGGTGAGAATGAGAGGTCATGGGAACACTGAGGGCAGGGTTCATCGGGTGCGGCGTCATCGCCAGCGCCCACGCTTCGGCGCTGCACGGCCTTCGAGAGGCCGGCCTTGCCGATGTGGAGATCGCCGTCGTGTCCGACAGCGACAGCGAGCGGGCCGACCGGTTCGGTCGCTATTTCGGTGCCACCTCGGTTGCCTCGATCGAGGAGCTGGCTGCGGACAGCGACGTCGTCTACGTCTGCACGTCGACGCAAAGTCACTTCCAGGCAGTCCGTGCAGCGGCTGCCGCCGGGCGTGCGATCTTCTGCGAGAAACCCCTCGCCCGCAACCTCGACGAGTCGCTCGAGCTCGCCGCTGTCGCCGTCGCAGCCGGTGTGCCGGTACAGGTCGGTCTCGTGCTGCGAACGGCGCCGGTCTACAAGCGGCTGGAGGACATCGTCGCGGGCGGTCAGTTCGGCCGCCCGATGGCCGCGATCGTGAGGGACGACCAGTTCTTCCCCACCCAGGGCCACTACGCCTCGACGTGGCGGTCCGATGTCACGATTGCCGGGGCGGGGGCGCTCCTCGAGCATTCGATCCACGACATCGACATCATCCAGGCGTGCTTTGGGTCGGTGGAGTTCGCTTCGGCGAACTTGGGTTTCTTCGGGGACAACGAAGGCATCGAAGATTCGGTCTCTGCGCTCCTGCGGACGACCTCGGGACTGTCGATCTCGCTCGTGAGCGTCTGGCACCAGGTCCTCACCCGTCCCTCGACCCGGCGCGTCGAGGTGTTGTTCGAGGAGGCGTTCGTGAGCTTCGAGGACGACTTCACGGGACCGCTCAACGTGCAGACGAGCGCCGGAACGGAGTCGTGGCCGTGCCCGCCGCCGGCGTGGATCATCGACGTCCCAATTCCCTCAGGTGAGCGAGGCTTGGCGGTGAGGCCCTACATCGAAGAGAACCGCGACTTCATCGACGCCGTTCAACAAGGCAACCCGCCCGCCCCGGGCCTCGACGAAGCCGTCGCCGCTCACCGGGTCGTCGATGCGTGCTACCGGTCGGCCGGTGCCGGTGGAGGCCCGATCAGCCTCGCGAGCTGAGGCGAGCGACTCCCTGCAAGATGATGTCGAGCCCGAGCTCGAAACGTTCGTCGTGTCCGATCTCGGTCATCAAGGCGCGCACGGCGGCGATGTGGGGGAAACGGTCGATGGGTAGCGCCGAGAGATAGGCGTTGAACTGACCCGTGTTCTCCTCGTCTGAACCCTGCTGTTCCCACAAGCTCTCCTCGAAGGTGAACGCGGCGATGTAGAGGCCGAGCAGGTCCCCGAGGTAGACAGCCAGGCGCTCGGGGATTCCCGCCTCCGACCACACGGCCAGCTGCTGCTCCAGCATCGTCACGAAGCTCGGACCGACGGGGATGCGCCCGAGCATCACGCGGGCGAGATCTCGGTGCGCTCGGAGGCGGCCGCGCACCTGGCGGCTCATCTGCTTGACCTGTTCGCTCCAGTCGTCGTCGACCATCTCTGGCATCTCCAAGCCTTCGAAGACGCGGTCGACGAGTATTTCGAGGAGCTGTCGCTTATTGGCGACGTGGCTGTAGAGGGCGCCCGCACTGGCTTCGAGCCGGTTGGCGACCTTGCGCATCGTGAGTCCGTCGAGCCCTTCGTCGTCGATGATCGCCAAGGCGGCGCCGACGATGGCGTCGCGTGTCAGAGGCGGTCGACGCGGGGGCGTGCGTACCTCGCCCCACCACGGGGGCATGGGGGCGGCTCTGGTCCAAGCGCCACGTCGGTGCTGATCGGAGACGGCCTCACCCTCGACGCTGTTCCCGTCGCTACGAACCACATGAACATTGTACTTGACATGACCGACGTTCGCTGAGTAAACAGTGTTCACCCGACACCTCCTCCGTCGCGGCGCCCGTGACACGACCCAGAAGGAGCAGCGGCAGCGTGTCCAACGCCATCGAAGCAACTGACCTGGTGAAGACGTTCAAGGGCGGCGTCAAAGCGCTCGAGGGCGTATCGCTCGCGGTCGAGGAGGGAACCGTCTTCGGACTCCTCGGTCCGAATGGCGCCGGCAAGACGACGGTCGTGCGCATCCTGACGACCATCCTGCGACCGGACTCCGGCTCGGCTCGCGTGCTGGGCCACGACGTCGTGCATGATGCCGCGGCCGTGCGCGGATGCATCGGGCTCGCCGGCCAGTATGCCGCCGTCGACGAGAACCTCACCGGCCGCGAGAACATCCGCCTCGTGGGGCAGTTGACCCACCTGTCGCGCAAGGTCGCTACTGCCCGGGCTGACGAGCTGCTGGAGCGTTTCGAGCTGACCGATGCAGCCAACCGGCCGGTGAAGACGTACTCCGGTGGCATGCGGCGGCGCCTCGACCTGGCCGCAGCGCTCGTGGACAGCCCTCCCGTGCTCTTCCTCGACGAGCCGACCACCGGTCTCGACCCCTACAGCCGTGTCGCCATGTGGGCCGTGATCGAGGAGCTCACCGGCGCCGGCTCGACGGTGCTCCTCACGACGCAGTATCTCGAGGAAGCGGACCGCCTCGCCGACCGGCTCGTGGTCGTGGACCATGGCAAGGTGATCGCCGAGGGCACCTCAGCCGAGCTGAAGGCGCGGCTCGGAGCGACGGTGCTCGATCTCAACATGGGGGACGACGACCGGGCCAAGCGGGCGCTCGGCGTGCTGGCCGCACGTTGGCCGCGTGAGCCGGTTCTGGCCGGCGTGACCGTCGAGCTCCAGCTCGACGGCGGAGCTCGCATGGTGACCGAGGCCCTCGGCCTGCTCGACGAAGCCGATCTCGTTCCAACCACCCTCGCGATGCGCGAACCGAGTCTCGATGACGTCTTTCTCGCACTGACCGGCCATGGAGCCGAGAGCGACCAACAGGAGGTGATGAAGTGAGCACCGTGGCCATCAGGGCCCAGCTGGGCACACCAGCGGAGCGTGCAAAGACGACACCATGGCGTGCCGTCATTGACGCTCTCGTGGTGATGGAGCGCAATCTCATCAATTACACGCGTGTGCCGGAGGCGCTCTTCTTCTCGAGCATCCAGCCGATCATGTTCGTGCTGCTCTTCCGCTACGTGTTCGGCGGGGCCATCAAGGTCGTGGGGATCCGCGGCGGCTACGTGAACTATCTGATGCCGGGGATCTTTGTGCAGACGGTGTGTTTCGGCTCGGTCTCGACGAGTATCGGGCTGGCGGAAGACCTGCAGAAGGGGATCATCGAGCGCTTCCGGGCGCTTCCCATGGCCCGATCCGCCGTCCTTGCCGGCCGAACGCTCGCCGACCTCGTACGCAACGTCTTCGTGGTCATCATCATTACCGGGGTTGGATATGCCGTCGGATTCCGAGTCGAGGCAGTGGCCGGCTTCCTCGCCGGCGTGGCGCTCCTGCTGCTGTTTGCCTACTGCTTGTCGTGGGGCTTCGCGGTGATCGGGCTGTCGGCTCCGAACAGCGAAACGGCACAGGTGATGGCCTTCCCCGTCCTGTTCCCCCTCACGTTCGCCGCGGGGACGTTCGTGCCCGTGTCGTCGATGCCGGGGTGGCTGCAGGGTTTTGCGAAGTACCAGCCCGTCGGCGAGGTCGTGTCGGCAGCCCGCTCGCTCATGGTGGGCGGCCCGGGCGAGGCGGCCAGCCATGTGATCGGCACACTGCTGTGGTGTGCGGGCGTGCTCATCGTGCTGGCACCGATCGCCGTGTGGAGGTACCGCACACGCACGTAGTGCCTGGGGCCGCCGCCGCCCCGGGTCAGGGGACCTGGTAGTTGGGAGCTTCCTTCGTGATCACGACGTCGTGAGGGTGGCTCTCGCGCAAGCTGGCCGGCGACACCCGCATGAACTGACCGTTGGCCTGGAGCTCGGCGACGGTGCGGGCGCCGCAGTAGCCCATCGCCTGGCGCAGCCCTCCGACCATCTGGTGCAGCACGATGCCGAGCGGCCCTTTGTAGGGGACTCGGCCTTCGATGCCCTCCGGCACGAGCTTGCCGCTGTCGACGCTTCCTTGGAAGTAACGGTCCTTCGAGTACGAGCGACCCTGCATCGCCCCGAGCGATCCCATGCCGCGGTACTCCTTGTAGCGCTCACCTTGCTGCATGACGATCTCGCCCGGCGACTCGTCGACGCCGGCGAGCGCGTTGCCGAGCATGACCGTGGAGGCGCCGGCAGCCAAGGCTTTGGCGACGTCGCCGGAGAACTGCACGCCACCGTCGGCCACGACTGGCACTCCGCGGCGGCTGGCGACAGAGGCGCAGTCGAAGATGGCAGTGATCTGAGGCACGCCGATGCCGGCGATGACCCGCGTCGTACAGATGGAGCCTGGTCCGATCCCGACCTTGATGGCGTCGGCGCCGGCGTCGATGAGGGCGAGCGTGGCTTCGGCCGTGGCGACGTTGCCGGCGACGATGTCGATCTCGAAGTTCGCCCGCATCTTGGCCACGGTGTCGATGACGCTGCGGGCATGCCCGTGTGAGGTGTCCACGACGATGACGTCGACGCCGGCGGCCACCAGCGCCTCCATGCGCTCGAAGGCGTCGACCCCGGTGCCGATGGCAGCGGCCACCCGCAGCCGTCCGCGGTCGTCCTTGGTCGCCCTCGGGTAGTCGATCCGCTTCTGGATGTCTTTCACCGTGATCAGGCCGTGCAGTGTGCCGTCGCTCTCGACGATCGGCAGCTTCTCGATGCGATGGCGACCGAGGATCACCTGTGCCTGCTCGAGTGTGGTGCCGACCGGCGCCGTCACGAGGTCGCTGGCCGTCATCACCGAGGACACCGGCTCGTCGCTCCGCTCGACAAAACGCAAGTCCCGGTTCGTCACGATCCCCACGAGATGGCCGGCCGCGTCGGTGACGGGAACGCCCGACACGTGGTACTGCGCCATGAGGTTCATGGCGTCGGTGATCGAAGTCGTCGGTGCCACCGTGATCGGGTTCGTGATCATGCCCGACTCGGATCGCTTGACGCGGTCGACCTCGGCTGCCTGATCGACGATGGAGAGGTTGCGATGGATGACGCCGATGCCACCTTCTCGCGCCATGGCGATGGCAAGCCGGGCTTCGGTGACGGTGTCCATCGCGGCAGAGATGAGGGGGATGCTGAGCGTGATGTTGCGGGTCAGGCGGCTCTCGGTGGAAGCCTCTGAGGGCATGATCTCCGAGGCGGCGGGCACCAGCAAGACGTCATCGAAGGTGAGGCCCTCGCGGCCGAACTTCTCGGCAAATGACGGTGGCGGCGGAAAGATGCGGGCGTCGTCAGGCTCCATAACACATCTTAGGCGTCGCGGCGATGGTCGACCGGCCTTCGGCGTGGGGGTGCTGCCGGGTCGGGCTCGGCCGGCGGTCGGTCTGGTGACGTTGTGGCGTGGGCCTGGGGACGACCATCGGTAGATCGACCGGTAAGTGCGTCGCCGAGGCTGCAAGTTGTGCGTGCGCTCACCGTCACCGTCCTTCGTCGCCTTGCGGCGGAGGCCCAGCTCGGTCTCGTCACTCGTGCCCAGGTGACGGCCGCTTCTGCAACTGCAAGCTGGTTGAGAACCCAGATCCGCGTGGGGAGCCTGCGCCAGCTGGAGGCGGACGTGTTCGTGCTGACGGACTCGTTCGAGGGCGTTGAGCCTCCCTGGCATGTCGAGGCGCTGGCTGCCTGCCTTCAGCGGGGGCCGGATGCGAGGTTGGGTTTTGCTACGGCCGCCCGAATCTGGGGGCTGGCGGAGGGGCAGAACGCCACGAGCGACCCGCTGCACGTCGTCGTGCCCGTTGGCCAGGGGTGTCGCAACACGAATCGCGTGCAGGTCCATCGCACGAAGCGCCTCACCACCCAGGACGTCGCCGTCTTCGGCTACCTGCCGGTCACGACGGTCGCGCGAACGCTGCTCGACCTGGCTGCCTCGCTCACGTCAACCCAGGTCGAGCGTGCGGTAGACGACGCCCTCGTGCGGGAGCTGACGACCGTTCCCCTGCTGACCGGCGCACTGCGGCGTAACGCTCACCGAGGCTGCACCGGCAGCACGGCGCTGCGAGCGGCGCTGGCGCTGTGGAACGTCGGGGCGGTCGAGAGCCATGCGGAGGCCGAAGTGCTGCGATGGTTGCTGGCGGCCGGCGTGCCGGAGCCGGTTCGCCAGCTCGAGATCACCACGGCCGACGGTAAGCGCCTTCGTGTCGACTTCGCTTGGGTGGCAGCCCGGGTGGTGCTGGAGGTGGACGGGTTTGCCCATCATCACGGACCACGCAAGCTGTCGGCCGACCATGAGCGACGATCGTTCCTCGCCAGCCAGGGCTGGCACGTGCTCACGACGACGATGGCCGAGGTGCGGCGAGGCGGGGGACAGCTACTGGCTGCACTGCGGAGGCTGCGCGTGCTGGCGTAGGTGATCCCTCTTGCTGGCCGCGGCCGCCGGCCGACCCCGGCGGCCGCCGGCGCCCGCCTCGCCGGCCGAACCGTGTGCACAGGGTGACCGCCCGAGCCGGCGCCCGGTCACTTCGTGCACACGGTTCGCTCTAGTGCCGCCGCCCGCCGGCGCCCGCCGGCGAGGCCTTAGCTGCCGAAGATGTGGAGCCACTCGTCGGCACTGCGAGGGGCGAGAACCGGGTTCCAACGCTTGGTGTCCGCCAGCGTGGCCGACGGGTCCTCCGAGTAGAGGTGCCCGGGGTAGACGACGGTGTCGTCGGGGAGCCGGGCGAGGCGGTTCACGAGGCTGTCGTACATCGCCGCCGGGTCGCTGCCGGGCAGGTCGGTACGCCCGCAACCGTTGAGGAACAGCGTGTCGCCGGCCACGAGCCGACCATCGACGAGGAAACACTGGCTTCCCGGCGTATGCCCCGGCGTGTGCAGCAGGCGGATGCGGATGTCGCCCACTTCGAGGACGTCGTCTGCGTCGTGTTCCACGAGGTCGTCCTTGCCGACGCCGGCGGCACGCACGACCCAGGGCGTCTCGTCCCGCTGCACGTGAATCGGCACCGAGACACGCTCGAGCAGGTCCGCCACTCCAGGGATGACGTGGCTGCCGAAGAGGTGCCCCCCGACATGGTCGGCGTGGTAGTGGGTGGCCAGAGCGCCGACGAGGTGCATGCCGTCGGCTTCCAGTAGGTCCACTAGCTCGCCCGGTGCGTAGGCGGGATCGACGGCGACGGCTTCGCCCGTCTCCCTGTCGCCGATGAGGTAGACGAAGTTGACCATCTGGCGAGCGACTCGATCGGTCGCGGCGATGTCGCGGCCGGCGAGAAGCTGGCGGAAGTACAGCCGGTCGTTTCCGTCGCCGGCTGGCGAGCGGTGTTCAGCTTGCTCAGTCATCACCGGTGCTCGTCATCGCTGGCCTCCGTCGTCACGGTTGTCCGTCTCACCCCGCCGGCGGCGCCGGCAAGCCATGCTGCCAGGGCTTCGGCGCCGTCGACCAGTCGCGGCCCCGGCCTCGAGAACCAGACTCGGCCGTCAACGGGGATGACGGGTGTCCCGATCAGCTCTTCCACGGCTGCAAGACGTCCGCGCAGTCCCTCGGTCGCCTCGCTCGCGGCCTCCAGGTCGAGCCCGCACGGAGCGACGACGACGAGGTCCGGGTGGCTGGCGGCCAGGGCCTCCAGTGTGATCTCGCGAGACCCGGACCCTCGCTGGTACAGCACCGGCTCGGCCCCGACGGCTCGCACGAGGTCGGGCACCCAATTGCCGGCGAGGAACAGCGGATCCACCCAATCCAGCACTGCGATGCGCGGTCGACGACCGCCGGCCACCCCACCGCCGGCCACCCCACCGCCGGCCACCCCACTGCCAGTCGGCAGCAAAGCCGCCAGCCGTAGGCGGCAGGCCGCCTCGAGCGCCGCACCGGCGTTACCGAGCCCGACGGCCCGCGCCACAGTCGCGAACGAGGCGAGCACATCGTCGAGGTCGACCGGGTCGAGCGACACCACGTCGCAGACGAGGCCCCGATCCGCCAGGGCCGCCACGACCTCGGAGGAGGGAAGGGCACAGACGGCGCACGAGTCCTGGGCGAAGACCACTTCGGGCGCCAGCTTCACCACGAGCTCGACATCCAGTGAGTACAGCAGGCCGCCCGATCCGAGTTGTTGGCGCACGGCGGCGTCGACGCCGGCCGGATCGACGGCAGCAGCGGCCGGCGAGATCATCGGGCGCGTGACGACGGGCCGCGGGTCGGACGGCACCGGCTGGTCGCAATCGGCGCTGATGCCGACGAGGAGGTCGCCGGCCCCGAGAGCGACCAGGATGTCGGTGACCGACGGGACGAGTGAGACCGCCCGATTCACGTCGTAGATGCTTCGCAATGCCGACCGGGGACGGACGCCGAGGCTTCGCGGCGCCGAGGCGATCCCGTGTGCCGAGCGCGGTCAGGCACTCAGGCTCCGGAGGGTCTGCCGTGCTTCGAAGCGGTCGGGTCCCAGGCAGCCAGTTCGTGAAGGCGGACGTCGTTCGAGAACACCTCGACGAGGGGCACGTCCAGGCCGAGTCGGCGTTGCAGCCGCTCGATGGCGAGCTCCTGGTCCCAGAGCACGAGCGTGACGGCGACGCCGCCCTCGCCGGCCCGGGCGGTGCGGCCGGAACGGTGCAGGTAGGCCTTGTGATCCTCCGGGGGGTCGAAGTGAACCACCACGTCGACGCCCTCGATGTCGAGCCCGCGGGCGGCCACGTCGGTGGCGACGAGAGCAGGCAGCTTGCCAGCCGTGAAGCGGTCGAGCGCCTGCTCGCGAGCCGATTGGCGCAGGTCGCCATGGATCGCCTCGGCACGCACGCCCTCGGCCCGCAAATCGGTGACCAGGCGGTCGGCGCCCCGCTTGGTACGCACGAAGCACAACGCCTTCTCGGCTCCGCCGACGATGGCGGCGCAGACCTTGGCTTTGTCGAGCTGATGAACCTTCAAGAAACGATGCTGCATCTCGGCCACCGTCAGCTGCCGCTCCTTCACCTCGTGAAGGACGGGGTCGCGGAGGTGCCGGCGCACGACCTGGTCGACGGCCGAATCGAGAGTGGCCGAGAAGAGCAGCGTCTGCCGGTCGGTTGGCATCTTCCGCAACAGCCATTCGACTTGGGGCAAGAAACCCATGTCGGCCATCCGGTCCGCCTCGTCAACCACGAGCGTCGTGATGGAGCCAAGGCTCACGCTGCCCCGGTCGACGAAGTCGATGAGGCGACCGGGGGTTGCGACTACGACGTCGACGCCGCGAGCGAGGCGTTTCATCTGGCGGTCGAGGTCGCTGCCTCCGTAAACGACGGCCACCCTGAGCTCGACAGCCTTCGCCAACGGCTCCAGTACGTCGGCCACCTGAACGGCGAGCTCTCTGGTGGGCACGAGCACGAGGGAGACGGGTGCTCCCGGCTTGGCCCGCTTGGTTCGCATGAGCAGCGGGAGCCCGAAGGCGAGCGTCTTGCCGGAGCCGGTCTTTGCCTTCCCGCAGACGTCTCTGCCGGCCAGGGCGTCGGCGATGGTCAGCTCCTGAACCGGAAACGGCGCCAAGATCCCCTGTTCGGAAAGAGCAGCCGTGAGTTCGGGTGACACTCCGAGCGAGGAGAACGTCGTCGGGAAGCTCGAAGTGGTAGGTGCAGAGCTCATGACTATTCTCGGCGAGAGCCTACTGGTGCGCAGCGCACTTACCGTCGGACCGCAAGAAAAGGAGCAGCGCATGCCTCGCCTCGAGACCGGTGACACAGCCCCCGACTTCGCCCTTCCCGACGAGAACGGCGACATCGTGCGACTCTCCGACTTCGCCGGCCGGCGGGTCGTCGTCTACTTCTACCCAGCCGATGACACGCCCGGGTGCACGAAGGAGGCATGCCAGTTCACGGAGCGTTTTGACGGCTTCTCCGAGGCTGGGGCCGAAGTGGTCGGCATCTCGCCCGACGGGGCGGACAAGCATCGCCGCTTTCGGGCGAAGTACGGGCTGAAAGTTCGGCTACTGAGCGATCCCAGCCACGAGGTGATGGAGAGCTACGGCGCCTGGGGCGAGAAGACGCTGTACGGCAAGAAGAGCGTCGGAGTCATCCGGACCACGATGCTCGTCGGGTCGGACGGAAGGATCGAGCGTGCTTGGTACCACGTGCGCGCCGATGGGCACGCCGAGAAGGTGCTCGAAGCCATCACCGGCTGAGATCGGCGCAACCTCGCCCCAAGCCGCCGCGGCCGGCCCGACTGTAGGCCCGTGACGCGAGCACCGAGCAGCCGGCCCGACCCTCAACCTCGGCGGCGCTCGGCGATGGCGGCGGTCGTGAGCACCGCCGCGAGCCCGACCAGGCACACGGCCGCCAGCACTCCGATGCCGAGAGCGGCCAGGCCGAGCCCCGACAGGTCGCTCCGGAGCGACAGCAGGAGCCAGCCGGCGACTCCTCCACCTGCCGCCACGAGCGCCACCCAGCCGGCATGCAGTGCGGCGGGACGGCCGACGTGTGACCCGCCGCCTTTTGGCTCGAGGGCGGCGCCGCCGGCCTCGGCGAACGCCAGCACGACACCGCCGGCGACGGCGGCGAAGGTGATCGCGTCGGCGCGGTGGATCGGCAAGTCGGCGAGTGCGCACGCGACCGCCAGCGTGACGACCGAAGCGCGGTACGTCCGATCGTCGCGTGCGCCGAGGGCCACGACGAGCGTCACGATCGAGACCAAGGCGACGATGACGACTGCGCTCGTGAGGATCTTGGCGGCGAAGACGACGGCGCCAACCGTCACGGCGAGTTGCAGCCCGAAGGCGATCGACACGGCAACCGGTGCGGCCCGGGCGGCGGACCCGAAGGCGACCACGATCGCCAGATCCTTCGGCCGCCGAGAGCCGGGGCGAGGTCCCGTCATCTGCGAGCTCCGCCGCGGAGTTGCACGGAGGAGCCGATCCGACCGCGCATCGCCCGCCGGAATGCCGCGATCTCGGCGAGGCCGGCGGAGATGCCGTCGGGGCCGGCGAGGGTTGCGATGGGCACGCCGAGGCGCCAGAACTGGCGCCGCAGTTCTCGGCGCTCGAGGTTGACGATGCGATGAGCGAGCGCCTCGGTCCTGGTCGGTTCGCCTGGCCGGGACGTGGGTGGCTCGACTTCGATGATGGCAAGGTCGATGCCGCGCGACCGGAGCGAGGCGAGCGTGGAGGTGAAACGATTGTCGCCGAAGGGCGTCACCCCGAGCACGAGGCAGCCGGCGGGAAAGAGGCGCCGGGGGATGACGTCGGCCGTCTTCCAGGCATAGGAGAAGTACGCCTCGGATGCGAGCAGCGACCGCCGGATGCGCTCGAGATGCGTCGGTCCCGTCCCTGGCTCCACCCAGTCGAGGAGGCCGCCGAACGCCACGAGGCCGACGCGATCGTGACGCGCGAGGTAGGCCTCGGCGAGGCCGACGCCGACGGCGACGACATCCGGCAGGACCGCTTCGTTGAAGGTGTCCATGAGCAGCACCACGTCCGTGCTCCGCTCCGGGTGCTGCACGTTGATGCAGGTGGCGCCGCGCCGTGCGGTCGCCCGCCAATTGATCCGTCGCTCGAGGGCGCCCACCTGCTCCTCGCGTACCTCGGCGAATTCGATCCCCTCGGCCGCCAACCTGGCCACCCTGTCGCCGGCGACCGCCCGGACGCGCTCGGAGCGGACGAGCGTCCGAAGCACGATCGGGGCCGGCCGTGACTCGATCACGGTGTCGCCGCTGGCGACGCCGCGCCCGACGAGGGCAGCGGAGGCGTCAGTCACGCGGACCAGCACCTTGCCGAGGCGGAAGCGTCCCGGACGCCCAGGGCGGAGCGTGCAGGTGAGTACCTCGGTGCCGCCGCGCCGCAGGAGAACGGTCCAGCTCACCGGATCGGTGCTCGTGAGGCCAGGCGGGAGCACGAGCGAGAGGCGACAGATCGAAGTCGTGGCGGAGCGGACGGTCAGGCTCACGCGGATCGGCTCTCCGAGACCGGCGACCATCGGAGCGACCCCGAGGTCGATCTCGGGAGCGTCGGGACGGGTGAACGTGAGACCGAGCACGACGGCGAGGGCCAACGGTGTGGCGAAGGCAACGAGCGCCACATCGCCCGTGGCGGCTGCCGCCAACAGCGCCAGCGCGGCCACCGTGCCCTCGGCGACGACTTTGGCCCCGACGTGCCAGGTGAGGCTCGCCGGCAGGGCGGTGGCGGCTTGGATCACGCCCGTTCGCCGTTCAAGTCGGCATCCTCATGCTCGAAACCCACCGGCACCGGCACGCCCGCCAGACAACGCCGTACGAGCTCGCCGGGCTGTACGCCCCGCAACCACATCTCTGGAAGCAGCGACAGGCGATGTGCCAGGCACGGCTCGGCGACCGATTTGACGTCGTCAGGCAGCACGAACGCGCGGCCCGACAAGGCTGCCATCGCTCTCGAGGCCTGCAGCAGGGCGACTGAAGCACGTGGGCTCGCGCCGACCTGCACGCCGTGCATCTCCCGCGTGGCACGGACGATGTCGACGAGGTAGCTCGCGACGGGCTCGGAAATCTCGACGCGCTCGACGGCGGCCTGCATGGCGAGGATCCCGTCGACGTCGGTGACGGCTCGCAGCCCGGCATCCTCGCGCCCCCGGTCGGCGCGCCGCTGTACGAGCTCGCGTTCGCCGGAGCGGTCTGGATAGCCGATGCTCACCCGTAGCAGGAACCGGTCGAGCTGCGCCTCCGGCAGCGGATAAGTGCCTTCGTACTCGATGGGGTTCTGCGTGGCGATGACGGCGAACGGCTCGGGCAGCCGATGGGTGGTCCCGTCCGCGGTCACCTGGTGCTCCTGCATCGCCTCGAGGAGGGCGGCCTGCGTCTTCGGGGGCGCCCGGTTGATCTCGTCGCCGAGCACGAGGTTGGCGAACAGCGGGCCCGGGCGGAACTCGAGCTCAGCGCGCCGGGCGTCGTAGAACGACGACCCCGTGACGTCGGCCGGCATGAGGTCGGGAGTGAACTGGATGCGGGAGTAGCTGAGCCCGGTGGCCTGGCAGAGTGAGCGGGCAGCCAGGGTCTTCGCCACGCCCGGGACGTCCTCGAGCAGGACGTGCCCTCCTGCGAGCACTCCGAGCAATACGAGGCCCACGGCCTCCCGCTTGCCGACGATGGCGCGCTCGACCTCGTCCAAGATGGCGGCCGCAAGGGCGCCGACCTCCTCGGGCGAGATGGCCTCGGAGCGCTCTCGCACGCTCACGCCAACCGCTCCAGGGTCTCGACGAGCTGTTCGACCCGCTCGATGGGCCACCCCGGTGTCATTCGGTCGGACGGTCTCGACGTGGCCGGATCGACCAGTTGCCACCCGTCGCCGAGCAATACGGCCGCACCCTCGCGGTCACTGAGCCCGCTGCCGGATCGCTCGAGGGCGGCTCGGGCCAGGCTCTGCAGCCGGGGGAGCACGAGGAGGTTGTAGGACCCGATCGTCGTGACGCCGAGGCCGAGATGCCGCGTGAGGTTGTCGGCGGCTGCAACGGCGGGGGGCTGCAACGGCGGGTTCTCCGGCTCGGCCGCCAGCACGCCAAAACGACCATACGGCGCCCGGCCGGCAGCGCTGGCGAGCAGCCATCGGAGAGCAAGCAGACAGCTGAGCAGTCCGATGAACGCTCCGTAGGCGCGCTCGGCCGTGCCCGGATCGGGCAGCCCGATGCCGAGGGCGAGCGCCAGGCCCCCGGAGGCGATCACGGCGAGTGCGACGATGCGGGCGGCGGCCCGGCTGAGGTGCCAGCGCCGCTTCATCGCGATCCGGCCATGTCACGCGGTGCCAGCTCGGCCTGCACCTGGCGGAGGGCGTGGATGGCATCGATGCGGAGGGTTTCTTCGAAGGGTGCGGTGCTGTAGCGGGCGCTCTCGAACAGCGAGGTGAGGCGGCGAGCGGCATCGTGGGAAGCCCCGAGGGAATCGAGGAG
Source organism: Acidimicrobiales bacterium (assembly GCA_049510975.1). GTDB lineage: Bacteria > Actinomycetota > Acidimicrobiia > Acidimicrobiales > Bog-793 > JAKACA01. Next base: position 14,880 of record JBEKYM010000045.1, read on the forward strand.
GCGTTGGAGGAATTCGGAGGCGGTCTCGTGGCTGCCGCGCTCGGCGCCGGCACGGGCGGCGGCGTGGTTCATGGCCACATAGGCAGAAACGACGGCCCGGCGCGGATCGGGCTCCTCCTCCGGATCGCCCACGTGCACCTCGGCGAGGGATTGGGCCAAGGCGCGAGAGGTCCCCGCCGGGTAGCGGCCCTCGGTTCGAGCGGCGAGCAGGTCGCCGAGCTTCCAATGGCGCCCGCGCCGGCGGGCTCGCCACCATGTGAGAAGGACGACCACAGCCATGACGACGGCGATCGCACCGAGGGTGCCGAGCGAGGCCACCGGGACGAAGTGGACGGGGGAGCTTCCGGATTTCACGGCGTGGACGGCACGCGGGGCGGGGGCACCGGAGGACACGAGGCGATGGGGGTGGAGGTGGCCGAACAGGGCGAGCAAGGCGATGGCGAGCACGAGGACACCGAGACCGGTCATCCCCCTGCGCATCGAGCGCCGGGGCGTGGCGCCGGCGTCAGAAGACAGCCTCGGACGCAGGGCGAAGGCATAGAGGAGGACGGCGAACAGGATGACGACCACGACGCCGAGCAGGGTGACGGCGATGGAGAGGGCCACGGAGGCCGGACCGCCCTGCAGGGCAGACGCACCCTTGGCAGTGCCCGAGAGCGCTCCCGCAAGAGCAGCGATCAGCAGGACGATGAGCGCGAGGACGGCGGCAGCACGGCGCGGAGCGGACCGCTCGAACACTGACGGGATCGCTGTCGCTGGCCTCCCCAAGTCGGACACTCTCCTCGTCGCGCCACAGCACCTGCCCGCTGAAGTGTAGAGGCGCTACTCACGGCCGTCTGGTCCCTCGCCAAGCGTGTCAAGGTGTCCGACCTGGCCCCGCGCTCTGAGCGGGGGTAGGACGCGGCAAACTGTCGACATGGCGACGGGCGCATCACTCGGTGATCCGAGGGGCGCGCGGCGGCTGTGGACGACCGGGCTCATCGTGCTCGGCGTCCTGTTGCTGATCGCCGCCGGCCTTGCCGTGGCGTACCCGCTTTGGTGGAACCACAACTCGGCGACGAAGGGCAAGCAGCTCGTTCACGGCTTCGGGCCTCCCCCGACCGGGCTCCCGACCCAGCCCGCTTCCATGTGCATCAACCCGCCGCAGACAGCGAAAGCCCAGACCGCCGCCGGACTCGTCGAGATCCCTCGGCTCTCGCTCATCGCACCGGTCCTGCAAGGCCTCTCGGACGGGGTGCTGGCGGTCGCCGCCGGGCACGACACCGACTCGCCCTGGCCCGGCGGCAGAGGCGAGAGCATCCTCGAGTCTCACGACGTCAGCTACTTCTCACAGATCAGCAAGCTGAAGTCCGGCGACCACGTCGTCTGGGTGGACCACTGTGCGCAACTGACCTTCGTCGTGATCGGCCACGAGATACTGAGCCCAGGTGCGCTCATCGAAGCGCCCGCCGGCGACCGCGGGCTGGCGCTCATCACGTGCTACCCGACCGACGCGCTGTTCTATACGCCTGACCGTTTCGTCGTGCTGACCTCTCTTGTCGCCAAGGGCACCGCCTCGACGAAACCCGGCCCCGTCAAAGTCGTGATACCCCGCCTGAAGGTGCCGGCGCCCCCGGATCTCGTGGCGCAGAACCTCACCCTCGGCGCCAGCGGCGTGCTCGTCGGTTACATGAAGGTCACGGGCACGCCCTCCTCGGGCTGGGTGCAGGGCCCGGCAAGCCTCGACCTCGAGGCCCTCGCGCTCGAGTCCTATATCGGGGCCGAGAAAGCCGTAGCCCAGCACAACAGCACCTGGTGGCGGGATCTCGCCGTTCCGAAGCTCCACATGCCGAGCTCGTTGTGGTCGAACAGCGACGACACGAACGTCACCGAGGACATCGCCGGCAACACGGTCGTGTCGGTCACGCTGTCGTCTGCGAACGAAACGTTCGTCCTCATCGTCTCGCACGGCGACCTGCTCATCAACGGCGTTACCGTTCCCTGATCGCCGCCGGTAGCTCCCCGGACCGCCTCCCCGGGTGGATCGCCGGTCGCCAGTAGGCTCGGAGCTAGGCCTGGGCTGCTGTCGAGCCCGATCGAAGGAGTGCCGAAATGCCCGGAGACAAGCCGCATTGGGTCGATCTGTTCCGCGAGGTCGTCACCTCGGGGCTGTGCACGGGTTGTGCCGCCTGCGTAGTCGCGTGCCCCTATGACCTCCTCGGCTACGACGATACGAACGGCCGATATCGGCCCTTTCACGTCGAGGCGGAGGGTGGTGTCGCCGACTGCACCCGCGGCGAGAAGGGCTGCACCCTCTGTACGCGGGCCTGCCCGCGCTTTCGCGAGTGGGAGACCGAGGTCGACACGTACCTGTTCGCCCGCGAGCGGCTGCCCGAGGAAGTCTTCGGCATCTCCCAGGACGTCGTGCTGGCGCGGGCGGCGGACCCGGCCGTGAACGCTGCCGGCCAGGACGGCGGGCTCGTGTCGGCCCTGCTCATCTACGCCCTCGAGAACGACGTCATCGACGCCGCTCTCGTGTCGTACCTCGAGGGCGACGGCTCGACCTGGAAGGCGGTTCCCGGCGTGGCCACGACCCGCGAGCAGGTGCTGGCTGCGGCCGGGTCTCGCTACACCTACTCGGCGAACACGCTCGCCTATGCCAAGGCGATCGCCGACGGCGCCGAGCGGGTGGCCCTCGTCGGGATGAGCTGCCAGGCATCCGCCCCGCCGGTCATGGCGGCGCGGAAGGCCGGCAAGGTGGCGAGGCGTTTCGTGCTCACGATCGGGCTCCTGTGCTCGAAGACGTTCGACGATGCGATCTTCGCGGAGCTGTTCGAGGCTCGCTACGGGTTGCCGCGCGCCGACATCGCCAAGATGAACATCAAGGGCGTCTTCCAGATCTGGATGCGGGACGGCAGCTATCACGAGGTGCCCTTGAAGGAAGCGCATGCCTGGACGCGGGAGGGGTGCAAGGAGTGCCCCGACTTCGCCGCCGAGCACGCCGACATCTCGGTGGGCGGCATCGGTGCCTTCGGCGACTGGACGATCACGGTCGTGCGAACCGACCGCGGCCGCGAGCTCATGGACGCCATGGCGGCCGCCGGTGTCATCGAGGTCCGACCGGGGTCCGACGACCCCGCCGCCATCGAGCTGCTTCGCAAGCTTGCCCGAGTGAGCCGGCGGCGCTGGCCGGAGACGGCGGTGGCCGCCCCCCGCCGGCTGGTCGTCAGTTCGAGCTGAGCCGGCGCTTCAGCCGGAATCGAGCAACTTCTTCGCCCGTTCGAGGACGTCGTCGAACATAGCGGCCGTGAGCAGGCCGGTGAAGACGTTGCGCTGGCTCGGGTGGTAGCTGCACAGCAGCCATCTCGGATGATCGGAACCGCCCAGTGGCATCTCGATCCCATGGGCAAAGCGCGGCCGCCGTCCGGTCAGGGCTCCCGCCAGCGGCGGCGTGCGGGCAAGCGCCTCGTAGGCAAAGGCGCCGAGGGCGAGATACACCCTGGCGTTGTCGAGCAACGACAGCTCGCGGGCGAGGTAGCCGCCACAGCGGTCGCGCTCCTCGGGAGAGGGCTTGTTGTCCGGCGGGGCGCATCGAACGGCGGCCGTGACGTAGGCATCGCGCAGCCGGAGACCGTCGTCGAGGCGTCGGCCCTCGCTCTGATTGGCGAAGCCGGCTCGAAAAAGGGCGGCGAAGAGGAAGTCCCCGGACCGGTCACCCGTGAACATGCGGCCTGTCCGGTTCCCGCCGTGGGCGGCCGGCGCCAGCCCGACGAGCACGAGGCGGGCGGCTTCCTCGCCAAAACCCGGCAAGGGCTTGGCCCAGTACGGCTCGCCAGCAAAGGACGCCGGCGGGTGAGTCGCCGCTGCTTCGCGCCAGGCCACGAGACGTGGGCACGCCCTGCAGCCGACGATCTCGCCCCGCAGCCGCGCCAAGGCGCCGCCGCCGTCTGCTCCTTCTGCATCGACCACGGACCTGAACGGTACGGTACACAAATGCCCAGGGCACGCCGCCAGGCCGATCCGGTCACGACGATCTGTTACGTCCGTCACGGCTCGACACCGACGACCGGCAAGGTGCTGCCCGGCCGTGCCCGGGGTCTCCACCTCTCCGATGGCGGCCACAGCGAAGCCTCCGACACCGCCGGCCGGTTCGCCGGCGTTGCCGTCGCCGCCGTCTACACCTCTCCGCTCGAACGAGCTCGCGAGACGGCTGCTCCCATCACCAAGGTCGTCGGCCGCGCCGCCGTCGTCGATCGCGGCCTGCTCGAGTGCGACTTCGGGGAGTGGACCGGCTCGGAGCTCTCCAAGCTCGCCAAGCTGCCGGAGTGGCGGACCGTGCAGCGGTACCCGTCAGGCTTCCGTTTCCCGGGAGGCGAGTCGTTCGTCGAGTTGCAGTCACGCCTCGTCGAGACGTCGGACCGCTACCGTGCGAGACATCCGGGCGAGATCATCGTGGCCGTGAGCCACGCCGACTGCATCAAAGCCGTGCTCGCGAGCGCCCTCGGCGTGCCCCTCGACCTCTTCCAGCGCATCATGGTGGGCACGTGCTCGACGAGCATCGTCGCCTACGGTCCCGGCGGCCCGACGGTGGTGACGGTGAACTCCTACGCACCCGTCGAGCGCCTGCTCCCGAAGGCTCATCGGCCGGGCCTGGCGCGTTCGCGGACAGCCGCGGCTCAAGGAGGATGACCGAGTGAGTCAGAACTACGAGCTCAATGAGCCCGATCGGGTGACGGTCGGGACCGTCGGTCCGGTCGGGGAGCGGATGTTCCTGCTGCAGGTCCGCCAGACCTACCAGCTCGTGACGATGAAGGTGGAGAAGACGCAGATCTCCACGCTCTGCCGGGTCCTAGGTCGCCTGCTGCGCGGTCTCGAGCGGCCCGAAGAGCTTCCGGACGGGCAGTCGCTCGAGCTCGAGCCGTTCGTCGAGCCGGACCTGGTCGTGCGCACGTTGCGGGTGGGTTATGACCCCGAGACCGACCGCGTCGTGCTGCTCTGTGACGAGATCGACCGAGGCGACGACGACGAGCCGGACGGCGACGATGCCGAGGAAGGCTCGACCGTGCGGATGGCGATGACCCGAGATCAAGCCATGGCGCTGGCGATTCGCGGGACCGAGCTCGTCGAAGCCGGTCGGCCCACCTGCCCACGCTGCGGCTACCCGCTCGACCCGAGAGGACACGTGTGCCCGAGGATGAACGGGAACGCCCCGCCGCTCACGTGACTGACGGTGGACCCAGCAGCTCGATGGCGGCCGCGGGCGAACCGTCGGACGACGTCGCGCTCGACGAAGCGGTTCCGCTGCTGCCTGCGGAATGGCTGCAGGTGCTCCGCACCGGCGAGATCGAGATCGAGGGGCGCTTGCCCTGGAGCTCCAACTACTCGTTCCTCGCGACCGTCCGGTCCGGGGACTCGAGCGTTCGCGCCGTCTACAAGCCGGGACGTGGGGAGCGTCACCTCTGGGACTTCGGCGGCGACCTCTTCCGCCGGGAAGTGGCTGCTTACGAGCTGTCCACGGCGCTCGGGCTCGACCTCGTTCCCGAGACGGTGCTCCGACCCGACGGCCCGTACGAGGAAGGCTCCTTGCAGCGCTTCGTCGACGCCGATTTCGAGCAGCACTACTTCACGCTCGTGGGTGAGGCGGTCTACGACGCTCGGCTGAGGGAGCTGGCGGGTTTCGATCTGTTGATGAACAACGCCGATCGGAAGGGAGGGCACGTCCTGCTGGCCTTCGACGGGTCGATCTGGGGGATCGACAACGGCTTGTGCTTTCACGCCGAGCCGAAGCTCCGCACGGTCATGTGGGACTTCGCCGGCGAGACGGTGCCGGATCGCGTCGTCGAGGCGGCTGCTGTCCTGGCGGAGGACGTGCCGGCGACGGTGTGTGCCCTCATTGCCGAAGAGGAGGTGGAGGCGTTGTCTCGCCGAGCCAAGGGTCTGCTCAGGCGCCCCCGCTTCCCTGCCCCTCGGGACGACCATCGGGCCTATCCCTGGCCGCTCGTGTGACGGTTTTGTCCAGCCGTGCGTCAGCCGCCGTCACCGCCGCCGGCACGGGGAAGAGCGGGGGATAACCGGCGGTAGGTCGGTCGGTAGGCGACGCCGGCAACGTTGCGTCCGTGACCCTTGCCCGCTTCGTGCCGACGGCGCGTTTCGTCCGCAATGACCTGCTCCAGATGCTCGAGGCGCTCGACGAGATCATCGCCAGGGCACGAGCTCGGTGCCCGGATCGGGTCGTCGCCGACCTCGGCTGCGTGGGCCGGTGGCTCCGGCAGGTCGCCGACGGGCCGAGCGCGAGACTCGCCGGGCGGCCGATGGGGGCGTCGTTGCGAGCGAGGCATCGCCCACCGGGTGGCGTGGCCGGCAACGTCCTCGGATGCGACGTCGTGGTGAGCGTCGCGACCGACCAGGTCCTCGATGCAGCCGCACGGCTGCTCGATGCCTTCGCGCTGCTGGACGGCCGGGGACTGCCGATCGAGGCGTTCGCCATCGAAGGCATCGAGGGCCGTCTTCTCGAGGCCGCCCTCGGCGCGGGGCGCATCGAAGAGGCAGGTGGCCGGACGGCTTGCTGATCAGGCCCTGGAGCCCTGGCCGATCCCCGAGATCGGGCGCCGCTCAGCGGCTGGCACTTCGGGCAGGTCCGGCGCGTACGTCGGCGGCGGGGCCGGACGAGTCCTCGTCGGTGTCCGAGCGATGCGCCGGCGCTCGTAGAGGGCGTCGTCGGCGGCCGAGACGAGCGCCGCCGGGTCGGCGCCTCCGGTTGACGAGACGCTCGCCAACCCCCAGCTGAACGCTGGCGCCCCCAAGCGCTCGACCCGTGCCATCACCACGCCGGCGCCGTCGAGGGACGTGTCCGGGAGCACGACGACGAATTCGTCGCCCCCGAGCCGGTAGACGCCGTCGAGTGACCGCAACGCCCGACGAAACGACTCCACGAGCTGCAACAACGCCCGGTCGCCGGCGGCGTGCCCTTCGGTGTCGTTGATCCGCTTCAGGCCGTCGAGGTCGGCCGCCACGATGCACAGATCGAGCTCGGCGCGGGCACACCGAGCGAGCTCGCGCTCGAGATCCCGTTCAAAGGCGCGCCGGTTGGCGCATCCGGTCAAAGCGTCGGTGAAGGCGGCGATCTGCAGCTCGTCGGTGGCCGCTTGGGTCGCCACGAGGAGGACGCGGTCGACGAGCCGGCCGAGACGCTCGCCGTCGGGTCCCACGGTCACGAGGTGGCGCAGCAGCAGCAGCTGCTCGACGACGACTGTCGGCGACGCGATGCGGGCACCCCAGCGCGTCGCTGAGGCCTCGAGCGCCTTGCGTCGGGCGGCGACGGTCGAAGCCGGCCGTGGGGCAGGGCTCGGGGCCGTCCGGGAGCGAGAAGAGAACGCTCCCCGCACGCGAGCGACGGCATCGGCCGTGGCGGCGCTCTCGAGACAGACGAGCAGGTCGAGGCGCTCGTCGGCGTCAGCCGGCCCGATGGCGCACCCGGTCGCTTCGCAGCGTCCTGCCCAGGCGCGGGCGAGTCCTTCAATCGCGGCCGTCTGGGACTCCGGGCCGGCAACCAGCGGCGATTCGACTCTGGGCGCGCTTCCCAGCCGGGACATCACCCGGGAAGCCGCGCGGGTGGGCTCTCTCCCGCCCTCGTCAAGCAAAGGTGGCCGGTCGACGTCTCCGAGCTTAGTTCGGGGGGTCCGGAATACTGCGGCAGCTGCCTCGGAGGCCCTTAGCGACCCTGGCGACCGACGATCGAACGCAACGTTCGCCCGATGATCCGCAGGTCGAGCCCGAGGCTCTGATGGCGAAGGTAATAGAACTCGTACTGCAGCTTCTCGAGGGCGTCGAGCTCGCTCGCCCCGTAGTCGTACTTCACTTGCGCCCAACCCGTGATCCCGGGGCGAACGAGGTGGCGGGTGTCGTAGAACGGGATGACCTCGCTCAGCTGGGCGACGTAGCGGGGTTGCTCCGGGCGTGGGCCAACGATGGAGAGCTCCCGGCGCAAGACGTTCCACACCTGCGGCAGCTCGTCGAGGTGCAGCTTTCGCAACGTCCCGCCCACCTTGGTGAGCCGGGCGTCGTCCGCCGTCGTCCAGTCCGTCGGCCCGGTGGTGGGCCGCATGGTGCGGAACTTGTGGATCGTGAACACGACGCCGTCCTTGCCGACCCGCTCCTGGTGGAAGAACAGCGGCCCTCGATTTCCCGCCAGGTTGGCGACCGCAACGAACGGCATGACGACGAGCAGCGGCGGCACGCCGAGCAGCCCGAGGCTGATGTCGAGAAACCGCTTCATCCGTGCATACACCGGACGGTGGATCTCGTTGATGTCGAACAGCAAAGCGATGCGCTCGAGCTCGGACAGCGGGAGCTTGCCGAGCCATTCGTCGTAGAAGAGTGACAGCGTCCGGATCCTGGCACCCCGAGAGTGCACGGTGGCGGCCTGGGCAACGACCTCGTCGAGGGACTGGGCTTCCCGGTTCAAGACGACGAGGGTGATCTTGCGCTTGGCCACGAGATCCGAGAGCGGGCTCGGTTCCTCGGCTGTCGGAAGAAAGTCGGTCGGGGGGACGGCTGCCACGAGGAACGAGTGACGTTCCGGGCGCACACCGATGTCGTGGACCAGCCGCTCCTGCTCGTCACCCTCGACGAGAGCGACCACCCGTTCCTGCTCGCCCTCGAGGGTTGCCGATCGTTGTGCCAGGGCCGAGAGCACGGCGAGGCCGGGGATCAGCGCTACCACGCTGAGGCCAAGGTCGAAACGAGGCAGCGTCTGCTTGCTCGACACGAACTGGAGGATCGAGACGATGGCGACGGCGCCGAAGACCGCGCCGGCGGATCGCACGAACCGTGCGCCGAAGGGCACATTGGGCTCGTTCACGCCTGCGGCGTACGTCGTGGTCAAGAGAATCGCGATCAGACCGAGAATCCAACCGAACCGAGGTTCGTCGGTGAGCTCGTAGTGGTGGACCTGCGCGTGGATCGCTGCGATCAGAAGGACGATCACCACCGTCAACGCGGGGATCAGGATTCTCACGGACCGAGCCATCGACAACATTCAACACGCTTCCGGGCTCAAGGTCGGGGGACCGAATGCCGACACTGGTCCAAATACCTTGAAGAGAAACATCGGCATTGCGGCTGCCTGACACGCCCTTTTGACAGCTCGATCCCCGACCCGGGACCGAGCGGACCCGGCGCAGACGGTGCCTCGCAGCGCTCGACCCGTTCCGAGTACTGACAAAGGAAGCGACACGATGAGCCCAGGAGACGGACCATCCGAGGATCCGGTGCTGTCGCAGTACCTGGATCTTGCTGGTACGCGAGGCGCCCACCTGAAGAAGCCGGTCGGCGACGTGTTGGAGAAGATCGACAGCACTGAGCTGGCCCGGCTGCCCATCGCCGGTGCCCACCTTCGCACGAACGGCGAGGAGAGCGACCCGCAGGACGTGGCTGCGCCCGCGCCGCTCGTGGCGGAGCCTGCCATGGCGCCGGCGCCGCCAATGGTTGCGCCCGTCCCGACGGCGGTCAGAGAGCTTGTCGGGACTGCTGCGACTCTCGAGCCAGAGACGGTGCAGGGGCCGGTGTCGGCGAGCGAGGAAGCCTCGTCCGCCGATCTCGCCGAGCTCATCGGTTCTGCGCTCGCTGATCCTCCCGCTGGGCACACCAACGCCGACGTCCCGGTGCCGGCTGTTGCTTGGCCGCCGGCCAGCAGCGCCCCACAGGTCGAAGAAGAAGAGGGAGCCCCCGACCCGCTCGACGCCATCCTCGAGGCAGAGTTCGGGGTGTACGTGGAGATGGCGAGTGCGCCGCCTCCCGTTCCGGCCTTCGATGCCTGGACCCCACCGGTCGAGCCCATCGCCGAGCTGGCGCTCGAGCCGGTCTCCGACGGTGTCGTCGAGCCGGTGTGGTTGCGCCGGTGTTCGAGCCTCTGTCCGAGCAGATCCACCACCCGGAGCTCGCCTCCGTGTCGGAGTTCTTCGCCGACGAGCTCCCCGACGTGGCGCCGACGCGCGAGACGGTGAGCTCACCTGCCAGCCGTCCGCTCGACGACGAGTGGTAGACGCATCTGACACACGGTCCGAATTGATGGCGGTCAGTCTGACAACAGACTCGCCAAGTATTTCGGAAAGACGTCGGATTTCGCTAAAGCCGCAGGCCGGGGACGCCGATGATTGTGGGGACGGATCAATCTATTGACCTGAGGAGGAAAGCTCAATGTCTTTCGTCGAAAGGTGCCGGCAACGGCATCTCGGCAGCGAGGGGGGAGATGAGGGTTTCACCCTGATCGAACTCCTGGTCGTGTTGCTCATCATCGGTATCCTGTTGGCCATTGCAATCCCGACGTTCCTGTCGGTGACCAAGGGCGCCAACAACACCGCCGCACAGTCGAACCTTCAGAACGCCCTCACCGGCGCGAAGACGTACTACACGGACAGCAACCAGACCTACACCGGCCTGACTACGCCGAGTGCGACTACCTCGGACATCCAGCAGATCGGCACCGGCCTTAGCTTCCCAGCCACCATGGCTGCAGCTTCGACTGGCCCCCACGTCATCAGCTGGAACATCTCCGGCGGTGGCCAGGTTCTTCAGCTGGCGGCCTTCGCCAACGGAAGCAACGACTGCTGGGTCCTCGTGGATGTCACGGGCACGCAGACGGCCACGACAGACGGTTTCACCGGCTCCACGGCCACGGGCGACTACTACGGCGTCGTGAAGAACACGACGGCGGCAGCTTGCCTCGCCACGGTGACGGTTCCGTCCGCCAACCAGTCGACCACCGGATTCCCCTCCGGCTGATCAGAGACTGAACTCAACTCCTGCTGACTGAGACAGGTCAAAAGAGAGCGGAGAGTCCCCCGAGTCGGTCTTCGGCTCGGGGGACTTGTCGTTCCGAGGGAGACTAAGGAGAAGTTGTGTCGACCATCAGCCATTGCAAACGGCGGGCAACAAGGTTGAGTCACGCTGAGCTCGACGAGGGCTTCACCCTCATTGAGCTCTTGGTCGTGCTGTTGATCATCGGGATCCTGTTGGCAATTGCCATCCCGACGTTTCTCTCCGTGACGAGGAGCGCCAACAACACGGCATCACAAGACAACCTGCAGACCGCATTGACCGGTGCGAAGGTGTACTACACCAACGGCGGTCAGACCTATACCGGTGTGACGAGCTCCGCCGGCAGCACGTCTGACATCCAGCAGATCGCCACCGGTTTGAGCTTCACGACCACCGGAGTGTCGACGAGCGCCAAGCTCGTCAGTCTGTACACGCCGGCCAACGGGAGCTACATCATCCTGACGGCGTTCTCACCAGGTACCAACGACTGCTGGGGGATCGTGGACATTCCCACGACTCAGTCGGTAGCGGTACAGGGCAGCACGCAGCCTGGCACCTCGTTCTTCGTCGAGCGGAACCAGGCGGCGAACTGCAATGCTTCGACGTACGCTGCAGGCGGGACAGCCGCCACGGCAACGTCCTCGACGGGGTTTCCGCCGGGCTGACAGCGCCGAAGGTTGTGACGCCCTCCGGCGTGCGAACAGCGGGTCTCGACCCGCCAAGCGCACGCTGGGGGGCGTTTTGTCGTGTCGAGGCTGCGTTGTCGCGGTCCGGGCAGGATCGCAGCCTGGAGGGCCGCCAGGCTCGGTCTGGCGACGTTCCGCTCGGTGGCGCCGGTGGTAGGTTGCCGGCGCCGATCCGGAGAGCGCCGCCTGACGAGGTCCACGATGAGCTCCGATGTGTCGAGAGTCCTGCGATGCGGTCGCCTCGGGCACAGGGCGACGCCGGCCAGCGTTCGGCTTCCTGTCCTCGTGCTCGTGCTCGTTCTCGTTCTCGCTGCCGCTGTCGGCGGCTGCTCTGCGACGAGCGGTCCAGCGACCGGCACCTCCCATACGCAGACCTCGACGACGGAGGCGACCACGACGACCGTGCCGAAGATCGTCGACTACCTCTCGCTCGGCGACTCGGTCGGCATGTGGGATGGCGACCGCTCCTCTCCGTACCTCCTCGCTGCTCACTACCGGAGCGGCTCGTTGTCGCGCCTTCGACTCGTCGACATGTCTTGCTCCGGGGAAACGACCTCGTCGATGATCTCGCACTCGACCTGCGCACGGGGCGGATCCCAGTACCGCAACGCCGTGGGGTTTCTCCGGGCGCATCGTGGCGATGTCGCCCTCGTGACGATCGGAATCGGGGGCAACGACGTCGTGCCCTGCGCGTACGCCGGGGCACCCACCAGCTGCTTCACGAACGGGTTGAAGACCATGCAGGCAAACCTGGCGGTCATCCTGCCTGGGCTCCAACGGGCGGCAGGACCGGGCGTCCGGTTCGTCGGGATGAATATCTTCGACCCGCTTCTCGGCGACTGGCTGGCGCCTGGCGCTGGCCGGGCCTTTGCTCTCGAGGCCGTCGGAGGCGTGAAGCTCCTCAATACGGACATGGAGAAGAGCTTCGCCGCCGCCGCCATTCCCGTTGCCAACGTGGAAGGTGCCTTCGACTCGAACGACTTGGGACACGTCGTGTCTTCGCCCTGGGGACGCGTGCCGGTGGCCGTTGACGTCGCTTGCAGGCTGCTCGACATCATGTGCCGGGAGGGGAGAGAGGAAGGCTTCGGAGACGATCCGGACGCCGCCGGAGCCGTCGTCATCGCCCACGCCTTCGAGACCGTGATCGGGACCCTGCAGCCGCCGGCGTGAGTGCGATCTCGGAGGGGGTGCAGCCACCCGACCGCGCCTCTTGCCAGGCGTGCCACCGACGAACCTTGATCGTGACTTTCAGACACATGTGACCGAAACCCACTATCAAGGTTGGGCGAGCCCCCCAGACGCCGCTAGTGCGCCGTGGCCGCCCGGGACGACCAACGGGGGACGCGCCACCGCCTCCACTTGCATCGAGGCCGATGTTCGTGGAGGCGGTGGGAACGAGCAGGACTGGCGCGGGGCCAGCCGGATTCAGTTCACCGTCGTGGTCGTCACGCTGGCAGCGGCAGCGCCGGAGGGGTTGATCTCGGCATCGAAGTAGGCGACACCGGTGATGCTGGCGTTGAACAAGGTGTTGGACTTCTGCAGAATGTTCACGCCCGCAGAGGTGGCGTTCACCGGCGACGGCGTGAAGCCCGTGACCGTCACGAGCCTCGCCAGCATGTTGGGGTTGTAGATGTCGGTTAGGAACGCAATGACGTTCTGACGGGTCCCCTGAACCTGCATGGTCAACGGGATCGTGCCGAGCGGTGTGCCGACCACCGAGGTGTCGTCAGACAGCGACAGAAGGTTGACCTTCGTGGCGTTGGCGAGGTTGGACAGCTCGGTGGTGAGGGTGCCTTGCTCGGGAAGGGGTGGAACAGCCGCCTCGAACATCGAGAGGTAGCCGGCGTAGACCGCCACCTTCGCCTCTTGGCTCTTTGCCACGGCGAGGTTGACTTTCAGCGTCGCCAGCTGCCCGTTGAGCGTGGCGAGCTCGCTGTTCTCGGTGCTCAGCTTGTTGCCTTCCGGCGACATCCACTCGATCCACCACAGGGCGGCGGCGATCGCCACGGCTGCCACCGTGATGAGGACGACCGGCCGCTTCAATGCGTTGATGTTCAACGATTGGAACTTCATTTCCCGAGCACCTCGAATCTCGTAGCACGTGAAGATGGGATCGTCCCGAGCACGCCGAGCTCGGCGGAGAAGGTGACCACGCCGTCCTTGCCTTCGGTGAATGTGCTCCAGCTGACGAGTTGCAACGCGTTCGACTTGGTGAGCTGAGAGTTCAGCAGCTCGAAGTAGGCGTAGGCGCAGTTGGGTACCTGGCCGCCCTTCGCGATGACGCAGCCCTTGGTCGCCGACACACCCACGGAGATGGTCGAGATCGTCGTCTCGGACCGGGGCGGGGTGGCCGATGCCGCCGTACCTGACGTCGACGTCGAAGTCGTCGTGACCGGTGCGGCGGTGTTCGCACCGACGAACGAGGTGATGGCACCGCCGCTCGGCGTGAAGGCCGTCAGCTTGTTGAGCACAGCCGGCCAGTTCACCTCATCGGTGACGATGGGAGTCAGCAGAGCCTGATCGGTGGTCACCTCGGTGAACTTCTGCTGGGCCACGTCGAATTTCGTGATCTGCTGCTTCGTCGTGAGGATCTGAGCCTGCAAGCTGGCGACGTTGCTCTCGGCGTTGTGCACCGAGAGGTAGCGCAGGACGCCGCCACCGATCATGGCGAGGACGATGAGCGCCGCCACACCGATGAGGATGCGGTCGGCGCGTGCCCGCTTGCGCTTCTGGATGATCTCCGGGGGCATCAGGTCGAGCGGCTTGACGCCTGCCGGCTCGGGAAGTGCCAACCCGATGACGACGGCACAGAGCGGATCGCGGTTGGTGATCTCCTCCGGCGTCAGGTTCGTCTCGACGCGCGAGAGGGCGCTGCCCCGCACGACTTGTGCACGAAGGTTCTGCTGGAGGCGCTCGAGCAGACCGGACAACCGCGAGCCGCCACCGGTCAGGGTGACGCGACGGATCTCCGAGCGGCCCGGCAGCGTCGAGTAGTACTCGATCGAACTGCGGATCTCAGCGATGAGCGACGTGGCGGCTTCGTTTGCCGCTGTCGCGGCCGCACGGATGTGCGGACCGGACTGATCGAGGTTGCGCTTGGTCGTCTCGGCGTCATCGATCGGAAGGTCGAGTGCGCCGGCGATGGCGGCAGTGATCGTGTCGCCGCCCTCGGCGATCGTCCGCACGAAGTGAGGTACGCCCGCCTCGTGGACGACGACGGTGGTGAGGCCGGCGCCGATGGCGACGATCGCCTCGGGACCGCCCATCGTCGTTGCCGGGTCGAAGAGCGAACGGATGAGCGCAGTCGAAGTGAGGTCGATGCTCACGGCGTTGAGGCCGGCGGCCTCGACGGCCTCGAGCAAGGGGTCGACAAGGTCTCGGTGGGCGGCGGCGAGCAGCACGCGACGGATCGGCGACCCGTCCGGCCCCGTCAGCTCCTCGAGAGGGCGGGCCGACATGACCGTCTTCTCGACCGGGAACGGGATGACGTCGAGCGCCTGCAGGCGGACGGCGGAGTCCAGCTCGCTGTCCGGCACGTGCGGCATGTCGAGCTCGCGAGTGATGGCTCGCAAGCCGGCGATGCCGAGGTGCACGTCCTTGGCGGAGAAGTTGCCTTCGCTGAGGCACTTTTGGATCGCTCCAGTCACCGCCGGAATATCGGCGATCGCACCGTCCACGACGGCGCGGGCGGGCAGGCGAACCTGCCCGAGGTTGACCAGCTTGGCACGGCCGCCGCTGAAGCTGACCTCAGCGATCCGCACGGCGCTGTTGCTGATCTCTAGTCCAACTCGTTTGGACGCTCTCGGCGCCATCGGTGCACTCCTGTCCTACTTCGCCGCCAGAGGCGAAGGCCTGTACTACGGCTCCCGCCATTGCGTGTCGGATGTTGGTCGTGTTGCTCAGTGCGTTGCCTGAGGTTCCTGCAGTTACTATCGGCCGTTGTGGCGAAGCCCTGAAGCTCGACGTCGAAGACGCCGGCTATCAGGGGCTTCGCGGGTTCCCGCCCGAAACGGTCCTAGGCGCTGCTTCCCTTCTTCTGGATGATTCCGTAGATGTCGAACATCGGGAGGTACATCGAGATGACGATGAAGCCGATGCAGGCGCCCATCGTGCAGATCAGCAGTGGCTCGAGAATCGACGTCAGGCTCTCGATGGTCGAGTTGACCTCGTTGTCGTAGAACTCGGCGACCTTGTCCAGCATGTTGTCGAGGGCACCGGACTCCTCGCCCGTCTCGATCATCTGGGTGACCATCGTCGGCATGACGTCGTACTGAGCCAGTGTCGAGGACAGGCTCTGTCCTTGCCGGACGCCGTCCTGGGCGCCGCGCACAGCGTCGGCGACGAGCTGGTTGCCGGAGTTCGATGCGACGATGTCGAGCGACTCGATGATGGGCACACCGGCCGTCAGCAGTGACGCCAACGTGCTCGTGAAGCGAGTGAGCGCCACCTTGTGCACGAGAGGCCCGAAGATTGGGGGCTTCAGCTTGAACCGGTCCCACGACGCCCGGCCGCCCGGAGTGGAGATCCACTTCCGGAAGGCGACGATCATCACGACGACGGCCGCAATGACGACGAGCAGGTAGACGCTGGCGACGATGTTGGAGATGCCGATGACGATCCGGGTCGGCAACGGCAACGTGGCGCCGAGGGACTTGAAGAGGTTCTTGAAGATCGGTACCACGAAGATCATGAGGGCGGTGACGATGACGACCACGAGGGACATCACGATGCACGGGTAAGCCATGGCCGACCGCACCTTTGCGCGCAGCTCCACCTGCTTCTCGAGGGTCGTCGAGAGCTTCAACAGCACGAGGTCGAGCGAACCGCCGACCTCGCCGGCCCGCACCATCGAGATGTAGAGCGGCGGGAAGATCTTCGGCAGCTTCTCGAGTGCGGCAGACAGCAGCGTGCCCTGCTCGACGTCCGAGCGCACCTGGAGCATGGCCTCGCGGAGCGGCTTCGACTCGATCTGGTCGGCGAGGACCCCGAGCGAGCGCACGAGCGTCAGTCCGGCTGCCACCATCGTGGCGAGCTGCCGGCTCATGAGGGCGACTTCCTTCATCTTCACCCGGTCGCTCAGACCCGGGATGTTGATGTCGCTTCTCAAGTTGACGCCCTTGACGGGCTTGATCTCGACGGGGGCAAAGCCCATGTCGCGGAGCTTCGCCGCCACGAGGGCGAGGTTGTCGCCCTCGAGCTGTCCCGAGACGAGACGCCCGTCGCGGTCGCGAACCTTGTAGTCGAATGTGGTAGTCGCCATTTCTCAGCCTTTGTCTCGTAGGAGGGACGATCAGCCCTTCAAGTGGTCCCGGAGCTCCGATGGGTCGTGGCACCGGTCGAACGCCACCGCTTCGGTGATGCGGCCCGCCTTGACGGCGCGGGCGAGGCCCTGGTCCATCGTCTGCATTCCCTGTGCTCCACCGGTCTGCATCAGCGAGTAGATCTGGTGCGTCTTCGCGGAACGGATGAGGTTGCGGATGGCCGGCGAGCAGACCATGACCTCGGAGACCGGCACTCGGCCGAGTCCGGTCGAGCTGATGATCAGCTGTTGGGTCACGACCGCTTCGAGCGATCCGGCCAGCTGGATGCGAACCTGGTCCTGCTGGGAGGTGGGGAACACGTCGATGATGCGGTCGACCGTCTGCGGGGCGTCCTGGGTGTGGAGCGTCGCGAAGACGAGGTGACCGGTCTCCGCCGCGGTGAGCGCCGTCGAGATCGTCTCGATGTCGCGCATCTCACCGACGAGGATGACGTCCGGGTCCTGGCGAAGGACGTGCCGCAGCGCCTCGGCGAAGGACTCGGTGTCCGAGCCCACCTCGCGCTGGTTCACGATCGCCCGCTGGTGCGTGTGCAGGAACTCGATCGGGTCCTCGACCGTCATGATGTGCAACGGCTTGGTGCGGTTGATGATGTTGACGAGCGAAGCGAGGCTCGTCGACTTTCCGGAGCCGGTCGGGCCGGTGACGAGGACGAGTCCGCGGCGCAGCTCGGCGAAGGCCGCCACGACGTCGGGCAGCCCGAGCGAGTCGAACGCCGGGATCTCGTGCGGGATCGCACGAAGAACGGCGCCCACCGAGCCGCGCTGCTGGAAGACGTTCACACGGAAGCGCCCGACGCCGTGGATCATGTGCGACGCGTCCAGCTCTTTCGTTGCTTCGAAACGCTCCCGCAGGTTCTGGGTGAGAATCCGGTAGATCATCGTCCGGATCTGCTCGTTGTCGAGCCTCGGGAGACCTTCGATCTGGCGCAGCGAGCCGTCCACGCGGATGCACGGTGGCAGCTGGTTGGCAAGGTGGAGGTCGGACGCCCCGTTCTCGACCGCGTAGGTCAGCAGGTCGTCCAAGTCGAGCGAGCTCGGACCACGTTCGGAGGGAGACGTCGCCTCGCCGAAGTTGAGACTGTCGAAGTCGGAGAAGCTGTCGCCGGCCGCCCCGACGAGCGCGGGCGAGCGGGTCGTCGCCGGGGCGCTCGGAGGTGGAGGCGGAGGCGGAGGCAGCTGGCTGCCAAAACCCCCCGGCTCGCCTGCGACCGACGGTGGCGGCGGTACCGCCATGGCCGACGGAGGCGGCGGGGGCGGCAGCGCCGTCCCCGAGCCTTGTGCCGCCGGTGGCACGGCGTCGAGGCCGCCGAGACGGCCGAAGCCGTTGCTCGCCTCGTTGCCGTTTCCGGCCCCGTTGCCGTTGGAACTCGTACTCACGCCGCCCTCCTCATTGACGGGATGACCGAACCCTTCGGCAGCGCCGGTGGCGGCTGGTGCCGCTTGTGCGCCGAGTCGAGGGTAAACAGCCTCCATGATCCGTTCGATGCCACCTGGGTCGGCGAGAACGCAGCCTGCGATCTCGCGCTCGAGATAATCCGACAGCCTGCGAATCTCGTCGTCGGCGAGCGGCTCAGCGCACGCCAACGTCAGCCGATTCGCTTCGAGGCGGTAGCCGATGGCTCCGACCTCGCGAGCCAGCACTTCTGGCACGAGCCGGAAGGCTTCGCCCATGGGACGGTCCTCGAAGATGTCGACGGCGGGCACGCCGGACATCTTGGCGAGCTCCTTCAACGGCACCCGAGGGTCCACGAGGGCGCGCTCAGCGAGCACGGCGCCGACCGGGCGCATTCGCTCCCCGGCCTCGCCGAGGGCGCTCTGGCCCATCTCGGCTGTGATGGTGCCATCGGCAGTCAGCGCCGCAACGAGGCGACGCGACCATTCCGACGGCGGACGGGAACTGGAGATACTCATGCGACCACCCGCATAACTTCCTCGAGGCTCGTGAGTCCGAGCGCGGCTTTCCGGAGACCGTCGTGGCGCAAGGGAACCATCCCCTGCTCGACAGCTACCCGCTGGATATCGTCGACCGAGGTGCCGTGGATCACGGAGCGCTCGATCTCTTCGGTCACCACGAGCAACTCGTGGAGAGCGATGCGGCCTTTGTAGCCGGTGCGGCTGCAGGCCTGGCACCCGATTGCCTTACGGAATCGGGGCTTTCCCTGCGGCGGCGTGTCGGCGTCCTCCCAGCCGAAGAGCTTGAGCTCGGCGGCCGTGGGCTCATGCGGCTCGTTGCAGTTGTCGCAGAGCTGGCGGGCGAGTCGCTGAGCGACGACGCAGTCCAGCGCGGAGGCAACGAGGAAGGGCTCCACTCCCATCTCGACGAGACGCATCGGCGTGCCGGCGGCGTCGTTGGTGTGGAGGCTCGAGAGCACGAGGTGACCAGTCAAGGCCGCTTCGATCCCGATCACCGCGGTCTCTCGGTCCCGGATCTCGCCGACGAGGATGATGTCCGGGTCGGAACGAAGGATGGACCGAAGGGCGCCGGCGAAGGTCAAGCCTGCCTTGTTGTTCACCTGCACCTGGTTCACGCCGGGGAGCTGATACTCGACCGGGTCCTCGACGGTGATGAGGTTGCGCTCGGGTGTGTTGAGCACGTTCAAGGTGGCATACAAGGTCGTCGACTTGCCCGAGCCGGTCGGGCCGGTGACGAGGATCGTGCCGTACGGCTTGCGGTAGGACTCCTTGTAGCGAGTCTGCACCTCCGGCAAGAAACCCAAGTCGCTCAAGTCCAACATCGCGTTCGACTTGTCGAGGATCCGCATGACGACCTTCTCGCCGTGCACCGTTGGCAGCGTGGCGACACGAAGGTCGACTTCGCGAGATCCTGCGTTCAGCGAGATGCGGCCGTCCTGCGGCACGCGGTGCTCGGCGATGTCGAGATTGGCCATGACCTTCAGCCGGGTGGTGACGCCACCTTGGATGGCCTTCGGCGAGCGAGTGACCTCATGGAGCACACCGTCGATGCGAAACCGCACGCGCAGATCGTCAGCCGTCGGCTCGATGTGAACGTCGGACGCCCGCTCCTGCAAGGCCTGGCGCAGGATGAGGTTGACGTACTTGACGATGGGAGCATCGTCATTGACGGCATGCAGGTCGGTGAGCTCGACCTTCTCCGTGGCGGTGTCGGCACGAGTCTGGCTGGCGGCCGCACGAGTGGCGGCGTCGCTTGCTTCCTTGTCGTGCCGGTACATCCGGGAGATGTAGTCGGTGATCTGGCGTGGGCTCGAGACGACCGTGACGATCTCGCGACCGAGGACGGTTCGCAGGTCGTCCATGGCGAACACGTTCGACGGGTTCGCCATGGCGATGATCGGAACGCCATTGCGGTAGCCGATCGCCAGGATCTGATGGCGCTTCGCCATTGCCTCCGGGATCGACTGAATGGCCTTCAAGTCGATGGCGAAGTCGTTGAGGTCGATGAACTCGAGGCCGATCTCTTCCGCCATGGCGCGGATGAGGTCTTCCTCGGTGA
Organism: Acidimicrobiales bacterium; assembly: GCA_049510975.1. Taxonomy (GTDB): domain Bacteria; phylum Actinomycetota; class Acidimicrobiia; order Acidimicrobiales; family Bog-793; genus JAKACA01. The sequence continues at coordinate 35,155 of JBEKYM010000045.1, forward strand.
CGAGGCCGAGCTCGGAGAGGATCTCACCGAGCTTGCGTCCGGTGGCCGAGGCTTCGCGAAGGGCTGCCTGCATCTCCTCGGGCGTGACCTGACCTGACTCGACGAGCACTTTGGCGAGCGCCGGCTCCGGGCCTTCGCCTTCCTCGCCGCCAGTCTCGGCAGCTGCTCCACGGTCGTCGTCTTCAACGGGCAAGAAGTCGGGCGGCTCGTCCTTGGCAGCCTGTGCCGGCTCCGGTCGCCGGCCGCGTGAGCTCGAAGACCCTGGCGCAGGCGGCGGCGGTGCTGCCGCCTTCGGGGGCGCCGGAGCAGGGGCGGGGACGGATCTGGGTGCGGTCGGTGGTGCTGGCGCTGGGGGCGCTGGCGCCGTCGAACCAGTCGTTGTGGGCGGCGCGGGCGGCCGCGGAGCGGGGCTCGGGGCGGTGGCGGTCGCGGTGGCGGCGTCCTCGGCAGGGCTCGGAGCCGGTGCAGGTGCCGACGCCTTCGGGGGCGCTGGTGCCGCGGAGGCCGACGGAGCCGGCGGAGCCGCAGCCGGCGGAGCCGGCCTGGTCTCGGGCGCCGATGCCTTCGCCGCAGGCGCCGCTGTGGCCGCCGGCGCCGGTGGTGCCGGCGCCTTGGGCGAGTCTGCGTTCTCCTTGTGCTCCTCTGCGCCATCCTTCGGGCCGTCTGGCGCAGCCTTCGGCGCCTCGGCGGGGGCCTTGGCCTCAGCGGCCGGCTTGGGAGCCTCAACAGGAGCCTTCGGCTCCTCGGCGGCGGCCTTCGGCTCAGCGGGCGCCTTGGCTGCCGGCGCAGGAGCGCCAGGAGCTGCCGGTGCCGCCGATCGGCCGTTCACAGGCCCGCTGCCCTGGTTGTACATACGCTCGATGTAGGCGTCGATCTGGGAAGCGCAGGCGACGACGGCGTGGATGTCCCTGCCGACGACAGTGCGAATGTCGTCCATGGCGAGCACGTTGTCGGGCGCGCCGACGGCGACCACGGGCGTGCCGTATTTCCAACCGACTGCGAGGGCGTGGTGCCGACGCGAGAGCTGCTCGGGGAGGAGCGATGCGGCGGCGGCGTTCAGCGGGTAGCGGTCGAGGTCGACGTATTCCAGTCCGACTTCGCGGGCGAGGGCGCGCGCTTCGTCGATTTCGGCTTTCGACGGTGCGACGCGGCCGCCTCTCGTCTGCTCGGTCGTACTCATCGCTGCCATCTCGCGTCACGGAGCGAGCGACATCCGACCGCACCTTCGAGAGCTGCTGTCTTGCAACTCCGATTGCCCACTTATCCTCCCCTCGGCCTCGGCGGCTTCACGGTCACCACTGTGGTGTCCGCGCGCTCAGAGCGTTCAAGCCGCCACACATTGTACGCTAATCATCGGCATCGTGCGCCAAAAATGTAACTTGAGCCACATTGACAACGGAGGAATCTCATCTGACGCCCCTCCGTGTCCTGTTGAGCACGGAGGGAGACGTCACATCGCAGCGCTCAGGGCAACCCCATGAACGTCGCTGATCCGCATGCTGTCGCGGCCGTCGTGGCAGCGGTCTTTGGCCTGATCATCGGCTCTTTTGTCGGTGTCGTGGCCGACCGCGTCCCGCGCAAGGAGTCCATCGTGCGACCTTCGTCGCACTGCACGTCGTGCGGGGCGCCGCTCCGCACGATCGACAACGTCCCCGTGCTGTCCTATCTCGTGCTGCGCGGCCGTTGCCGCTCCTGCGGCGTGCACATCCCTCCGCGGGACCTCTACGTCGAGCTGGCGACCGCCCTGCTGTTCGCCGCCGTGGCCTGGCGGCTGCCCACGTTCTGGGCGCTGCCCGCCTACTGCCTGCTGGCCGCCGGCCTCGTCGCCCTGTCCGCCATCGATGTCGCCCACAAGCTGCTGCCCCGGCCCGTGCTCTACGTCACGGCGGCCATCTTCACCGTCGGTCTCGTGCTCGCTTCGTGGCCGTCGCATCGCCTTCACCACCTGCTGCCGGCGCTCATCGGGGCGGCGGCGTGTTTCGTCGTGTTCCTGGCGATCTGGTTCGTGCAGCCGAAAGCGATGGGTTTCGGTGACGTCCGTCTGGCGGCTCTGTGCGGGGGTGCTCTCGGCTGGCTCGGCCTCGGAACCGTGGCGGTTGGGATGTTCGCCAGCTTCGTCTTCGCCGCCGTGCCGGCAGTGGTGATGCTGGCGCGGGGAAACGCCAACAGGAAGACGGCCATCGCCTTCGGACCGTTCCTGGCACTCGGGACTCTCTTTGCCGTGTGCTTCGGCCCGACGATCGCTCACGCCTGGTTGCATCACTAGAGCCGCCCTCGCCGTGACGGCGAGGGCGCTCCGCTACGGCGGACGGCGCTCGCCGGCGCCGGGCGCCGGCTTAGCGTGCGGCGCTCGGAACGAGACCCCGCTGCTGCAGGGCCACGCGGAGGTCGTGCGGGTTGGAGGAGGCCTGCGTAGCGGCGCGCAGGTCGATGACCCCTTGCTCGAGGAGGTTCACGAGCGCTTGGTCGAAGGTCTGCATCCCGTAGTACTCGCCTTCACGGATCACCTGAAGGATGTCGGTGCCGCGAGTCGGGTCGATGATCGTCTGCTGGATGCGTCCATTGACGACCATGATCTCGAGGGCAGGCACCCGGCCGGCGCCGTCGGACGTCGGCACGAGCCGCTGGCAGATCGTTCCCTTGAGGGCGCCGGCGAGCGTGATGCGTGCCTGGCGCTGCTGGTTCGGCGGGAAGAAGTCGACGACGCGGTTGATCGTCTCGACGGCGTCGACGGTGTGCAGCGTGGAGAGCACGAGGTGTCCGGTCTCGGCGGCCGACAGCGCGGTCCCGACGGTCTCGAAGTCGCGCATCTCGCCGACGAGGATGACGTCGGGGTCCTCTCGCAGCGCCGAGCGGAGAGCGATCAAGAAACCCTCCGTATCGAAACCGACCTCGCGCTGGCTGATGGCAGCGACCTCGTCGCGGTGGAGGACTTCGATCGGATCCTCGATCGTGACGATGTGACACTCTCGCGTCCGGTTGATGTGGTCGATCATGGCGGCGAGCGTCGTCGTCTTGCCTGAACCCGTGGGACCAGTGACGAGAACGAGACCGCGCTGCTCGTCCGCCAACTTGCGGACGGCCTCGGGAAGCCCGAGATCCTCGAAGCTGCGGGCGCTTGATCGGACGAGGCGGAAGACCATGCCGATCGATCCCCGCTGCCGGTACGCATTGACGCGGAAGCGGCCGAGTCCCATGATCGCGTAAGCGAAGTCGGCTTCGTAGGTCTTCTCGAAGGCCTCCCAGATGCGGTCGGGCATGATCTCCCGAGCGACACCCTCGAGCTCGGCCGGTTGCGGCCCGACCTCGTCGGTGAGGCGGATGAGATCTCCGTGGACGCGGATGCGCGGAACCGAGCCGACCTTCAGGTGAAGGTCGGACCCGTCCGAGTCAGCGAGTCGACGGAGGAGTCGGTCGAGATCTCCGCGGTTCATTGCAGGAGATCGTCGCGCACAGGGGCGAACGTGGCAATCGTCACCATCATGGTGCCATTTTGGCACAAGAAGTGGTAGGTCGGCTACTCTCTGTGGTGAAGACGGCAAATCCACGCGCGGAGAGCGATGTTCAGGCGTTCCGCTCGTCCAGTCGCCGGAGCCCGTGAGAGCCGGTGCCGGCGGGAGAGAAAGGGAGTCCATTCGATGAGTGAAGGCCGAAAGTGGCCATGGAAGCGGGCGACGGGGATCATCCCCGGTAGCGACCTGACCGGAGTCACCGAGCTTGACCTCATCGACGTCACGCTCCTAACCGAATCTGCGGGCGAGGCCGTCGAGGTCCCTCACCTGGGCTTGTTCTTCGATTCGCTCGGCATGACCGTCAAGAAGCCCAATGGCGTCTCCTATGCCAGAGTGCCTTGGGTCTCGATCGTGCAGCTGTCGGCCAACCCCGTCGGTGCTCGCAAGCATGAGCTGTCGACGGCTGTTGCGCTCGACGTGCAGAGCAAGAAGAAGCACCATCACTTCGTCGTGCCGAACGTCCAGCCCGACGCGCTCACCGGATCTCTCGGGGCGATGTCCGAGCGCTACGGTCGGGGAGAGCTGGTCCTCGGTGGCCCGGCTCGCGGCATGCGCCGCCACTAAGCGTGCTGTATCACTACTCTCAGTGGTCGTCATACGCGAGCAACGCCGTTCCAGGCTTCCTGCTCCCGATGACGGACTCCCGCCCGACCGCCGTTGGGCGGCAGATCACCAGTGACCAACCCGCATCGGATCGGGGAGACAACCCACTTCGGATGGCGGGCGAGCGCGGTGTTTGCCGAGGTACCCGAGGGGTACGATCGTCACGTGATCGGAACACGAATGTGCTCCGATCCACAGAAACAAACGGCATGATCGTGCCATGACCCGCAGTTCATCGGAGAGCCTGTCGCACAGCGGGACTGCCGTGGAAACTACGGGTTTCAGAGCATCGGAGGACGAGATGTCACAGACCGCTACAGCGGATTCGGTCGGTCTTCTCGTCATCGACTCGTGTCACAGCACCTGGCTGTTCGACGCACCCGCTCTGCGGTTCCGGCGCATCCTGAAGGGCCTCGACGTCGATCCGTCGCTCGCCGCCACCGACTGGCGACCGTACGCACGCCTCGAGCTCTCCGACGATTCCGGAGCCTTCATGGTCGTGCTCAACGAAGCGGGCACACGTCGGATTCGTTCGTGGCGGCACGTCGAGGGCTGCCAAGAGTGCGAAGGCGAACGGACGACCGAATTGTCGGTGGAGGACATCCGCCGGCTCGCACACGCTTGAACGGCGGCCCGCCGCTGGACGCGGCCGTCGTCGAAGGCGCCGCCGAGGCGAGTGACGAGGTCGTCGAAGTCGTCGACTCCGTCGAGCAGCCCGCCAAGGTGCTGCGAATCGGGTCGATGATCAAGCAGTTGCTCGACGAGGTACGTCAGGCCCCGCTCGACACCGCCAGCCGCAACCGTCTGAAGGACATCTACGAGACGTCCGTGCGCGAGCTGGCGAGCGGGCTGTCGCCCGACCTCGCCGCCGAGCTCGACCGCCTGGCACTGCCTTTCGACACCACCACGCCGAGCGACGCCGAGCTGCGCATCGCCCAGGCTCAGCTTGTCGGCTGGCTGGAAGGCCTCTTTCACGGCATCCAGGCGACGCTGTTCGCCCAGCAGATGGCGGCACGAAGCCAGCTCGAGGACATGCGCCAGCGCAGCCTCGGACCCGGTGGCGGCCAGCAGGAGCCGCCGCCGCGCACCGGTTCGTATCTCTGAGCTGGGTCACCCCGCACGTGCCCATCAGGGCGCGCTATCGTCGGCAGAGAGCCGAATAACAAGGGTGTAACTCGTCCACAGGCGGGGATAACGGCTGTGGACAGGGGGTGGCAGGCAGTGGATGACGAGACGAAGCGGGCATCGTTTGCCCATCTGCACACCCACACCGAGTACTCCATGCTCGATGGGGCCTCCCGTATCCGCGACGTCGTGGCAGCTGCCGTCGCCGACGGTCAGCCCGCGCTCGCCATCACCGACCACGGCAACATGTACGGCGTCCTCGACTTCTACAAAGAGTGCCGCCAGCAGGGGATCACGCCGATCATCGGCACTGAGGCCTACATGGCGGCGAACTCGCGGCTCGAGCGGCCCGTCCGGCGTGGGCGAATGGACGACACCGGCGGCGACGACGCTCGCGGCGACAAGCTCTACTACCACCTCACGCTGCTGGCGGAGACGACGGTGGGCTACCGCAACCTGGTCAAGCTCTCGTCGGCCGCCTACCTCGAGGGGTACTACTACAAGCCGAGAGTCGACTGGGAGTTGCTCGAGACCCACCACGAGGGGATCATCGCCACAACCGGGTGCCTCGGCGGTGTCGTATTGCAGGCGCTGCTCTCGGGCGATCAACCTCGCGCCCTCCAGTTGGCTGGTCGCTTGCAGGACATCTTCGGACGCGACCAGCTCTTCGTCGAGCTCCAGGACCACGGCCTGCCCGACCAGCACCGCACGAACCCGCAGCTCGTCGAGATCGCTCGCAGTCTGTCGGCGCCGCTCGTAGCCACGAACGACAGCCACTACTGCCGGCGTTCGGACGCCGATGCACACGACGCCCTCCTGTGCGTGCAGACCGGGGCGACCCGCGACGACCCCAACCGCTTCAAGTTCCACGGCCAGGAGCACTACGTGAAGTCCGCCCACGAGATGCGGGCGCTGTTCTCCGAGCTTCCCGAGGCGTGCGACAACACGTTGTGGATCGCCGAGCGGGCCTCGGTCGAGATCGAGCTCGGCCGTCCCAGCCTCCCCAAGTTCCCCCTACCGGAGGCGTTCGTCGGCGCCGGCGAGTCCTACGAGGAGTCTGCCGCCGCCTATCTCCGGCACCTCACCTACGAAGGTGCCCGCGACCGGTACGGCGAGTCGTTGCCGGCAGAGGTGGTCGAGCGGTTGGAGTTCGAGCTTCGGGTCATCTCGGAGATGGGTTTCGCCGCCTATTTCCTCGTGGTCTGGGACCTGATCGCCTATGCCCGGTCACACGGGATCCGGGTGGGCCCCGGGCGCGGGTCGGCCGCGGGTTGCTGCGTGGCGTACTGCTTGCGCATCGTCGACCTCGACCCGATCCGCTACGACCTGCTGTTCGAGCGCTTCCTCAACCCGGGCCGCAAGCAGATGCCCGACATCGACATGGACTTCGACGAACGCCGGCGCGGCGAGATGATCCGCTATGCCGCCGAGCGCTACGGCGCCGACCACGTCGCCCAGATCGTCACGTTCTCGACCATCAAGGCTCGGGCGGCCGTGCGCGACGCCGCCAGGGTGCTCGGAAAGCCGTACCTCGTCGGCGACCGCATCGCCAAGGCAATGCCGCCACTCGTCATGGGGCGCGACACGCCGCTCGCCGCCTGCCTCGACAAGATGGAGGGCCACGAGGACGGGTACATGGCCGCCAAGGACCTCCGCGATCTCTACGAGATGGATCCGGAAGCCAAGCAGGTCATCGACGTCGCCAAAGGCCTCGAGAACCTGCGCCGCCAGGACGGCATCCATGCAGCCGCCGTGGTCATCACCGACCAGCCGCTCACCGAGTACCTGCCGGTGCAGCGCAAGCCGGAACCGGGCCAGGACCCGACGCTGGCGCCGATCGTGACGCAATACGAGATGCACGGGGTCGAGGACCTCGGCTTGTTGAAGATGGACTTCCTCGGACTGAGGAACCTTTCGGTCATCGAGACGGCCCTCGACCTCATCGCCGAGGGGACTGGGACGAGGCCGGACATCGACGCCATCGCCCTCGACGACGAGACGACGTTCGAGATGCTGCGCCGGGCCGAGTCGATCGGCGTCTTCCAGCTCGAGGGCGGCGCCATGCGTCAGACGCTGCGATCGCTCGCGCCGACGTGCTTCGACGACGTCGCCGCCCTGGTCGCCCTCTACCGGCCGGGCCCGATGGCGGCGAACATGCACCGCGACTACCCGGAGCTGAAGAACAACCGCAAAGTCCTCACCTACCTGCACCCGGACCTCGAGCCGATCCTGGCGGACACCTACGGCTTGATGCTGTATCAGGAGTCGGTGATGCGGGTGGCGCAGCGTTTCGCCGGCTACACCCTCGAGGAGGCGGACAACCTCCGCAAGGCCTGTGGCAAGAAGATCCGGGCGCTCATCGCCGCCGAGCGGGGAAAGTTCGTCGAGGGATGCATCGCCCAGGGCTACGGGGAGAAGCTCGGCACCGAGCTGTTCGACATCATCGAGCCGTTTGCCGACTACGCCTTTGGCAAGGCTCACTCCTACGGTTACGGCCTCGTCGCCTACCAAACCGCCTGGCTGAAGGCGAACCACCCCGTTGAGTACCTCGCCGCCCTGCTCTCGTCGGTGAAGGACGACAAGGACCGGACCGCCGTCTACCTGGCCGAGTGCCGCACGCTCGGAATCGAGGTACGCGTCCCCGACGTCAACTCGTCGATGTCTCACTTCTCGGCGCGATCGAGCGACAGGGTGATCGTCTTCGGGCTCTCGGCCGTCCGCAACGTCGGTGAAGCGATCGTCGATCTCATCGTCGCCGAGCGCGAGGCGAACGGCCTGTTCAGCGACTTCTACGACTTCTGCAAGCGGGTCGACCCGAGCGCACTCAACAAACGCGCCATCGAGTCGCTCGTCAAGGCCGGAGCCTTCGACTCCTGCGGGCACCCCCGCCAAGGCCTCTGCCTCGTCTTCGAGGACATCGTGGACCGCACCCTGACGCGGCGCCGCGAGGAGGACCTCGGAATCTCGACGCTGTTCTCACTGCTCGAGGCAGAGGCGGACGAGGCCGGCGAGGACTCGTCGGCCTTCGACGATGCTCGCGTGCCCATCCCCGACACGGAGTTCAACAAGAACGACCGCCTGGCCTTCGAGAAGGAGATGCTGGGCCTGTACGTGAGCGACCACCCGCTACGGGGCCTCGAGGTCGCTCTCCGGCGGGCGGCGACCCACTCGATTCGAGACGTCCTCGACGCCGAGAGTGGTAGCCCTGGCGCTGTGTCGCCGGACGGGGGTCCTGTCGTGACGGGATCGGTCGTGACCGGCGGCGTCGTGACGACGCTTTCGCGCCGGTACACGAGGCGGGGTGAGCTCATGGCCACGTTCGTGCTCGAGGATCTGGACGCCGCCATCGAGGTGATGATGTTCCCGAAGACGATGATGGAGTACGGCGGCCTGCTCGAGGAAGACGCCATCGTCGTCATCCGTGGACGGATCGACAACCGCGACGAACAGCCGAAGCTCATCGCCATGGAAGTCCGCCGGCCCGAGCTCGTCTCGTCTGCCCCAGGTGCTCCCATCGAGGTCACGCTCCCGCTCCATCGGCTGACCGACTCGATGGTGCGCCAGCTGCGCGAGCTCGTGATGGAGCACCCGGGCCTCTCCCCCGTGCACCTCAAGGTGGGCGAGAAGGTGCTCCGCCTGCCGGCGCAGTTCAACGTGGACCCCCGCAGCGGCATCGTCGGAGCGCTGAAGGAGCTGTTCGGGACGCAGGCAGTCGCTTCTTGAGCAGGTCGGGTGGCAATTCGCATTTCGCTTGGCGGTGCCCCCCGGCAATCCCGTAGACTGTGCAACAGTCCGGGGGAGTCGCGTCGTCGTTGACGCACGACCTTCTGGATGCCGCCGGGGGTGGCGTTCGCTACGCAATTGAGCGCTCGTCGTCCTATTTGGCGGTCGGATCAGGCGCGACGTACGGGAGCACGACAGGGATATGACGAACGCCCTCGAGGTCGTCACGAAGGATTGCACCGCGCTCACGGACGCGGAGCTGGTCGAGATGGCTGACCTGTCCGCGGGTTCGCGGGCACCATGGGAGGTGGGTTTCCTCTCCAAGCAACGCGAGGATTGGGTGCTCGTCACCCATGCCCGCGAAGAAGGCAAGCTCAGAGGGTACGCATTGTCGACCCTGGAGCGGATCGGTGGAACGCCGAGCCTGCTCGTCGGCCTTGCTGCCTTCACGAGGACCCGCTCGGCAGTACCCGCGCTCGAAGCCGTCATGCACGACCTCTACCGCCGTTCGGTGCTGGCTTTCCCTGACGAGGACGTCCTCGTGGGTACTCGGTTTGCCCGGTCGTCGGGCTACGCCGCCTTTGCCGGCCTGGAGGACATCGTGCCTCGGCCGGATCACAAGGCGTCGGGCGAGGAGCGAGCCTGGGGGCGCCGGCTGGCCAAGCGTTTTGGCGCCGAGGGCCAGCTCGATGACCGGAGTGCCGTGATCCGTGGCGACGGCGACCTTTCGGGGTTGCTCGACTTCGATCCGACGAAGCCGCCGCGTGTGGCAGCCACTTACGAGGCATGCTTCGAACCGGTCGACGAAGACCGGCACGACACCCTCGTCGCCTTCGGGTGGGCGATGGCCGAAGCTCTGGCGGCCGGATCTCTGCCCCGATAACACAGCGGAGCCGGCGGGCTCCTTTTGGCGGAACTGCAGGGCGTAGCTCGACCTCAGGCCGCCACCATCCACCCTGTTGTCAGGCTCACCGGCAACACTTGCACGCCGTGGTGTCGTCGTGAAGCTCGCGCTCGTGCTCGGGGCCGGTGGCCTCGTCGGCGTGGCACACCACGCCGGCGTGGTCTGTGCGCTGGCCGACGAGATCGGCTTCGACGACGAGGATGCCGATCTCGTCATCGGGACGTCTGCGGGCAGTGCCGTCGCCGCCTACCTCCGGAGCGGCTGGAAGCCGAGAGACCTGATGGCGCGGGCCTCCGACCTTCGTGATGCCGCCCCGGGAGCCATCGGCGGCGGTGCCTTGGACTTGCTGCGGCACGGAATCGGCTCGGCGTACGTGGTCGCTCGAGCCACGGTCCGCGTGCCCTCGGTGCTGTCGCTCCCGCCGGTCGGCCTGCTTCGGCGGGCGTTCCCCGCCGGCGTCGTCACCATGGGCGAGGGGCCCAACATCCTCGAGCGCGAGCTGCCGCGTACCTGGCCGGAGCGTCCGCTCTGGCTGGCGACCTACGACCTCGTCAGCCGGCGCCGGGTCGTGCTCGGACGTCCCGGGGAACCTTACGTCGCGCTGTCGGCGGCGGTGCGAGCGTCGTGCGCCATCCCGGGCGTCTACGCCCCGGTGCGGGCCGCCGACGGAGTGCTCGTCGACGGCGGCGCTTGGTCGCTCGTCAACCTCGATCTCGCCAGCCTCGCCGGCTGCGACACCGTCGTGTGCGTCGCACCGATGTCCTATGACCCCGACCGGCCGCCCGATCCTCGTGACCGGATGGTGCGGGAGGTCTCGACGCGGGCGCTCGTGCGCGCGACGGCCCGCCTCCGCCGTCAGGGCATCCGAGTCGTGACGCTGTCGCCGGGGCCACGGGAGGTGGCCGCGCAGGGCGTCAACCTCATGCGCTCCACCGATCTCGCCCGGGTCGCCGAAGTGGCCCACGCCGAAACTGTGGCTCACCTCCGATCGCTCAAACGCCGCGGCAACCTCGGCGGCGCCGCCGCCTGAGGGGGGCGGGTGGGTGCCGCCGGTTCGGGTCGGGGCGGTTTGTGCCGGGTCGGCTCCGGTGCTCGCCGGCGAGTGCTCGCCGGCCGAACCCGCCG
>JBEKYM010000046.1:0-34643 GCA_049510975.1 Acidimicrobiales bacterium
ACCTCGCCTCGGGGACGCGTTCGGATTGCGCGGTATCGGGCGCATCGCCGGCTTCCCACCCGCCTGGGCGCGCCCGGCTCCGCCCATCTCGGGCGCCGACTGGTACCAGCACTTCCGCCAGGTGCTCTTCGGCGGTTCTCCGCTCACCGGAGCCGTCATCCTGGCGGCCGCCGCGCTCGTCGCCGGCGGCGCCGTCCTCGCGAGGCGCCCTGGACTGGCGGCGTTGGCAAGCGCGGGCGTCGTGTCAGGCCTGGCGATGGCTTGGACCTTCGGCAGCATCGCTACCCCCTACGCCACCGTTGTCACCTATACCGACGTCGCCCTATGGCCCGTGGGCATGGCGCTGGACGCCTGCCTCGTCTGGGCAGCCTCGGAGCTGGCGGCCGCGGGCTACCGGCATCTGACAGCCACAATGGTCTTTCCGCTTCGGCTGGCACGGTGGAACCGGACCCGTGCCGGCGCCCTCTTGGCGGTGGCGGTCCTCGCGCCCCTCCTCGTGTGGTCCGTCTCGACCCTCGTCCCTGCCACCTCGACCAACCTGGCGGTGATCGGAGGCTGGCAGGTGGCGCGGGCCGTGGCGCCGCTTGCCGAGTCGATCGAGCACCGCCGCCCGAGCGGGCCAGTCCTCGTCGAGCCGTCGGTTCAGCTGCTGCCGAACGGCCTGCCGACCTGGGCCGTGACCGAAGGTCTGGCGTACGCGCTCCACGTTGATGGAATCGACGTCAGGTTGATGCCACCGATGCAGCCGGAGCTTGGTCCCGACGCAGCCCCCGCGGCCCACGAGATCGTCTACCTCGTTGAGCCCCGAGGCAGCGGCTGGGCGCTCGTCCGAGTCGCCAGGGCACGACCCACCCGAATCCTTGGGTTCCGGCTGCCAGAGCCCTGCGTGACCCCTGCAAGACCCTCCGCTTGCCGATCGTTACCAGGCCCGGCAGCCCTACTCGATGTGGCAGTCGCCCTCCGACCCGCGAGGACGGAATCGCTGGTTCGTCCTCACCGGCGCTAGCGCGAGAGCGGGCCGACCGGCAGCACCACCCTCTTCCAAGTGGAGTTGACCACACCGGCGCACGAGGCGTACCAGGCACACAGCGCTGTGACCAAGCCGAGCCATCCTCCGATCTGCTGGATGCCGTTGACCGGCGCCGTCGAATGATCGAACGCACCGAACATGAGGAAGATGAACGTCAGCGTCAAGAAGAAGAACACGGCAACGACGGCCATCGTCGTCTTCAACGAGGCCAACAGCATGTAAGCGGTGAAGAAACCCCATGCCAGCAGGAACAGACCTGTGGCCTCGTGGATGTCGGTGGCCGGGAGCAGCGTGGCGGCGACATATTTGACATAGAAGAAGAAGGACAACCAGAACGCCCCGAAGGAGCTGAAGGCGAGAGCACCAAAGGTGTTGCCTTTCCGGAACTCCCACATGCCGGCAAGCAGTTGCACCGTTCCCCCGTAGAAGAGCGCCAACGGGAGCACGACGCCTTCGAGGCCCGGGTTGTTGATGAGCTTCGAGTTGAAGCAGCTCAAGACGAACGTCGTCATGGCGAAGGCCGCCAAGCCGAGCGGACCAGGATCGGCAATGCCGTCCCCCGGTGCTGGCGGTCTCGGTGTCGAAACTTCAGTCGCTGACTCAGCCATCGGATGGTTGTCCCCCTCGTGTGGTTGTTGGTGGAACTGTCAGGAACCGCTCGAGCGCCGCCGGGGCGGGCAGAGCGGAATAGTGCGATGAGGTGCCTCCCTGCGAAGTCGTCAGGTTCACTCCTCCGTGGGTTGGGTCGTCGCCCGGTCGGCGATCTCCCGGACGACGTCGGCGTTGGCCAGCGTCGTGACGTCGCCGAGCTGGCGGTGCTCGGAGATGTCCTTCAGAAGTCGACGCATGATCTTGCCGGAGCGGGTCTTCGGCAGCTCGGGCGTGAAGACGATCGAGGCCGGACGGGCAATCTTGCCGATCTTCGTGGCGACGTGCTCGCGCAACACGACGATGAGCTCGTCGTCGCCCTCGACGTCCCCTCTGAGCGTGACGAATGCCGCAATGGCTTGCCCGGTGCGGTCGTCGGCACGTCCGATGACGGCCGCTTCGGCAACTGCGGGGTGGTCCACGAGAGCCGACTCCACCTCGAGGGTCGAGATCCGGTGCCCCGAGATGTTCATGACGTCGTCGACGCGACCGAGCAGCCAGAGGTCGCCGTCCTCGTCCCGCTTAGCGCCATCGCCGGCGAAATAGACCCATCGGCCCGCCTCCGGATCGCTGAAACGAGACCAGTACGTCTCGACGAAACGATCCGGGTCCTTGTACAACGTGCGCAGCATGCCTGGCCACGGTCGTGTGAGCACCAGGTAGCCCCCACCGCCGAAGGGCACCGAGTTGCCCGCATGGTCGACGACGTCAGCGGCGATACCGGGTAGTGGGCGTGTAGCGGAACCAGGCTTGGTCGTCGTGACGCCCGGCAGGGCGCTGATCATGATGTGGCCGGTCTCGGTCTGCCACCAGGTGTCGACGACGGGCGTGGTGCCGCCGCCGATCGTGTCGCGGTACCACATCCAGGCTTCGGGGTTGATGGGCTCGCCGACCGTGCCGATGAGGCGGAGGCTCGAGAGGTCGTGGCGGCCTGGGTACTCGTCGCCCCATTTCATGAACGTCCGGATGGCCGTCGGGGCCGTGTAGAGCTGGGTGACCCCGTATCGCTCGACGATCGCCCAGAACCGGTCCTTGTCCGGGAAGTTCGGTACGCCTTCGTAGAGCACACTCGTGACACCGTTGGCCAGCGGGCCATAGACGATGTAGCTGTGGCCGGTCACCCAGCCGATGTCGGCCGTGCACCAGTAGATGTCGCCGTCGTGGATGTCGAACACGAGCCGGTGGGTCGTCGACACGCCCACGAGGTATCCGGCGGAGGTGTGCACAATCCCTTTCGGGCGCGCGGTCGTGCCGGAGGTGTAGAGGAGAAACAGCAGATCCTCGCTGTCCATCTCCTCGGCCTCCCGCTCGGAGGGCTGGCCGGCCACGACGTCGCTGTAGAAGTGGTCGCGGCCGTCTTGCATCGCCACGTCACCGCCAGTGCGCTGCACGACGACGACATGCTCGATCGAAGGCGTCTGTGCAAGGGCGGCGTCCGCAAGCTCCTTCAACGGCACGACCGAACCGTTCCGCCAGGCGCCGTCGCAGGTGATGAGTGCCTTCGCCTCGGCATCGTTGATACGGCCCTGCAAGGCATCCGCGCTGAAGCCTCCGAAGATGACCGAGTGCGGAGCGCCGAGGCGCGCGCAAGCCAGCAGGGCGACGGGAAGCTCCGGCACCATGCCCATGTAGATGGCGACCCGGTCCCCCTTTTCGATCCCAAGGGCCGCCATCCCGTTCGCCAGCCGGCACACTTCGGCATACAGCTCGCCGTAGGTGATGGCCCTCCGATCGCCCGGCTCGCCTTCGAAGTAGAAGGCGACCTTCGCTGCGCCCTCGTCGGTGGTGACATGCCGGTCGAGGCAGCTCTCGGTGAGGTTGAGCCGACCTCCGACAAACCACTTGGCAAAGGGAGCATTCGACCAGTCGAGGACCTTCTCATACGGCTTGCGCCAGGCGATCCGCTCGGCTTGAGCCGCCCAGAACGTCTCGTAGTCGTCACCCTCGGCATAGATGGAGTCGTCGTTCACGAGGGCGTGACGCGCGAACTCCTCCGGAGGAGGAAACCGCCTCACCTCGTCGAACAGTGCCTCGATCGTGCGGCCTTCGTCCCCGTCCACAGATCCCCCCTTCTCGGCGTCGCTGCGTCGCCGATGGGCAAAGTACGTGAGAAGGAGCTTCGTGTCTGCGTCACGCCAACAGATGTGCGCCAAACGCGCCCTGGCTGTCGCCAAACGGCGGCTGCCGCAAATCAAGCGGCCGCACGGGTAGCTTCGTCGCTGCGAACAGTGACTGGCAGTGCGCTGTCACGACGAGCGGTCTGTTGGAGCGACGAGCGGTCGGCTGCAGCGACGAGCGGCAAGACCCGCGGCAATCAGCCGCACAACCGGCCGAGCGGGCAGTACCGACCATTCGCCCGCGTGTGCGACAGAAGGTCAGTAGCGTGGCAGTCGTGGGGGGAGAGGTTCCACTCGTAGCCGTGCTCGGCCTCATCGTCGTCGTGCCACTCGTGGCGCTGTGGCGGATCCGGGCAACACGTCGCTCCTTCGGGACGGCCGAGCAGCTGGCTACACTGCGCGTCCTCGAAGAGGCGAACGAGGCAGCGCCGCCGTTCCGCCAGGGGTTGGCTGCGGGCGCTCAGTCGAAGAACCTCCGCCATGTGGCCGCCCTGCTCGGCGTGCCCGCCGTGTGCATGCTCGATCACGACCGCGTCCTTGGGATCGAAGGCGAGATTGGCGTGCACGCCGATGAGCTGTCGAGCCTCGCCCGGCCAGCGCTCGAAAGCGGGCGGCCCGTGCTCAGCCAGCTCTTGCCGTGCCCAGACGGAATGTGCCCATTGGCGGTGGCGGTGGCCGTCCCGCTCGTGGCCGGCGACCAGGTAGCTGGGGCACTGGTTGCTCTGACCTCCACCGCCGGCACGGGGCTCATCCGCACAGCCGAGGCAGTGGCGCGTTGGGTGGCAACCCAGGTGGAGCTGGCCGACCTCGACCGCTCGCGGGCGCGGTTGGCAGAAGCAGAGCTTCGGGCGCTGCGGGCGCAGATCTCACCTCATTTCGTGTACAACGCCCTGACCACGATTGCCTCCTTCGTGCGCACCGATCCGGAACGAGCCCGCGACCTGCTGCTCGACTTCGCCGACTTCACTCGATACAGCTTGCGCGATCAGGGCCTGTACTCCACGTTGGCGGACGAGCTGCTCGCCGTCGACCGGTATCTCGGAATCGAGAGGGCCCGCTTCGGCGACCGACTCGGCGTGACCCTACGGGTTGCTCCGGAAGTCCTTTCGGTGGCCATCCCGACCTTTGTCATCCAGCCACTCGTTGAGAACGCCGTCCATCATGGCTTGCTCGCCGGTGAGGGCCGAGTGACGATCGTCGCCGAGGACGGGGGGCCGGAATGCTGGTTGAGCGTCGAGGACGACGGTGTCGGAATGGATCCAGCCGACGCAAAGCTGCGCTTCGCCGGGCCGCACGACGGCATCGGTCTCGCCAACGTCGACGAACGACTTCGTTACTGCTTTGGTGACGGTTACGGTCTCGTCGTCGAGACGGGCGTCGGCGCCGGCACGAAGGTGAGCCTGCGCGTGCCGAAATGGGCGCCGGGAGTGCGGGCGTCGTGACCGGGTTGCACGTGCTTGCTGTCGACGACGAAGAGCCTGCGCTCGAGGAGCTGCGACACCTCCTGCTCGAGCACTCCACCGTCGAGACCGTGACGGTGGCCTCTGACGTCTCGGTTGCGTTGCACGCCTTGGAGCACGACTGCTTTGACGCCGTCTTCCTCGACATCCACTTGCCCGGCCTCGACGGCCTCGACCTCGCCCGGCTGCTGAGGCGCTTCGCGGAGCCGCCCCGCGTCGTGTTCGTCACCGCCTTCGATCGCCATGCGGTCGAAGCCTTCGAGGTCGACGCCGTCGACTACCTCCTCAAGCCCGTCGGATCCGAGCGTCTCGGCGCTGCCCTCGCGCGGGTGATCACCTCTCTCGGGACCCCAGTCGGCCGGCCACCGATGGCCGACTCGGCGAGTGCGGGTGCTCAGCCGCCGGCAACGGAGGCGGCGGAGGCCGCCGCGGCTCGCGGGCGCCCGAACGGTGCGATGACGGCCGTATCGGCCGACGCCGGCGCCCCAGGCGAGGACGCCGGAGCAAATGTCGGGGGTGGCGGTTCCCCACCCGGCGACTCGGTCACCATCCCAGTGGAGCGCGGGGGACGGACCCGGTTGGTAGAGCGGTCTGACATCTCCGTGGTCGAGTCCGAGGGCGACTATGTCCGCCTCCACATCGGCGACACCTCGTACCTCGTGCGTATCCCGATCAGCAAACTCGAGCAGGAGTGGGCGGCGGCCGGCTTCATCCGGGTCCATCGCTCGTTCCTCGTGAACGTACGCCACCTCGACGAGCTACGGACCGAAGCCAGCGGCGTCCTCGTGGCACGTGTATCCGGCCGGGAGCTCCCCGTCAGCCGACGCGGGCAACGGACCGTGCGCGAGTTCCTGGCGACTGCCGCCCGCCTCGGTGGGGTTGCGCCCGGGCCGCGACCTCCTCACGTTCCGCCGATCGTCACCGACGCACCCTCGGTCCCACCCGCGAGATGAGCGGGGTTGCAGGCCCTCCCGGGCCGGCCGGGCCGCCGGACGCGACGAGGAGCGATCCCCGCCGGGTCGCCGGCCGGGTCGACTCGAAGCGCACGGTGGTGTTCGGTCCAGGCCTCCGGCCGCGGCCGACCCGACCGATCCGGCCGCTCGTCACCGAGATCGCCGAACAGACCGAAGTCGGGGACGTCGTACTGCGCTCGCTCCTTTCGGCACAGCTTCGCCTCGCTCTCCTCGTCCTCATTCTCTTCGGCTCGGTCCTCGGCGGGTTGCCGCTGCTCTTTGTCGCCTCCCCTCATCTCTCCCACGTCAAGCTGTTCGGGGTGCCCGTGCAATGGCTCGTGGTCGGGCTCGGAGTCTTCCCCTTGTTCTGGGCGATCGCTCGCCTCTACGTGCACTTCGCCGAACGAAACGAAGCAGAGTTCGTCGAGATCGCCGACCAAAGGTGATCCCGCTTGTCGCCATCGTCGGCGTCGTCGTCGCCACCCTCCTCGTCGGCTCGCGTGGCTGGCGCGGTCCGAAGTCGACATCGGACTTCCTCGTCGCTTCCCGCGCCGTCCGGCCGGGCCTGAATGCCAGTGCAATCTCCGGCGAGTACCTCTCCGCCGCCTCCTTCCTCGGCGTCGCCGGTCTCGTCATGCGCTACGGCTTCGACATGGCCTGGTACCCCGTCGGCTACACCGCCGGATACCTGCTGCTCCTCCTGCTCGTGGCAGCCCCCCTGCGACGCAGCGGTGCCTACACCATCCCGGATTTCGCTGAGGCGCGTCTTGTCTCTCCGAAGCTACGCAAGGTGGCGGCGGGTTTTGTCATCCTGATCGGCGTCTTCTACCTGCTGCCGCAATTGAAGGGCGCCGGCATCACGCTGCAGGCGGCTCTCGGGCTGCCCTACTGGGTGGGCGTCGTCGTGGTCGGCGCCGTCATTGTGGCCAACATCGCAGTGCGGGGCATGCGGTCGGTCACGCTCGCACAGGCGTTCCTGTACTGGGTGAAGATGATTGCCATCTCGCTGCCGGCGATCTTTCTCTTGATCGTGCTCGGTGGAACGGGCTCGAGTGTGCTCACCGGTCCGAGCTATCCGCACTTCACCAAAGCCACCTCGGTCCAGATCGGCACCGCCACGACAGTACAACTGAGCGTGCCTGAGTCGGTAGTGATAAATGGCCAGCTCGACGGCCGTCGAGTCGACGGGCGGGTCACCCTCACACCCGGTCGCCATCGTCTGGGAGCGCCGACACGAGTTGAGTTCGGCGCCGGCGCCCGCGTACCCGTCGAGGTCGGCCAGCCCGACGTTCGCGGCTCAACCTGGTCCGCCCCCTTCGGCTCAGGCCAGGGGACGGGGCACCCCGTGTTTTTCGTGTACTCGCTCCTCTTGGCCACTGTGCTTGGCACGATGGGTCTGCCGCACATACTCGTTCGCTTCTACACCAACCGAGACGGCAAAGACGCCCGCAGGACGACCGTCGCAGTGATCGGGCTCATCAGTGTCTTTTACTTGTTCCCTTCGGCCGTCGGCGCCCTTGGTCGAGCCCTCGACCCGCAGCTGTACCTCACGGGCAATACCGATTCGGTTGTGCTCGCCCTGCCGACTGCCGCCATCGCCGGCCTCAAGGGACGTCTCCTGGCGGGACTCGTCGATGCGGGCGCCATCGCCGCATTCCTCTCCACCTCCTCCGGTCTGCTCGTCTCCGTGGCGGGTGCGCTCAGCCACGACTTGTTCGGGAGAAGCGTGGCCGGGTTTCGAACGGCGACCGTGGTGGGGGGCCTAGTCGCCATCGCTGCGGGCCTCAAGGTGGCCCCGTTCGACATCAACGTCCTCGTCGGCTGGGCCTTCGCAATCGCCGCCTCGTCCTTCTGCCCCCTCCTCGTCCTCGGTATCTGGTGGCGGCGGCTCACGCCGACGGGGGCGATCGCCGGTCTGGTGATCGGAGGGGGCATGGCCTCAGGGGCGATCGTGGCCACGATGCTCGGAGTTGCGCCGAACGGGTGGTGGGGCGCGGTGCTGGCCGAGCCTGCAGCCTGGACCGTCCCTGTGGCCTTTGCCACCATGGTTGTTGTGTCGCTCCGCACACCGAGCCGTATCCCCGCCGGCACGACCGCCTGGTTGTTGGCCGTGCACGCCCCCGAGTCCCTCGGACTGACGCAATCCGAGAAACCCGTCCTGGTCTGAGCCACCAGCTGCCAGGGAGCCATGCCGGCCTGACGGAATGATCCGCCAAGTGCTCTGATTCCGGACAGAGCATGTGGACTTCGGAATCCGGGACCGGAAGCAGCCCGATGGCGACCAGCGGACGGCGCACCTCGTCCGTCGTCAGCTCAACCGACTGATCGTCGCCGGCATTCTGCTGATCGCGCTCGTGCACGTCACCGTGGGCGACCGTCTCCGCAAGGGATCGGGCCACCGAGCCGCCCGGATCTGGGTGAACATCGGCGCTCGACTCACCGGTTTGCACTTCGAGACGTGCGGGGCCGGCGGTTCGAAACCAGTCGGGCTGCAGTTGCTCGTTGCCAACCACTCGAGCCCCTTGGACATCGCCGCAGTACTCGCGACCCATCCGAGTGCCCGTTTCGTGGCTGGGGCGGACCTGTTCAAGATCCCGCTTCTCGGTGCCGCCATGCGGGCGCTCGGGACGGTTCCCGTCGATCGCAGAAGCGGGTCCGGCCGGCTGACGGTTGCCGACCCGCAGGAGCCGGGAGTGCTGGCGGTCTTTCCCGAAGGCGCCATCGCCCCGCTGGGACAACGCCTGCCGTTTCACCGAGGAGCCTTTGCCCTCGCCATCGAGGCGAGGGCTGATGTCGTACCCGTCGCCATCCACCACAGCGCTGCACGGCTCCCCCCCAAAGGGGCACTGGCGGTTCGACCGGGCACGGTCGTCGTGGAATACCTTCCGAGCATCAGCACGCTTTCTCTCGTCTTGGAGGATCGCTACAGGCTGAGCGACCAGGTCGAACGCGCGATCGTCTCGGCTCTGGATTCGAGCGACGGTGGAGGCCGCCAGGTTCTGCCGTGACCGGCGACCAGGCGCGCAGACTCGACGAATCAGGGCGCATGCGGTCGTGATCGATCGCTCACCGCCCGGTCGTATGCTCGCATCCAGGACTTGTCCGAGGCGACCTCACATCTGCCTGCGGTGACGTCTCATGCTCTCCCTATGCACCCACATCAATTTCCGGTTACCGGTGGTACACAAGACGTCTTCTTTGCGCGCGCGGGAGCCGGGGACATTCCCACGATCGTGGGCGGGGACGGGCTCTACCTGGTGGACGACTCGGGGCGTCGGTTGCTCGATGTCTGCTCCGGCCCGTTCGTCGCGAACCTCGGACAGGGCAACGCCCGAGTGCTCGACGCCATGCTGGCGCAGGGTCGCCGCCTGTCCTACACCTATTCGCGTACGACCCGGCATCAGGCGAACGCAGATCTCGCCGCACGATTGGCGTCCCTCGCCGGTCCGGGGCTGGAGCGGTCGCACCTCACCTCGGGCGGGTCGGAGGCCGTCGAGATGGCACTCAAACTCTTGCGGGCGCACGCTGTCGCGACGGGACATCCGGAGCGGCACCGGGTGATCTCGATGATGCCCGGTTATCACGGGGCCACCCTGCAGACATTGGCCCTGAACGGCGATGTCGGCGTCCCCGCCTTGTGGGGCTCGCTTGCGGTGATGTCGGCGAAGATCCCCGCGCCGTTGACGTTTCGCGCCTCGTCACCCGAGGAGGCGGCGTCCGCCAGCTGTAGGGCACTGGAGGCAGCGATCGCGGATGCGGGACCCGAGCAGGTGCTTGCCTTTGTGATGGAGCCGATCGGAGGCCAGGCGTCCGGGGTCAACGTGCCCCATCCGTCGTTCGCGCGGGGGGTGCGGGCGATCTGCGACCACTACGGCATCTGGCTGGTGTTCGATGAGATCGTCTGCGCCTTCCGCACCGGGCACTTTCTCGCCGCCCAGCACGACCTCGAGGCGTTCCCCGACGTGGCCGTCATCGCCAAGGGCCTGGGAGGCGGCTACGCACCCCTCGGCGCTGTGCTGGTGTCGTCCAGATTGGTGGAGGAGGTCGCAGCGACCACCGGCTTCGTGGTGTCCCACTCCTACGATGCGAACCCCATCGCCTGTGCTGCCGGTGCCGCAGTCCTCGACGAGGTTGTCGATCGGGGGCTGATCGGGCAGGCGGTGACGCGTGGACAGCGACTTCGGGCCGGACTTGACACGATTGCCGAGGCTTCGCCGTTGATCGGCGACGTCCGCGGTCGGGGACTGCTGCTCGCAGTTGAGCTCGTCGCCGACAAGGACACCTGCGCGAGGTTTCCGCAGCATGCGGACCCGGGCGCCATCATCCGCCGGCACGGGCTCGACCATGGCTTGCTCCTCTACTCGCGACGCCAGAACCTCGGCCGTTACGGAGACTGGCTACTCGTCGCTCCACCGCTCGTGATCGACGAGGCGACGTGCGACGAGCTCATTGACCGCCTCGACGCCACGCTCAAGGCGGCCGCCGGGGAGGTCCTTGCTTCGGTCGGCTCGTAACGGGGTTTGAGCGGCGCGGCTCGGGTTTGAGGCTACCCGCAGTTCGGTCTTCGGTCTGGGAATGCCGCGGAAGACGATGCGTCCGAGAAGTGTTGTTACCGGGGCAGAGTGCGCAAGCTGGATCGCGCTCAGTCAACCCCTGGAGAACGTGGAGAAACATCTGAATTTGACGTGTCGCAATTGCGGAGACCTCGTCTCCGAAGAACGAGCCGGGGCGGGCTACGACTACTGCATGAAGCCAGCCTGCGTACAGGCCTGCATCCGGCCGTTGAACGTCGTCGCCGTCGGCGTCAACAAGTCGAATGAGCAACTTGTGCTGCGTGAGCAGCTCGACATCCCTCGGATCGCCGCCCGGGCCCGCGCTGACGGGGGGCAGTTCGGTCCTGCACACCGTCCGACGCGACGGCAGCCTGGGGCCCTCACCGATGGGCAGCGCATCCGGCGCATGCGAGCAGAGCTGGAAGCGCGCTTGAAGAACTGCACGGACCCGGCCGAGCGAACCAGGCTCATCGACGCCTACAACGGTCGTGTCCGGCGGATGAACATCCGTTTTCGTCGCATCGGCCTGTACACCGAGAGCGACTCAGGCCGGCGAGCGAGGTAGACGCCGGCGGGCCCTACGACGTCGAGTCGTACCCGGCCGCCCGCAGCATCCGACGTAGCTCGACGACCACCTCGACGTCAACATCCTTGTGCTTTGGACGCTCGATCGTCTCGGTCTGTCCGCCCATCGTCACGAGGTACTTGCCGTCGGCGCGATCCTCGACCGAGGCCACCGCTTCGAGGAGGGAGAGGACGTCGTGCCACTCGATGTTATGGCTTGCCGGGTGGCGAAAAATCTGTTCCAGCGTGTCGCGATGATGGCTGTTGAGTCGGGCTGAAGGACGAGCTTCTTCGGTCACGCTCGCAGGCTACGTCAAGGCTCGGCGCTACGCGAGAGGTCGCGGCGGGACGGCGACGTCGCCCAGCCGCCGTCGACCTGTCGGCGCCAGCTGGTTCTCCGCCAACTTCGACCAGTGGCCCATCAACTACAACTGGAACCAGGAGTGGACCGCCTCGCCGGGTTTGTTCTGAGCGATCGAAGCAGTAAATGACGACAGCGCCCTCCGGTCCAGTACCGGGGGGCGAGTCGTGTGTCGCGCCGGCGAAGTCCGTCGCGTGCCGTTACAGCTACGGACGATTTCGGCCGTGGCGTTCGTGACTCTCGACCCACTCTCCGGCCAACACGGCCGCACCGAGTGACAGCTCACCGCACCACACCGTGGCAGCGACGATCTCGGCGAGCTTGCGAACCTTCCCGTCGCCGTAGCAGCCCATCATCTCGAGGCATTCCCGTTGAGTTGGCAGACCAGTGCCTCCGCCGTAGGTGGCGATGATCAGCGAGGGGATGGTGATCGAGAAGTAGTAGTCCCCGTCGTCGGTGTTCTCGGCGTGCACGATCGCCGTGGAGGACTCCGCGACGTTGGCGGCGTCCTGGCCGGTCGCGATGAACATGGCGGCGATGCCGTTGGCGGAATGGCTGGCGTTACTGTTGGACCCGGCGAGGAAGCTGGCGGCGTTCGTCGTCAATCGGCCTTGCATGAGCTGGCTGGCCGTCACACCCATCTGTTGCTCGAGAATCTCGCTCGGGACGGTGGCCTCGGCAACGACCCGCTTGCCGCGGACCGTCAGCGAGTTCAGAGCTGACGCCTTCTTGTCTGTCGCCATGCCACCTTCGAGCTGGAAGTACCGGATGCCGGCATACTGCTGGCGCACCCACTCGCACGCCACCGAGGTGGCCTTGCCAACCATGTTCTGCCCAGCCGCGTCGCCAGTTGTGAAGTTGAAACGGAGATGGAGGACACGACCGAGCGAGTACTGCTCGATGTTGCGCAGTCTGCCCGAGTTGCTCGAGGAATCTGCCTCCCTCTTGATGGAGGCGAAGTTGTCCCTGACCCAGTCGCCGAAGGCGCGGGCCGCTCGAGCATCGTCGAAGCCGAAGACGGGAGCACGCTGCATGGCGTCGTCGGTGATCGTCGTCGTCACGCCCCCGGCCTGGCGGGCGAGCTTCATTCCCCGGTTGTAGCTGGCGACGAGCGTCCCCTCCGTGGTGGCAAGCGGCACCAGAAACTCGCCCTTAGCGTGCTCGCCACGCACCGGCAATGGTCCGGCGATCCCGATCGGCACCTGGGACACGCCCACGAAGTTCTCGATGTTGCCGGGTAACAGCGACGGGTCGAAGGAGAACTGGCTCACGTGGCTGAGCTCCACTCCGGTGTGGTCACGGACGAAGTCCCGGCGCCTGCTGGCCTGGTCGCTCGTGTAGTCGCCGACCGTCGTCCGAGGGATGGTGCTCATGGCTGGCTGTCTCCTCGTGTGGCCCGATCGACGATGGGGATGACGCCACCGTACGCCCCCGTCTGGCGGCGCGAAAAAGACGCCGCTACGGCTTGGCCCCGTGCGCCACATCACTGTCGGCCCTCGGTGAATGATTGGAGCGTGAGCACGTCACTTCCGGCCTGGCCTCTCGAGGACGACTCCTGCAGCGACTGTGGCTTCGTCTATTCAGCGGTCGAGATACCCGCGGCGCTCGAGTCGGGTGAGCGGTGCCCCGTGGGGCCGTTTCGGCGGGGCTGGGGAGCGTCGTCCCTCTACCGTGAGAGTTGTATGGATTCCGGAGACATCGGCACTACCCGTTGGCGCTCATCGAGATCGGACACGAACCGCATGCCACCAGCGCGCTTCGCCTCGTACATCGCGGTATCGGCACGTGCGTGCACCGAGCGCGCCTGAGCGAGGGAGTCACCGCAAGCGGCCCCGATCGATATCCTCGCCGGGACGCCCGCCACCTGCACGTTCGCGAGCGCTGCGAACATTCGGGCGGCGATCTCCGCAGCGGCGACATGGTCGGCATCAAAGCAGAGGGCGGCGAACTCGTCGCCGCCCACGCGTGCGAGAACGTCGCCACGACGTAGCGCGCCGTCGAGCGCCCGTCCGACGGCTCGGAGCAGCTCGTCGCCCGTCGAGTGGCCTCTGCTGTCGTTCACGAGCTTCAGTCCGTCGATGTCGACGGCCAGAACGGCAAACCGCTGACGCCCGGGTCGACGGTCGAGTAGCTGCTCGAAGCTACGGCGATTCGCTAGGCCGGTCAGCTCATCGGTCATCGCCTGCAGCTGCAGCTGCTCGTGACTTCGCGCATTCGCCAAGGCGAGCTCGAGCAGCCGGGCGACAGCCTGCAGCTGTTCGTACTCGTCCTCGGCGATGTCGTGGTCGCGGGAGTTCATCGCGAGCACGCCGTCGAGACGATCGTCGACGACCACCGGTACCCACGCGCCGCACACAACCTTCGCCGTCTCCATCTGGAAACGGACGTGCGGTCCGGCGCGCTCGGGTGACAGCGTCCCGCGAGTCGGTGACATCGTGGCGACGACCTTCGGAAGGTAGGGGTGCTCAGCGAGGGCGAAGCTCTCGATGCTGAACTCACCGTCATCAGCCTGATGCTCGACGCAGACCTGGGCGCCGTCGATGCGGTAGTACTGGGCACGCCGACGATCACCGTCTGGCGGTGACACGAGGTCAACGGCGAGGTCTACGCCTCGACGTACCACGGCATCTGGGGCGAGCAGGCTTGTCAAAGCCCGAGCGGCGCTGACCATCGCCGAGGCCCGGCGGGTGAGCTCTTGCTGGCGAGCCAAGGCTTGGCTCATCCGGTCGCGCAGATCGTGGACGGCCAAGGCGACGAGGACGCCAAGCATTGTCCAGAAGCCCGAGCTTCGCAGGATCACGTCCAATGACGACTTGCCGAGCTCCGCCACCACGAAGTTCACGACGACAACACCGCCCACGACCACGAATGACTCCCAGCGATGGTGATAGAGCACCGTCCAGATGACCGGGATGAGGATGACGATCCCGACACCGGTGTTCACGCCTCCCTGCCCGAGCCGCAACCACAACACGGAGGCTTCGAACAGCAGCGGCACCAGGACGGTGAATCCGCTCGCCATGCGATCCCACGGGGCTCTGACAGCGAGAGCACAGGCGGCAAGGAAGCCCAGGCTGATACAGATGTCGGTGCCAGACCGCGGCCCCGGGGGCAAGGCCGAGCTGAGCTCGGCGAGCACCGCAACGACCGCAAACGGAGCGATCCTGGTTCGTGTCGAACCGCGAGCAAACGGCCGAGGTGTCCCGACCGCAGAACCGACCCAGCGTTCGACTCTGGACACTGACGGCTCCACCAGGGATGGCTCCGCCCCCGCGCCCTCGCCCGTGAGAACTTGCATCCGCTAACTATCGGCACAGATCAACCGCTCACTAAGCTCTCTCCTCGTCAGTCGCCATTGAGTGACCCGGTTGCGCAACTTCCGCTAATTGACGTCAGCGGAAGGACGATCGCCTTGGACGACCCGGCGAGGAATCCGCCGGCGCGCCGGCTCTCGATAGCGACGCGTTGTGCCAGCCACCGATAGCCAAGCTGCCTCGTCTACGACGCGGGAGTGAGGGTCCCGAGGAGCCCGTCGTTGTATCCGTGCGGTCCAGCACTGAAGATGACGGCGTTGCTGCCGCCGAAGGCCGAGTTGCCAGCTCGCAACCCCCACAGACCGTGGATGGCGATGGGATAGCCCGATCCGTCCTCGAGAGCTCCTAGATACTTGCCTGTCGCGCGGTTGAACACGTTGATCCAGCCGTTGCCCAGATTGCCGACCAGCAGCTTGCCGGCGAACGGGCCGAAGCCCTTCGGCGCTATTGCCAGACCCCAGGGTTCATTCAGCGGGCTGCCGCTGCCGCCGGAGATCAGGTGCCGGATCAGCTGGCCATTAGGGCTGTACACGTCGACGTAACCACGGCCGGCACCGGCCACCACATTGGTCTTTTGTTTGTTCTGCTTGCCGTAAGTGACGTAGATGTCGCTGCCCAATACCTGCACGTTGAACGGCGCGTAGCCCTTCGGAATGGCCGGATCCTGGAACTCGCTCGGCGTGCTCAGCGGGGCGAAGTCGTCGCTGAACACGTCGACCCTGGCATTGGCCACATCGGCTGCGAACAGCTCCGGCCCAGCCGTAGGCAAGCTGGACAGGGCGAGGCCCTTGAACACGGCGTTGGCGGGAGTCGTTCCGCCCGCACCGCCGGTCGGGCTGTCCTCGACCACGAAGGCCGACCCTCCGTCCCATGCGGCAATTTCGCCCGGGGACTGCGTCGAGCCGATGGAGTCGGAGTCGACGATGAAGTCAGCGGCAGGCCCCGTCGCCCCTCCGACCGGGAATGCGGCGGTGGTGTTGAAGACCTGCCCGGTTGGGTTGCCCCCAGGCACTGACACGGTCAGGTCCAGGGACACCGAGCTGCCGTTGACGCCTCCGCTGTAGACACTCGCGTTGCCTGAGTTGTTGTCCGACACCCAGATCGGCGATGTCGGACTCGAAGCAAGTCCCCAAGCGTTGGTGAGGTTGGGATCGACCAGCTTGGCGCCGAACGAGGCGTTGTTCGCCACCAGGTTGGTTTGAGTGAAGTCATTGGGGGCGGCACCGACCCGGCTCGCAGCCGATACGGCCGGGGCCACGGCGACCCCAACCGCCAGGGCCGACACAGCGAGGGCAGCAGGTAGCAGCCGACTGCGAACGACGCGACACTTGGCGTCAGCGCGGCGCGGTTGTGTTGTTCCGACGCTATCCATGGCAGGACTCCTTGTGCTTCCGTAGATTGGTCGGCTCCGAGGGCATACGGCCCCCGCAGCCACCGGTTACTACGTGCCCCGAGCACAAAGGGATCTCCGAGTTCAATAACGGTGACTCACCGGGGGCGGTATCGGTCATCAACGGAGCCATCTGCGACGCGACATACCGGCTTCGCCGGACCCGTCGCTACCGTGACGGTCGACCGCGGCCCGATCGAGCTCGCCGTGGACACCCTCACCGACACCGTCTACGTCGGCGAGGCTCCTGTCGTCGGGATGTCAATCTTCCAGGGTCAGCAGTAAAGGCTCCCGAAACCGCCCGGACCAACTCGGGTCGCCCGGCCGGTGAGTGATGCACCAGCCGGAAAGTTGCCCGACCTGTGACCTCGCGCTTCATGTTGTCAAGAGATTCAGGGGAACTGAGACTCCGATCTCTTCTCTGCCGCAACCTGCCGTGGGCGCCGACGCTTTCGGGCCTCTCAAAGGAAGCTTACAGTCATACTCATGGTAGGATTAAGGGATGCCCGGTGAATTCGCCAAGGTATCCGTGAGCCTTCCATCCCCGCTCGTGGAGCGGATCAGGGAGAAGGTGGGCGCCAGGGGTGTCTCGCGGTATGTCGCCCATGCCCTCGAGCAGGAGGAGCGGCGCGAGGCCCTACGTGGGTGGCTGACCGACCAAGATCGACAGCATGGCCCCGTCCCCGACGACCTGTTGCAGGAGGTTCGGAGACAATGGCTCGGCGTCGACAGCGAACCCGAGTAAGG
This sequence comes from Acidimicrobiales bacterium, assembly GCA_049510975.1. Classification (GTDB taxonomy): domain Bacteria; phylum Actinomycetota; class Acidimicrobiia; order Acidimicrobiales; family Bog-793; genus JAKACA01. Next base: position 17,138 of record JBEKYM010000046.1, read on the forward strand.
CCCGACGTCCTGCCCGACGGGCTTCTCCTGGACTCCGGAGCTCTCAGCGCCGCCGCCCAGGGTGGCGCTCGCGTCCGGGCCGAGCTGACCCTTGCCGAGCAGTTCGGTATCGAGTTGCATGTCAGCAGCGTCACGCTGGCGGAGACTCTGCGGGGTCATCGACGCGACGCCCGGGTCCACGCGATCCTGGCGGGGACCTCCCAAGACGTCGTGACACCTCAACTCGGTCGAGCCGCCGGCGAGCTGCTGGGTCGCACCGGCAGAGACGACACCGTGGACGCCGTCGTAGCGGTCAGCGCCGAGAGCCTGGGCCACAGGGTCCGCCTCCTGACAGGCGACCCGTCCGATTTGAGAGCCCTGACCACCGACATGCCGAACGTGACGGTCGTAGCCGTCTGACGAAGCCCGAGTGCATGACGAGGGTGCGATCTTCCGCCCCGTCCCCGACTCCATGAGGGAGGCCCGCCTTCAGCTCCACTCCGCGACCTCGCGCTCAGGCAGCCGCAAAGACCGTGACCGACTGGCCGGCGCAGCTCGTCACCCACACGTCGCCACCGTTGGCCGATACAGCGCAGGGTACGTCGAACCGGTACGTCGAAGCGGAGCGCACGGCGTCCAGCGCGCCGGTCGATGCATCCAATTCGGTCACCGTCTCCCCGCGGCCGTTGGCGACCCACACGTGGGTGCCGTCCGAGGAGATGGCGTCGGGGTCGTCGAACCGGTACCGCCGCGCTGCAAGGACCTGCACCAGGGCTCCAGTCAGCGCGTCCAGTTCGGTCACGGTGTCGTTGTTGGCGACCCACACGTGGGTGCCGTCGGAGGAGATGGCTTCGGGGTCGTCTAGCCCGTATCCGGAGCCGGCGAGGACCTGCACAAGGGCCCCGGTCGAGGCGTCGAGCTCGGTGACCCTGTTGCCATAGCCGTTGACGACCCACACATGGGTGCCGTCGGAGGAGATGGCGACGGGGACGTCGAAGAGGTACCGCCGGCCTGAGATGACCTGCACCAGGGCCCCGGTGGAGGCGTCGAGCTCGGTGACGCTGTTGCTGCCGTTGGCGACCCACACGTGGGTGCCGTCCGAAGACACGGCGTCGGGGGCGTCGAAGCGGTAGCTCGATGCGGACAGGACCTGCACTAGGGCCCCGGTGGAGGCGTCGAGCTCGGTGACAGTGTCATAGGCGTTGGTTACCCATACATGGGTGCCGTCCGAGGAAACCGCGCCGGGAGCGTCGAAACGGTAGTCGGATCCCGAGAGGACCTTTACCAACGCCCCGGTGGAGGCATCGAGCTCGGCGACCCGGTTGCGCCCGGAGCTGGCGACCCACACGTGGGTTCCGTCCGAGGAGACGGCGCCGGGGTCGTCAAACCGGTATGTCGAGCCCGAGATCACCTGAAGCACTGCCCCGCTCGAGGCGGCAAGCTCGGTCACGTCGCTCCCGCCCTCGTCGGTCACCCAGACGTGGGTCCCGTCGGAGCACACCGCGTACGGGAGGCGGAAGTCGGGGCCGGCGGAAACGGGGTGGACCAGGGCCCCGGTGGAGGCGTCGAGCTCGGTGACGCTGTTGCCGGCGGAGTTGGCGACCCACACATGGGTCCCGTCGGAGGAAACGGCATTGGGAGCGTCGAACCGGTAGCTGGAGGCAGAAAGGACCTGCACGAGGGTCCCCGTGGAGGCGTCGAGCTCGGTGACGCTGTTGGCTTCGGAGTTGGCGACCCATACATGTGTCCCGTCCGACGAGATCGCCCGGGGCGAGTCGAACCCGTAGCTCGTGGCGGACAGGACCTGCACCAAGGCGCCGGTGGAGGCGTCGAGCTCGGTGACGCTGTTGGCTTCGGCGTTGGCGACCCATACATGTATCCCGTCCGACGAGACCGCCCACGGTTGCATGAACCGATCCTGCGACGTGGCGAGCACCCGCACCACGGCACCGGTGGAGGCGTCCAACTCCGTCACGCTGTTACCGGCACTGTTGGTGATCCACACATCGGTTCCATCCGAGGACACCGAGCTCGGGCCGTCGAACCCGTCGGTGGAGGCACACATGGCGCGAACCAACGTTCCGGTCGAGGCGTCCAGCTCTGTCAGGCCGCATGGGCCCGCGAACTCGGTCACCCAGACGTGAACACCGTCGGACGACACGCTGCTGAGCCCACTGAAGTGGTATCGGGGCCCGGTAATCGCCCGGACGAAAGCTCCCGTATGGGCGTCCAGTTCGATCAGGGTGTCGCCGCCGTTGGCGACCCAGACATGAGCGCCATCGGACGACACCGCGTCGGGCGAGTCGAAACCCCATCCGAACGCTTGTGGGTGAACAAACTCAGGCGGATGGGCGCTGACCGCATTCGCGGTGGCCCACCCCATTCCCGCCGTTACGAGTCCCGTCGCCGCGCACATACGCATGGCAAGGTGGAACAGCCGACTCTGTCTTCGCGTGCCCATATCTTCAATCCTCCTTCAGGAGTGTGACCTCCCCAGCTCGATCGATGGCAACGGCGACAAGCTCGGACCTGAAATCCTCCCGACGATCAGTTCGATCACCGCCGGGAGAGGCATGATCCGGCCCTCGAGGTAGGCGGCTTCGTATGCCGCATCGCCGAGGGTTTCTCGCAGGGCTCCCTCGTTGGCTTCGTACTCGTCCTGGTTCGTCTCGTGATAGATCCCGCCGAGAAGCTCGGACTGTGCCGCCACCGCACCCCGCACCTTGGCCGCCGTATGTCCCTCTCCTGCGTCCGCCAAGCACAGCTCGAAGTGGGAGAGGATGGTCGCAGTCTCCACCCGGTGGTTGCTCCGGTATGCCTGAATGACAGCGTCGGTCAAGTAGCTGACGGCTCGAGAGTGGTCGCGGCGGCGGCGGGCGATCTCGCCCAGGCTCTCTAACACATGAGGAAGCAGGTCGACATAATCATGCTGGGCGACGATCGACAGGACCGTCTGGAGGTGGAGCTGGGCCTGCTCGAGGTTCCCCTCGCTCAGCTCCGAGAAGGCCAGGTTATGTAAGGCTGTCGCCAGGTACAGCGGGCATCCGACCCGGCTGTACAGCTCCACGGCTTCACGCAGGTCGGCGTCGATCCGCTCGACCTCGGCTGTCATGTTCACGCTCGCTCGACCCGGACGGAGGCTCAGACTTCTCGAGCGAACGAACGCCCGGTGCTGCAGCGCAACCGCCAGCGCCAGCGGCGATTCCGACCGACGGGCCGTGGCGACCGCCTCCTCCACCTGGATGCGGACGGCGCTCTCGTCCCCGTCGCAGTGCTGAGTCGCCAGCGCAAGGCCGGCCAGCATCCGGGCTGTGAGGGCGTCGTCGCCGAGCCGGCGGGACAGCTCCAGTCCCTCTTCGAACAGGCTCCGGGCGGCGGCTGGATCCCCGGCCATGAGGCGCATGGTGCCCAAGGCATCGAGGGCGGCAGCCCGAGGGCCTTCAGGGAGCGCCGATGGAGGGGACGCAAGAACGGACGAGAGGGCCACGATCGCCTCTTGGTAATGACCGCGGAAGTACCAGAATCGAGAGAGCCCGACGCACAGGCGTAGCGCCGCCGTGGAGGCTGCACGGTCTTTGCGGCGCAGGAGCTCACTCATGGCGGCGCCCATGTTCTCGTGCTCGTCGTCGAGGCGGGACAGCCAGCGGCTCTGCTCGCTGGTGTCAAGGAGGGGTGCAGCCTGCTCTGCCAGCGCGAGGTACGTGGCGGCATGTGCAGCCCTCAGCTCGTCCGATGCCCCCATGTCGGCCAACCGCTCTCCGGCGTACTGCCGAACCGTCTCCAGCAGCCTGTAGCGAACCCCGCCGCGGTGGACGGGATCGCACTGGACGAGGCTCTTGTCGACGAGCGAGAGGACCATCGACCTCACCTCGTCGCGGGAGAGGGCGTCGCCGGCCGCCACCGACTCGGCCGCTTCGAGGTCCCAGTCGGCTGGAAACACCGACAGGCGGCTCAGGAGGAGCCGGGCCGCCGGACTCAGCAGGCGGTACGACCACTCGACCGTGGCGTGCAGGGTTTGGTCATGGCGCAGGTACCCGTGCCGGGGCGACGAAAGCAGGTCGAAAACACGGTCGAGCCGCCGGTCGAGCTCGGTGAGGCTCATCGACCCGATACGGGCTGCCGCCAACTCGAGGGCAAGGGGAATGCCGTCGAGGCGCCGGCAGACCGACGCCACAGTGGTGGCGTTCTCTTCGTCGATCCTGAATGACCGTTGCTGGGCCCGGGCCCTCTCGACGAACAGCTCGACGCCGTCGTGGCCGATCAGGTCCTCGACCGTGACCTCGGCAGACGGCACGGCAAGCGGCGCCACCCGCAGCACGTGTTCACCGTCGACATGCAGTGGTTCGCGGCTGGTCGCGAGCATGTGCACCTGAGGACACGAGCGTCCGATCTCCGTCACGAGGCCGCTGCACACCTCCAGAACGTGCTCGCAGTTGTCGAGCACGAGGAGCAGGTGCCGATCGGCCAAGCCTTCCAACACGGACGTACGGACCGGGGTACCAGGCTCGAGACGAAACCCCAGCACCTCGCCGATCGCCACCGCCACTGCGTCAGCAGCAGAGACGGCGGCCAACTCCACCAACCAGACTCCCTCCGACCACCGGCCGACGACGGCCCGGACCGCCTCCACCGCCAGGCGGGTTTTGCCGACCCCTCCTGCCCCGGTCAGCGTCACCAGCCGGTGTGCCTGCAGGAGATCCTGCACCTCGGACAGCTCGACGCGACGCCCGACAAAGGAACTGAGGGCGGCGGGCAGGTTCTCCCAGCGTCCCCTGGGCGTCCGGGAGCTGTCGAGCTCGTCGTGGTCGATCCCCTCGGGGGGTGGATGCCAGTCCAGCTCCGGCTTCTGCAGCAGGATTGCCTCTTCGAGCGCCCTGAGGTCGGGTCCGGGTTCGATGCCCAGCTCGTCCCCCAGGATCCGGCGTAGGCGCGTGAAGGCCCGCAATGCCTCGCCTTGGCGGCCGCAGCGGTAGAGGGCCAGCATCAGCTGAGCCCAGCGGCACTCTCGAAGCGGTTCTGCTTTCACGGCTGCCTCGGCGTCGGCCACCGTTTCGTGATGCTCGCCGAGGGCCAGGTGCAACTCGACGAGATCCTCCTCGGCGCCTCGTCGCAGTTCCTCGAGGCGGGCGGCGTCGGGGGCGGCGGCAGGGCTGTCGGCCACATCCGCCAAAGCCCGGCCGTTCCACAGACCGAGGGCCTCTCCGAGCAGCCCAGCGGCCTCGTTGAGCCGGCGCTCCTCTGTCAAGTGCCGGACGCGCCCGAGGAGCAACTCGAAGCGACGAGCGTCCACCTGCTCGGGCTCGATGGCGAGGGCGTAGCCGCCGCCAACGGTGGAGATGGCGCCCTCCGGCAAGCTCGCCCGCAGCTGGGAGACATACACCTGCACCAGCTTCACAGCAGTGCGGGGTGGGTCCTCACCCCAGAGCATCCCGATCAGCTCCGCTACCGAGACCGACTTGCCGGCTCGCAGCGCCAGGGCCGCCAGCAGCGCCTTGAGCCTGGCGGCGGGCAGGGCGATCGATCCCGCCTCGGCGCGTACCTCGAGAGGCCCAAGCAGGCTCACTTCCACCGCCGCATGGTAGGTCCCCACGCCACCCCGAGCCACTGACGGCGGAGGCCACGGCGGTCAATTCCGTGATCGTCAACAGGTCCGTTTCAGGGCGGCCACCAGCGCTTAAACCGCCACTGAACCGGCGCTTAACCGCTTGACCGGACACTGACCGCAGGACCTGGAGATGCCACGGTCCTCTCCGATGCCAACGACGGCTCGGCCCGAATCGAAAGGAAGATCACCATGGGAGAAACATCCAACGTGACCAGCGGACAGTCGGCCGGGAGGTGGCTCCGGAGGTCCCTCATCCCTGCGGCGACGTTCGCTCTCGTCACCTGCTTGACGGCCGCTCCCGCATTCGCCGCCTCGAGCAGCGCAGGCGTCAGCCGGCACAGCGTCGCCTCCTCCCCCGCAACGGAGCGGGCCATTGTGAGTCTGCTCCGGAAGGATCGCATGGGCATTCCGACCTCCACCAGTGACATCTGGGCTGGCTACGCCGACGCCAAGTCCTCGACCGGCGGCTTCGCAGAGGTGGAATCGTCGTGGAACGTACCCGAGATCGTGGGCGACGCCTGCACGAAACCCACCTTCCCCGGCGTCGAGCAGTCCGCCTTCTGGATCGGCCTCGACGGATACGGGGGGCCCACGGTCGAGCAGACCGGTACGATCAGCGGCTGCGACCAGGGATCGCCCTTCTACTACGCCTGGTTGGAGATGTACCCGAGCCCGATGCAACCCCTCTTCGCCGTGAGTCCCGGCGACCACATGACGGCCTGGATCGGGGGAGGCGGCAACAGTAACGGTGTCTACTCGATGGTCATCGACGACACGACGTCGGGTTCGAAATGGTCGGGCCAGCAGGACTGCCCGAGCGGCTACACCTGCCCGGGCGCCACTGCAGAGGTCATCGCCGAATCTCCGGGCGGTTGCCAATTGAGCACGGACCAGGCCTGCAGAACGACCAACGAAGGCTCCGCCTACCCGATGGCGAACTTCGGTTGGGTGAAGTTCCACAACATCGGGGTCTTCCCCCAGCACGGCACCGGTACCTCCTGGGACTCCATCGGGTCAAGCCAGTTCGACCCCGTCGAACTGACGATGACAGACAGGACACCGAGGACGATCGTCCAGGTCACCTCGCCCCTGAGCAGCAACGAGTTCACGGCGACGTGGGAGCACGCTGCCTGAGCTCCGCCTCGGATCCAGCAGCACGAGCCCCGGCTGAGAGATCAAACGGGTCCACCATGGCCGGCCCAAGGGTGACGAATCCGTCGCCCGAGGGCTGGCCTCAATACGTCGAGCGCGAACCGTCCTGGGTGATCGTGCCCACGAGCGCGTACACGGCCGGCACGGCATTGAGGCCGGCGCTTTGGAGGGCGGGGCCGATGACCTCACCGAATGCTGCGAAGCTGGCTTCGTCGGCCCAAGCGTCGATCACGGTGAAGCCCTCGTCTGTGCTGTAGCAGGTGTGACCAAGGCGCTGAGGCTGGTCAAGGACCGCCTCACCGCGAGCCTCGAAGACCTTGTGGTACTTGGCGATGTCCTCGTTCGGGAACTCGAACACGGGACGATGGGCATAGCTGCTCCTTTCGGTTACTCCGTCCCAGGTGGACCTCGCTGTCGACCTGGCATTCACCGGTGGTCAGGAAGAGATGCAAGCGGCCGCTCAAGCGGTTCGTCTGTTCGCCCACGCACAATTAGGGCTGGAATCGAAGGACCTCAGCGATATCGCAGACACGGCCCAGTCCGATCTGCTTCTCATCTGTCAAGCGGCCACCGTCGGCGATACCAGGACGTTCTTGAGCCCGAGATGGGACTTGAACCCATGACCTGCGCATTACGAGTGCGCTGCTCTACCACTGAGCTACCCGGGCCGGGACGGATCCCCGGACGGAGCGAGCCCCGCGACCGGTCTGACCTGTCCGTAGGCGCGATCGCGGCGCGTCCACGAACAGCCAGCCGCGCCGGAACGCATCGCCGCGCCAGCCGCCCCGGCCGCGGCCCGCCGCCTCGGCCAGCTTCGAGGCCGGACGACCGTCAAAGCGAAGGGCTACCCCCGGCGAAGAGCACGAAACGCCTGGGAGAAGTCCTGCACGAGGTCTTCCGTGTTCTCGAGGCCGGTGCTCAATCGCACGAGACCGTCGGTGAGCCCACGCGACGCCCGCTCCGAAGGGGCCACCTGGCGGTGAGTGGTAGAGGCTGGATGGGTGACCAAAGTGTGCGTCCCACCGAGCGATGCGCCGATCCAGGCGGTGGAGAGGGCCTCGCACCAGGCGGCTGCGCCCGCGACGCCTCCCGACACCTCCACCGACAACATCCCGCCGAAGTATCCCGGTCGGAACAGCTTCGCTGCCCGCTCATGATGAGGATGGCTGGAAAGGCCCGGGTAGTGGACGGCGACAACGTCCGTCTCGGCTTCGAGCATGGTTGCAAGAGCCATGGCCGAGCGACACTGGCGTTCGAGCCGCACCTCGAGCGTCTGTACGCCGCGGATGGCCAGCCACGCGTCGAAGGGTTGCATGGCTCCCCCCACGCCGAGGGCAACTCGCCTGAGGCCGGAACGATCAGCCGAAGTGCAGCAGGCCACGCCGGCGACGACATCGCTGTGGCCGGCGATGTACTTGGTGACCGAGTGCAGCACGAAGTCGAAACCCAGTGACGACGGGTTGCAGAGCCACGGTGATGCGAAGGTGTTGTCGATCACCGATCGCACGCCAGCATCGCGACAGCATGCCGCCAAGGATTCGAGATCGGCGACGGCGCAAAGCGGGTTTGCGATGGTCTCGACGTAGAAGAAGGCCGCGCCGGCAAGGGCGACCCGAACTGCGTCGAGGTCGTGCGGGTCGACTTCGACGACCGTGATCCCGTAGCGAGGAAGCACTTTGGAGAACAGGGAGTACGAACCGCCGTAGAGCTCCCGGCTCGTCACGACACGGTCACCCGCCCCAGCGAGCAACAGTGACACGGCATGGATGGCCGACATGCCCGAGGAGAACCCATAGGCCGCCTCCGTCCCCTCGAGGTCGGCGATGACGGTCTCGAAGGCCTCCACGGTCGGGTTGCCGTAACCTCGCCCATAGCTGTGGCCCGGCCGCTCGAAGTTGAGGACGTCGGCGTACTCGTCCTGAGTCTCGAACCGCCACGTCGCCGTCTGGTAGATGGGAACGCTCGCCGGCTCCTGTCGGACATCGGGAGGCTGAGCATTGTGGATCGCACGCGTCGAGAAACCCTCCCCCTCGCTCACCCCGACGCCTCCGCCACGGAAGCGACCTCCGTGCGGAGGTCGCGCTTGAGCACCTTCCCGGCCGGGTTTCTCGGCAGAGGCTCGGCACGGAACCAGATGTGGGTGGGCACCTTGAACGAGGCAATCCGCTCCGCTACGTGAGCGCGCAGCTCCTCGGCCGTCGCCGTCTCGCCTGGCCGGAGCACGACGACGGCGCCAACCTCCTCGCCCAGCACCTCATGGGGAATGCCGATGACAGCGGCGTCCGCCACCGCCGGGTGCTCGAAGAGCGCGGCCTCCACCTCAGCGGAGTAGACGTTCTCGCCTCCACGGATCACCATGTCCTTCGCCCGGTCGACGATGAAGATGAAGCGTTCGCCGTCGAGGCGGGCAACATCGCCGGTGTGCAGCCAGCCGTTGCTGAACGTGGCGGCGGTCGCCTCCGGCTTGTTCCAATAGCCCTTCACGACGTTCGGGCCTTTGATCCACAGCTCACCCGGCTCGCCCGTGGGCAGGTCGTGCCCGTCGGGATCGACCACGCGAACGTCACAGACGGGAACCGGCGGGCCGCAGCTCTCGGGCTTGCGGACGTAGTCGTCACCTGTGTTCATGCTCGTGACCGAGGAGGTCTCGGTGAGCCCGTAGCCGTTGGAAGCGTTACCGGAGGGGAACTGCTGCTTGATCCGCCGCACCAGCTCCGGCGGTGCCGGCGCTCCTCCGTAGGCCACCGACCGCACGCTCGAGGTGTCACGGGCGGCGAAGTCGGGTGAGTTGAGCACCTGCCACGCCATCGTCGGGACACCGCCGAAAATCGTGACCCGCTCGCGCTCGATGAGTTCGAGGGCGCGTTCGGGGTTCCAGCGCCGCATCATGACGATCTTGCCGCCCGCCGCCGTGTTGGCGACAAGGATCGAGTGGCAGCCGGTTGCGTGGAAGAGCGGGACGGACAGCAAGTAGGCGTTCTGGGTGCCCGAAGGCGCTTCCGGCACACCCGGCTCCTGCGCCATCAGCTGTCCACGCGCGGCGATGAAACCGAGACTGAACAGGTTCGTGCAGATATTTCGTTGCGTCCCCAGAGCGCCTTTTGGCTTGCCGGTCGTCCCTGAGGTGTAGAAGATCGTGGCGTTGTCGTCGGTGCCGATCTCGGCGGGCGGCAGCTCACCGTCCGTTTCTGCACGGGCCTTTGACATCACCGCCTCATAGCTCTCCACGCCCTCCGGAACGACAACCGGCTCGCGGGCGTCGTCGGGTCGGACGACGATCACGTGCTCGAGCCCGGCGCCGCGCAAGTCGTCGAGATGTGGCAGGAGCCGCCCGAGGCGTTCGGCGTCAACGACGGCCACCGTCGTGCCTGAGTCCTCCAGGCCATAGGCAAGCTCGGGCCCCGTCCACCAGGCGTTGAGCGGGACGACAACGGCGCCGAGTGCTGCGGCCGACCAGAAGGCGACGACCCACTCCGGAAAGTTCCGCATCACGATGGCGACGCGGTCGCCGGCCGTCACTCCGTAGTCGCGAGAGAGCACTTCGGCGAACGCTGCAGCCTCGGCGAAGTGCTCGGCGAAGGACATGCGCTCGTCCTCGTAGACGAGGAAGGTGGCGTCTCCAAAGGATCTCGAGACCTCGAGGATGGCGCGAAGCGTCGGCGGGCAGTTCTTCCAGACACGAGTGGCGACGCCGGCGATGTCGGCCTCGCCCATCTCGAACATCTGACCAGGCTCGATGAGGCGAGCGGTGGCCTCGGACAGAGAGAGCGGCATCGGCTCATGGTAATCGGGGTGGTTCGCGGCAACGCCGCCCGGCCGGAGCCGGGCGGCGTTGCGGTCACATCAGCGAGAACCGTCCGCCACAAGGGACGGCCCAGTCCTCCAGCGAACTGTCCCTTTAGGGAACGACCGCTGTTCCCGTTGCCTTCTCACCATTCCCGTCGAGGGCCTCGGCGGTGTGGCTACCGGCAAAAGCGTGCTGGATCGTGAAGGTGAAGGCGCCTGGACTGGCGACCCCAACCCGTATCAGCCCGATCTTCTTGCCTCCCCACAAGATCTCGACGGCTTCGCCGAAGTGGATCGTGCACGGGGGCAGGTTTGGTGGGTTCCATACGGTGGAGTCGTTGGAAGAGCCTTGGCAGTCGCGGCTCGGAGGCGTGTCTGTTCCGTAGGCACCGATGACGTCGAAGCCGCCGATGTTGGGGGCGTAGTCACCCGCCTCGGTGATGACCACCTTGTAGCTCTGGTGGCCACCGATCACCGTGGACTTGGTGTAGGTGAAGGTCAACGCGGGAGCGGCGAAGTGAATCGGTACGAAGCTGTAGATCGACGCCCCGAGATCGGCCACACCGATGATGCACTCGACCGAGTGCTGAGCCTGGCGCAGACCCTGCGGGCAGTTGTTGTTCGTCCCGCCCGCCTTCATGGCTCCGACGGCAATCGGGTACTTCACCGTGAAGGTGCCCGTGGCGCTCGTCTTCGGCGAGAGCAGCTGACCGGCTGCCTCGTCGCAGGAACCGGAGGTGTCGCCGGGACCGGCACCATCGGCGTTGCACTCGAGCACGATCAATGAGGTCTTGGCCGGCCAGCCCGAGCCCGTGACGGTGACCTTCTCCCCGTTGGTGAGGTTGGAGTTCGGGCTCACGGTGACGACCGGCGCAGCTGTACCCCTGACTCGAGGCAGGCTCGTGTGAGCCGTGCTCGCTCCGGCGGCGGTGGTGCCGACGAGAGCAAGGAGGAGGACCCCCACGCTCGCGGCGGCAACGATCAGACGCTTCATGCTGTTCTCCCTCTTCGACATGTTTGGACGAGATGGACAAACGGTTTGTGCCGCTCCCCCACGGTTCGGGGTCCCTCGCGGAGCCCCCTCCTCCGCACGGCACAGCCTTGTACTGCCCCCCGCGGCAGGAACAAGCTAGGGCCGCGCCCCGAAACTGTCAACGCGGACGCCCATACCTCCGCCATCAGCACAGACGGATGAGCACACCCTTCGGAGACCCACCAGGGCTACTCAGTCGTCCGCCGTTTGAAGAAGTGCGACGCCAACGGAGCGGCCACCGCCAGGATTACCACGGACCAGATCAAGGTTGCCTCCACCGGATGCTGCATCGGCCACGCCCGAATGGTGGCAGACGGGTTCGGATTGCCCCACATGTGGCGGGCAGCGGCGGTCACGGCACTGACGGGATTCCAGTTCGCGACCACCTGCAGCCACGACGGCATGTGTTGCGTCGGAATCATGGCGTTGGAGACGAAGGCCAGCGGGAACAGGACGATGAACCCGAACGAAGCTGCCGACTCCGGGCTCTTGCTGTTCAGCCCGACACACGCCGCGATCCACGAGAGTGAGTAGGCGAAGAGCAGCACCAGGGCGAAACCCCCGATCACCGACCAGAGGCCGGCATCTGCCCGCCACCCGATGGCGAGCCCCGTCACGGCAACCACGATGGCGCACACCATGGCCGTCATGAGATCGGCGACGGAGCGCCCCACGAGAACGGCTGCTCGCCACATCGGCAGGGTGCGAAAGCGGTCGATGATGCCCTCGTGCAAGTCGGTGCTGAGACCGACGGCTGTACCCATGGTCGAGGTGACGAGGTTCAGGGCCAGCAGTCCCGCCAGCACGAAGTCCTTGTAGCTCCCGCCATCGGGGATCGGTATTCCGCCACCGAAGATGAACACGAAGAGCACGGTGAACAGAACAGGCTGGATCGTGACGTCCGAGAGTTGCATGGGCTCTCGCGAGATGTGCACCAGATTGCGGCGGGTCATCGCCCAGACGTCCAGGACGCCTCCCCATGCGGCCGAAGACCTGCGGGGCTTGACGAGTCCGACCATTGGCGGCGCTGCCGCCGTGGCGGTCATGTGCTCACGCCTTCCAGCTCCGGCCGGTCCGCCCGTTCGTCGCCACTTGGTGTGCCGTTCGCATCGTCGTCGGCTTCGATGTGCCCGCCTGTGAGCGAGAAGAACACGTCGTTGAGGGACGGCTGCCGTACCTCGATCGTGTCCACGAGCACTCCCACGGCGTCAAGGGCGCGCACTACTGAAGTCGCGAACCCTGGCGAGCTGTCGGCAGCGGCGCTCAGGTGCCGCCCACCGTCGCTGACTTGGATCGGCCCGTTCACGAGTTCTCTGAGGGCAGGCACCGCCCCAGGGTCAGCCGCGGCGAGAGCCACCTCGAGGTGGGCGCTCCGGCTCGCCTCCTTCAACTCACGGGGCGTGCCCTGCGCGATCACCCGGCCGTGATCGATGACGACGATCTGATCGGCCAGGGCGTCGGCTTCGTCGAGATACTGCGTGGTCAACAACACCGTGACCCCCTCGCGGAGCAGCTCCTCGATGGCGAACCACACCCGCTGGCGGCTCGTCGGGTCCAGCCCCGTCGTGGGCTCGTCGAGGAACAACACCGGGGGTCGCGTCATCAAGCTGGCGGCGAGGTCGAGTCGCCGGCGCATTCCGCCCGAGTATCCCTTGAGCACCCGGTCGGCGGCGTCGCTCAGCTCGAACAGGGCCAGCAGCTCGGTGGCTCGCGCCCGGGCCGCTGCGCGCTTCATGTCACTCAGCTCTCCGACCAGCACGAGATTCTGCCGGCCGGTCAGTTGCCCGTCCAGGGTGGCGTCCTGCGCTGCTACGCCGATCTGGCGGCGCACCTCGCCTGGGTGGGCGACAACGTCGATCCCGGCCACCCGTCCGCAACCCGCATCGGGCCTCGCCAACGTGGTCAGAATTCGGACAGCGGTCGTCTTGCCGGCACCGTTCGGCCCTAGCAAACCCAAGATCGAGCCGGCCGGCACGACGAAGTCCACGCCGTCGAGGGCCAGAGTCTCGCCATAGCGTTTGACCAGGCCTTGTGCCTCGATCATGAACTGAGTGGCGGCCATCGGTTGCCTCCTCGTCTTTCGGTCGGCAACTACTTACTGGCCGTATGGTAAGTGCCTCACTTACCTGCCGTCAAGTAGACAAAATGTTAGAATGCCACGGTGACCCAAGCGACATCCCGCCAGGCGACGGTCGGAGGTCTTGCGGACTCGGAAGACGGCGGCCCCGCAGATGACGCAACGCCGGAGGCAGCCTCGACGAGGGAACGAATCCTCAATGTGGCCATCGACCTCTTCACCGAGAAGGGTTTCGACGGCGCTTCGTTACGTGAGATCGCCGAACGACTCGATGTGACCAAGGCGGCGATCTACTACCACTTTGCCTCCAAGGACGACATCTTGATGGCGCTCCACATGCGTCTGCACGAATTCGGCAAAGACGCCCTCGGCAAGATGACGGACGAGCCGGTCACCCTCGAGCTTTGGGGCGAGCTCCTGGGCCAGCTCGTCGGTCAAATGCTCGCCCAGCGCAAGCTGTTCCTCCTCCATGAACGGAATCAGGCAGCGCTCGAGAAGTTGCACAGGGACGACCACGACGCCGAGCACGACGACATCCAGGACAGGTTCCGACGGGTGCTCGCCGACCCCCGCGTGTCGTTGCGAGACCGTGTCCGGATGGCCTGCTCGTTCGGCGCCGCCTTCGCCGGGCTGTTCATGTCCGGTGATGCATTCGAGGGGACGTCCAACCAGGAGCTGGGCGAGCTGCTGCGCGATGCGATGCGCGACATTCTCGCAGGATGACTCGTCGAGCCTGAAGGAACCGCTGCTGTTACTTCGACGTAGTGCGGGCCCCGGCATCGGCGGCCAGAGTGGCTGGCGACCCAGCGTCCACCTCGAGGTCGAGTAGGAGGCGTCGAGCTCTTCTGGCAACACCGAGCGCGCTGTAGAGCACTTGACCACCCGGTCGGATTCGCACTCGCGTGTCGCCCGAGGCTCGCATGACCGTCACCTCAGCGCGCCCGAGGCCGCTCCCTCCGGACGTGACCACCATGACGTCGGGTCCTGCTGACTCGGTGCCGAACCCGAGCCAGCGACCCCTGAATTTCGTGGCCGGCTGCACCTCGAAGCGGGGCGGCAGGCCGTCGCGCAGCGCCCGCGCCAGCTGCTCGCCGGTGACCTCTCCTGCCAGGGTCAAGCTGCGCGTGAGCGTGAGCAGCGCGAGGATCCCGCCCAGTCGGAGGCGGGATCGCTCGACGTCCCATCGGAACCAACGGACGGCGATCGCGCCGAACACGACTCCGTAGGCGGCGAGCACCCAGAGCGCCGTCCAGCTGGGGAACTGTCCCCCGAGCGAGGCATGGAGGGCGTAGAACGCCGCACCGCTCGGCGCCCACTTTGCGATCTGACCGACCACGCCTGGGTACACGGTGAGCGGGCCGTACATCCCCGAAAAGAAGGCCAACGGGTAGAAGAGCAGGCCGCCGATCACGAGTGCCACCCGCGCCGAGCTGGCGAACGCAGCGATGCACAGACCGAGCCCAAACATCGCCCCGACCGCGAGGGCAAACGAGATGACGAACCAACCGAACTGCACCGGGATGACGAGGTTGAACGCACCACCCCCCACGCCGAGCAGTAGAGCGATCGAGACAACAGCAAAGCCGATGTTGACTGCCAACTGAGCGCCGAGCAGAGCCGAAGCCGGGACTGGCGTGGTCGACATCCGGTGGAGCACGCCCCGCTCTCGGTAACTGGCCATCTGGGACGGCAGGCTCAGCAGACCGAGCACGATGAGCACGAGCACCATGAGCGTCGGGGTGTAAATGGTGAAGAAGGAAACGCCGCCGAACTCCTTCTTCGGCTGAGTGAGCGACGGGATACTGCCGAAGACGACAAGCAGCAGCACCGGTATGCCGAGGGCGACGACGAGGTAGCTGGGGGTGCGCCAGGCCAGCCGCAACTCGGTGAGGACGAGCATGCGAGCGGCGCGACGCCGAGAAGACGAAAACTCGACTGCGGAAGTGCTCATCTCGTGAGCCCGGCTGCGGTGGCGTCGGCGGCGTCGGTGAGCGCCAAGAACGCATCCTCCAACGTGGAGGTCTCGGTCCGGACGTCCTCGGCGACCAGTCCGGCGTGATCGAACGCAAGCACCACGGCGGTGACGAGGTTGCCAGTTCCGATGACGACGAGGTCGGTGCCGTGATGCTCAAGGGAGCTCACCTCCGGAAGCGCCTCGAGAACGGTGTCAGGCAGCTCGCCCGATGGCCGTAGACGGACCCGTTTCGAGGTTGATGCCTGCTCGCCGAGGTGCGCAGGCGGACCGAGAGCGATCACCTTGCCATGGTCGATGAGGGCCACTCGGTCACAAAGTCGCTCGGCCTCCTCCATGAAGTGGGTCACGAGCAGGATCGTGACCCCGCGGTCACGCACGCCCTCGATCAACTCCCATGTCTCGCGCCGCGCCCCGGGGTCGAGACCCGTCGTCAACTCGTCCAAGATCGCGACCTTCGGCTGGCCGATGAGGGCCAGGACGATGGACAGCCGTTGTTTCTGCCCGCCGGAGAGTTCGCGGTAATACGAGCCCCGCTTCTCGTCGAGCCCGAGCACACCGAGGAGACGATCGCCGTCCGCTGGTCGTCGATAGAACGAGGCATAGAGCTCGACGGCTTCGCCGACCCGGATCTTCGGCGGTAGGGCGCTCTCTTGAAGCTGGACGCCGACCAGCTCGTGCAGCTCCCGGCCGTCCTTCCGCGGATCGAGACCGAGAACGTCGACACGTCCACTATCGGGGACCCGCAGACCCGAGAGGCACTCGACGGTTGTCGTCTTGCCGGCTCCGTTGCGCCCGAGGATGCCGAAGATCTCTCCGGCTCGGACCGAGAAGCTCACATCGTCCACCGCCATGGTCGCCCCGTATGCCTTGCGCAGATGCTCGACCTCGATGACAGCGAGGGCGTCGTCGACGATCGACCCCGGCGAGGGGGCCAACTCGCCGAACACGATGTCTGGCGTTGCAGCCATTGACTCCTCGTTTCCATCCCGCCGGTCCAACAATCTGATATCATTACGATATACCAATGATATCGAGTGGTCAAGATGGGAGCCCGACGTGAGGGCTGCAGCGGCGATGGTCGACCCAGAAGGTTCTCCCTGCGTCGTCGTCTGCAGCGAGCAAGCCACCAACAGGACGTCAATCCTGGCTCACCTACCAGCAGCCGAGTCCACGCCAGGCGATGAGCGAGCGCAAGAACGTCCTGCTTCGCCTCGACCCCGCCGTCCACGACGCCCTCGCCAGGTGGGCAGGCGACGAGCTGCGCAGCACCAACGCCCAGATCGAGTTCCTGCTGCGCCGGGCGCTCTCCGAGGCAGAACTGCTCCTAGCGGAGGGAGGGGGATTCGAACCCCCGGGGCTCAACACCCAACGGTTTTCAAGACCGTCGCATTCGTCCGCTCTGCCATCCCTCCAGCTGGGTGGCCAGGATACGGGAGCGCACCCCAGGCGTCTGGCAAGTGACCGTGTCCACCGGCCGTGACCCGCTGACAGGCCGCTACGGCCAGATCAGCAGGCACGTCCACGGCTCGAGGCGGACCGCCAACCAGTTGGCCGCGGAGCTCGCCACCGAGGTCGCTCAGAATCTTGCGGGTTCGACGAAAGGATCGGTGGGTCACCTTCTCGATGCCTTCATGGACCATGCCCGCGCCCGCGGCCTCGCACCGAAGACGCTCCTTGGTTACGAACTACTCGCCAAGCAAGCCAAGGCGGATTTCGGCACCATCGAGATCCGGAAGCTCACGGCCGCGACGCTCGATCGCTACTACCGCAAGCTGATCGGGCGCGGACTGTCGGCGACAACAGTTGCGCACCACCATGCTTTCCTACGCTCAGCTCTCCGCCAGGCAGTGCGCTGGGGTTGGATCGTCCGGTCGCCTACTGACTCGGCAAGTCCCCCGC
>JBEKYM010000047.1:0-27433 GCA_049510975.1 Acidimicrobiales bacterium
TCGACCACGATCACCTCGACATCGACCGGTACCTCCACGGCGCGGATACGACGGATCACCTCGTCGACGGTGACCCGCTCGTTGAACACGGGGACGATCACCGACAGCAGCCGGTACTCGTGCGGGGCGTCCGTCGACAGCCCGTCCGGCCCGTCGAGCCCGTCCGGCAAGTCCCCCCCGTCCCGTCCGTGCCCCGCCCCCGGTCCAGCCATGTCGTCCCCCTCGGGCTCAGGCATCCGCCCGCCCTCCTCGCTCGTCCCCGGAACCTCGGGTCGGACCATTCTTCACCATCGATCGCACCCTGTCGTGCGGGCGCTGCACTCGGCTCCCGTCGGGCAACCGGAATGCAACGTTCACGGTGCCGGCGACGGGTCGGCGAGGCCGGTGAGGCCGGTGAGGCCGGCGAGGCCGGCGGGGCCGGCGGGGCCGGCGGGGCCGGCGAGGCCGGCGGGGCCGGCGGGGCGGGCGGGGCCGGCGGCGGACGCGACGTCATCTTCGAGCCGCGTGGGCGCTGGTGCGAGCGAGCCGGCGAGCTGGCTGCCATCGTCGCCGAGGTGGCGGCGTGATCGTCCTCGCCATCGAAACGGCGACGTCCACCGCCGCCACCGCCCTCTCCGACGAGAGCGGGCTGATCGGCTCCGTCGACATCCGAGCGGGCCGGCGCCACGCCGAGTTGCTGCACGTCGCCATCGCCGGCTTGCTCGACATGTCGGGCGTGAGCCTCGACCGCCTCGCCGGCGTCGCCGTCGACGTCGGGCCTGGGCTCTTCACGGGGATTCGGGTGGGTGTGGCCGCGGCCAAGGGCTACGCCATGGCACTCGGGGTACCGGTCGTCGGCCTGACGAGCCTCCAGATTCTCCGCAGCGGTTGTCTTGCCGCCGGCCAAGGCGAGGCCATGGGCGTCGTCGACCTGCGCCGGGGCGAGCTCGCCTGGTCCCTCCCACCCGCAGCCGGCGAGGCAGCACTCGATCGTCACGGGCCGCCCACCGAGCTCATCTCCGACCTCACGGCGTATTTCGCACGGTCGGGCTCGGGCGGCAGCAACGCCGGCGGCCCCGGCCTCGTGCTGGCCGGCGACGGTGCGATCCGGGCGGGCGAGGCTTTGACCGCCGCCTTCGGCGAGCGCGTCGTGCTCGCCGGCCCGGAGTGGTCGGTGCCGCCGGTCGGCTCGCTCGCCCTCGAGGGGATCGCGGCGTTGGCCGCCGGCGGCGGCGTGGATCCCGCCGAGCTCGAACCGACGTACCTGCGCGATGCCGACGTGAGGATCCACTGGACGACTCGTCACGACGCCCCGGGCCGTCACGGCGAGGTGGCCTGATGGGTTTCCGCCTGCCGGGCACGCACCGGCGCGGACCGGAAAGCGGGCCGCGGGGCATCGACGTCGTGCCGATGCGCCGGCGCCACCTGAAGACCGTCGTCGCCATCGAGCAGACCGCCTTCCCGAGCCCATGGTCGCTCAGCCTCTACCTGTCCGAGATCGCCCAGCCGGCCACACGGGCGTACTTCGTCGCTCTCTCCGACGGCGAGGTGATCGGATATGCCGGGTTGATGCTCGCCGTGGGCGAGGGACACGTCACCACGATCGGCGTCGCGCAGGATTGGCAGCGACGCGGCATCGGGCGATTGCTGCTCATGAAACTCGCCCGCACTGCCATCGATCGGGGCGCCGAGGACCTGACGCTCGAGGTGCGGGTCACCAATACCGGAGCCCAGGCCCTCTACCACGAGTTCGGTTTTGCCCCTGCCGGCATCCGGAAGAACTACTACGCCGAGGTGCACGAAGACGCCATCGTCATGTGGGCGCACGGGATCCGGAGCGACGACTACGGCGAGCGGCTCGCCGCCATCGAGCGCCGCATGCGTGCCCGCAACTGGCCGGAGAGCTCCACCGGAGAGACCTCGTGACCGTGACTGCCGGCGTCGCCGAGCTCACGCCGATGGCCCACGATGCCGGCGCAAGGATGCGCGTGCTCGCCATCGAGACGTCCTGCGACGAAACCGCCGCCGCCGTCGTCGACGACGGCCGCCACATCGTGTCGTCCGTCGTCTCCAGCCAGATCGACCTGCACGCCCGCTACGGCGGTGTCGTGCCCGAGCTCGCCAGCCGGGCGCACGTCGAGCTGATTGTGCCCATCGTCGCCGAGGCCCTCGCCGGCGCCGGCCTCGACCGCCGCGGGCGACCGCTAGCTCCCGCCGCCGCCTCCGTGCCCGCACCGGCCGGCGCACCCGCCGCTCCCACACCCGCCGCGCCCGCACCCGTCGGCGCCGGCTCCGTGCCCGCACCCGCCGGCCCTCAGGCACCGGCCGCCGCGCCCATTGGCGCCGTTGCCGCCACGGTGGGCCCGGGCCTCGTCGGCTCGCTGCTCGTGGGCGTGAGCCTGGCGAAGGCGCTCGCCATGGCCTGGGGAGTGCCTTTCGTGGGCGTCAACCACCTCGAAGGCCACTTGTATGCCTCGATGTTGGAGGAACCCGAGCTCGAGCTGCCGGTCGTGGTCCTGCTCGTCTCGGGGGGACACACCCTGCTCGTGGAGATGGATGCTCCTGGTAGCTACCAGGTCCTCGGCCGTACGAAAGACGACGCCGCCGGCGAGGCCTACGACAAGGTCGCTCGCTACCTCGGTCTCGCCTACCCCGGCGGCCCCGCCATCGACGACGTCGCCCGCCACGGCGACCCCGGCGCCGTCGTCTTCCCGCGGGCATGGCTGGAGGGGACGGCGGACTTCTCCTTCTCGGGTCTGAAGACCGCCGTCGTCAACTACGTGCGAGCCCACCCTGAGGTCACCACGGCCGACGTGGCGGCCAGCTTCCAGGAGGCGGTCGTGGACGTGCTCGTGCAAAAGACGTTCCGGGCGGCGGAGGCAGCGGGCGCCAAGGGCGTCTGCCTGGCCGGAGGGGTCGCCGCCAATTCGGTGCTCCGTGCCCGGGCGACAGCCGCCGGCGAGGCCGCCGGACTGCCCGTCTACCTCCCGAGCCGGGCCATGTGCACGGACAACGCCGCCATGATCGGGGCAGCCGGCTACTTCCGCCTGCAGCGCCATGGCGCAAGTTCGTGGGGAACGGGGGCAGAACCGGGGATGGGTTTCGGGGGGTGATCTGGGCCTGAAGTCATTGGCACTCTCCAGCCGCGTGTGCCAATCACTTCTGCTACCATTGGCACTCACGTAGTGAGAGTGCTAATGGAGCCAGTAGGAGGCCCTGAGATCATGAAGCTGCAGCCCCTGGACGACCGGATCGTCGTTCGGCCGAGCGAGTCCGAGGAGAACCAGACCGGCGAGATCGTTCCCCTCGACGTCGCCGTCGGTGACAAGGTCGTGTATTCCAAGTACGGCGGCACCGAGATCACCATCGACGGCGAGGACCTGTTGATCCTCTCGAGCCGCGACGTGCTCGCGAAGGTCGGCGCCTGATGTCGAAGATGCTCGTGTTCGACGAGCAGGCTCGCCGCCGGCTCGAGACGGGCGTGAACAAGCTCGCCGACGCCGTGAAGGTCACGCTCGGCCCCCGAGGGCGCAACGTCGTCCTCGACAAGAAGTACGGGGCGCCGACCATCACCAACGACGGTGTGACGATCGCCCGTGAAGTGGAGCTGGAGGACGCCTTCGAGAACATGGGCGCCCAGCTCGTCAAGGAAGTAGCGACGAAGACCAACGACGTCGCCGGTGACGGCACCACGACGGCCACCGTGCTCGCCCAGGCGCTCGTGCGCGAGGGCCTGCGCAACGTTGCCGCCGGCGCCAACCCGATGTCGCTCAAGCGCGGCATCGAGGCGGCTGTCGCTGCCGCCGTGGCGTCCATCGCCACTCAGGCCAAGGACATCGAAGGTCGTCACGAGATCGCCCAAGTCGCTGCGATCTCGGCTGCCGACGCCAACATCGGCGAAGTGCTCGCCGATGCCATCGACAGAGTCGGCAAGGACGGGACCGTCACGGTCGAGGAGTCCAACACCTTCGGCCTCGAGCTCGAGTTCACCGAAGGCATGCAATTCGACAAGGGCTACCTGTCCCCGTACTTCGTGACCGACGCCGAGCGTCAGGAAGCGATCCTCGAGGACCCGTACCTGCTCGTCGTCAACTCGAAGGTGAGCTCGGTGCACGACCTCGTGCCCGTGCTCGAGCGCGTGATGGCGACCAACCGGCCGCTGCTCGTGATCGCCGAGGACGTCGACGGTGAGGCACTCGCCACCCTCGTGGTGAACCGGATCCGTGGGTTGTTCCAGTCGGTGGCGGTCAAGGCTCCTGGCTTTGGCGAGCGGCGCAAGGCCATGCTCGGTGACATCGCCGTGCTCACGGGCGCCACGATCGTCTCCGAGGAGGTCGGGCTCAAGCTCGAGAACACCACCCTCGACCAGCTCGGTCACGCTCGCCGCATCGTCGTGACGAAGGACGACACGACCATCGTCGACGGCGCCGGCACTCCCGAGGACGTGAAGGGCCGGATCGCCCAGATCAAGCGGGAGATCGAGGACACCGACTCGGACTGGGACCGCGAGAAGCTGCAGGAGCGGCTCGCCAAGCTGTCCGGCGGGGTTGCCGTCGTCAAGGTCGGCGCCGCCACCGAGGTGGAGCTCAAAGAGAAGAAGCACCGCATCGAGGACGCCCTTTCGGCGACCCGTGCAGCCATCGAGGAAGGCGTCGTCGCCGGCGGTGGGACCGCATTGCTGCGGGCTCGCCCTGCGGTGACGGCTGCCGCTGCCAAGCTGGACGGCGACGAGGCCACCGGAGCACGCATCGTGTACCGGGCCCTCGAGGAGCCACTCAAGTGGATCGCCATCAACGCCGGGCTCGAAGGTGCCGTGCAGGTGCAAGAGGTCGAGCGGTCCGAAGGGACCTTCGGTCTCAACGCCCTCTCCGGTGCGGTCGAGGACTTGGTCAAGGCCGGCGTCATCGACCCCGCCAAGGTGACGAGGTCGGCGCTGCAGAACGCCGCTTCGATCGCCGCCCTGCTGCTGACGACGGAGGCAATCGTGGCCGACAAGCCCGAGAAGACCCCCGCCGGCGGTGGCGGCGGGATGCCGCCCGGCGGCGGCATGGGGATGATGTAGTCCCTCAGCTGCTTGCCGCAGTCTGTGCAAAGGGTCGGGCCTTCGGGTCCGGCCCTTTGTCGCGCCGGCCGTGCCGCCGGCGGCTTGGGCGGCCGCATTCTGGGTGCATGAAAGGGACATATGTGTCCTCAATGTGCACCCAGAACGGTGAGGCGCCGGGCTCGGGACAAGAAACCCCCGCCCCCCCCTCATTCTGGATGGGTGGCCGGCACACATTGGTCCCCACGACCCATCCAGAACCTCCGGCGCCAGCCAGCCAAAGGCGCCACTTCGGTAGGCTCGGGGAATGCCAGGCGATCTCGGGCCGGCGGGCGAGCTCCCGCAGGACGAGGGCCGGCTCGGGCGGCGGTTTCGCCAGTTCATCCCCCGTCCGCCGCACGCAGTCGCCGGCGGGCTCGCTCCTTGGGCGCACCTGCCCGCCAGCGAGCGCTGCCCCCTCGCCCTCGGCGACGCCGTGGCCGGGCTTTCCACCGCCGTGGTGCCCGCCTCGCTCGAGCCCGATCTCCGTCCGCACGCCGCCGTGCTCGTCCCCCTCTTCGAGCGGGAGGGCGACACGGTCGTCGTCCTCATCCGCCGCTCGCTGCTGCTGTTCAGCAACCCGGGCGACTTGGCCTTCCCCGGTGGCCGTCTCGAGCCGGGCGAGCGGGCGGTGGATGCCGCCCTGCGGGAGGCGGAGGAGGAGGTCGCCCTCGACCCCGCCTTGGTCTCGGTGCTGGGGCGGTTGCCGATCGTGAATCGCGCCCGCGGCGACGAACGGGTCGTGCCTTACATCGGAGTCCTCACCGCCGAACCGGCGCTCCGGAGCGATCCGAGCGAGGTGGACGCCATCTTCACCGTGGCGCTCTCCGATCTCGCCGCCGACGGGGTCTACTGGGAAGAGGAGTGGCCGATCCCTGGTCAGGACGCTCGAACGCTGCCGTTCTTCGCCGACGTGGCGGCGCTTGGCAACGACGTCATCTGGGGCATGACGGCCATGGTGATCCGCCAGGTGCTGAGCGCCGCGCTGATCCGGGGCGAGCGCTCGGGGATTGCGTAGTCTTTGACGCCTCCCGCCCACGCGGGAAGCGGGAAAGCCAGAAGCTCCGCGCCTTCCGACGCAAGATGGTCACGCCGGCAGACGCAGGACAGGGAGACGATTCTTTGGTGGCAACCCAGCAGCCTCGCCACTTGGCGCCGCAGCCGAGCACCGAGGCTGACGACGCCGTGCGCGAGGCCGGCGCCATCGACGACGACGTCCGCCCTGTCACCGAGCCGCCCGACCAAGCCCGTCCTCCTGCTCGGCGCCGGCACAGCCGCCGGCGCCGCTTCGACTGGCGGGGAGGCTGGATCGACCGCCGGCGAGACGTCGCCGGCATCGGGGCCATCGTCGCCGCCATCGCCGCCTACCTGTCGCCGGCGCTCCGGGGGGGCACAAGCTTCGGGACCTTCGACTCGGTCATCAGCTTCACGAGCCTCGGTTCCGGCCTCTACTCGGGACCCGTCCACAACCCCACCGATGGCGACGTCATCAGCCAGATGGAGACCTGGAACCTGTTCGACTGGCGCCAGATTCACGCCGGCCACTTCCCCCTCTGGAACCCATTCGCCCTCCTCGGACTGCCGCAGTTCGCCAACTTCCAGTCGTCGGTCCTGAGCCTGCCCGACCTCGTCGGCTACGCCTTCCCGGCCCGGTACGCCTTCCTCGTCGCCGTCGTCATGAAGCTCCTCATCGCCGGCACGGGCGTGTACGTGTTCTGTCGCGTCGTCGGTCTCGGCGCCATCGCCTCGGCCTTCGCAGGGATCACCTACTTGCTGTCGGGGGGTTTCTCGGCATCGTTGTCCTGGCCCTTCTCCGACGTCTTCGCCTGGGTCGGGTGGATGGCCGCCTTCGCCGTGCTCGCCTACCGCTGGCCCGGCCGCATCCGCTACGTCGCCGGGCTGGCGGTCGCCACCGCCTTCTCGATCTACGGCGGTTTCCCCGAGGCCAACGTCATCGTGGCGCTGTTCCTCGCCGCCGCCGGCGTCGTCATCGTGGTGTGCCTGCTCGCCCGCCGCGTCCGGCTGCACGCCGGCGGGCTCGTGCGCATCCTCGGAGGCCTCGTCGCCGGCGGAGCCCTCGCCATGCCGCTCATCCTGCCGGGCGCCCAGTATGCCGCCGGCGCCCACCGCGATACCGAGGTCAACTTCCTGCCCGTACCCGGCAAGGCGATCATCACGATGGCCGTGCCGGGTTTCGACGGGTTCCCGATCCACGGGAGCCATTTCCTCATCCCCACGACGAACTTCTACGAAACGGTCTCCTACGTCGGCATCGCCGTCCTCGTCCTCGCCGTCGTCGCCGTCGTGGCCCTGCCTCGCCAGCCCGTCGTGATCGCCATGGCCGTCGGCGCCGTGCTCCTCGTCGCCGTCGCCTACTCGGTCGGGGCGTTCCATCCTCTCCTCGACCTGCTCAAGGCCGTCGGTCTCTCGACCATCGTGTGGCGCAGGGCGCGCCTCATCATCGGCTTCCCACTCGGCGTCCTCGCCGCTGTCGGTCTCGAAACCCTCCTCCGCTCCCGCGGCCCCTCCCGCGCCGCCGCCGCCTTCGCCCTCATGTCGGTCCTGGCCGCCGTGGGCATCGCCGCCCTCTGGGTGCACAGCTCCTCGGTCGGCAACCTCCAGACCCGCTCGATCGAGCGGTCCTCGCTTGCCTGGCCGGCGGTCATCGTCGGCGTCTGCCTGCTGTGCGCCGCCCTCGTGCTCGCCGCCGGCGGCATGCGGCGACCGCAGCTGCGACGGACCGTATGCGGCGTGGCGACGGCGGCGCTGTTTGCCGGCAACGCCGCCTTCCTCGTCTCCGCCGGCATGAACCTCAACACCTGGACGAAGGGCTTCTACCCCGAATCGAGCGCCATGAAGGCGCTACAGGCAGCGGTCGGCACCGACGTCGTCGGCGTGGACGATGGGCGGGCCACGGTGCAGTCGCTCTCGGCCATGGGTTTCTACCCCGAGCTGAACGTCGCCTACGGCGTGACCGAGTTCGCCGGCCACGACCCGCTGCTGCCGCAGACGTACTTCACGGCGCTGGCGCCGGGGCAGGGCAACGGCGGGCTCGGGCTGTTCGTCCCGAGCATCGCCTCGGTGGCCGAGGCCAACGAGCTCGGGGTTTCCTGGCTGCTCGTGCCGGCGGGCCGCAAGGGACCAGTGGGAGCGAGCTACGTGGAGACGCTCGCCGGCCAGCAGCTGTTCCATGTGCCGGGCTCGGCGCGTTTCTCCTTGCAGCCCTCATCGGCGGGCAAGGTCGTCTCGAGCTCGCAGGGTGCCGCCGGCTCCTACAGCCTCGAGGTGAGCGACACCGCCGCCGCCACGCTGGTCGCACACGTCACCGACGTGCCCGGCTGGCATGCCACCATCGACGGGAAGCCCGTCCCCCTGCAACGCTTCGACGGCGTCATGCAGTCGCTCTCGGTTCCCGCCGGCACGCACCGCATCCGGCTCTGGTACTCGCCCGGCACCGTCCTCGACGGCGGCGTCCTTGCCGGCGTGGCTGCCTTGGGCCTCCTCCTAGCCGGCGTCATCTCCATCCGGCGCCGGGCATCGAGACGTCCCGAGGCGATCGAGGACGGGCTCTCGCTGGCGCCGGCGCTCGAATCAGGCGGCCGGCGATGAGCCCGAGGCGCTCGATCGGACCGGGGATCACGCCGCTGGCGGACCGCCCGCGGGCGGTGCTGCTCGCCGCCTTCGTGGCGTTCTTCGCGGCGACCTCGGTGTGGAGCCTGGCGACCCCCCTCATGGCGTCGCCGGACGAGCCGGTGCATGTCGCCAAAGCCGCCGCCGTCGTCCGCGGCGAGTTCACGGGCCAGTTGATCGGCGGACCGTCGAGCCCCGACGGCATCGTGAAGATCCCGGCCGCCTACGCCGATCTCGGCCGACTCGTGAAGTGCTACCAATTCCAGGCCAACCGGCCGGCGTCGTGCGCGCCGCCCTACAGGGCCTCGCGCAAGACCGTCTCCATGACGATCTACAACGCTCGCTACCAGCCGCTCTACTACGCCATCGTCGGGATACCGTCGCTGTTCACGGACTCGTCACTCGGCATCTATCTCATGCGCCTCCTGAGCGGGGCCCTGAGCGCCCTGTTCCTCGCTCTGGCGGTGATGGCGGCGGTCACCTGGTCGCGCTCGCGCCTGCTGCTCGCCGGCGTCGTCGTGGCGGCGACTCCGTCGGTGCTGTTCTTCGGGGGCGTCGTGAACCCGACCGGCTTCGAGACCTCGGTGGCCATCTGCTTGTGGACGTCGGCCTTGATCCTCGCTCGTGAGCGCCTGAAGGATCCGCCCCTCGGCCTCGTGGCACTCGTGGCCGTCTCCGGTGGGATCGAGGCGCTCGTCCGCTCGATGTCGCCGTTCTGGGTCGTGCTCACCTTGCTCACCGCCCTGGCGGTGGCCGAGTGGGGTGAGCTGGGCCCGTTCCTGCGTTCCCGCCGGGCGTGGCTCGCCGGGGCCTTTCTCGTGATCTGCGGAGTCCTCGGCACTGCCTGGATCGTCCTCGAGCACTCGCTCAACGTCGTGCCGCCGAGCGCGCCCGAGCCGGCCAAGGTTCACGGGATCCACCTGCTCATCGACGGCCTGCTGCGGACGCCTCAGTACTTCACCGAGATGGTGAGCCGTTTCGGCTGGCTGGTGGCGCCGTCGCCCGACTTCACCTACCTCGTCTGGGCGGGCCTCATCGGCTTCGTCGTGCTGCTGGCGTTCGCCACCGGGTCCCCACGACGTTGCGTGACGCTCGTGGTCCTGCTGGCCGCCGTCGTGGTCATCCCCGTCGTCATCTCCGTCGGCCAGGCCCATCGTCTCGGCATCACCTGGCAGGGCAAGGACACGCTCCCGCTGGCCGTCGGTGTTCCCATCCTCGGGGCCTCGATGCTGGCGAACTCGGCGCTCGCCTCGGTCCGGATCTTCCGCTCGCGCCTCGTGGGCGTGGCCGCAGTCGCCGCCGCCCTCGCCACACTCGTCGCCCTGTTCGGCGACTTGCGGCGAAATGCCGTCGGAGATGCTGGTCCTTACCTGTCGTTTCGGCATGCGATCTGGCAGCCGCCGCTCGGGATCACGGGCGTCTTCCTGTTCGGGATTCTCGCCACGGCGCTGTTGACGGGGCTGTTCACCGTGCTCGGGATTCCTCCCGCAGAATCGCGGACCCGGTCGCGGGTACCGCGGCTCGCAGCCGACGAATCCTCGCCTTGGGCGCTCGAGTCCAGCGGCGGCGAGCGCCGTTCCCCTTCGAGAGAGACCGAACCGTCCGTGCAGCCCGATGAGGGCGAGGGAGTCGATCATGGCTGACATCGAAATCGGTAGCGGCAAGTCCTCTCGGCGGGGCTACGACCTCGCCGACGTGGCGATCGTCCCGTCCAGGCGGACGCGGGATCCCGAGGACGTCGACCTGTCGCTCGTGATCGACGGCTACACGTTCGCCCTGCCGCTCGTGGCGGCGGCCTCGGACGCCGTCGTCAGCCCTACGAGCGCGGCGGAGATCGGGCGTCTCGGCGGGCTGGCGGTCCTCAATCTCGAAGGTCTCTGGACCCGCTACGAGGACCCCGAGCCCGTCTTCGACGAGATCGCCGCCCTTCCCGCCGCCACCGCCACCCGCCGGCTGCAGGAGCTCTATGCCGAGCCGATCCGGGCCGAGCTCGTCACCGAGCGGATCCGGCAGATCGGCGCCGAAGGTGTCGTGACGTGCGCCTCTTTGTCGCCGCAGCGAACACTGCAGTACGCCAAAGCGGTCGTGGAGGCCGAGCTCGACCTGCTCGTGATCCAGGGGACCGTCGTGTCGGCCGAGCACGTCTCGCGTCGCTCCGAACCCCTCAACTTGAAGCAGTTCATCCGCGAGTACGACATCCCGGTCGTCGTGGGCGCGTGCGCCTCCTACCCGGCGGCCCTCCACCTCATGCGGACCGGAGCGGTCGGCATTCTCGTAGGCGTCGGCACCGGGTCTGCGAGCACGACCTGGGACGTGCTCGGCCTCGGTGCGCCTCATGCCACCGCAATCGCCGATGCCGCCGGCGCCCGCCGCCGCCATCTCGAGGAGACCGGCGTCTACGTGCACGTCATCGCGGACGGCGGCATGTCGAGCGGAGGTGACATCGCCAAGGCGATCGCCTGCGGCGCCGACGCCGTCATGATCGGCGCGCCCCTGGCGGCCGCCACGGAGGCGCCCGGCCGGCGCCGCTACTGGGAGATGGCGGCGGCCCACCCGAGCCTGCCGCGGGGCTCGCTGGCCGAGGTGCCGGAACGGGGCACCCTCGCCGAGGTGCTCCTCGGTCCCGCCCATGAGAGCGACGGCGCCGTCAACCTCTTCGGAGCGTTGCGTGCCGCCATGGCGATGTGCGGCTACGCATCGGTGAAGGAGATGCACAAGGCGGACGTGACCGTCGCCGGCTGACCGCCAGAGCCCGGACCGCCAGAGCCCGGACCGCCAGCCTTTAGGCTCGAAGCGATGCCCGAGCCGGAGAACGAGTGGGACCTGTTCGGGGACTTCCAGAGCCTGCCAGCCCTTGTCGGCGACGGTCGCGGGACGACCAGTGCCCCGGACCAGCCCCGCCGCCCGCTCCTCGACGAGGAGACGCTGCTCGGCGACCTCAACCCGGCGCAGCTGGAGGCGGTCCTGCACGCCGACGGACCCCTCGTCGTCGTCGCTGGCGCCGGATCGGGCAAGACCCGGGTGCTCACGAGGCGCATCGCCTCACTTGTCGCACGAGGCGTGCCGCCGTGGCGGATCATGGCCATCACCTTCACGAACAAGGCCGCCGACGAGATGCGCCGCCGCGTCGTCGACCTCGTCGGCGAGGACGCCGACCGCATGTGGGTCTCGACGTTCCACTCGGCCTGTGTGCGCATCCTGCGGCGCAACGCCGATCGCATCGGTTACCGCTCGAACTTCACGATCTACGACGACGCCGACTCACGCCGGCTCATCGAGCACGTCCTCGGCGATCTCGGCATCGACCAGAAACGCTTCCCGCCACGAGCCGTCGCCGCTGCCATCAGCCAGGCGAAGTCCGAGCTCCTCGACGTGGACGCCTACGACCACCGGGCGACGACGCTGTACGAGCGGAGGATCGCCGACACCTACGCCGAGTACGAGCGCCGGCTCGTCGAGGCGAACGCCATGGACTTCGACGACTTGTTGGTGCGCGTCGTGCGCCTGTTCCGCGATCACCTCGACGTGCTCGAGGGGTACCAGGATCGCTTCCAGCACCTGCTCGTCGACGAGTTCCAGGACACGAACCCTGCCCAGAACGAGATCGTCACCCTGCTCGGGCGAGCCTCCCGCAATGTCTGTGTCGTCGGCGACACCGACCAGAGCATCTACCGGTTCCGCGGTGCCGAGATGCGGAACCTCCTCGACTTCGAGCGAGTCTTTCCCGACGCCCGCATCATCTTGCTCGAGCAGAACTACCGCTCGACCCAGACGATCCTGAACGCCGCCAACGCCGTCATCGCCAACAACCTCGTGCGCCAGTCCAAGCATTTGTGGAGCGCCCTCGGGGAGGGCGAGAAGATCAAGCGGTACCGGGCCAACGACGGCGACGACGAAGCCTCCTTCGTCGCCAACGAGATCCACGCGCTCGCTCGGGACGGAGCCGTCGAGTTCAACGAAGTGGCCGTCTTCTACCGCACCAACGCCCAGTCGCGGGCGCTCGAGGCTGCCTTGATGGAGCGGGGCGTCCCCTACCGGGTGATCGGCGGCACGCGCTTCTACGACCGCCGCGAGATCCGCGACTCGCTCGCCTATCTGAGGCTCGTGTTGAACCCGACCGACGAGGTCTCGCTGCGGCGCGTCCTCAACGTGCCCCGCCGAGGCATCGGGGACACGACGCTGTCGCGTCTGGTGGCCTTTGCCCGAGAGCGGCAGATCAGTTTCGTGGAGGCGCTTGGGCGGAGCGAGGAAGCGGGCACAGCCGGCAAGGCCGTCGCCGGCATCCGCTCGTTCCTCGAGGTGCTAGAGGCTCTCTCGGGCGAGGAGGCCGTCGCCCGGCCCCCCGCGGACGTGCTCGGCGACATCCTCGAGCGCACCGGCTACCTCGACATGCTGGAGGCGGAGGCGAAGAGCGGGGGTTCGAAGGCACTCGAAGCCGAGGGACGCCTCGAGAACCTGTCCGAGCTGCTGTCGGTGGCGTCGGGTTTCGAGACGGTGGAGGCGTATCTCGAGTCCGTGTCACTCGTGGCCGCCGGCGACGAGAAGATCGACGGCCCCGCCGTGTCGCTCATGACCCTGCACGGCGCCAAGGGCCTCGAGTTCCAGGTGGTGTTCCTGACAGGCCTCGAAGAGGGCGTCTTCCCGCTGAACCAGACGTTGGCGGAGCCGGACGAGCTCGAGGAGGAACGGCGGCTGTGCTACGTCGGGATCACCCGGGCGCGCCAGCAGCTCTACGTCACCCACACGTGGCGGAGGCTGCTGTACGGGTCCTACCAGGAGAGCCTGCCGAGCCGGTTCTTGAAGGAGATCCCCGAGGAGCTCATCGAAGACGTCGGAGGCGGGCTCGTCCTCGGCCGAGGGCGATACGGCGATGTGCAGAGCGCCTGGGGCGAGCGCTACCGGCTGCGGTACGCCAACGATCGCTCGCAGCGGCCCGCCTCCGGCCCGCAGGAGGCGGGCGGACCGTTGCGGGGCAAGGACCGTGTCGCTGCGCTCACCACGAGCGGCGCCCCGGCGCCGTCCACCGGCGCGGAGTCGCTCGGCTTGCACCCGGGCGAGGCCGTCGTCCACCCGCGCTTCGGCTCGGGGGTCGTCACTCATGTCGAGGGCGAGGGTCAGGATGCCAGGGCCGAGGTGCGTTTCGTCGAGGGTCGCGTCCGGCGCTTCATCCTCCACCTGACGCCGCTCAGCCGCGTCTGAGCACCAGCGTCACGTCCCGGCCGGCGCGGCCGTGCTCTCATAGATCTCGTAATTGGCGCTGTGGATCAGCGAGAAGTTGCGCGTGAAGAACCGGCGCAGCAACGGTGAGAACAGCAGATGCGGCCTGCCGGGTGCGATCACGACGTAGTGGGCGCGCGACAGCAGCTGTTCCCAATCGGCGTCGGCGGCTGCCACCGAGGGAGCCGTCTTCTCGATGGCACCTGGGTCCACGAGGTAGGGGCAGTCGGCCGGCAGGTCGGTGAAGCGGTTGGAGATGATGAGCGCCTCCGGGTCGTTCGACACGACGCAGCTTCCTGCCGGCACGAAGGCGTCGACGGTGACCGCCGGGTTCGACCCGTGGCGGATGAAGTACGAGCGCCAGTAGTCCGTCTCTTTCGGCGCACCCACTGCCACGATCGTGACCATGGCTGCGACGCACAGGATGGTGACGCCGCCGGCGACGGCCGAGCTCATGTCACCGGCCCCGACGCTGATCGCGGAGATGACCGACAGCAGCGACCCGATCGAGTTGCCGACGACGATGGCCCCGAAGCCCGCCAGGAAGTAGGTGTAGTCGACGGGGAGTCCGTGGGGGATGAGGGCGACGACCACGAGCCCGACCGCTGTCGCCAGCAGCACCCAATCGAGCATGCTGGCCGTGGTGGCACGCGTGAGGGTGGCGATGACGACGACGATGACGAGCACGAGGGCCACCGTCGTGGCGAGACCGTTCGGATGGGCGATGTCGAGCGGGCTTCCGAGGCCGAACAGCTCGGCGAGCCTGGAGGCGATGCCGGTGGTGGCGCCATGGCTCGATCCGGTCTTGAGCTCCCCGCCGAGCACGTCGCGCACGAACGCCGACGGCGAGGCCAGCACGAAGGTGATGCAGGGAACGCCGATCCCGAGCACGATGCCGCCGATCACCCGCCCGAGGGCGTCCCGCCACTGCACGGCGGCGCAGACGACGAGGGCCGCCGCCGGGATGATCGCCCACGGCTTGATGGCGACGGCAAAACCGACGAGCGCCCCCGCCAGCACGAGGCGCCAGCCCCCGGCCAGCTCGCCGTCACGGAAGGCGACATGGAGGGCCAGCAAGCAGAAGAACAGGAGATAGGGCTCCAGCATCACCGACGAGGTCGAGAAGAACGCGTTGGGGAACATGGCGAACGTCACGCCGGCGATGATCGTGCTGGCGACCCCGTGGAAGCGGGCGAGGAAGGCGACGAGAAAGACGTCGGCGACTCCGACCGCCGCCGTGAGACCTCGAGCGGCCGCCAGCGCCCCGGAGGCGTTCGAGTGAGCCACCCAGGCGAAAGGGAGCAGGAGGATGCTCATCCCCGGCGGCTGCGTGAGGACGAAGTCCTCGTAGGGAAGCTGTCCTTTGGAAAGGGCGACGGCGGAGGCGAAGTTGACGCCTCCTTGCTGGAGAGTGACGCCGCCCATCACGTCGTGCAGGGTCAGCTCGTGGATGATGAAGAAGATCGCGAGGACCGTCGGCGCCAGTGCGAGGACGCCGGCGACGTGCGGTGCTGCCCACCAAACGCCCGTTTCTGTCCGACGGTGCACGACGTTCGATGGTAGTTGGAGCTGGTCTTCCAGATCGTGATGCTGGGGCCGGGATGCCCCGCCGGCAACATCGTGGGTAGCATCGGCCGGGCATGGAACGCAGATACCGCGTCGTCGTGGCCAAGCCGGGCCTCGACGGCCACGATCGAGGCGCCAAGGTGATCGCACGTGCGCTGCGGGACGCGGGTTTCGAGGTGATCTACACCGGGCTCCATCAGACGCCCGAGCAAGTCGTGCAGGCGGCCGTGCAGGAGGATGCCGACGCCGTCGGGCTCTCGCTGCTGTCGGGCGCCCACCTGACCCTCGTACCCAAGGTCGTCGAGGGCCTGCGGCGAGAAGGGCTCGACGACGTTCTCGTCGTCTGCGGAGGCATCATCCCGGACAAGGACATCCCAGTGCTGAAGGAGGCCGGCGTCGCCGAGGTCTTCACGCCCGGGGCGCCGTTGCCCGAGATCGCCCGCTGGCTCGAGAACGCTCTCGACGAGCGCGAGCGCGGCACCGGCACCGATCCGGTCGCCTGAGCGCCGGCTACTGACCATCGAACTGACGAAAGAACGGACGGAGGACCGCCCCGGTGGATCTTGTCGAATATCAGGGAAAGCAGTACTTCGCGCGCTACGGGATCTCGATCTCGGCCGGCCGCGTCGCCGACACGGTCGACGAAGCCGTGGCGGCGGCTGACGATGTCGGCTACCCGGTTGTCGTGAAGGCGCAAGTGCAAGTCGGCGGCCGGGGAAAGGCAGGCGGCGTCAAGCTCGCCGCCGACGCGGCCGAGGCCCGCCAGCACGCCTCCGACATCCTCGGTCTCGACATCAAGGGACATGTCGTCCGGCGGCTCTGGATCGAGCACGCCACCGACATCGCCAAGGAGTACTACGCCGGCATCACCCTCGACCGGGCGGCCAAGCTCCACCTCGCCATGGTGTCGGCTCGCGGCGGCATCGACATCGAGCAGGTCGCCGACACCGAGCCGGAGGCGATCGCCCGTCTGCACATCAACCCCCTCGACGGGCTCGAGCGATCCGTCGCCTTGCAGCTCGTCACCGACGCCGGCCTCGACCCCGAGGCGCTCGAGCAGGCAGCCGACATCCTCGTCCAGCTGTACCAGTGCTACACCGAAGGCGACGCCGACCTCGTCGAGATCAACCCGCTCGTGCTCACGACCGACGGTCGCGTGCACGCTCTCGATGCCAAGGTGACCCTCGACGACGACGCCGCCTTCCGGCACCCGGAGTGGTCGGAGTTCGAGGAGATCGGCGACATCGACCCTCGCGAGGCCCTGGCAAAGGAGACCGGCCTGCAGTACATCGGCCTCGACGGCTCCGTCGGCATCATCGCCAACGGCGCCGGCCTGGCGATGTCGACGCTCGATGTGGTCAACCAAGTCGGGGGCTCGGCGGCCAACTTCCTCGACATCGGCGGGGGCGCCAACGCCGACGTCATGGCAAACGCCCTCGAGGTCATCAACACCGACCCGAACGTGCGTGTGATTCTCGTCAACATCTTCGGGGGCATCGTCCGCTGCGACGAGGTCGCCGAGGGCATCCTCACGGCGCTCGGTCGCGTCGAGATCGCCGCCCCCATCGTGTTGCGCCTCGACGGGACGAACGCCGTGCAGGCGCGCCGCATGCTCGAGGAGCACCGCTCGGACCAGATCATCCCGGAGCTGACCATGATCGGCGCCGCCAAGCGCGCCGTCGAGATCGCAGGAGGCCCTTCGTGAGCATCTTCGTCGACGAGAACACGAAAGTCGTCGTGCTCGGGTTGACCGGCAGCCAGGGTCGCTTCCACGGACTGCGCAACCGTGACTACGGCACGAAGGTCGTCGCCGGCGTCACACCCGGCAAGGGCGGCCAGGACGTCGAAGGCATCCCCGTCTACGACACGGTGAGCGAAGCCGTCGAGCAGCACGGCGCTACGGCCGCGTTCGTCGCCGTGCCGCCGCGGGGGGCGGCCGAGGCGATCGTCAACTGCGCCGCCGCCGGCATCGCCCTGATCGTGTGCATCACCGAGCACATCCCCGCCAAGGACGAGGCGCTCGTGTCGGCCCGCCTGCGGCGCGAGTACCCGAACACCCGGCTGATCGGCCCGAATTGCCCTGGTGTCATCTCGCCGGGCAAGTGCAACATCGGTATCACCGCCGGTGACATCGCCCTTCCCGGCGGACCGGTCGGGATCGTCAGCAGGTCTGGAACCCTGACCTACCAAGCGCTTCACGAGCTGTCCCAGCAGGGCGTGGGCCAGACGACCTGTGTCGGGATCGGAGGGGACCCTGTGCCGGGCACGACATTTGTCGATGTCCTGCAGGCGTTTCAAGCCGATCTGGAGACGCAGGCGATCATGATGATCGGCGAGATCGGCGGCGACGGGGAAGAGCGGGCCGCCGACTACATCCGCCACGAGATGACGAAACCGGTCGTCGCCTACGTCGCCGGCGTCACCGCACCCGAGGGCCGCAAGATGGGCCACGCGGGAGCGATCGTCTCCGGGTCGAAGGGAACGGCGAAGGCCAAGATCGAGGCGCTGCAGCAGGCCGGCGTCATCGTCGCCAAGAACCCGACCGAGGCCGGCGAGCTCATGGTCGGGGTCGTGCGCGAGCTCGGAGGGGAGTGGACGGCGGCCTCGCCCCAATTGTGAGCCCATCGTGACCGATGCCATGCGAACCGGAGCCAGCGACCAGGCCGTCACGCTGGCCGACATCGAAGACGCCCGCGCCCATGTGGACCGCGTGGCGAACCGGACGCCGCTGTTCAACTCCCGAGTCTTGAGCGAGCTCGTCGGCTCGAGCGTCGTCTACAAGGCCGAGAACCTGCAGCGCACCGGATCGTTCAAGGTTCGGGGCGTGTCGAACAAGCTGGCTTCGCTCGGGCGGCAGGCGCACGCCGGCATCATCGTTGCCAGCGCCGGCAACCACGCCCAGGCGGCCGCCTTCGTGGCGGCGCAGCTCGGCGTGCCCTGCGAGGTGTTCATGCCGGCGGAGGCGTCGATCGCCAAGTCCGAGGCAACGATCGCCTACGGGGCGGAGGTGCATCTCGGCGGAGAGGGCATCGACGAGTGCCTCGAGCTCGCTCGCGAGCGGGTCTTCGAAACGGGCCGCGTCCTCGTCCACCCCTTCGACGACCCCGCCATCATCGCCGGCCAGGGGTCGCTCGGTCTCGAGCTCGTCGAAGACATCCCGGACCTGTCGCTCGTGATCGTCCCCCTCGGCGGTGGCGGGCTCGCCGGCGGCGTCGCCGTCGCCGTCAAGTCCCGCAAGCCCTCGGTCCGGGTCGTGGCCGTGCAGGCTGCGAGCGTCGCTCCGTTTCCTGCCTCCATCACCGCCGGGCACACCGTCGAAGTCGACGCTCACCCCACACTTGCCGACGGCATCTCGGTGAAGCGCCCGGGAGAGCTCACCCTGCCGCTCATCGCCCGATTCGTCGACGAGGTCGTCACGGTCGGCGAGGACGAGATCGCCGATGCCATGGTGCTGCTCCTCGAGCGGGCGAAGCTGCTCGTCGAAGGAGCCGGAGCGGTCGGGGTGGCAGCGGTGCTGTCCGAGCGCGTCGGCCGGGGCGTGGAGGGGACGACCGCAGTCGTGCTCTCGGGCGGCAACCTCGACACCAACGTGCTCGCGAGCGCCATCCGGCGGCACGAGACCCGCGCCGGCCGGCGCCTCGTGCTGTTCGCCCGCATGTCCGACCGCCCCGGTCAGCTGGCTCGGCTCCTCACCTGCCTCGGAAACAGCGGGGCGAACCTGCTCGAGGTGGACCACCTGCGGGAGGGTTTCGACTTGCACGTGCGGGAGAACGGCGTCCATCTCGTGCTCGAGACGAGAAACCCGGCCCATGCGCGCACGGTCATCCGCGACGCCCAGGCAGCCGGGTTCGACGTCGAGCGACTCGACCATGCCTACGCTGCGGAGGATGACGACGCCAAGTCCGTCCGGTGACCCGACGCTGGACGCCGTGGAGATCGCCTCAGGAGCGGGCAGGACCTTCGACGCACCACTGAGCGAGCTCGATCCCGAACTGGCCGGTCTCGTCGCCGGCGAGCTCGCCCGGCAGCGGAGCACGCTCGACCTCGTCGCCTCCGAGAGCGTGCCTCCACGGGCCGTTCTCGAGGCGCAGGGCTCGATCCTCACGGCCAAGTACGCGGACGGCTACCCCGGCCGGCGCGACTACGACACCTGCGGGTGGGTCGACGAGATCGAAACCCTCGCCATCGAGCGGGCGAAGTCGCTCTTCGGGGCGGAGCACGCCAACGTGCAGCCCTACTCCGGCTCGAGCGCCAACCAGGCGGTTCTCCGGGCCCTGTGCGAACCGGGCGACCCCGTCCTCGGGTTCGACTCCGCTCACGGCGGCCACCCGACCCACTATCACTCCGACACCTTCGCCGGTCGTTACTACTCAACCGTCACCTACCACGTGAGCCCGGAGGATCATCTCGTCGACATGGACGAGGTTGCCGAGCTTGCCCGGCGGCACCGGCCGAAGGTCGTCTTCGCCGGCTGGTCGTGTTACCCGCGATTCCTCGACTTCCGGGCGTTTCGCGACATCTGCGACGACGTCGGCGCCTCGCTCGTGGTGGACATGGCGCATTTCGCCGGCCTCGTCGCCGCCGGGCTCCACCCAGATCCGATCGGGTACGCCGACGTCTGCACCATGACGGTGCACAAGACGCTCGGCGGTGCCCGTGGAGGTGCCATCGTGTGCGGGGCGGAGCTGGCCGAGCGCATCGATGCCGCCGTCTACCCGGGCGAGCAGGGGTGCCCGCTGCCGCATGTCATCGCCGGCAAGGCCGTCACGTTCGCCTTGGCAGGAACGGCTGCGTTCCGCGAGCGCATGGAGCGCACCGTGCAGGGCGCTCAACTCATCGCCGGCGCCCTCGTGGTGGCGGAGGAGTCGCTCGGGGCGAGCGTGGTGACCGGAGGCACCGACGTTCATCAGCTGCTCGTCGACCTGGGGCCCTCCCACCGGGAAGCCTGGTGCGAGCTCGACCGGTTGAACCGGCTCGGCATCTCGGCCAATGCGATCCGGGTGGCCTTCGACGAGCAGGCCGAGCCGGGGGTGAGCGGGCTGCGTTTCGGTGCAGCGGCGCTGGCGTGCCGCGGGTTCGGAGAGGCCGAGTTCCGAGAAGTCGGCCAGATCCTCGTTGACGCGCTCGTGCCGGCTCAGGTGCCCGAGAGCGAGATCATCGCTCGCGTGAGGGCACTGACCGAGCAGTTCCCGCTCTACGACTTCCTCGACTGAGCTTTCGCCGCGGGCCGCGCTCGGTGACCGGCAGCGGCTCAGTGATGGACGTGCAGGTAGAGAACGGCGGCAGCCGTGGCAATGAGCACGAGCAGGACGACGATGATGAAGATGGCGCCGCTCAGCTTGGAGCGAGGCTTCGTGTGGACGGCCTTCGGCCGCTTGTTCGAGGGCTTGAGGACGAAGAAGTCGGCCTCTCGTGGCGAGAGTTTCGGCACGGCGAAGGCCGGCCCGCCGGGGGTGAGATGGGCACCCCGTCCCGACGAGAGGCGGGCACTGCTCAGCACGTCGGCTACGCCCATGAGCCGCTGCGGCGGCGGGCTGACTTTCGTCGAGCGGGGGACGGGCGCCACGGGCGCGAAGGACTCCAGCCACTCGTCGAACCCGTCTGCCCGCGGCATCTGGGTGGAGGTGGCGGGCTGGCGGAACGGGCTCTTCGTGAGCTCCGCCCGGATGGTCGAGCCCGGGGGAGCCGACGTCGACTTGCCGAAGCCGGGCCGGAACGGGCGCTCACGACCGCCTGCGGCCGGCGTCCCGCCCGGAGTGGCGACAGGAGCGGGCAGATGCCACTCGCCGAGCAGCGTGGCAGGGTCCTGCATCGGGTCGAAATCGAGGTCGGGAGGAGGGGCAACCACCTTCGGGGCGACGCCTCGCGGTGCCGGCCCCTGCGGTCCGGGAATCTTGGAGGCGACCCCGCTCGAGATCCTGCGGTTCGACCCAGCGCCGTTGGCGCCGTTCGTGCTGCCGTTCGTGGCACCGTTCAGCAGCGGTGTCTTCGGGGCGATGCCCCTCGCTGCGAGGTCGTCCATCGCCGGCGCCACGACCGGGGCGCGGCCGTCCGGCCCGAGCAGGCGAGTGACGGGACTGGCCCCGTTGGTCAGGCCACCTGCCTTGGCGGTCGATCCGGCGAGGAAGCTGTCGCCATGAGCGGTCCGCGAGACCTCAGCGGAACCGGCGTGCACAGCGAGTGCCCCGTCATGCTCGGGCAGACCGGAACCACGAGCTGCGACGAGAGAAGCACGCGCCGTCACCGCCGTCCGCCGCGTGGCGGTCGGGAGCGTGATGCGGCCGATGTTCTCGGGGTGCAGCTCCGGCGCGTACCAGTTGCCGTCCGAGGCCTTCCACCACCCTTCGAGGGGCGGGCCGTCCTCAGCTGGCGAGGAAGGCTGCACGAGCGCGTCAGGGTGAGCGGCGGGCGGGTACCAATTGCCGTCGGAGGCAATCCACCATCCTTCGCCCAACGGGACGTCGCTCAGGGCCCTCTCCTCGCTCGTGCTGCCGGCTGATACAGACTGACCGCGCAGGTGCCTGCGCGGGTGGAAGAGGCGGTGCTGGGGCATCACCTCGTTTCCACCACTATAAGTGACAACACTACTACTCTGCGCACCAGCGTGCAACGGGTTTCGCGGCAGCGCACTTGGGGTGGATCTCCGGGCCGGCCGCGACACCGCGCCAGCTCAGCGGCGGTCCGGCGGTCCGCTGATACCGTGGCGCGTGCGCATCGCCGTCCTCGCCTCCGGCACCGGGAGCATCCTCGAGTCACTGATCGCTGATGACCTGCCCATCGGCGTCGTTCTCGTCGACCGGCCCTGTGGAGCCGAAGGGATCGCCGCCGGCGCCGGCATCCCGGTGGAGCGGGTGCTGCGCACGAATTTCGGCCGCGACTTCGACCGTGACCGCTTCACCGACGACGTCGTGGCGGCGCTCGTCCCCTACGGCGTCGGACTCATCGCCATGGCGGGGTACGGCACCGTGCTCGGCCGTTCGATCCATGACGCCTATCCGGGCCGGATCCTGAACACCCACCCGGCACTGTTGCCGGCGTTCAAGGGGTGGCACGCCGTCGAGCAGGCGCTCGCGAGCGGCGTCGCCGAGACCGGCTGCACGGTGCACGTCGCCACGCTCGAGGTCGACGAAGGCCCGATCCTTGCCCAGGAGCGCGTGCCGATCCTGCCGGGCGACACGCCGGCATCGCTGCACGAACGCATCAAGGCGGTGGAGCGCCGCCTCTACCCGGCGACGATCCGCTCAGTCGTCGAGGGCACAGCGGCCCAGCCAGGAGAGCTGGATGTGCCGACCAACGGTGCAGGGTCGATACTCGAAGCAGGGTCCACGATCGACACAGGGAGGCGAACAGGGTGAGGGCGCTGCTCTCGGTGTACGACAAAACGGGCCTCGAGGGCTTTGCCGGCGGACTGGCGGCGCTCGGCGTCGAGATCATCGCCAGCGGCGGGACCGCGCAAGCGCTCCGATCTGCCGGCATCGTCCACCGCAATGTCGAAGAGGTCACGGGCGCCCCCGAGATGCTCTCGGGTCGCGTCAAGACGTTGCACCCCGCCATCCACGGCGGGATTCTCGCCGACCTCGACAACCCGGCTCATCGCGACGACCTGAGCGCCCAAGGTGTCGAGCCGATCAGCCTTGTGGTCTGCAACCTCTACCCGTTCTCGTCGCAGCCTTCGATCGAGATGATCGACATCGGCGGGCCGACGATGGTGCGGGCGGCTGCCAAGAACCACGCCCACGTCGCCGCAGTCGTCGATCCGGCCGAGTACGGCACCGTCCTCGACGAGCTCCGTCGTGAGGGTGAGGTCACGGCTGCGACCCGCCGCCGCTTGGCACGGGCGGCTTTCGCTCACGTGGCCGCTTACGACGCCGCCATCGTCGCCTGGTTCGACGCCGCCTCCCCCGATGCGGTCACGGCTCTGCCGCCCACGGTGCATCTCGCCCTCGAACGCGCACAGGACCTGCGCTACGGGGAGAACCCGCACCAGTCCGGCGCTCGCTACCGCCTGAGCGGGGGCGCACCAGGATGGTGGGACTCGGCGGTGCAGCACGGGGGACGCGAGCTGTCCTACCTCAACGTCTTCGACGCCGACGCCGCCTGGCGGCTCGTGCACGAGGTCTCGGGGCTGTGGGACAGCGCCGCCGCGGTGATCGTCAAGCACGCCAACCCGTGCGGGGTTGCCGTCGCCGCCGATCTGCTCACCGCTTACCGGCTCGCTTTCGAGTCCGACCCCTTGTCCGCCTTCGGGGGCATCGTCGCCCTGTCGGGGCGGGTCGACGACGAGCTGGCCGAGGCGATCGTCGCCAACCCGCTCGCCGACGTGCTCGTGGCGCCCGGCTACGGCGCCGCGGGCCTGGCGCGCTTCGCCGAGCGGCGGAGGAACATGCGAGCACTCGAAGGCGTACCGCCTTCCTCGCCCGCTTGGGGGCTGCGGCAGGTGGACGGGGGGTACCTCGTGCAGGAGGCCGACCGGATGCTGGCGCGCCGGGACTCGTGGCAAGTGGCGACGAGCCGGGCTCCGAGCGAGGAGCAGTGGCGCGATCTCGAGCTCGCCTGGCTCGTGTGCGCACGGACTTCCTCGAACGCCATCGTCCTCGCGAACGGCGGCCAGGTCGTCGGCGTCGGCTGTGGCCAGCAGAGCCGTGTGGATGCGGCCGGTCTGGCCGCCCGTAAGGCAGACGGCCGCGCCCGGGGGGGAGCCGGTGCCAGCGACGCCTTCTTCCCATTTCGTGACGGGCTCGACGCCGTCGTCGACGCCGGCGTCACGGCGGTCATCCAGCCGGGTGGCTCGCTGCGCGACGACGAGGTCGTGGCGGCGGCCGAAGAGCGTGGGATTGCCATGGTGTTGACGGGAGAGCGCCATTTCCGCCACTGATCTGTTGTCATTCGACCGACGCCAAGCGACAGGAGAAACGCGATGACGGCGATACTGATGGACGGCGAATCCCTCGCCCAGAAGATCAAGTCCGAGCTCGCAACCAAGGTGGTCGAGCTGGTGGCAGCGGGAGTGGCCCCTGGCCTCGGCACGATCCTCGTGGGCGACGACGCCCCGAGCGGTCGCTATGTCGCCAAGAAGCACGAGGACTGCGCAGAGATCGGCATCGCCTCGGCCCATGAGCATCTCGCGGCGGACGTCTCCCAGGCCGAGTTGATGGCGGCGATCGACCGTTTCAACAACGATCCCGCCATCGACGCCTACCTCATCCAGTTGCCCCTTCCTGCCGGCTTGGACGAGGAGGCGGCCCTGCTCGCGGTCGACCCCGAGAAGGACGTGGACGGCCTCCACCCGGTCAACCTCGGACGTCTCGTGATGGGCACGCCCGGCCCGCTCCCGTGCACGCCGGCCGGCATCCTCGAGATGCTGGCCGCCTACAGCGTGCCGGTTGAGGGCCACCACGCCGTCATCATCGGACGCGGGCTCACCATCGGTCGCCCGCTCGCCATGCTGCTGTCGCTGAAGCGGCCCGGCTGCAACGCCGCCGTCACCGTCGTGCACACCGGCGTGCCGGACCTCGGCGCTTACGTCCGCACCGCCGACATCGTCATCGCTGCGGCCGGGCGGGCCGGCCTCGTGACCCCCGACATGGTGAAGCCGGGTGCCGCCGTCGTCGGCGCCGGCACGACCTGGGAGGGCCGCAAGCTCTTCTCCGACGTGACCGACGAGGTGGCCGACGTCGCCGGCTGGATCACGCCTCGCCTCGGCGGCGTCGGGCCGATGACCCGGGCGATGCTGCTGCGCAACGCCGTGCGGGCGGCTGAACGCCGGCGCGACCGGCTCTGAGCCGGGGTGCCCCGGCCGGGCATGGGCACGACCGAAGCTGGTCCGTCGTCGGGACTGCCTGGTGCCGGCCCGGCGCCGGGGGCTC
The DNA here is from genome assembly GCA_049510975.1 of Acidimicrobiales bacterium. GTDB lineage: Bacteria > Actinomycetota > Acidimicrobiia > Acidimicrobiales > Bog-793 > JAKACA01. The sequence goes on from JBEKYM010000047.1 coordinate 25,339, forward strand.
GGCGTTGAGCCGTGCCGGCCGAGTCGAGCTGGCAAACTGGACCCTTCATGACGCGCATCACTGAGCTACTGGGCGCCGAGCGGTGCGTTTCCATCGAGTTGTGGCCGCCGCGCAACGAGGCGGCGGAGGTGCGGTTGGAGGCGGCGCTCGGTGAGCTCGAGGCCTTGCACCCGTCGTTCACGTCGATCACCTACGGCGCCGGCGGCTCCACTCGTCACCGCACCCATGACCTCGTCGTCAAGCTCGCCGGACGCGGCCGCAGCGTGCCCATGGCGCACCTCGTCTGCGCTGCCCACACACGCCTCGAGCTGGCGGAGATCCTGTCGGACTACCGCAACGCCGGCCTCGAGAACGTCCTCGCGCTCCGTGGGGACGCCCCGCTCTCGGCCCCCGACGGCCTGTCCGGCGGCGAGCTCGCACATGCCGTCGAGCTCGTCGCGCTCGTCAAGGAAGTTGGCGGTTTCTGCGTGGCCGTCGCCGCCCACCCGGAGGGACACCCGGACTCGCCCGACCGGTCGAGCGACCTCGCCTATCTCGCTGCCAAGCTCGAGATCGCCGACTTCGCCATCACCCAGTTCTTCTTCCGGCCGAGCGACTACTTCCGCCTCGTCGACGACCTGTCCCGCCTGGGCGTATCGCGGCCGGTCGTGCCCGGCGTCATGCCGATCACGAACCCGCGCACCGTCCTGAGGATGGCAGAGATGTCCGGGAGCGCCGTTCCCGAGGAGCTCGCCAACCGGATCGACGCCGTGGCCGACCAGCCGGACGAGGTCCACAAGATCGGCGTCGAGGTTGCGACCGAGCTGTGCGAGGCGCTCCTGGCCGAAGGGGTGCCCGGCTTGCACTTCTTCACGATGAACCAGTCGAGGGCGACCATCGAGGTGTGCAGCAACCTCGGCATCGGGGCGCCGGTGAGCTGAGGGGCGGTCGTTGTCTGAAGGGAGCCCAAGTCCCATAGGCTCCCGTCCATGCCCGAGAAGATCACCATGTCGCCTGACGGCGTCCTGCACGTACCTGCCGAGCCCATCATCCCCTTCATCGAAGGTGACGGCACCGGAGTCGACATCTGGCCGGCAGCCAAGCTCGTTCTCGATGCCGCCGCCGCCAAGCACGGCCGGCGCGTGGAGTGGAAGGAAGTGCTGGCGGGCGAGAAGGCCTTCACCGAGACGGGGGAGTGGCTGCCAGAGGCCACCGTCGAGGCGTTCCGCGAGTACCTCATCGGGATCAAGGGGCCGTTGACGACGCCCATCGGCGGAGGCATCCGGTCGCTCAACGTCGCCCTCCGCCAGCTGCTCGACCTCTATGTCTGCCTCCGGCCGGTCCGTTGGTTCACGGGTGTGCCCTCACCGGTACGTCACCCGGAGAAGGTCGACATGGTGATCTTTCGCGAGAACACCGAGGACGTCTACGCCGGCCTCGAGCTGCAAGAGGGCACCGACGAAGCTCGCCGCCTCATCGAGTTCCTGCACGACAACTACGGCTGGTCGATCCGGCCGGACTCGGGCTTGGGGCTCAAGCCCATCTCCGAGACCGGCTCCAAGCGGCTCGTGCGTGCCGCTGTCGAGTACGCCGTGCGCCGCAACCGCAAGAGCGTCACGCTCGTGCACAAGGGCAACATCCAGAAGTTCACCGAGGGGGCGTTTCGGACCTGGGGCTACGAGGTCGTGCGGGACGAGTTCTCCGACGTGGCTGTCGGTTGGGACGACTGCGGCGGCGACCCCGGCGCCAAGATCCTCGTGAAGGACTCCATCGCCGACATCACCTTGCAGCAGGTGCTGACACGACCTGACGAGTTCGACATCATCGCCACGACGAACCTGAACGGCGACTACCTCTCCGACGCCCTCGCCGCCCAGGTGGGTGGCATCGGTATCGCTCCCGGCGGCAACATCAACTATGTCACCGGGCACGGGATCTTCGAGGCGACCCACGGCACCGCGCCGAAGTATGCCGGCCAGGACAAAGTGAACCCCGGATCGGTGCTGCTCTCGGGCGTCCTCATGTACGAGCACCTCGGCTGGCAGGACGCCGCCGACGACATCGTGCGGGCGCTCGAGCAGACCATCGCCGACAAGATCGTCACCTACGACTTCGC
>JBEKYM010000048.1:0-44732 GCA_049510975.1 Acidimicrobiales bacterium
CACCGAGCACGACGGCCACACCGACCGGCTCCACGTCGGGCACCCCGTCGACCAGCACTACCGCGGCGGCGACCACCACTCCGTCCGGCGGCTCGCCGGCGACCGAGACGCCGAGCACGACCACGACACCGAGCACGACGGCCACACCGACCGGCTCCACGTCGGGCACCCCGTCGACGCCCTCGACCTCGGGAGGGACCCCCTCGACGGGTGGCTCGGTGGCGCCCTCCAGCGAGTCCACGCCCTCCACAGGTGGCTCCGTGGCGCCGTCGAGCGACTATTCGTCCACCCCCTCGACCGGAGGCTCCGTGGCGCCGTCGAGCGACTATTCGTCCACCCCCTCGACCGGAGGCTCCGTCGCGCCCTCCAGCGACTACGGGTCGCCATCGGGCGGCTCGCCGGCTCCGTCCAGCGACGCTTCGTCGCCGGTCGCTGCCTCGCCGGCGCCGTCGAGCGACTACTCGGCGCCGTCCAGCCCGGTGGAGAGCTCCCCGACCTCGGCCGGGACCTGACGGGCTCGTCATGGCATACCACGCACTTCCGACCGGGAGAGTCGAGATCGAGCGGCGTCTCGTCGAGCGCGCGACCCGGGATCCCGAATTTCGGCAAGCGCTCTATGACGACCCGAAAGCGGCTGTCGCCGACGAACTTGGCGTGCCCATCCCGGCGTCGATGACGATTTCCGTCGTGCAAGAAACCCCCCGGCACCTGTGCATCGTCCTACCCGTCGACCTCTCCGGCATCGCGCCGGGGGCAGCCCGGGCCGCTACGGGGTGGCTGTAGCTCCGTGTCGTCGCCGCCGTACCCAGTGACCCCCGAGGGGTCGGACGTGCCGAGCCGCGACCCGAGCTGGTGGGCTCCGGTGTTCGTCCTTGCTCCGGCCCGATCGCTTTCCTCGGTGGTGACCGCCATGATCGGGCAGCATCCGCAACTTCACAGCTTTCCGGAGCTGAGTCTCTTTCGGGCCGAGTACACCGACCAGCTGCTCGTCGACCCGCCCGGATGGCTGGGGTCGCCGAGCCGCAACCGCGTCGGCGGGCTCTTGCGTGCCCTCGCTCAGTCCCACGACGGCAAGCAGGACGAAGAGTCGATCGAACGAGCACTGGAATGGCTGACGGCTCGCAAGGACTGGCCGGTGGCACTCGTACTCGATCATCTGCTGGCCGGCGTAGCCCCCCTCGTCGGAGTCGAGAAGTCTCCAGAGAACTCGGGCAGGGACTCGTTCCTCCAACGGATGACGTCGTCCTATCCGCGGGCTCGCTACGTGCACCTCGTGCGGCACCCGGTGACGACCGTGCGCTCGATGCACGGTGCGTGGTCGACCCGGGGCTGGTGGCGAGTCGAGCCGGAGCTGTTCAACCAGTTCTGCTGGAGTCTCTGGTATTTCCAGCACAAGAGGATCGCCGACTTCGGAAAGACCCTGCCGCCCGACCGATTCATACGGGTACGTGCCGAGGACCTCGCCAATCGACCCGACGAGTTCCTCCCACCGCTGTGTCGGTGGTTGGGGGTCGATGCCTCTGCCGAAGCGGTCAGCTGCATGAAATTTCCCGAGCGGTCCGCCTACGCGGCCCTCGGCCCGTCGAACGCTCGCGGCGGGGCAGATCTGTCGTTTCTCGGGTCGCCGAGCCTTCGCCTGGCAGAGCTGCCGGAGGGACTTTCACCGCCGGACGACTGGACTCTGGATCCGTGGAGCGTGCTCATGGTCCACCGGCTGGCAACCGAGCTCGGCTACGGCGAGGCGGACCCCTCCGACGGGAGCCTCCGCGCAGCCGAGGCGCCGGAGACCGTGCCGCCCGGGGGCGCCGATGCTCGAGAGCCCGCCGCCCTTCCGTGAGTGAGCCGACCTGCGTCGCCGGTCTCGTCAGCACCGAGCGCATCGTCGCAGCAGAAGCGTGCGAGCGGCTCGTGGTCGCTCTCGACGCACCTTCGTTCAGCTGGCGGGTCGCCGAGGTGCATTCCGGCACTCCGGAAGCCAGTGTGAAGCCGGCCCGCCAAGCTCTGGTGGCTCCGGGCGACAAGACCGCCGCCGCCGCCCAGGTCGTGAAAGCGATCGACGAATACCTGCAGGCTCATGATCTCGTCCGGCAGCTGAACCTCGAACGCAGCCCCCTCGGCATTCTCAACTACGGCGTGGGGGGTCGGTACACGACCCATCGAGATAGCGGACCGGCTCATCCCGAGCGCGTGTTGAGCCTGCTGCTGTACCTGAACGACGACTTCGAGGGCGGGACGACGTGCTTTCCGTCACGAGATCTCGAGGTGCGACCGGTCCCGGGGATGGGCGTGCTGTTCGACTCGTCCCTGGCACACTCGGGCGAGCCGGTGCTGCGTGGACGCAAATTCGCCATGGTCGCCTGGCTGCACGAGACCGCGTAGTCGGTGAGGTCGTGAGACTTCGGGGGCTTGGTACGGTCGCCGGCAATGCCCGCATTCCCTCAGGCGCCCGTCACGGGCACAGCCGCCCAGCCTGGTCTGCACTGGGTCGAATGGGCATGTGAGCTGGCGGGCACGGCCCTCCTGCTCGTCGGCGGCCTCTCGGCCATCTGCCTCAACTTCGGGCGGGGAAGTGCCATGGCGCGCCTCGTCCCCGACCACTCCGTCCGGCTGCTCATCACGGGTCTCCTTTTCGCCGGCACCGGGTCGCTGGTGACCGTGAGCCCGATCGGCCGGCGCTCCGGGGCGCACCTCAACCCTGCGGTGACGACGGCGTTCTTCCTGAGGCGGCACGTCCATTGGAACGACCTCGTCGGCTACGTCGTGGCTCAGTGCCTGGGGGCCCTTGCCGGCGCCGCCGTCGTGCGCGGGCTCTGGGGGTCGGTTGCCTTGAGCGTCAACCTCGGTGTCACACAGCCTCGAGGTGGCCTCGACCCGTGGGCAGCCGTCGGCATCGAGTGCCTCATGACGGCCGTACTCGTCCTCGTCATCCTCGTGATGGTGTCGTCGTCTCGCACCGCTCGCTGGACGCCGCTCGCCATCTGGTTCGTGATCGCGGCGCTCGTGTGGCAGGGGGCGCCCTGGACAGGAACGTCCCTCAATCCCGCTCGAAGTCTCGGTCCCGCCGTCGTCGTGGACATCTACCTTCACCTGTGGATCTACGTCATCGGGCCGCTGGCGGGAGCCTTCCTCGCCGTGGGCGTGTTCGCCTGGCTCCCAGGCGAGACGCTCACCGCCAAGCTCTTCCACGACCCGTCGTACCCGTCAACCTTGCGCAGCAGCTTGCCAGTTGGTTGACGACGGGCCCGCACGAGGTGTGTCTCTGAGCCTCGACGTCGTGCCTGAGCGGCCGGAGGGTGGGGCTCAGATGTCGGCGGGTTTCGTCTGGCGGGGCACGGCGATCGCAGCGCCCGCCGGCGCCTCCTCGGGCGTTCTCATGCCTGGCAAGAAGAGAAACCCGAGCGTCACCGCCGCCCCCGCCGTCCCCGCCACCACGAGTGTCGTGCGCGCCCCGAGGGCGTGGGCAACCGGAGCGGTCAGGGCGTAGCTGAGCGGCAAGAGCGCCGTCGAGATGCACCAGTCGATGCTGGAGACCCGCCCGAGCATCTCGTTGGCGACGCGGTGTTGCTTGACGGTGGACCAGACGACTGCGCCAACGGCCTCCGCCCCGTTGACGACGAAGGCGGCGGCTGCCAGGCCCCATTCGTTCGTGGCGAGCCCGTAGCCCGCCACTGCCAGCGTGGCGAGCGTCCACCAGAGGTAGATGAACGAGATCGGCTTGCGAGGGTGGCCCCGTCGGCCGCTGGCTGCGGCGCCGATGAGGGCCCCGACGCCCCCGACCGCCAGCACGGCGCCGTAGGTACCGGCTCCGGCGTGGAGGGAATTGCGAACGATGTAGGGCAACAACACCTGGGTCGGGCCGATGAAGAGCAGGTACGTGAAGGTGGCCGAGAGAAACGTCCCCCACAGCCACACGTGCTCCCGCACATACCGCAGCCCCTCCCACACCTCGTGGCGCAGGCTGGCGCCGGCGCTGGCGCCGACACCGCCGGCGAGGCCGGGCAACCGGGCCATCTGCCGGACGCAGATCGCCGAGAACGCGAAGCTGGCCGCGTCGAAACCGAAGGCGCCGGCCGGGTGGAGGGTGGCGACGGCTACGCCTCCGAGCGCCGGCCCGGCGAGCTGGATGGCAGCTGGGCGGACGAACTGCTCGACGGCGTTGGCCTGGGTGAGCTCCTCGGTGGGCACGAGCTGGGGAACGAGGGCCTCGAGTGCCGGCGAGGCGAAGGCGGTGGCGGTGCCGATGACGGCACCGACGGTGTAGAGCTCCCACAGGCGGGCGATGTCGGCCCCGGTGAGCACGGCCAGGCCGGCGACGGCGAGGGCGCGCACGACGTCGGACCACATGAGGATGGTGCGCCGGGCGATGCGGTCCGAGACGGCACCGCCGACGAGCAGCATCGCCACCTGCGGGAGGGAGATGGACAGGCCGACGTAGGCAAGTGCCGAGGGGCGATCGGCGATGGCGTAGGCCTGCCACGCGATGGCGACGATGAAGACGCCGTCGCCGAGCAGCGAGACGGCCATGCCCGTCCACAACAGGCGGAAGTCCCGCTGCCGCAGGGGCGCCCAGAGCAGCACGCAAGCCTCCGGCTCAGCCGGCGGCCGTCGTCCGCTGCATGTCGAAGCGCTCGGCGAGCTCTCCGAGGACTTCGTTCAGCTGATCGATCTCGTCGTCGCCGTTGGCGGCCGTCACCTGGATGCGGAACCCGACCTGAGCCTTCGGAACGAGCGGGTAGGCGGCGAGCGTCACGTAGATGCCGCGCTCGAAGAGAAACGCCCCCACCTTGTCGATATCGTCCTCCGGACCAAGCGGCAGCTCGATGACCGGGTGCCCGGAGGTGTTGAGCGTGCGCAGTCCGAGCTGGCGGATGCGGGCGAGGACCCTCGACGACTTGTCCCACAGGGAGCGGCGGATGTCGTCGCCCTCGGTCGCGTTGACGCGAAAGCCCGCCAGCACCGTCGCCAGCGACGCCGTCGGCGACGGTCCCGAGTACAGGTAGGGCGGGGCGGCCACCTTCAAGTGGTTCTTGAGCGCCGTCGGCAACGCCAGGAACGCCGCCAGCGAGGAGTACGACTTGGAGAAACCGGCAACGAGGATGACGTTGTCGTAGGTCTCGCCGAAGTACTTGACGATGCTGTTGCCCCGCGAGCCATAGGGCATCTCGGGCGAGGGCGACTCTCCGATCACCCCGAACCCGTGGGCGTCGTCGACGTACAGCAGGGCGTCGTACTGCCGGCAGATGCGGGCGTACTCGACCAGGTCCGGCGTATTGCCCGTCATGCTGTTGACCCCGTCGATGCAGAACATGCGGTTCATGCCCGTCGGCAGCGACCGGAGGACCTCCTCGAGGTGCTCGGGGTCGTTGGCGTGCACCCGGCGCAGACGGGCGCCTTCGCCGCGGGCGATCGTGGCACCGTCGTAGATCGTCTTGTGCGCCTGGGCGTCGACGAGCACGGCCCCCTGCCCTGCCAGGATCGGGATGACCGACTGGTGGATGATCGTGATGGTCGGCAGCACGAGGGAGTCGGGCGCCCCCAGCAGCTCGGTGAGCTGCTCCTCGATCTCGACGTAGAGACGTGGGCTGCCGAGCAGCCGTGACCAGCTCGGGTGCGTGCCCCAGCGCCGGAGCTCACCGACGACAGAGTCGATGATCTCCGGGTGGAGGTCGAATCCCAGGTAATTGCAGGAGGCGAAGTCGCAGAGCCAGTGGTCGCCGACGCGGATCCGGCGGCCCTTCACCTCGTCGATGACGGCGTCCATCATCGGGTGGGAGGCTCGAAGGCGCTCGAGGTCGGTCCAGCGCTCGTCCTTGCGGGCGCGCTCGGACACGGGCCCGACGGCCACGCCTTCGGGCGGGCGCGTTGCGGTCCAGGTGGTCACTTCGTCTCCTCGGTCGTCTTCAGTACGGGGCCGGCCCAGAAGTCCCGCGAGGAGAGCCTCGGCAGGAGCGCGTCGATCTCGTCGGCCCGCAGCGGCTTGGCGAAGAAGAAACCCTGCCCGTACTGGCACCCGAGCGCCTTCAACCCGTCGACCTGGGCTGACTGTTCGACGCCTTCGGCAATCGTCTCGAGGTGCAGGGTCTTGCCGAGCTGGACGATCGCCTCGGCGAGGGCCCCTTGCTCGATGGAGTTGCCGACGTCGTCGACGAAGGACTTGTCCACCTTCAAGATGTCGATCGGGAAGCGCTTCAGGTAACTGAGCGAGGAGTAGCCGGTGCCGAAGTCGTCAATGGCAAAGGCGACTCCGAGCAGCTTCAGCTCGAGCATCTGAGCGATGACCGACTCGGCGTCCTGCACGAGCACGCTCTCGGTGATCTCGAGCACGAGCGAGGTCGGGTCGAGGTCCGCCGCCCGCACCGCCTTGGCGACGTCGTCGTAGAGGCCCTTGTGCTGGAAGTGGCGGGCGGAGATGTTCACGCTGACGCGGAGACGGCCCTTCAGGTTGTGGTTCCGTTGCCACTCGCCCGCCTGAGCACATGCCTGCTCGAGCACCCAACGCCCGAGGGGGATGACGAGGCCGGTCTCTTCGGCGATGGGGATGAAGTCCTTCGGCTGCAGCTGTCCGAGCTCGGGGTGGTTCCAGCGCACGAGCGCCTCCACACCGATGGTCTCGCCGCCCTCGAGGTTGACGATGGGCTGGTAGTGGAGGACGAACTGCCGCTCGTCGACCGCCCGCTGCAGCTCGGCGGTGCGTTCGAGGCGCTCCACCATGGCTTCCTGCAGCGCCGGCTTGTAGACCTCGTAACAGTCCTTGCCGTGCGCCTTCGCCGCGTACATGGCGACGTCGGCCGCTTGCAGGATCTCCGAGGGGTCCTCGGCACCCACGGCGCTGAGGGCGATGCCGATGCTGCCGTGCACCTGCACCTCACGGTCCTCGATCGTGACGGGCGCCTTCAGCTCGATGATGACCCGCTCGGCCAGGCGGCAGGCGTCGTTCGGCCCTTCCGTCTCCTCGAGGAGGATGGCGAACTCGTCGCCACCGATGCGGGCTGCGGTGTCGCCCGCCCGGAGCGAACCGGCGAGCCGGGCGGCAACGGCCACGAGGAGCTCGTCGCCGGCAGCATGTCCGAGCGTGTCGTTCACGACCTTGAAGTCGTCGAGATCGAGGAACAGGACGGCGAGCGAGGTGCTGGAGCGGCGGGCCCGCTCGAGGGCGTGCTCGAGGCGGTCGCGGAACAGGGCGCGGTTGGCGAGCCCGCTGAGGGCGTCATGGAAGGCCTGGTGCTTCAGCTCCTCCTCGAGCCCGGTGCGCTCGCTGACGTCGCGCAACGTGAGGACGATGCCCTCGACCGTCGGGTCGCTCAAGAGGTTGTTCGCCACGACTTCGACGTGCCGCCAGGTCTCGTCGCGGTGGCGGATACGCCAGTGGGCCGTCACCGAGGCGCCGGCCCGGAACGCCACGCCCGTGTAGGCCGCCAGCGCCTGCTCGACATCGTCGGGGTGGATGAGGGTCGTGAAGCGGATGCCGTCGAGCGAACCCGGCTCGTAGCCGAGGGTCCGTTTCGCCGAGGGGGTCTGGTAGGTGATCGTGGTGTCGGGACGGGCGATCAAGATGACGTCGGAGGCGTTCTGCACGAGGGTCTGGAAGCGGGCTTCGCTGCGGCGGGCGTGGAACGTCTCAGTGAGGGCTTCGCGGTCGAGGGCGAGGTCGACTTGAGCGGCGAGGGTTTCGAGCGTGTTGGTCAGCTCGGGAGGGAGCTCGCGGGCGCTGCGGACGCCGATGAGGCCCTTCAGCTTGTCGGCCGCTACGAGCGGGCAGAGGAACAGCCGCTCGTCCGAAGTGCTCTCGCTCGGGGACGAGAAGGCCCGCGCCGGGGCCGGGCAGCTCGTCACCTTGCCGGCGGCGAGGCGCTCGCGCACGTCCGGGGTGAGGTCGGAGAGGTTGACGGCCGCGTCCGGCGGGCCGAAGCGGGAGCGGGCGACGACCTCGAGGGCGCCGGACTCGCCGGCGACGGCGAAGGTGACGTCGAGGACGTCGGCCGAATCTGCCGCCAGCTCGCTCACGGCCGTGACGGTCGCCTCGTACATGGCTTCGCGTCCGGGGGCGGCCACGAGCTCGGCCGAGGCCCTCCGGAGGACTTGCTCGCGTGAGACCGCAGACTGGTGGGCGCGGACGAGGCCGGACATGCGAAGGAGCACGAGGAGGAACATGGCGCCGGCCACGACGGCGATGACGGGAGCATCGACGGGGTTGCCGAGACCGGTCTCGACGAGCAGCACGGCAGGTGCGATGAGCGACACCATCGCCAGCAGGGCCAACCGGGCTCGACTGGTGCGGAGCGGCGCGGCTGGCCTCGGGGCTGACAGCTCCCGCATGGAGGGATGCAGGGCGGCCGCTCCCCAGCAGCTGTAGAAGAGGATCCAACCGAGGTCGAAGGGGTTCCCGTCGTGCCAGTTCCAGGCTGGGTGGAGGTTGACGAGCCCGTACACCGAGTCGGCGACGAGTGTCCCCACCGCCCCGATGGCGAGTAACCGGCCGGCTGTGTTCTTGAGGCCGCCGGCATTCCACAGGTGCGCCAGCATGGCGAGAACGAGGACGTCGCCGAGGGGGTAGCCGGCCGCCGTCAGGCGAGCCAGCAGGCCGCCCGGGGCGCGCACGTTCGGGCCGATGAGGAAGATCCACGACAGCAGGCCGACACCGAGGGTGATCGTGAGGGAGTCGAGAAGGCTGGCGCGGTTGCCGCCGGGGACTCGCGCCCGGGCAAGTAGCAGCAGTCCGACTGCCAACACTGGGTACATCGTGATGTAGATGGCGTCGATGAACGACGGGAAGGGAATGTTCTGCTGGCCGATGAGCTGGTGCCAGGCCTTGTACGTGGTGTCGCCGGTGATGAACAGGAGCACGCCGGCGCCGAGGAACCACCAGGCGATAGGGGCGTTCGGTCGGAAACGCCAAGCGCCATACGCGATGGCGGCTACGGCCGAGAGGCCGAGGACCGCCCAGGCGGGCACCTGGCCCGGCCACTCCATCCAGGGCACGACCCCGAGAATCGGGGGCTTGCCCGAGGGCTCGCCGAAGGGGAAGTAGACGAGGGCGACAGCGGCTTCCCACGCGAGGAACCACTTCCAGGCGTTGGCGGGCATGGCTCGCTGCCCGGCAGCCTTGTCAGGCGCATGTCTGCGAGTTCCTACCCGGCCGTGGCGGGCGGACTCGACCACGTCGACTGTCGCAAGTCGTGACACACGCCTCCTCACCCCATATCTGCGTCCAGCAGTTATCGGCCTGGCTCTTGGATTACTTGAGCCACAGACGCAACACCGCGCACAGGAAGGGCTGCTCCTAGGCGACTGCGGGGACAAAGCGTTGGTGGGCGTCGAGCTGGCGGAGCATCTCGTCCGGGGTGCCGTTTCGCACCCGCAAGACGACCTCGGCCAGACCGAGCTCGCTGAAGTAGGCGAGCTTGCCGGCGTCGGGCACGGTTCCGAAAGGCACCACTGACAGCGACTCCGGGTCGCGCCCCGCTGCCTCGGCTCGCCCCCGAAGCAGATCGAGGGCGGAAGCCAGCCCGCTGCCCCCGATCGGGAGCCAGCCGTCGCCGTAGTCGCACACGGCGTCGAAGACGGCATCGCTCGGGCCGCCCCCGAGAAGGATGGGAGGGCTCGGGAGCTGGGTGGGTTTCGGCCAGGACCATGCCGGGGGAAGCGTGACGAACTCGCCGGCGAACTCGGCCACGTCGTTGCCCCAGATCGCTTTCATGCACAGCACGTGTTCGCGTGCGATCGCCCGGCGCCGGCCGAAGTCGACGCCGTGGTCCTCTGCTTCGGCCCTGTTCCACCCGAATCCGATCCCGAGCACGAGGCGCCCGGCTGACAGGTGGTCGAGGGTGGCGAGTTGTTTGGCGAGGCTGATCGGGTCCTGCTGGGCGACGAGGAGCACGCCCGTGCCGAGGCGGATGCGTTCGGTGACCGCGGCGGCCGCCGCCAAGGCGACGATGGGATCGAGGCCCCCCTTGTAGTCCTCCAGGCTCACACCACCGACGAGCCCCGGGGGCGTGGCGGCGCGCAGCGGCAGGTGAGAGTGATGTGGCAGCCAGAGCGACGAGAAACCCCGCTCCTCCACCGCCCGACCGAGTGCGCCCGGATCCATGCCCGTGCCGGTCAGGAACGCCGTGATGCCGAGCTGCACGCCTCCTCCGTCCTGGCGGTGATCGCCGTGCGCAGGCTATTCGAGCGTCGAGGCGGCGGCGCTGGTCATGGCAGCAGCCGTGCCACTAGCCATGCTGGGAGGCGTTCAGCCCCCGTAACAGCTCCCGCGTCCGGGCGATCTCCTCGCGGCTGCCGATCGGCGCCGCCGAGAAGTCGGTCACGCCGGCTGCGTCCAGCTCGACGAGGACCGAGGCGACGGCGTCTTCGTCACCCACGATGGAGGCGTCGCCGGGGCCGGCTGCACCCTCTCTGTCCAGCATCGCCCGGTAGGACGGCAAGGTGCCGTAGATGGCAAAGATCTCGTCGGCACGGTTGCGTGCCGCAACGACATCGCTCGTGACGCACACCGGGAGCGCCGCCATGATCCGAGGCGCCGGGCGGCCCGCTCGCTGCGCCGCTGCCTGAATCGTCGGCACGGTGTGCTCGGCGAGCGTTTTCGGTCCCGTCATCCAGGTTGCCGTTCCGTCCGCCACCTCGCCGGCGAGCTCGAGCATGGCCGTGCCGAGGGCGGCAACGATGACGGGCGGCGCGGTTGTCGGGATCTCGAGCGGGCCGGCGTTGACGCTCAGGGTGTCGCCCTGGAACGAGACCCGCTCGCCTCGAAGCAGCGGCATGAGGACGGCCAGGTACTCCCGCATCGCCCGTAATGGCTGGTCGAAGCTCAGACCGTAGACCGCCTCGACGAGCACCTGGTGGGAGAGGCCGATCCCGAGCACGAAGCGCCCGTCGGTGGCCGCCTGAACCGTCAGAGCCTGTTGGGCCATGGCGATCGGGTGGCGCGTGTAGGTCGGCACGACGGCGGTCATCAGCTCGACGTCGGGCACTGCGAGCCCGACGACGCCGAGCAACGTGATGGCGTCGTAGCCGAAGATGTGCGAGCTGCTCAGGCACGAGAAGCCGTCGGCGGCCTGCCGTTTCGCCTCCTCGAGGACTTCGTGGATCGGTTTCGATGTGTTGAGGCCGGCGCCGTATCTCATCTCTGCACCCTATTGCGCTCGGCGGTCGGCGCCGTTGTTGTCGCCGGGCGTTGGAGTGCCGATCGTTCAGCCCGCCAGGCTGCCGCCTGCGCGAGCATGGCGCCGTGGACACCGACACCGTCTCGGTCTATGAGGACCTCGCCTCCCAGTGGGTCGAGCGGCGCGGGGATGCTCGCGATGAGCTCGCTGCTCGCTTTCGCCGTCAAGTCGGTGACGGCTTGATCCTCGACGCCGGATGTGGCGCCGGACGCTATCTCGGGCAGTTCGGTCCCGCCGTGGTGGGGTTCGATGCCACCGCCGCCATGCTGCGGATCGCCCGCCGCTGGGAGCGACCGCTGGTACGAGGCGACCTCGAGCTGCTGCCGTTCGCGAGCTCGTCACTGGCGGCGATCTTCGCCCGCCACTCGTACCTGCACCTGCCCAAAGCCCGCCTGCCGGGCGCTCTGGCCGAGGCTGCCCGAGTGCTGCGCCCCGGCGGTCTCTTGATGGCTTCGATGATCAAGGGCGACTACGAGGGGCGTTCATTGCCCGACGACGACTTTCCTGGCCGGTGGTTCTCGCTCTGGACAGAGGAAGAGCTCACCCGAGCCTTCGCATCAGCTGGCTTCACCGACCTCACGGTCGAGCGACTGGAGCGGGCCTACGGTGCGGTCGACCTCTTGGTCACCGGCGTGTCGCTGGGGAGGACTCGCCGGCGTGTCGCTGGGGAGGACTCGGCGGTGAGCTCCTGAGCTTCGCCGTACCAGAAGCTCGTTCACCAAAAGCGCTTCTGGCCGGGGATCGTCTCGAGGTCCGCCAGCACGATCTTGCGGTCCTCGTCGTCTGCGATGTTCTCGACCGCCGCCAACGCCCGTTCGGTCATGGTCCGAGCCGCTTCGGCGTCGCCGGCGACGGCATGCCCGCGAGCGAGCGCCTCGTAGGCAAAGGCGATGTCCCAGTCGGCGATGCCGTTGGCGAGGCAGATGTCGAGCACACGCTGAGCGTGGTGCAGGCACGGCTCGGGACGGTGCAGCACGGCGTAGACCCTCGAGACCTGCCACTCGCCACGGGCGAAGTGCTCGGGCTTGCCGATCTGGCCCCAGTGGTAGCGGGATGCATGGGCCATGTGCAGCATGCGGTCGTCGTCCTCGAGCGTCCGGTCTTCCTGCTCCATGTACTCCCAAACGGCGTTGAAGTAGGCGACGCCGAGCTGGCGCTCCTGCTCGTCGGAGAGCAGCTTGTCGGTTGGCTGATCCTTCGTCATGGTGGTCTCCAATCCATCGGTGAGAAAGTGCATGAGCAGGTGCAGATGGCCGGCGATCCGCGTCGCCCGGGCCTCGAGCCGCGCCCGTTGAGCAAGGAGGGCTTCGTTGAGGGCGGCGTTTTGATCGTCGGCCTCGAGGCAGATCCGGACGTCGTCGAGGGGAACGTCGATCGACCGCAGGCGACCGACGAGGCGTGCGGCTGAAGTCTGCTCGGCCGAGTAATAGCGAAAACCCGTCGCCTCGTCGACGACCGCTGGATGCAGCAGTCCCACGCGGTCGTAGTAGCGCAAGGCCTTCACCGTCAGCCCGGACCGGCGTGACATCTGCCCGATGCTGATCAGGTCTCCAGGCACGGCGATCACGCTAGAGGTCTCCCCCACAGGAGAGGCAAGCGCGGCGGCGAGGTTCCTCCGGATTCCTCCGCGCCACTGACGCGCCGTGCGACAGACTGGCTCGGTGGCCGACGTGCTCTGTTCGGTGGTGATCGGGCGCCAGCCGGAGCTGCAGACCCTCACGGCACGCCTGGAGGCGGCCCTGGCCGGCCGCGGCGGCCTGCTGGCTCTCACGGGCGAACCGGGGATCGGCAAGTCGCGGCTGGCCGCCGAGCTGGCGGCGGAAGCTCGCAAGCGGGGCGCCCTCGTCGCCGTCGGCCGGGCGGTCCCGGCAGCCACGGCCGACGCCTACCGCCCCCTCACCGAGGCGATGCTGCAGGCTCTGCGGAGCCGGCCGCTGTCCGATGAGGCGGACTTGGCGGCCTGGCTGCCGGCTCTCACCGCTGTCGTGCCCACACTCGGTCACCGGAACGACGGTCATGGGAACGACGGTCACGGGGACGCCTCCCCGGCCGTGCGAGGTGAGGCCCTGATCCGGCTCCTTCGCAAGCTCGCAGGCGACGACGGTGTCGTCATCGTGCTCGAAGACCTGCACTGGTCCGATCCTGACACGCTCGCCGTTGTCGAGTACCTGGGTGGCAACCTCGGCGAAGAGCGCACTTTGTGCGTGATCACGAGCCGGAGCGAGCCGCTGCCGGCGAGCCTGGACCTCGTGCGCCGGCTGCGGGGCCGGCCCGGCGTCGCCCATCTCCCGTTGAGCCGCTTCGACGACGAGCAGGTCGCCCGGATGGTGCAGGCGTGCGACCCGGCTGCGAACGACGAGACCATCGCTCGCGTGCAACGATCCGCCGACGGTATCCCGTTGCTCGTCGAGGAGATGCTCGCATCACCCGGCGTGCCCGAGTCCTTTGCCGAGACCGTGACGGTGCGCCTGGCCGACTTCGGTGCTGACGAACGATCCGTGCTCGAGGCCTCAGCGCTGCTCGGACGCCGCTTCGACTGGGATCTGCTCCCCTTGGCAACCGGCTTGTCGCGAGACGTCGTCGTCGCGTCCTTACAGCGAGCCGTGGAGTGTCTGCTCGTGACGGTCGACGGCGACCGCTTCCGCTTCCGCCATGCGCTCACTCGAGAGGCCGTCCTCGAGGCGATGCTTCCGCCCCGCCGGGCCGAGACGGCGAGACGGTGCTTGGCAGCGGTCGACGACACGTATCCGTACCTGAACGGAAGCTGGCGGGAGGTTGCCGCCGATCTCGCCGTGCAGGCGGGCGAGCCGGCGCGAGCCGGGTCGTTGCTGGTCGCTTCAGGGCGGTCGGCGCTCGACAGGGGTGCGCTCGCCACGTGCGTGGAAGCCCTTCGCTACGCCATATCGATCCTTCCCGGCGGAGGCGATGTCGTCATCGAGGCAGAGCGGAACCTCCTCGAAGCCCTTGCCCTGGCCGGACGGGTCGACGAAGCGCTGGCGGTGGGGAGCGTTCTCATCCGGCGCTTGGGCGACGACGAAGGCGTCGAGGTCGCGCAGGTCCACCTGCGCCTGGCGCACGCGGCCATCTCAGCCACGCGCTGGCCGGTGGCCGTCGCCAACCTCGACGCCGCCAAGGCGCTGCTGGCCGGCGAAGACCGCCCGGATCTCGAACAGACGGTCGCCGTCTTGGAGGCGGAGGCCGCCTTGGCGGCCGACGACGTCGATCGTGCCCGCACGTTGGCGGACGCGGCGTTGGCTTCGCCGTCCGCCGGCCCGGAGGCACGCTGCCAAGCACTCGAAGTGCTCGGTCGGGCCGAACGCTTGGCGGATCTCGACACGGCCCGTCGGCTGTTCGAGCGAGGGCTTGCGATCGCTGAGGAGAACGAGCTGCCGTTTTGGAGGCTTCGGGCCCTGCACGAGCTCGGCACCATCGAGCTGTTCGACCGCTTCGGCAGCGAACGCCTGACCGAAGCGCTCCAGAGCGCAACGGAACTGGGTGCCCTCAGCACCATTGCCGTCGTCAACCTGCAGCTGTCAGCCATTTACAACACGCGCTTCTCGCTCGATGCGGGCACTGCCAGCGCCGGCGCGGCACTGGAGCTGGCCGAGCGGCTCGGTCTGGACGAGGTGCGAGCAAAGGCACTGTGTTTCCTGGCCGAGAACAACGCCCACCGGTGCCGGCGTGAAGAGATGGAGCGCTACGTCACCCTCTCCATGGAGGCGTCGTCGGATCCGGGAATGGAGGGGTTCGCCTGGGGAGCGCGGGGCATGCTCGGGTTTCTGCAGGACGATCGTTCCGGCGCCATTGACGCCCTCGACCGGGCAGTTGCCATTTTGACGAGGCTGCATCATGGCGAACCGGCCAGCTTCCGAAGCTTGTGGCCGCTCCTGCTGGCATCGGCTGGAGACCGGCGAGCCGGCGCCGCCATCGAGGATGCGAGGCGGCTCGGCATCGCCCGCGCCACCGCTAACCGGGCCGTGCTGGCCTATGCGGAGGCGATTCTCGCCGGGCGGCGCCGCCAACCTGCACGGGCAGACGAGCTGGCCGATGCCGCCGGGCCTCTCCTCGCCTTTGCCGAACCGTGGGGCCACTTCGCTCGTCTGTGTTCGGCCGAGCCGGCTCTTGCGGACGGCTGGGGCAAGCCGAAGGAGTGGCTCGCCGACGCCGGCGACGCCTTTACGGCACTCGGGTTGACGGCCCTCGCACAGCGTTGCGGTCGACTCCTTGGGGCCCCGCAGGCGGGCGCGTGGTCCCGGCTGGGCATCACGGCCCGCGAGGCAGAGGTGCTGTCACTTGTGGCCGACGGTCTCACGAACAAGGAGATCGCCGGCCGCCTCGCGCTCTCGCACCGGACGGTGGAGAAGCATCTCGAGAGCCTCATGCGCAAGACCGGGTCGCGGACCCGCACGCAGCTGGCGGTGACGGCCGGGCTCGGTGTCCAGGGCTCGACCGTCTCCGGGGCGGCCGGCGCCGCAGCGAGGTCGCGGAGCGCGACCGACTGAGCCGCCTCGGGCGGCGAGCGGTCGCCAGGAGTGGCGACGGCGGACGCCGGTTACGCAGTCTGGATGGATGACACAGCTACGTGGTTTCCCCGATGTGGCTGCCGTCGCCTCGGCACACACTGATCCGGTCAACCGAACCCAAGGAGACCGTCATGACCTGTGAAGCAAAGAACCTCGACGCCCCGGACGACCGCCGGACCTTCGACCACGGAGACCTCCAGCTCGTGAAGCTGCCGAGCGCCACCATCGGGCGGGCCGTCTTCCGCCCGGGCTGGCGGTGGTCGACCGACGTCAAGCCCGTCGTCGGCACCGAGTCATGCCAGGGTCACCACCTGTCCTACGTCGTTTCCGGCCGCTTGCACGTGAAGATGGACGACGGCACCGAGCTCGACCTCGGCCCTGGTGACGCCCATGAGGTCACGGCCGGCCATGACGCCTGGGTCCTCGGCGACGAGACCCTCGTCACGATCGACTTCATACCCGCCGGCGCCTGACGTCCTGGTGCTCCCCGGCCGCCTGCGCGCGGACGCTGGGCCGTTGCCCTTTGGCGCACCCAGCCTCCTCGCGTCAGGGCGGCCGGGGCGCCCGCTCGGGGCGGCGTAAGGCCTGTGGATGATCGGCGTTGACCTGGCCGCTTCCTACTGGCAGGCTTAGGGGGACTCCAGCGAGGGAGTTCGCAATTTCAAGGGGGGGTTGCGATGGGGCACCTATGGTTGCGGCGGCTGAGCCTTGGTGCAGTCGTTGTCGTGGCAGGGCTGGCGATGGTCCCGGGAATGGCGACGGCGCAGGCCAAGCCGAGAGCGGCGCACACCGCCATCTCGCATCACTTCAGCCGGCATCACTTCGGCCGGCATCGCTTCAGCCGGCATGGCGTCACGCCGGCGGCCAAGTCCACCGACTGGACGTTGGCCGTGAACTTCCCGAGCTCCACGGAGGACTACTTCCTCGAACCACTCGTCAAGAGCCACAAGGTCTTCAGCGGCTCCGTCTTCCCGCCGAACACGAGTTGTCCCGGCGATGTCTCCGGCAGTATCAGTCATGGCACGATCACGTTGGAGTTCACCTACCCGGGCACTCCCTGTGACGGCGACACGGCAAGTGCCGTCGGGAAGTTCCATTTCAAGAAGGGAACGGCCTCGGGGACCTTCACCAACGGGTTCCAATGCATCGACGGGTGCTCGTTCGTCGGGACGAAGACCTAAGGTCCGTAAGGCAATCGGCGGGAGGCGCCTCGATGTTCATCCGAAAGTTGGCCTCAGGCGTGGCGGCGTGCCTCGTGCTCGGCTCCGTCGCGCTCGTCACCGGCGTGTCGCCGGCCAGTGCGAGCACGATCTGGAAGACGCAGGCGAACTATCCGCCGGCCTTCACCGACATCAACGCCGTCTCGTGCTCGAGCTCGACGCACTGCGTGATCGTCGGTGCCACGAAAGAGTCCGAAACGCCTGGAGTGGCAGTCGGCAGCGGGAGCAGCTGGACGCGCGGGACGATCCCGAGCGGCATCTACCAGCTGACAGGGGTCGCCTGTCCCTCAGCCACGGTGTGCGTGGCGGGCGGGTCGGTGACCGGGGGGAACGGCACGCTGCTGCACAGCACCGATGGCGGGGCGGTCTGGACGACGGCGGCCGAAGGGTCCACCCAGTGGGTTCCGCAGGCGCTGTCGTGCTCGTCCGCCTCGGACTGCATGGCGGTCGGAGCCTCGGCGAGCAATTCGGTGGAGATCACCAAGGACGGCGGCGCCGTCTGGACCAATGGGCCGCAGCCGAGCGGGGTTTCCCAGCTCTCGGCAGTCTCGTGCGTGACTGGCGGTTCGGCCTGTGTCGCTGTCGGCTCTCTGAGCGGGACGGCGCAGATTCTCTGGTATTCGGGCACCTCGTGGAAGGTCACGGCGTACGCGGCTGCGACCGGAGGGCTTGCCGGCGTCGCTTGCCCGTCGTCGAGCGACTGCATCGTCGTCGGTCGAGGCACCGGGGCGGCCATCGCCAGGACGACTGACGGCGGGACGCAATGGAACGCCGTCACGGCCCCGAGCGGGGTCGACTATCTCTACGGTGTGTCGTGCTTGTCGACGAGCGAGTGCTCGGCGGCTGGGCAGAACCAGACGTCCAACGGCACCATCATCTCCGGGAGCATCACCACTGGCTCCTTCACCATCGCCACGACGCCGAGCGGGACGTCCAGCTACAACGTCGTGTCGTGCGCGGCGGGATCGACCGACTGCACGGCGGGGGGAGTGCTCAGCAACGGAGTTGTGGCGCTCGCCGAATCCGTCACGTCCGGCTCGACGTGGTCCTCGCAGTCGCTGCCGCTTGCGCTCTCCAAACTGGACGGCGTGTCGTGCGGCTCCTCCAGCACGTGCGTCGCCGTCGGAACGAGTCTTGCCGGCGGGACGGTCGAGGTCACGAGCAACGCCGGCACGTCCTGGACCGGTCACACGATCGCCGGAGTGAGCGCCGTGGCCTCAGTCGTGTGCTTCTCGGCCTCCGATTGCGACGCCGTCGGTCCCGGCACGGCAACCGGCGACTTCCTCGTCTCTACCGACGGCGGCACGGGCTGGACATCGACACCGCTTCCGACCACCGACTTCAACATGAACAGCCCGGTGGCGCTGTCGTGCCGGTCGTCGCTCGAATGCGTCGTCATCGGCTCCACGCTCGGTGGCGTGTCGGAGTCGCTGTCGACGACCGATGGTGGCACGACGTGGACGGCGACCACGAGCACCCTCACCGATGACACCCTCGATGCCATCTCGTGCTCCTCGACGTCGGATTGCGTGGCCACAGGCGTCGGGAGCAGCGGCCTCGCCCTCATCGTCGACTCCACCGATTTCGGCTCGACGTGGACGAGCGAGACCGTTCCGGAGAGTCCGGCTGTGTACGAGAGCCTCCTTGGCGTCTCCTGCGCCTCGACCTCGGACTGCGTGGCAGTCGGGGAAGTCGACCCCTTCTCCGCCGGGAGCAGCGACACAGCGGCCTTCACGACCTCGGACGGCGGCACGTCGTGGACCGAGCACCTCCTCAACCCGCCGCAGTCGGCAACTTTGTACGGCGTGGCTTGCAGCTCGACGTCCGATTGCACCGCCGTCGGCATCACGGCGAGCGGGGTGTCGCCGATCGGGGCGGCGGAGGCCACGACCGACGGTGGCACCACCTGGTCGAGCCAGACCGAGCCGAGTGCGTCCTACCAGCTGCTCGGCGACACCTGCCTGTCCGCCACCACCTGTGAGGCCGTCGGCCTCAACACGAGCAAGGTCGGCGGCATCATCGTCGGCTCGTCGTCGGGTACCCCGCCGCTCACGATCACGACGAGCAGCTTCCCCGGCGGCACTGTCGGCAGGGTCTACACCGCCACCGCCGCCGCCACCGGAGGAACGACGCCGTATACCTGGACGCGGCCCTCCGGCACGAAACCCCCCGGCCTCTCCTTTTCGAGCAGCGGGGCCTGGAGCGGGACACCGACGACCGCCGGCACGTACTCGTTCACGATCGAAGTGACGGACAAGACCGGAACGCACGTCTCCAAGGCGCTCAAGATCACCATCGACGGCCCGCTCGCGATCACGACGACGTCCTTGCCGTCAGGCACGGTTGGCAAGGCGTACAGCACCACGGTGCATGCGTCCGGCGGCACTCCCCCGTATACCTGGACGCGGCCCTCCGGCACGAAACCCCCCGGCCTCTCCTTCTCCGGCGGCGGCCTCTGGAGCGGGACGCCGACGACAGCCGGCACGTACTCGTTCACGCTGGAAGTGACGGACTTTGTCGGGACTCACGTCTCCAAGGCGTTCAAGATCGTCATCGCCCAGTAGATCCCGCGACCTGAAACCGCGGCGCTGTCTCTGGTTCTGCGCCGTGCTCTGACCTGCCTGAGGCCGTGCCGCTGGGAGGTCGGCCCTCGGGTCTGTGAACGACCGGTTACAACTGTAAGCCAGGAGCGGCAAAGGCCGTGAGGCCGGCCGTATAGGCGCTCTTCGAACCGCTGTCGCCACAGACGACGTGCGCACGTAGGACGAGCAGGTCGGCGAGGCTTTCGGGAGCAGCCGGCACCGGGGGTAGCAACGACGGATCCCGGCGGAGCTCTGCTCGTAAGGCCGTCGCAAGCGACATGGCTGCGCGGGCGTCGAGCTGAACGGCGGCGGCGTGTGCTCGATCGACCCATTGCTCGGCCTCATCGGCCCGGCCGGCCAGCATGAGAGCAAGGGCGCGGAACACGCCCGTGAGATCGCTCATGGCACCGAGGTTCGGGCGGTGGGGTCGCTCCAAGTGCGCGAGAGCTTCGCTCGCCCGGCCGGCCAGCAGCAGCTCCGCTTCGATCACGAGACCCGCCATGGCGTCGATGGGATCGATGGAGGCTGCCGGCGGGAACGGTGGTGTGGCCACGGCCGCGCCGCCCGCGAGAGCAGCCGAGAAGCTGGCGGCTCTGCCGAGCCAGGGCTCGCCCCGATGTGCCGATCCGAGGACTCGCTGGAGCTCGACGGCACGGCGGCCGGCTTCGTCGAGGCGACCGCTGAGGCGCGCCATGACGACGAGGAGGCTCCATGACTGCACCGCCTGGTCGAGAGCGCCGAGCTCCTCCGCCAGTTGCGTCAAGCGGAAGGCGAAGCCTTCGGCCGCCTGTACTTCGGCCGGCCCGCCGCAGAAGGACCGGAAGAACTGGTTCCAGATCAGCGTGGACAGCGTGCTGACCTGCTTGGCGCGGTCGCCGGCGGCGTCGGCGAACTCGAGGGCGCGAGCGAGCCATGCCGGCACGCGCCGGTCGGTCGGCTTGGCGATGCAGAGGAACGACGTCGTGGCGAGGATGCCGGACTCGTCGTCGATCTCCTCGAAGATCCCGAGCGCGCGCTCGAGCGACCCGACGGACTGGCCCATCCGGCTCAAGTTGAAGCTGCAGACGCCGGCGTTGGCATACGCCCACGCCTCCTTGGCGACGTTGCCCAGCTCGTGCCACCGCACCGCCACGGCCTCGAGACGAGGCAGGGCCCAGGCGGGATTGTCGAAGGTGGCGGTGTTGGCAGCGGTGTGATCCCGCTCGACAGCCACCTCCGGGTCGTCGGGGTCGTCCTCCACGAGTTGCAACGTGGCGAGCGCTTCGTCGTGGCGACCACTCGTCGACTGCACTTTCGCGAGAGCGAACAGGGCCGAAGGTCGCCGGCTGCCGAGGGCGACCGCCCGCTCGAGCACCCGGGTGGCGTCGCGGTGCAGCGAGAGTTTCACGAGCTGCTCGCCTTCTGTCGCAAGGGCGGCAGCCGCCTCCAGGGCGACCTCCTCGTCGCCGGCGAGGTAGTCGGCGGCGCGATCGAGATGGCGGGCGCGTTCCTCCACGTCGCTCGCCATGGCGGCGGACCGACGGTGCAGCTCGCCGCGGACCTCACGAGGCAAGGTCTCGTAGGCGACCTCGCGCAGGAGTGAGTCGGCCGTCTCGTAGACGCCGTCGGTCCGTTGCAGGAGGAGGCCGGCCTCGGCGAGTGCGGCCAGCACGGATGTCGATTGGGTCGAGCCCAACCGACCGACGTTGTCGGCGGTGGCGGCGCCACCGAGGACGGCGACATGTTGGAGCGCCAGCTTGTGGCGAGGTTCGAGGGCGTCGAGCCGGGCTGCCAGGATGGCGTGCAGCGTGGCCGGGATCGCCTCGTAGGTGGCGAGCCGGAAGCAGCCGTCCGACTGGACGAACAGCCCGCGAGCCCGCCCCATGGCAACGAGCTCGCGCAGGTACAGCGGGTTGCCGCTGGCCCGTTCGGCCAGGAACTCCGCCGCTTCGACAGCAAGTGGCATGTCCGGGACGAAAGCGGCCGCCAGTGCGGCGGCGTCGCCGCGCTGGAGGGGGGCGAGACGAACCGAGGTGGCGTCGGGGAAGCTCGCCAGCCAGTCGCCCGGCTCGTCGCGGCCGGCGAACAGCATGAGGACCGGCAGGTCGCTCAACCGGCTCGCCGCCTTGCTCATGAGCTCGAGCGTGCGCTCGTCGCACAGGTGCATGTCGTCGACGACCAGCAGCAACGGCTCGCTGGCGGCCTTCTCGCGCAACAGCCGGAGGAATGCCCAGAGCTGCTCGTGTCGCATGCCGATCGGGTCGATCGACTCGAGCGACGGCTCGAGCACGCCGGCGATGGAGCGCAGGCGGGCGTTCACGCCGGCGTCGGTCACCGGGCCGAGCTGGGCGAGGATGTCCCTGCCGAGCCGGGCGCCACCGAGCGCTCCGTAGGCGGGGTAAGTCGTGCGGATCACGGTCGCCTCGGCTGCGGCGGCGCGCGCCAGTTCGCCGTGGAGGCGGGTCTTGCCCGACCCGGGGTCACCGGACACGAGCAGGACGCGGGTGGTGCGTTCTTTGACCACGCGGCGCCACTGCGCCGAGAGGAAGCTCAACTCGTCGTCTCGACCGATGAGCGGCGGACCGTCGCCGATCTCCAAGTCGAGGCTGCCGGGCGGGCGGAGGGATTCGGCTACCCAGACGTCGACCGGCTCTCGTTTGCCTTTCAGCAGCACGGGCTGGTGCTCACGGAAACGGACACGGTCGCGGGCGAGCTCGACCGTCAGGCGGCCGCAGAGCACCTCGCCCGGCCCGGCGGTCTTCTCGAGCCGAGCGGCCACGTTGACGGTGTCGCCGATGACGGTCATGTCGCCCGCCCGCCCGACGGCTGTGGCCATCACCTCGCCGGAGTTGACACCGATCGAGAAGACCAGCTCGCCGCCAAGGTCACGCATGGCGAGGGCGGCGGCGACGGCCCGCTCGGCGTCGTCCTCGTGCGCCACCGGGACGCCGAACACCGCCATCACGGAGTCGCCCATGAACTTGTCGACCGTTCCTCCGTGAGCCGTCACGACCTTGCCGAGCTCACGGAAAGCGGCGTCGACGGCGCGGGCGACGATCTCGGGATCGGTGCGCTCGGCGAGGGAGGTGAACCCCACGATGTCGGCGAAGAGCACCGATGCCAGCTTGCGCTCGTGTAGCTGCATCGCGGCAGTGGGACTTCCGCCTGCGCCTCCGCCGTCGAGCGCCGAGCCGCACTGGCTGCAGAACCGCTGACTGGGCGCGACGGGCTCGTGGCAGGAGGGACATTGCGTCGGCGGTGACGGCGCCGGCGCGGTGACGGCATTGTCATTGGCCGGCGCGGCGGGTTCACGATCCTGGCTGGTGCTGACAGAGCTGGGGCCGGCTGCCACGGCTCCTCACGCTAACGGTGAGGTGCTCGTCCGGCCCGCGGGACGTGCCTCGCCGGGCTCGCTGTCGTGCCGGCGGGAGCTCGCGTCTTGACCGGGGCCTTCGTATTGTTCCGACAGCTGCTGCCAGGAAGCGACGTTCGCTTTGACGGCGCGGCTTGACAATAAGTCACGTCAGCGTTAACTATTGTTCTCATGGTAAAGGATATGGGATCGGTGTTCGGAGCCCTCGCCGACCCGACGAGGCGCCAAGTCGTACAGCTGCTGAGCGACGGTCCACTGCGGGCAGGCGAGATCGCGGGCACTGTCGGGTCGTCCGGACCGGCGATGAGCCGCCACCTGCGAGTGCTGCTCGAAGCCGGGATCGTCGCCGACGAGCGTCCGCCCGAGGACGCCCGGGCGCGGGTCTTCCGCCTGCGGCCCGACTCGGTGGCCGGTCTGCAGGCTTGGCTGGATCAGCTGCAAGCTCATTGGAACGAGCAGTTGCAGTCGTTCAAACGCCACGTGGAAGGGAGCTCCAGATGACGAGCACGGCCGTCTCGGTGTCGGTGAGCGTCGATCCGGCGACCGCATTCTCCGCCTTCACCGAGGAGCTCGACCTCTGGTGGGTGCGGGGGCCGATCAACTACTTCGATTCCGCCCGGGCTGTCGGCATGCGTTGTGAGCCCAACGTGGGCGGCAGGCGACGGCCTCGAGCTGGCCCGCATCACCGTGTGGGAACCAGGCTCCCGTCTCTCGTGGAAGAGCTCGGTGGACGACGTGGAGATCGATGTCCGTTTCGCGCCCGTTGCCGGCGGCACCGACGTCACGGTGGAGGCAACCATCCCCGAAGGCGGCCTCGATCGCGGTGGCACGTCGTGGGTACGCGTCGTTCCGAAGTGGTTCGGACCATGGTGTTCGCGTCGCGACGGCGCCGCCCGTACCCAGCCGGAGCTCGCTCGGCTCGCCGTCACGCTGTACTACGCCGAACCGGCAGCAGCAGCCCGCTTCCTGGCAGCGGCGTTCGGCCTGCAGTCGCCCGACCCGCTGCCCGACGGGCCCGACCCGTTGCCGGAAGGCGAGCACGGGCATCCCTGGATCGAGTTCCGCGTGGGCAACTGCTCGCTCATGGTTGCCAAGCGGGCCGGCGGGCTCGGCGACGGGGCACCTGTGACGCACGCGACGTGGGTGTACGTCGACGATCTGGAAGCTCACCTCGCTCACGCCGAGGCCGCCGGCGCCAAAGTCGTCGCCGGGATTCGCCAAACCGGATACCGGGCCTACGAAGCCGAGGACCTCGAAGGGCTCCGCTGGATCTTCGCCCAGGCGCGCCCCCGTCAGCTCTGAGCTGGGGGGCGAGACTCTTCCCGCGCCAAGGCGCGTGGCGGCAGACGACGGGGCCGGAGACGACTGGGCGGCGCTGACGACAGGCCGGCGCAGCCGGCGACCGTAGCCTGGACTCATGACACTCGGAGATCAGCCTGCCGACCTCTCATCGTCGGCAGGGAATTGGAAGCTCGACCCCGCCCGCACGTCGGTCGAGTTTCACACCAAAGCCATGTGGGTCTTCAACGTGAAAGGGACGTTCAAGGCCGTCGAAGGCGGTGCCACGGTGAGCGACGACGGAGCGGTGAACGGGTCGCTCGTCTTCGATGCCGCCTCGGTCAACACGGGCAACGCCAAACGCGACACCCACCTGCGCACCGCCGACTTCTTCGAAGTCGAGAAGCACCCCACGATCGTCTTCTCGGCCACTGGCGCTCGCCCCACCTCCGGCGGTCAGGTCGAAGTGACCGGGACCTTGACGATCCACGGCGAGACCAAGCCGGTCACGCTCGTGGGCGCCCTCGCCGCCGGTGCCACGGAGGCCGAGATCTCGGTCGAGACCGATATCGACCGATCCGGCTGGGGCCTCACTTGGTCGAAGATGGGCGCGGGGCTCGCCAATCACGTCGTGTTGAAGGCTCACTTCGTGAAGGAGTAAGGCGCCGGCGAACCGTGTGCACAAGGTGACCGCACGCCTAGGGATCCAGTCACTTTGGGTACACGGTTCGCCGCGACCGGCCGGCGTTGGCCGCGGAAACCTCCGGTGGTGCGCCGCGGGCCGAACCGTGTGCACAAGGTGACCGCGCGGGTACGGATCCGGTCACTTTGGGTACACGGTTCGCCAAGACCCGCCGGCACCGGCCGCTCAGGCGAGCACCTCGGCGATGGCAGCGGGAGCGTCCGACGGCCGCAGCAGCATGGCGACATGCCCACCGCCGGCCTCCGCGATGCGGCGGCAGGCATCATTCGCTTCGGGTTCGTCGACGAGGGCGAGGACGTGCACGGCGGCACCGCTGGCACCGGCGGTAGCCGCCACGGGCACGGGATCGTCGCCGGCGGTCGCCATCCCGTCGGTGAGCAGGAGGATGTCGCGCCGTCCGGCGCCACAGAGCTCGGCCTGGGCGAGTGCCGTTCGCAAACCGGCGGCGAGGTCGGTCATGTCGCCGCCGCGCAGGTCGAAGAGGGCGTCGAGCACGGTCTCGTGGGGACGGAGGCTCGTCACCGCCCGCAGCACGACCGCCCTCGACCAGAAGGCGACAACGGCCAATTCGTCCTGCGGCCCGCAACGGCCGGCGAGGGCGGCGGCCGTGACGACGGCCGTCGTGAGCGGGCTGCCGGCCACCGAGCCAGAGGCATCGACGAGCAGGATGTAGGCGCGGCCAGGGCGCTCCCATCGTCGCCACCGCAGATCCTCGGGCGCAAGCCAGGAGCGGCCGGCTACCGCTTCGACGGCGGCGTCGATATCGAGGTCGAGTCCCGCCTTCCTCGAGGTCACCAACCGCACGGCTCCCGAAGACCTCCCCGGGCCGGACCGCCGAGTCATGGGGATCAGCACGCGCGACCCCAGCGCACGCGCACGCCGTCGCAGCTCCGGGTCGGTCGCCCGGGCAAGGTCCACGAGGAGGGCCACCGCACCGTCAGGGTCGTCGTCGAACCGGCGGGCGAGTGCGTCCTCGTCCAGCATCCCGACCTCGGGGGACACCTCTTCGAGGTGGCGGTGACGCTGGATGATCTCGCGGCGGCTCACTGTCCTGGACGACTGGTCGCGCAGGAGCCGGGCGACCTCGTCGGGGTCGGTGACGGGCGCTGCGGAGCGGGAAGGAGTAGGGCGGTCCGGGCCGCTCGGCGGCCCGGACCTCAGGCTTTTCCCTCGCCGGGCGCCTCCTCGGGCTGGGACACTTGTTCCCAGATCTCGGTGACGATCTCCTCGACGGTTCGCTTGGTGCCCTCGCGGCGGGTCACGCGCCCTGACAGCGACGTGAGGGCGGCGTCGAGGCCAACTTGGCGCCATCCGGAGCTGGCGCCGTTCCGGATCCCATCCAAGAGGAGCGTCACCGCAACGAGATCGAGGGCGCCTCGCACCGAAGAACCGGTGCGAAGATCGGGGTGGGAACGGGTCGCCCGGGCTGCTCTCACGGCCGCCTGCACGAGGCCGCCGGGAGCGTCACCTTGGCGTCCCACGATGGCGGTCTCGTCCGCCTCATCCTGATAGCCGACAGCGACCCGACAGGTCCTGTCGTAGAGCGCCGGACTCACGCGCCCAGTCCCGACGGTGTCGTACGGGTTCATCGCCGCGACGAGGCGAAAATCGTCGGCGGCCGCGACCTCGCCATACCGAGGCACGTGCAAGCTGCGTTCGGAGAGGACGCCGAGGAGGACGTTGAGGGTTTCTTCGGGGACCCGGTTGAGCTCCTCGACGTAGAGGAGTGCGCCGGCGACCATGGCTTCGAGGAGCGGGCCAGGCATGAAGGTGTCGGGCGTGTAGCCGGAGGTGAGCAGCTGGGACGGGTCGTGCTGGCCGATGAGACGGCCGGGGCTCAGCTCGGCGTTGCCCTCGACCACGACCAGCGGTAAGCCGGCGCCGGCGGCCAGGGCCCGCAGCAGCGTCGTCTTGCCGGTCCCGGGCGGACCCTCGAGCAGGATGCTGCGACCGGCACCGAGGGCGGCCGCCACCACCTCGACGTCTCGCACGCGACCGATCACGACGCGCCTGGCCGCCTCGATCATCTTGGCGACGGGCAGACCTCCGGCGCCCGCCGGCACCGGGAGCTCGGCCTGGACCACGCGGCCCGTCAGTACCGGATGACGCCGCGGATGTTCTTGCCGGCGTGCATGTCCTCGTACCCCTGGGCGATCTCGTCGAGGCTGTACTCGCGGGTGACGAGCTCGTCGAGCTTCAATTTCCCGTCCCGGTACATCTGCGCCAGGCGCAGGATGTCCGAGCTCGGGCTCGATGCTCCGAAGAGGGAGCCTTGAATGCGCTTTTGGAACAATGTCAGCTCGGCGAGCGCCACGGGCAGACCGACCTCGGTGATGTCGCCGAGTCCGGTCACGACGACGGTTCCCGCCTTGCGGATGGCGGAGAACGCTTGCCCGACGTGTTCGCCCTTCACGACGCCGATCGTCACGATGGCGCTGTCGGCTCCCTGGCCGTTCGTCACGCTCTTGGCGAATGCGTCCGCCTCTGCGATGTCGGCAAAGGCGTGCGTCGCACCGAATTCCAGTGCCTTCTCACGTTTGAAGGCCACCGGGTCGACCGCCACGATGTTGGTGGCGCCGGCATGGGCTGCGCCCTGCACAGCATTGATGCCGATGCCGCCGATCCCCATGATGATCACGGTGTCACCCGGGCGCACTTGGGCAGAGTTGACCGCAGAGCCCCAACCCGTTCCGACGCCACAGCCGAGCAGGCAGACCCGTTCGAGGGGAAGATCCTTGTCGACCTTGACGGCCGAGTCGACGCTCACGGTCGTGTGCTCGGCGAACGTGCTGATCCCGCACATCTGGCCGACGTTGCTGCCGTCGTCGAGGTGCAGGCGAAAGCTCGTCGGGTCGCTCGACCGTGCACCGGAGAGGAGGCCGGCGCCGAGGTCGCAGAGGTTCTGCATGCCGGCGGCGCACCAGCGGCACTTCCCGCAGCCTGGGAGGAAGGAGAAGATCACGTGGTCTCCCACTTCGAAACCCGGCGTATTCGGCCCCACCTGCTCCACCACTCCGGCACCCTCGTGCCCGCCGCAGAACGGGTAGACGGCTACCGGGATGTCACCGGTCGCCACGTGGTCGTCGGAGTGGCACAAGCCGGAGGCTGTCAGCTTGACCTGCAGCTCGCCTTGCCACGGGTCGTCCAGCTCGAGATCGACAACCTCGTAGTGACCTGGTGTCGAACGGATCACTGCACCGCGAGTCTGCATCCGAATCTCCTCCCCCGAGTCTGAGCCGGACCAGCGCAGGAGCGGGTCCTCGGTGAGAGCGTAGCGAGGCAACGCCGGTCGCGGAGAAGTGGCCGCCAGACTCAGGCGACTGCTGGCAACGCGGGCTGCGGGGTCGGCTCGGCCAGTTTGGCCGCCACGGGGTACGCGGAGGCTTGGCTCCGAAGCATCCTCGTCACGGGCCAGTAGGCCATCGCCAGCAGGACGAGGGCCGGGCCCGAGTTCACATCTGTTCCCTGTGAGGTGAGGATGCCGCCGAAGTCCTCGGCCACCCAGAAGGCGAGCGAGACGGTGATGGCAAGGACGACCACCGGTCGCACGAGGGCGGGAAAGAAGATCCCAAGGGCGACGAAGACACACAAGACCGCCAGGACGGCGGATGTCTGCGTGCCGTGCTGGCCGAGGGCGGACGCCAGGCCGGTGTCGAGCGAGCGAATCCAGCCGGGCTCGCCCGAGGCCATGGCTGCCACGGCGTTGTGCAAGCCGTGCGGGGCACGGTTGGCGGGCAGCAGCAGGAGATAGGCGAAGCTCCCCCACAGCACGGCCCAGAGAACGTTCGGAGCCAGCCCGCCAAGGGGGCTGCGACGGCCGACGGAGACCGACGACGTATGACCCGTGCTGTGTCGGGCGACCTTTGGTGGGTACAACAGCACTGCCACCAATGCATACAGGATGACGGCGCCGGGCGCGCCCGTCACGGGCGTCGCACCGGAAAGGACGCCACCGAGACCCTCGCCGATCCACCACACGCCGAGCGACCAGACGACGGAGGCGGCAAGCGCGAGGCGAACGCTGCGGCGCCGGAACAGCCCGATGGCGATCAACAGCTGGATGCAGGCGAACAGGCTGTTCCAGACAGCAACGTCGTGCAGCATGAATCGGTCGGCCCAGAGCATCGGCTGAGCGACGATGGATGGGTTCCCCAACGCGGTCGGTTCCAGCGTGCTCACGACGAAGCTCTTCGTGAACATGTACGGCTGGAACTGCAAGCCGGCGTCGATGAGCCAGATGACGCCGAGAGCCAGCTGGAGATGGCGCCGGTTCCGGTCGAGCGGCGTCGTAGTTTCGCCGCCGCTCGCCGGAACCTCCTCCGCCTGACTGAGGGGCGCAGCCCGATGGGAGCGCCGAGTGAGAAGTCCGCTCGTCCCGTTCATGGCGTGTCAGTTGATGCCGACGATGGGCCGTGAGAGTTTCGTCGCCGTCTCGTCGCCGAGGAACGTGGCGTCGCCGAACCCGACGACCTTGCCGTCGGACTGGACGACCCAGTACCCGCCGGCGTCCGGGCTGGCGATGCCGACGACCGAGTTCGTGCCCACGCAGGCCGAACCCGGCTGCACGCAGGAGCCGTGGAAGTGGGCGGTTCCGAAGCCGAAGACGCGGCCGTTTCTCGACACGAGGAAGTAACCGCTCTGGCCGACATTGGCGAAGGCGACGATGTTCGTGACGCCCTGGCACCCGGAGTTTGCCGCTGGGCAGTACCCGTGGCCCTGTGCGTCGCCGAAACGCCACACGCTGCCGTCGGAACCGATGAGCCAGTACCCGCCTGAATCCGGGCTGCTGATGGCGACGATGTTCTTGACGTGAACGCCTCGGCTCGACAGCGACCCGCGGGAGACGGCGTCACCGAACGGGTAGACGGTTCCGTCGGCCCCGACGAGCCAGTAACCACCGCCATCGGCGGTGGCGGCCATGCCGACGATGTCGGTGACCGTCTTGCCTTGTGAGAGCAGCGAGCCGTGCGAGCGGGCGTTGCCGAAGGGGACGACTCCTCCGTTCGACTCCACCAGCCAGTAGCCGGCCGACGTCGTCGCCATGCCGACGACGTTGTCGAGGTGCAGGCCGGTGCTCGGACCTGAACCGTAGAAGCGGGTACCGAAGTCGAAGACGCCGCCGTCGGCGCCCACCAAGCGGTAGCCGAGGTTGCGTACCGCGAAGGCCTCGCACGCGCCGGCCGACGCCACGTAGTTGCTGTCACCGCCGTAGGCGGCGCGGAAGGCGTAGCTCCCGGCCGGGAGGGCGCCGGTCGAATGAGATGCCGACGCCAGGCCGGAGACGAGCCCGACGCTCTGCGTGCTCGAGGCGGTTCCGGTGCACGTGGAGTTCTTGAAGAAGTTGTAGGTGATCGTTCCCGACGGCGTGAAGCCGGCCAGCCCGCCCACGAGCGAGGTGTCAAAGGCCGAGGCCCCCTCCATCTCGACCCCGGTCCAAGGCTGGTGAGTCGTGGAGTCGTTCACGACCGTCGTCGTGGCGGCCGGGGCTTTGCCGACCGAGAACGTCCCACAGTCGCTCGCCGAGGCCACGTAGCTGGCGTCGCCCGAGTAGGTGGCCGTGAAGCTGTACGAGCCGGCTGCGAGGGCGGGCGAGGAGCTGGAAGTGGGAACGCTTCCGTTGCCCGTGAGCGTCTCGACCGACGTGATGGCGGCATTGCCGGCACACGTTGCGTTCTCGAAGAGGTCATAGGTGACCGTTCCGGTCGGGAGCACACCGGGGGCACCGGTCACTGTCGAGGAGCCGTAGGCCGTAGCGCCGGTGACTTCGGTTCCGCTCCACGGTTGATCCGTGGTGCCGTCGTTGATCGCCGCCGTCGTGACTTCCGGTCCTGCGGCGACCGTGAAGGTCAGGCAACCGCTTGCGGCCGGGAGGTAGTTGCCGTCACCGGAGTAGGCAGCCTTGTAGCTGTAGGAGCCGGCCGCGAGTGGTGCGGTGGCCGGCGAGCGGGGGACCACGCCGGCAGCCAGCGTGACGACGTCCTCGCCGTAAGGCTCTCCGGAGCAGACGGTGTTGGCGAAGAAGCTGTACGCGAGCGTGCCCGTCGGGGTGAAGCCTTCGAGGCCTGTGACCGCCGAGGTGTCGTAGGCCGACGCCCCGGTCTCTTCGGTTCCGCTCCAGGGGCTGTTGGTGCCGGCGTCATAGACGGTGGCACCGGTAGTCGGTGTGGCAGGGCCGACGTCGAAGCTCGCGCACCCATTGGTGGAGCCGCTGTAGTCGGCGTCGCCGGAGTAGGCGCTCTCGTAGCTGTAGGACCCTGCTGCGAGCGGGGCACTCGTGCTCGAGGCCGGGACGGCGCCGGCGCTCATCGTCACCGTGTCGGTCAAAACGGGATCGCCGGAGCAGGTGTCGTTTCCGAACAGGCTGTAGTCGACCGAACCTGTCGGAGTGAAGCCCTCGAGGCCCGACACCGTCGAGGTGTCGTAGGCGGTTGCCCCGGTGATCTCCGATCCGCTCCACGGGCCGCTCGTCACCGCGTCGATCACACTGGAGACCGTCACGCTCGGGGCAACACCGACACTGAAGGGCGCACATGCGCTCACCGACGACCGGTTGTTGGCGTCACCGGAGTAGTGGGCCACGAAGCTGTAGAAACCGGCTCCGAGCGGTCCGGTCTCGGCGGAAGCCGGAACACTCCCGTTCAGGTTCAACGTCACCGTCGAGGTCGAGGTGGCAACGCCCAAGCAGATGTCGTTCTCGAAGAAGCTGTAAACGACCGAGCCACTCGGCGTGAAACCCGGAACCCCTGTGACGCTCGAGGTGTCATCGGCAGCTGCGCCGGTGACCTCCAAGCCGGACCACGGGGCGCTCTGGCCGGCGTCGTCCACGACGTTGGCCGTCGCGCTCGAGGCGGGAGACACCACGAACGGCTCGCAGGCACTCGTGGAGCCGAGGTAGTTGCTGTCGCCGAAGTAAGTGGCGTCGAAACTGTAGGACCCGGCCGCCAACGCAGCCGTAGCCGTCGAGGCCGGGACGCTCCCGTTGCCGAGGAGCATGACGCTGTCGCCGGTGGTCTCGGAGCCCGAGCAGGTGGCGTTCTCGAAGAAGCTGTAGCCCACCATCCCGCTCGCGGTCGGCCCGGCCGGTGCGGTCACGTCGGCCGTGGCATAGGCAGATGCTCCCGTGACCTCGGTCCCGCTCCAGGTGGACTGCGTCGTGTTGTCGCTCACGGCCGTCCCGGTCGAGGTAGCCGCCGGCAGGACGCTGAACGGTTGACATCCACTGTCGGAGGGGCTGTCGTTGCCGTCGCCGGAGTAGGCGGCGTCGTAGCTGTAGGCGCCGGGTACGAGCGCAGCCGTGTCGGCAGAGTTCGGCACGATGCCGTCGGAGAGATCGACGGTCTGAGTGTCAGCTGGGTCGCCGGCACACGTTCCGTTGTCGAAGAGGCTGTAGGCGACCGTCCCGGTCGGCGTGCCGCCGCCTGCAAGGGTGACCGCGGAGGTGTCGTAGGCCGACGACTCGGTGACCTCGGACCCGCTCCAGGCAGCACTGGTGGCGGCGTCGTTCACGGTTCCGACCGTCGTCGATCCCACGAGGGTCCAGACGACCGATGCGGGCGAGGAGGTCTCGGTGGCGCTGTCGCTCGGTGTGTAGGAGGCGGTCCAGCTGTCGGTACCGGCGGAGGTGCTCGTGTAGGAGTAGGGAACGGTTCCGTCGTCAGCGGTCGTGAGTGTCGTTGTCGAGCCGACGTTCGGGCCGCTCACGCATGTGAAGACGACGGACGCACCGCCGACTCCGGAGCCGTTGAGCTCAACCGACGCCGTGAGCGTCTGGAGGCTGCCGATGGTGGCACTGCCGGACGGGCCGGCCAGGCTGACGCCGCCCTCGGAGATGCCGCCGCCGCGGGCGACGATGTAGGGGCATCCCGCACTCGTGCCGTCAGACGGAACAAAGGCCGGGTTCGGGCAGTCGCCCAGTGGGTTGCTCACCGTGCCCGGCACCGAAGTGTCGAGGGCAAAGGGCACGAAGTCGGAAGGCCAGGTTCCCAGGTATTCGTGCACCGAGCAGCTCCAGTTGGAGAGGTCGTCGTCGGTCAGGCCGAGGAGCTGCTGGGCGGAGGCGACGACGTGAATCGAGTCGGTGCAGCCGTTGGCGGAGAAGACCGTGAAGCCGGCCTCGAGGCCGTCGAGGATCGGAGAGTCCATCGGGGAGCTGCTTCCGTTGTTGTAGTAGCAGCTCAGGTCGAGATACAGGCCCGTCTCGCCCGTCTGGGCGCCGGCGTAGGCGAGCCCGTGGCTGACGAGCACGCCGGCTCCGAGGTGGCCGGAGCCGTCCTCGTAGTGGAAGATCGGGTCAGTCCCGATGATGATGACGCTGCCGTCGACGATGGGGGCCCAGGTCGACTCGTTCGAGACGGCGGCCGCCAGCTCCGCCGGCGTACCGCCGGAAGGACCGACTGAGCTGCCGCAGGTCGGATCGCCCAGCACGATGAGCTGGTAGCTGGAGAACTCTGCTGCCGTCATGGAATCCCATGTGGATCCGTCGACGACGGTCACGCCCCAGCCCGAGTCTTCGAGGTCGCACTCCTCGACGCTGACGTTCGGACACGTCGGATCCGTCGGGTCCGGCACGGCGACCGAGTCTGTCGTGACCGTCGTGTCGAGGATGAGCGCTTGCGGAGCGGAGCTCGCCGAGGACGTCGCCGGGTGCGCGACGACGCCGGCGAGGACGCCGAAGAGGATGCCGATGGCCAGCGGGACGACTGCCATCGCCCGTCCGAAGCGCGCGAGCAACCCACGGTCTGTTTGTGTCTTCACTTCGCCACCTTGCCGATCTGTGATCCCTGTGTGATCACGAAGCCAACTGAATCCCGTGTACTGCTGAGCTGCTGCTGCGAGGTCCACGAGTGGCGGCACAGTCGAGTAGGTCCCTTGTCGGGACCAGGTCGATTCTGTCGCGGAGCTATTCGAAGCTCATGAAGGAGACTCGCGGCAACCCCATGCAAATGCCTTCGGCAGGAGGCTGATGGCGCTCGTCGGGTCTAGGCCGGACGCGACCAATCCAGTGCGTGGGGGTACGTGTCGGTCAGGCGAGGTGTCGACTTGAGAGTTTGTTCAAAGTTCGCGGCGATTTCTCATGAGTCGCCGCCGCGGTGCCGGCTGCAGTCGCGATGCGCAGCGGCGGCGCCTGCCGTGCCTCGGTGCTCAGCCGCCGGCCTGAGCGAGGGCGGCAAGGGCTTCCTCGTCGAGGACGAGATCGACGGCCGCCAAGTTCTCCTCGAGGTGGGCGAGCGAGGACGTGCCGGGGATGAGCAGGACGGTGGGCGCTTGTGCCAACAGCCAGGCCAGGGCGATCTGCGCCGGCGTTGCCCCGAGGCGCCGGGCAGAGTCCTGCACGGCCGGAGCTTGCAGAACCGACTTGCCAGGGTCGAACGCCGAGCCCAGCGGGAAGAACGGCACGAAGGGCACGCCGTCGGACGCACAGGTCTCGAAGAGTGTCTGCTCGTCCCGGCTGACCAGGTTGTAGGCGTTCTGGACGCAGGCGATCTCGGTACGGGAGCGCGCCTCGAGGTACTCCTCGAGGGTCACGTTGCTGAGACCGACCCCACCGATGAGGCCTTCGCTTCGCAGTGCCTCCATCGCCTCGAGCTGTTCGGCCAAGGCGACGTCGCTCTCGGGGTGACGTCGCAGATTGACGACCGGGACCTGCTCCAGCCCGAGGGAGGCAAGGTTGGCCGCAACGCCGGCGCGTAGCTCGTGCGGGCGCTGCGCCGGGAGCCAGTGTCCCTCTCCATCTCGGGCCGCCCCGACCTTGGAGACGAGCACGAGTCCTTCCGGGTAGGGCGCGAGCGCCTCGCGAATCAGGTCATTGGCGACGTCCGGCCCGTAGAACTGGGCGGTGTCGATGTGGTTGACGCCGGCATCGACGGCCCTACGAAGCACCGCGATGGCTTCGTCGCGGTCTGCCGGAGGGCCGAACACTCCTCGGCCGGGAAGTTGCATCGCCCCGAAACCCATCCGCCCCACAGGACGACCTGCCAACATCACCTGGGAGTCGCTCACGTGTCCACCTTCCGCCTGCCTTGCGGCGCAGTGTCGTCTCGCATGGCGTCGGTTCTAGCCTCCAGCCTGGGCTGGTCTGACCGTTCGCTTCGAATGACGAAGTGGGCGCGGTTCCGTGGAGTGGACGCCGAGGAACCGATGATTCGGCTTCAGCCGCCGAGGCTCCTCACGACGTATCGCGTGAACGTGATGCTGCCCCGCTTGTCGTAGGTGGAGAACTGAAGGCCCGGCTGCCATCCGGAACTCGCCACCCCTGCGCTCGAGCTGCTCGTGTCCATGACCTGGTGGCCGTCGATGAATCCGACGAGCCGAGTCTCGGTCACGCCCTTTGTTTGGGCTATCGAGGCGCACACGAGCTCGACCACGAGGGGAGCGTGCAGCAGGCCAACCGAGCCGGACTGCAGGATCTCGGGCGGGCCGCTCAGGCTGACGCTGTTGAGACGGGCGGTTGCGAACCAGTCCCCATTCGCCCCCACATCGAACTCGTAGATGTCGGGCTGGGAGCCGGAGACGCATTGGGGTCCAGCTGCATCCGACGACGGCGGCAGGTTGCTCGTCACGGTGACCGAGATGGACGGGTGGGGTTCGGCCATCGGCGGCGTCAAGGCGTGGTCATAGTCGCCCCAGCCGGTGACGACATAGCCGGCGGCTCGCAGATGGGCCGTTGCATGGGCTTGCACCTGGCCGGTCCGCCAATCGTCAGTCGCTCTGAACGTGCTCGAGAACACGATCTGGCCGGACTTCGGCAAGATCGTGCTGGTCGCGGTGATCCCTCGCCCGCCAGGTGACGACGTCGTGATCGCGCTGACCGGCGCCGGCGACGGTCGCTTGGCGAGAACGCCCGCCAGCACGCCGATCGTCGCTGCTTCGACGATCACCGCTGCTGCCAGCCCGACCACGAGGGCGCGGCGTCCTCCTCGGGAGGACTGTTGCTTGGGCTGGACAGGCGGGACCGACGGCGTCGACGCGTACGGTCCGAACGGTCGGGGTGGTTCGTACGGCGCTCCGGATCCGGTCGCCCAATTCGGCGGAGGAGCGGGCTCCCAACGCCGATCGAATGAGTCGAAGCCATACGGCGGCGACGGCGGGTCGTTTCGCGAACCGGGCGAGGCAAGGCCTTCGTACAGGAAAGCCGGTGGCGGCGGTGGTGCCTGGCTCGGAGACGCCGAGGGGGCAAGCGCCTCGAGCAGGTAGGCCGGCGGCGGTGGAGGCAGGTGTGCCAGCGATGCGGCGGTCGAACGAGCTGCTCTCGAGCACTCCGACTCCGTTTCGACTTCGGAGCTCCAGATGAGGGGACCGTCGCAGAAGAAGTCGTCGAGCTCGCTCGGCTCGGTGGGTGTCCCAGATTGTCGCTGGTCCATCTGCGATCCTTCACACGACTCGACGGTGTTGGCCGGGTAAGCCCAAAGGCAGATCCCCTGTCGCCTTTGTGCCAAGTGTCAATCGGCAGCCGGCGATGTGGGGTTGAGAGAAAAGCACGGGCTGGACGTGGCCGGGCAGCCCGCCCTGCTGGCGCTCGACGCTCAGCTGGCCGTGGCCCGAGCATGGACGAGCGTCACGGTCTGGGCCCGGCGCCGCGGCATGAAGAGGCCGACCGCTGCCAATATTGCGCCAGGAATCGGGGCGCCACCGGACGGTCCGCGTTGCTCGCGCGTCCATCTGGTCGCCTCTGGGTCGGTGTCGGCGCGTGCCGCTGGTGTGAGCAGCCAGCTCAAATCGAACCGCCGCGTCACGTCGAGGCCGGGAATGCGCAAGGTGACGCCGCGAGAATGTGTCGATTCGTCGAGCTGCACGTGGGCCAGGAGTGCCTCCTGGCCGTCGACCGCCACAACACCGTGCATCAGAACGGCGGTGTCGCTCGAATCCGGCCGCACGACGCGACCGGTGTGGAGCAGGTTCCGGAACTGCTTGTGGAGCACGACCCATT
The DNA here is from genome assembly GCA_049510975.1 of Acidimicrobiales bacterium. Lineage (GTDB taxonomy): Bacteria > Actinomycetota > Acidimicrobiia > Acidimicrobiales > Bog-793 > JAKACA01. Next base: position 36,747 of record JBEKYM010000048.1, read on the forward strand.
CCGTCAGTCGTTCGAGGTCCTCTTCGGAGGCCGTGGTCAAATCCCATTCGATGCCGAATGCGCCGAAGAACGCCGTAGCTGCCCGGAAGTCGAGTGACATCGTGCGTCCGGTCTGAGCCGATATCGGAGCGGACACGTGGGCTCCGAGGTACTCCGGGGCGACCAGTTGCGTCGTCCAGCGTTGGATCGACTGACGGGCCAAGGCGTCGGTCATGTCCGAGGTCCAGACGCGTTGCACACGCTCCAGGACTTCGAGGTCGATCCGACCGCCGCCGGAGGCACAGGACTCCCAAGCTATGGCGGGATGTCGCCCTCGGAGTTCGTCGAGCAGCGCGTAGAACGCCACGGTCTGGTCGTGAACCGCCGCCCCGCCCCTTCGGCGCCAGCTGCCTGCCTCGAGCAGGTCTCGGTTGTGGTCCCACTTCACGTAGTCGATGTCGTACTCGCTCAGCACCGAGTCCACTTTGCCGAGGAGGTACGACCAGACCTCCCGCCTCGTGAGATCGAGCACCAGCTGATTGCGGCGGAGAACCGGGATGCGATTCCCGGCTGCCAGAATCCAATCCGGATGTTCCGCGTAGAGCTCAGAGTCCGGGTTGACCATCTCCGGTTCGAACCAGAGTCCGAACTGCATCCCGAGGGAGTGGACGAGATCGATGAACGGGCCGAGCCCTTGTGGCCACACCGTCGTGTCCACCCACCAATCACCAAGTCCCGCCCTGTCGTGCCGGCGGCGGTGAAACCAACCGTCATCCAACACAAAGCGCTCCACGCCCACCCGCCCAGCGAGGTGAGCGAGTTGATGCAATCGAGCGACGTCGTGGTCGAAGTAGACGGCCTCCCAGACGTTGAGTGTCACCGGCGCTACGGCGGGATGGGCGGGCAGCGACCGGAGCCATCGGTGAAAGGCAGCCGCCACCGAATCGAGCCCGTCACCGGATGCCACGACATAGACCCACGGTGTCGTATAAGACTCGTCGCTCTCGAGCACGATCTCGCCCGGCAGCAACAGCTCGCCGCCGCCGAAGAAGGTCCGACTGGACGCGTCCCGCTCGATCCTCATCACCGAGTTGCCGCTCCAGGCCACGTGCAGGGCGAGCATCTCGCCGTGGGTGAAGCTGAAGGCCGGCGTTCCGGCGACGAGCAACGTTGCGGCGTCGGCGCCGGTCTTTCCTCTGCGGTTCTCGCGGGACCACCGTCCGTCGCCGAGCTGATGGCGCTGCGGGGTGCGCTCCGCCTCCTGGCGACCCGTGAAGTCGAGCACCTCGGTGAGGTGGTCGGCCACCGGGAACACGACCTCCAGTCCCTCCAGCAGGTACGGGTCCGGAGCGGTGTTCGTGAGGCGATGGCGCGCTCGGATCGCTCCGCCCGGAAGGCTCTCGTACTCGGTACGAAGCTCGAGTCCTGCCTCGTCGTCGGCGGTTTCGATGGTCAGCTTCTCGCCATGATGGTTGAGGCCAGTCAGTGAGAAGTCCGTCGACCAGTCGCTGCCGGCGATCGGGCCCGCTCCCTCGGGCCGTGCGACCAGTCGGTGACCACGCAGCGCCGGCGCCGTGAACCGGTTGCCGGAGTGCTCGTTGAGCAACGGCAGGCCTGGGGGGCCGGCGGCGGCGACGGCGGCGCCGAGACGAGGGTCCGTGGCTCCGAGCCGCCGGAGGCTTCCGAGCCAGGCAAGGCGGGGAACGTGAGGATCGTCGGGGGTGAGAACGATGCCAGTTCGCTCCCCGCCACCCTCCCCGGAAGGAAAGACGAGCGGCAGGTGCTGAGCTCGAGTCGGGTCCTTCGTGACTGAGCCAGTGTCACTTGCCGTCGTCGGCCGATTCGTCTTCGGCAGCGTCATGACCGCGAGTCTTCCACCGCGGCCTGAATTCGCGTCCGTCCTCATGTCATGTCCCTTGTCGGGATCCACTCACCTGGCTAGCATCCGCAACACATCTGTTGGCAGCCGGACTGCATCGACGCGGTCCCGCGAGCTCCACAGAAGAAGAGGGGGCAGCATCATGCGCCAGGCCACGTCGAGGATCCGTGAAACCGCGCGGCGAGGTCTGGTGCAGCGCATCGGAGCCGTTGCGGTGGCAGCGATGACCGGAGGTCTCGGCCTGGTGGCCTTGGCTCCCTTCGCATCCGCTACGGCCACACAGGAACCGCCGGCATGGGCGACGGCCAACCTCTCCGGCAGCGTGAGGCTGAACGGCCAGGTGCCCCTCGCTGTGATCGACGCCGGGCGGACCCCGATGGGTGGAGTCGAGTCGCTCGGGCCCGTGGTGTCCACCGGCTCGATCACGCTCAACTTCGGTCTGCCGTTGCGTAACGAGACGGCACTCAACGCACTCATCGTGGAGGAGGCCAAGACACACCGCGAGCTCAGCCGCAGCCAAATCTACGCACGGTTCTCGCCCCCGGTGGCCCAGTACGACGCCCTACGGAGCTGGCTCGTCTCCGAGGGTTACACGGTGACCCACGTCGGAGCCGACCGGCTCGAGATGACGGCCAAGGCCCCGGCGGGCGTCGTCGAGAAGTCGCTCGACCTGAAGCTCGACGTGTACCACAGCCACGCCTACCTCGACGACGGCGTGAAGGTGGCGGCGCAGGACTTCTACGCCAACACGAGCGCACCCGTCGTTCCCGCCCGCCTCGGTCTGCAGAGCATCTCGGGCCTGAGCAACGTCGACCAGTTCCTCACCGACACCCAGCTCGCAGCGGCCGCCAAGCCGTCGCACAAGTCTTCTGCCAAGCCGGCCGGCCCGGATGCCGGCGGCCCGGGGGGGATCACGGCCACTCGCTCGGGCGGGTACTACCCTTCCGACCTCCGCTCGATGTACGACGTCCAGAGCACCTACGGGTACGGCACCGGCGAGACCATCGGTTTCACGCTCTGGGGCGCCGGTGAGGTCCAAGCGGCCACCACGGAGTTCGCCACCGTAACGGGCACCCCGGCGCTCACCGTCGACACTCCGTGTACGGCAACGGGCAGCCCCACCTCACCGAGCTCGTGCACGACCGTCCAGGAGCAGCCCAACCACCTCCTCAACATCCTCGAGAACGGCAACACCAACAACAACTACGGCGGCAACGACGAGACCGGTCTCGACGTCGAGACCGCTCACGGCATGGCCCCCGGCGTCGCCGAGAAGTACTACCTCGGCGACTGCTCGACGACCCCGTCCCCTGGGCTCACCAACGGCGGCAACTGCAACGGATCCGACGTCGGTCTCGAAGACGCCATGGAGGACGCCGCCAACGACCCGACGCTGCACTCGGTCTCAGACAGCTGGGGCTACGGCGGTGACGCCGAATGGGGCGCACAGGACCCGTTTGTGCTGGCTTCGCAGAACTCCTTTGCGATCGCAGCAGCCGCCGGCACGACGTTCTACTTCTCGACCGGCGACTCCGGCACCTACGAGTCGGGCTTCCCGGCCGACAGCCCGTACGTGGTTGCGGTCGGCGGCACGACGCTGTTCTCCACGCAGTCGCTGACGTCGTCCTCGCCGAACCCGGCCACGCTCAGCACCGAAGATGCCTGGGCAACCGGTGGCAGCTGGTGCTCGAACGTCGAGCCGCGCCCGGCCTGGCAGGACGGGTCCGGAGTGGCCGCGAACGCGACGTGCCCGGGACGCGCTGTGCCGGACATCTCCGCCGTCGCCGACACCAACTCGGCCGTCTACGAGGTCTACAGCACCGGCTCGAGCTCCTACCGCACCGGATCGGTCGGTGGCACGAGCGTCGCCGGGCCGGTCATGAACGGCATGGAGGCCGACACCGAGAACTTCGTCGCCGACCAGACGTACTCGAGCGGCACGCCGGCGATCGGTTTCGAAGGTCCCGTCATGTACATGCTCGGCAACAGCGGGGACTACACGAGCTACTTCCGTGACGTGCTGTGCGGCAACGACGCCGACCCGACGAGCGGTCCCGACGGTGCGGCCGCTCAGCCCGGCTGGGACGAAGCCACCGGCTGGGGGGCCATCGACTGGCTCGACTACAGCACCGGTTATGCCATGCAACTCGGCGCCACCGGCCTGTCGGTGCCCGCCTCCCTCTCGCAGAACTACCAGTGGACCTGCGCCAAGACTCCAGGCAACTCCACCGAGCACGGCATCTCGTTCCCGACCTCCTCGGTCGGCTACGCCGTCGGCACGGCGGCGAGCAGCCCCTGGCCGGGCACGTACCTCCCGAGCAGAGCCTGGGGGGCGACGAACACCTTCTACACCACGACCGACGGCGGCACGGACTGGGTGCCGTCGAACTCCGACATGCTCGGGGTCACGTGCACGAGCACGACGACTTGTATCGAGGTGGGTGACGGAGGGGTGATCAAGCGGACGACGAACGGCGGCCTCACCTGGTCGGCGGACGTCACCGAGTTCGACCAGGCGCTCACGCAGGTGACTTGCCCGTCGAGCAGCGTCTGCTACGCGGCCGGCGACCGGGGAACCGTCCTCGAGTCGTCCGACGGCGGCGTCACCTGGAGTTACACGCCGAGCGTGGACGGCAACCCGATCTATGGGCTGAGCTGCCCCAGCCCGTCTGTCTGCTTCGCCGTGGACAACTACGGGCACGTCATGTCGACGTCCAACGGCGGCGCCTCCTGGACGTTGTCGAGCACGCCGGTGACGACGCCGGGCGTCAACGTCCCGGGTTCCGGGGGACCGAACCCGTATGCGGGGCTCTTCGGGGTCGCCTGCACGTCATCGACCACGTGCGTAGCGGTCGGCGGGTTTCCTCCCACGGCGATCACCGGCGAGACCGAGCCGCCCATCGTGACTACGACGGACGGCGTCAACTGGACGCTGCAGAACTCCGACGCCGGGACCGGCAATTACCTCATGGCCGTGGCGTGTCCGGGCATCACCACCTGTTACGCCGTCGGCTACGCCGGCACCATCGTGACCACGACGAACCTCACGAGTTGGTCGCCGATGACCTCCGGCACGACCGAACCGCTCACTGGCATCACCTGTGTGTCCACGACGAGCTGTGTGGCCACGGGTGAAGGCGGCACGATCGACGTCCTGAGCGGTTCGACGTGGACGTCCACGACGACGACCCTCGGCAGCAGCGCCTTCCTCGCCGGCGTCACCTGTGTGAACGCCAACGTCTGCTACGCCGTCGGCAAGCAAGGCGTCACCCTTGGCTTCGACTCGACCAACGTGAGCGGCACCGTCGCCCAGCAGGCGGGCGGCGGCACGACCCAGACGATGGATGCCATCAGCTGCACGAGTGCCAGCACCTGTGAGGCGGTGGGGGGTGCCGGCACGATCCTCGGCACCAGCAACGCCGGCCAGACCTGGCTCGCGCAGACGTCGGGCACGACGAGCACCCTCGACGGCGTTTCGTGCTCCGGCAGCGACTGCGTCGCCGTCGGCGCCAGTGGCACGATCCTCGGCTCCAGCAACGGCGGTCAGACCTGGGCCGCTCAGACGTCCGGGGTCACCATCACGCTCGAGGGCGTGTCGTGTGACAGCCACGGATGCGTCGTGGTGGGCACCGCTACGGCCGGCTCGGGCACCGTCTTGACCTCCGCCAACGGCGGGGGCAGCTGGACCCCGAGCACCTCCGGGACGACCGCCGCCCTCGACGGCGTCACCTGCGTCTCGAGCGCCTGCTGGGCGGTCGGCGCCATCCCGGCGGGCAACACGACGGCTGTGATCATCGCCTCGACCAACGACGGCGCCACTTGGGCGACACAGACCTCCAACGCGCCGCAAGCGCTGAGCTCGGTCGCCTGCGTGGACGCACTCGACTGTGTCGCCGGCGGCGCCATCGGTACGACGATGGCCACCAACAACGGCGGCACCACCTGGTACCAGGAAGGAAACCCGATCAGCGGCCCGACCACGGCCCTCAACGCCGGCCCGACGTCAATCACTGCCATTGACGGCGCCGCCTGTTCACAGTCGGCCTGTTTCATGGCGACGGGCAGCAGCGGGAACATCATGATGACGCCGCTCCTGTCGGTCACGGTCACCGCGTCCGGGACCTACGGGACGACCCCGCAGCTGACGGCCCTTTCGCCGAGCTCGTCGGTGATCTCCTACAGCCCGTCGGCTGAGGCGTCCGACGTCACGGGTGGCCTCAGCTGCTCGACGACGGCATCGGACACCTCGGACGTCGGCGCGTATCCGATCAGCAGCTGTTCTGGCCTGGCGGCACCCGGCTACAACGTGATCTACAACTACGGCGCCAGCTCCTACCAGGTGACCCAGGCCAGCAACAGCATCACGTTCCCGTCGATCCCAACCGAGACCTACGGAAACGGGTCCTTCGAGATCGACCCGACGGCAAGCTCGGGGCTGACGGTGTCGGTTCAGGCGAGCGGGAACTGCTCGCTCGACTCGAGCACGGCCCCGGCTGACGTGACGATCACCGACGCCGGCAGCTGTTCGATCACCGCCAGCCAGGGTGGCGACAACGACTTCGTGGCGGCGCAGAACGTCACCCAGTCGTTCTCGATCAACCAGGCCGGTCAGATGATCGATTTCGGCTCGATCTCGCCGCAGACCTACGGGAACGCCTCCTTCGAGATCGACCCGACCGCCACGTCCGGCCTGACAGTGTCACTGTCCTCCTCCGGGCCGTGCTCGCTCTCCTCGGACACGTCCCCGGCGGAGGTGTCGATCACCGGAGCCGGTGAGTGCAGCATCACCGCCTCCCAGGGCGGCGATGAGGACTATCTGTCGGCGGCGAACGTCACCCAGGAGTTCGAGATCGCCCTGGCGAACCAGACGATCACGTTCAATCCGCTCCCGAACGTCGACTACGGAACGGAGCCGATCACGCTCGGTGCTACGGCTTCTTCGGGCCTTGCCATCGTCTATGAAGCGAACGGGGCCTGCTCGGTGTCGGGCGACACGCTGACGATCGTGAGCGGCGGGACCTGCAACGTGATCGCCACCCAATCGGGTGACTCTGACTACAACCCGGCCGCCGACGTGGAGCAGTCGTTCTCCGTCGAACCGTTGAACCAGACGATCACCTTCGCCCCGCTGCCGAACAAGAAGTTCGGCAACCCCAGCTTCCAGTTGGGGGCGACGGCCAGTTCGGGCCTTTCCATCAGCTATTCGGTGGGAGCGACCGACGCCTGCACCGTCTCCGGCTCCACGCTCACGCTCATCGGGGCGGGAAGTTGCACCGTGACAGCGGCTCAGGCCGGCAACGACGACTACAACGCTGCCGTTTCGGTCAGCCGGACCTTCCAGATCAGCCAGGGAACTCCTGGCGTGACGGTGGTTACCTCAGCCGCCCCGACGCTGGGCTCGGTCACCTTCGACGTGTCCGTCAGCGGGTTCAGCAACACGGCCCCGACTGGGAGCGCCTCCGTCTCCGTCGGCACGAGCTCCTGTGAGATCGCTTCACTCACGGCGGGGCTCGGACAGTGCTCGATCACGTTGCCGGCCGGCAAGTTCACGGCACAGGCTTCGTACTCGGGCGACACCAACTACAACGGAGCGGGTGGCTCGCTGCGAGGGAAGGTAGCCAAGGGGAAGCCCACGCTCGTCATCACTCCGTCGGCGAACCCGGCGCCTGCACCCGGAGAGGTGAGTTACCAGGTGTCGGTCGTGCCGATTGCCGGGTTCACAGCGACCGGGAGCGTGACGGTCTCGGACGGTCGCAGTGGGAGTTGCACGATCCCGACACTGTCCGGGGGTAGCGGCTCCTGCTCGATCGACGAAGCGGCTGGGCGTTTCCACGTCACCGCCCAGTACTCCGGCGACTCCAACTACAAGGCGGGTTCGACGTCGATCAGAGAGACCGTCAACTAGGCCGGCCGAGCCATCGAGCGTCACCCTGGTCGCCTCGCAGGTACCAGGGTGACGCGGTTCGGGCCGTGTTCCACTCCGGCCGCGTGCTAGCTCCGGTCGCCAGTGGAGCCGATCGAGTGGCGCGCCAAGGCCATCATGTAGGCGTGGCGGTTGAGCGGGTTCGCCGTCGTCCGCCGCCGAGTAGGTGCTGAGCCGTGGGTCGGCCGATAGCCGCCGAAGCGGG
>JBEKYM010000049.1:0-22552 GCA_049510975.1 Acidimicrobiales bacterium
GACTCGGCCATGATCGTGCCCGACGAGACAGGCTGGCGGGTCGGCGGCGAGAGCGCCTGGCTCTGGGGGGCTGCGACCCGTAACGCCACCTGCTAGTGGGTCGCCGACGGCCGTGGCTTCGAGCAGTCCCCCTGCGAGGTGATCTCGCCTGAGTTCGGCGACGTCATGGTGCGAGACGGCTGGGCTCCAGTAGGCCGGGTTGTCTCCGGCCAGTAGGCGGCCGCCCGCGTGCTGTTCCTGGCGTAAGCGGCTCCACGACTCGATCGGGAAACGAGCGGATCGCGGGCGCTGCAGACTGTTGACCCCGTACGTCGTGCGAGGCAGAGTGTCGACCGGACCGAGGAAGGGCGGCCGCCCGAGGCCGCCGGACCAGGAGTCAAGAGATGACGAATTGTCTGATGATCTTCGGTGCCCACGCGATGGACCACGTTCCCGACGAGGACATGCCCGCCGTGGACGCGGCAGCGCATGCCGTCACTCAGGAGGCCATCAACGCCGGCGTGTACGTGCTCGCCGGCGGACTCGAGACGACAAGTGGAGCGTCACCGTGGCCACCGACGGGACGGTCACCGACGGCCAGTATCCGGACTCGATCGGTGGAATCACAGTCCTCGCGGGAGCAAGCGCTGGAATGGGCCACCAAGGTCGCCGGCGCCTGCCGCTGTGCGGTCGAGGTCGGGAGATCCGGGCCGATCCCAAGCTCGCGGCGATGCTCCGTGAGGTCGATCGCCGACAGCGACGTCCCGAAGACTGAGGCCCTCCCGGCCAGCGGTCACTTTGCTCAAGCGCTGCGGTTCGCGCCGGCGCCTCCCGGCAGACCACCCGTCGACCGTGGTCGTGGCCATCCCAGCCGCGAAACAGCCCCGGCACCGAAGTGCCGGGGCTGGACGATTGTTCTCGGGTGACTCAGACGGGACGCACGTCAGTTGCTTGTAGGCCCTTCGGACCCTGCGTTGTCTCGTACGTCACGTGCTGATTCTCTTCGAGCGACTTGTAGCGATCGCGGAGAAATGAACGAACACGTCCGCCTCGCCGTTGTCTTGGTTGATAAAACCAAAGCCCTTTTCAGCGTTGAACCACTTCACGGTGCCTGTTGCCATCGTTATTGCACTCTCTCTTTATCTTCACGCGTCTTTTCCCTGCCAGCCAGCAGGATGACCAACCGAGCAGCTTCTACTCGGTGCGTGATCGAGCCGAGAGACACACCCAGTGTAGCGCGGCGGTCTCCTGCCAATCCAACCCGCCTGGGTGGGCGGGCTGGAGCGCACCAAGGAGTGGGAGGATCGGATGGGCGGGGTTTGGGTCAGGACGTCCAAGCGACACCACCGGGTGGATGATTGCTCGAGGCGCGTCGTTGAAGCTGACCACGCTCTTGGCCGGCGCGCCTGACCTCCTTCACCATCAGAGGCGAAGTCCATCTTCGAGGCATGCCATCGACCGATCCAGTGTCTCCCCGACATCCGAGGACGGATCGCCGGCGATGGCGAACATCGCCGCCATCGCCGCACCGACAACGGCTCCGGCGAACGTACGGACGGAGACGTCGTGTGGGGAGCGTCCGGTCCGTTCCGAAATGATCTCGGCGAGCAATCCCATCGCCTGGGCGTATTGGTCAAGCATCGCTGCACGGAGCTCAGGCACGGAAAGGACCAGCAGCATCCGATCCTGCTGTGCGGCGCGGTCCTCGTCGCTCATCTGCGCGAACGCCTGCGCGAATGCAGCCCGCAGCGCTTGGATCACGGTCAACTGTGGCGGCTGCTCCCGAAAGGCAGCCACGATCACCGGGTCGAACTCGTCGAGCAGGACGACATCGGCCTTGGTCGGGAAGTAGCGGAAAAAGGTGCTCTCGGAGACCTCGACCTCTTGGATGATCTGCTGTACGGTCGTGGAGTCGTACCCCTGCTCCCGGAACAGCCGAAGCGCGTGGGATTGAATCGCGGCACGCGTCCTCGCCTTCTTCCGCTCGCGCAGTCCGGTTGTTCGCTCATCGGGCACCGGTGGTGACCTCCTCCGGAGTCGGTGTCTCGTCGATATCGTCGGAAAGCTTGACGCGCGGCACGAACACGAGCGCGAGAAGGACGCCGGCGAAGGCGATCCCTGCCGAGACCGTGAGGGCTCTGTCCATACCGTGGATGAACGCCGCGTGCACCGACTGGGTGAGCGTGCTCGAGTGAAGTGCGTGGGCGACAGCGTCGCCCCCGAAGACGCTCTGGCGAACGGCAGTCGCGGCAGCGGCCGGCAAGCGAGCGAGGTCGAGCCGCGCGACGTAGGCCGAGGCGAGCACGCTGCCGAGGACGGCGGAGCCAAGCGGGCCACCGACCTTGTTGAGCGCTTGTAGCACCGCCGATCCGACGCCGGCTTGGTCCTGCGACAGCTCGGCGATCGCGGTTGCCGACGTCGTTGCCATGGCGACACCGAGGCCGAAGCCGCAGATCGCCATCCACATCGCCACGAACCCGATCCCTGACGACAGACTCGTCGTCGTGCCGAGCACGAGCCCGACCCCGATAGCAGCGAACCCGAGGGCGACGGTCAGCTTTGTTCCGAGCCGCTTGGCGATGGTGCTCGCCGGCAGGGCGCCGATCAACAGGCCGCCGATGAGGGGAAGCAGGCGCACGCCCGAACCCATTGCGGTTGTGCCGAGGACGCCTTGAAAGTACTGGGGGAGCGTGAAGAGAACGCCGAACATCGCGAGGATGGCGACAGCAGCAAGCACGACACCCCAGAGGTAGGCCCTGGAGCGAAACAGCGCAAGGTCGAGCAACGGCTGACCGCCGGGGCGGCGGTTGACTGAGCGTTCCCAAGCAAAGAAGCCGGCGATGACGACCAACCCGCCGGCGATCAGCAGCCAGGCACCGAGGTTGCTCCAGCCATGCTCGCCAGCTTCGATCAACCCGTAGGTGACGCCGACGAGGCCGGCAACGGAGAGCACAACACCAGTGGGGTCGAGCCCCGGCGGATGCGCCGCCCGAGAGTCCGGCACGAGGATGGCGGTGGCAGCGAGGCCGACCATCGCCACCGGGACGTTCAACAGGAAGACCCAGCCCCACCAGTAGTTGGTGAGTAGCCAGCCACCGAGGATCGGCCCGATAGGCAGCGCGACAAAGTTCGCGGCCGCCCAAATGCCAACGGCCTTTGGCCGCTCCTCCTCGCTGAACATCACCGTGAGGGCCGACAGCGCCATCACGATGATGCCGGCGCCGGCGATGCCGAGCACGACCCGGGCGGCGATGAACTCGCCGACACTCCGAGAGTAGGCGCATGCTGCGGAGCCGGCCCCGAAGAGCGCCAGCGATCCGAGCATCACCTTCTTCCTGCCGTAGCGGTCACCGAGCAGTCCGAGCGGCAACATCGCCGCAGCGAGCACGAGCAGATAGCCGGAGGAGAACCACTGCAGGTCGGACTCGGAGGCGTGCAATGCCCGAGCGAGCGTGGGAAGGGCGACGCTGAGCACCGTGCCATCGAGGCCGACGGCAAGGACGGCGAGCGTGAGGCCTCCGAGGGCCCACCATCTTCGCGAATCAGTCTGAATCATGATGGTCACCTCTAAGTGATAGTTACTAGAAACTGACTGTAACTGTCAGAATCGTTCAAGTCAACCTGAGCGTTGAGCGTTCCGTCCCGCGTGCTCTCGCCGCCGAGCGGGAGCCGCACCTGTCGAACGTTGTGAGCTCGTGTATCTGATAATCTGATTCCGTGCCTGAAGTGAGTGCGACCGAGGCAGCAAGGAACTTCTCCGACATCCTCGATGCGGTAGAGCACCGAGGCGAGCACTTCACGATCATGCGCCGGGGCAGGGTCGTGGCCCAGCTCGATCCTGTCCATTCGGGCCGGGGCGCCGAAGTGAAGGAGCTACTGCGACGTCACGGCCCCGATCCGGGTTTCGCCGAAGATGTCGCCTCCGCCAGAGAACTCCTGTCGATCGAGACCCGACCCTGAGCCGACTCCTGCTCGACACCACGTTTCTCGTGGATGCCGACCGCTCGAGGTCGTCACTCGAGGACCTCGTTGCCGACGAGGACGAGGTGGCCGTCGCAGCCATCACGATCGCCGAGCTGCTCGTTGGCGTCCATCTGGCCGACAGCCGCCATCGGTCAAGACGTCAGGCGTTCGTCGACGACATCACCAACGTCATCCCCATCGTGGACTACGACGACACGGTCGCAGCATTCCACGCCGATCTCCTTGTGGCGGTGCGTCGCCAAGGGCGACCACGAGGAGCCCATGACCTGATCATTGCTGCCACGGCCAAAGCGACTCAACGAGAAGTCGTCTCCGCCGACAGGTCCGCCTACGATGACCTGCCCGGAATCGCCGTCCGCTCCCATCGACCCTGATCCGAACAGAACGATCTGCGCCGTCCTGAGCCTCCAAGACATAAGGCGTGTAATCCCCCGGAATCAAGCCGAAGGTGCGGACTCGTCATTACGCTGTTTTGACGGGCCGAATTCGGACTCTGGCCTTGCGAGAGCTCTGGCGGCGCTGCCCAGGAGGTAGGGATGAAGCAGTTCGGTCCGATCGGTTTGCTTCACCCTGGCGAGATGGGAGCCGCTGTCGGCGGCGTTCTAGCCGGTGAGCATCCCGTGTGGTGGGCTTCTTCCGGCCGAAGCCCGGCATCGGTCCGTCGGGCATCCGCTGCCGGGCTCATCGACGTCGGCTCGGTCGAAACCATCCGGGACGGATGCGAGCTCATCTTGTCGATCTGCCCGCCCGAAGCCGCGCGTGATGTCGCGCGGCAGGTAGCAGGGTTTCAGGGCGTGTATCTCGACGCCAACGCCATTGCGCCGACGACGGCTCGCGAGGTGGCGGCGCTGGTCGAGCAAGGGGGTGGTACTTACCTGGACGGCGGAATTATCGGCGGGCCGCCCACTACTGGCTCGCGCGGGACCCGCCTCTACTTGTCGGGGCCTGGCGGCGAGAGGATCTCGGAGCTCTTCTCCGGGACGGCAGTGGATGCCCGTGTGCTGTCCGATGACCTCACCGCCGCGTCGGCACTCAAGATGTGCTTCGCGGCATGGACGAAGGGGACGACCGCCCTCTTGCTCGATATTCGTGCCCTCGCTGAGGCGCTCGGGGAAACGGGCGCGCTCCTCGCCGAGTGGGAGGGTTCCATGCCCGAGCTCAAGGACCGCTCGCTGTCAGCTGCACAGCAGGCGGTCACCAAGGGATGGCGTTGGCGGGCGGAGATGGAAGAGATCGCCAGGACGTTTCGTGATGCCGATCTTCCGGACGGTTTCCACCAAGCCGCCTCCGAGATCTACGGCGCCCTCACGCGTGACGCAGAGGCGACAATCGCCCCGAGCACGCTGGATGAGGTCATCAGGGCACTCCGCCACGGACGGACCGGCGTCAGCGCCTCTTGAGCCCGAGTCCGCGCTGAGCTGATTGCCACTCCGCCCGAGGCGGGCGGCGAGCCAAACTACGGTTCCGATCGGTACGACGAAGGGAGTCCTCGTGACACAACGATCCGTGGAGATCGAGACCGTAGACGGGATCTGCCCGGCCGCGCTCAGCGTTCCGGTTGGGGAGGGGCCATGGCCGGCGGTGGTCATGTTTCCCGACGCCGGCGGCATGCGCGACACGATGCGCCAGATGGGCGAGCGGTTATCGGATCTGGGCTATGTGGTCCTGGTGCCCGACTTCTACTACCGCAGCGGCCCCTACGAGCCGGTGGACATGCGCACGGCGTTCTCCAACAAGGAGGCCGCGGAGAGGATCATGGGCATGATGAGGGGATACACCGTCGACCTGGCGGTGCGGGACGCCGCCGCTCTCGTCGACTACCTTGACTCGCTCGCCGAGACGAGGGCCGGAGGTGCCGGCACCACCGGCTATTGCATGGGCGGCAGGCTCTCGCTCGTCGCAGCTGCGAACCTTGGCGAGCGCATCGCTGCGGCAGCCTCCTTCCACGGTGGGAACCTGGCCAAGGCCGACGACCCGGACAGCCCTCACCACAAGGCGAGCAACATCAAGGCTGCTGTGTACGTGGCGGGAGCGATTGAGGACCAGTCGTTCACCGACGAGCAGAAGGATCTGCTGGAGGAGTCCTTGAGCGAGGCCGGGGTGATCCACACCATCGAGACCTATCAAGCCCACCACGGCTTCGCCGTCCCCGACAATGCGAGCTACGACGCAGCCGCCGCCGAGCGTCACTGGAAGGCCACTGAGCAGTTCCTCGGATCCGCTCTCGTGGAGTGACTGGGCCGAGGGAGCATCGCCGCCGAGTCATGAAGCGGAGAACACTCCATCGAGAGCGGTCGCCTGCAATCGATGACGGACCGTCTGCACGAGCGATCGACGCGACTGGAGCTTCAAGAAACCGCCGGCAAGGGTCGTAGCTTGACACCGTGCCCCGCCTTCTCCCCGCGGCGGTCGCCGTCGACCTGAAGGTGGTCCATTTGGGAACGGCTCGACCGAGTGACAACCCGGATCGCCGAATTGGCGTTTAGATGAGCGTGACCGAGGCACAGGGCCGTGTTGGGTAGCGGAGCCCGGCGCGAGTTCGAGGCCTTCGCAGCCGCGTCGTCGACGCGGCTGCTGCGCACGGCGTACCTGCTCTGCGGTGACCGGGAGCATGCCGAGGATCTCGTCCAGATGACCCTGCTGCGAACGGCTCGCCGGTGGCACGCGGCCAGGGCGCAGCCGGAGGCGTATACCCGGCGCGTACTCGTGAACCTTGCGAAGGACCGCTGGCGAGACTTGGGCCGGCGGCCTGCAGAAGTGCGGCTGAGTGGCACCGTGGACTTCGCTGCTGCGTTCGGTGAACCGGAGCTGCGAATCGATCGGGACCAGCTCATCGCCGCCCTCGCAACGTTGTCCGACGGTCAGCGTGCAGTCGTCGTCCTCCGCTACTTCGACGACCTGTCCGTCGACGACACCGCGGCCGCGCTCCGATGCTCGGCCGGCACCGTGAAGTCGCAGACCTCCCGAGCCTTGGCCGCCTTGCGGTCGGCTCTCATCCGCCCCACAGAACCCGCGAAAGGAACTCTGGATGTTCACTGACGAGCAGTTCACCCGAAGCCTCGGCGACGCCTTCCGCGCCGCCACTGCCGACCTGTCCTACGACCGGCCGGCACCCGCTCCACCGCTCGTATCGCTCGCAACCGCGCCCCGACTCCTTGTCGCCGCGGCCGGCGTTGGTGCCGTCATCGTCGCAGCCACCGCGATCCCTACGCACGTCGCAACACAGGGCCATCGCACCGGCCCGACGGCGACCGCAGCCAGCTCGAAGGCCGGCAAGTTCATCACGAGGAGGTTCACACTCGACGGCTACACCATGACCTACCACCAGGCAGCCGGCGCCCAGCAGCTGTACGGCGAGTTTGTCGCCGCCGTACCGTCCGACGCGGAGCCCGTCGACGCCCCGATCGCAGCACTCAATGGAGCGACAGTCACCGAATGGGTCGGGGTCGACCCCACGACCAGCGATAACGCGGCTTACGTCGTATTCACGAATGGGCGCATCCTGGAGATCACATCGTCCGACGCCACCCAGGCCGAGCTCGTGGCGCTCCTGATGTCGGCCCAGCCGGCCTCGATCCCGGTCGCCGGCGGGACCGGCAACCAGGCCATCCGGGACCTCGGGACGTCAGGGTGAGGTGAGGCGTTGTACCGAGTTTCAACCGCCGTCGTGTACCTCCGGGGCCACTCAAGCGATCGGCGCGGCGCATTCACCGATGGCGAGAAGCGCATCGCCAAAGGTGAGTAGGCGGCATCGCTGGTCGGGCAAGGCGTCGCACAGGCTCCCGGCGCCAGCCGCACCTTCTCCCCATTGCAACGAAGAAGGCCTTGTAGGTAGTCTCCCGAAAGCGCCTCAGACGTCAAGCGAAGGGGGATCAGATGAGGACTCGAAAGTGGAAGGCTTCTACTGTCACCGTGGGGGCAGCTGCCCTGCTCGGCTTGACGACGATCAGCGCCCTGGGGGTTTCGTCAGTCGGCGCGGCTGTCCCGACACGGGCACTCCTCTCCGGAAGCGAAGTATCCAGCATCGCTCGTCAGCACCCGGTCGGGGCTGTGGCGAATAGCAGCCGAGTGAGCTTCGAGCTTGTGCTGCAGTTGCGGGACGCAGCAGCCGCCGAAGCGCTCGTCAAGGCAATCAGCTCGCCTGGTAGCCCGAGCTACCGGCATTACGTCACGAGAGCCGAGTGGGAGGCCCGCTTCTCGCCGAGTCTCAGCGAGGTCGGAAAGGCCAGCTCCTGGTTGCGCAGCGAGGGCTTCAAGGTCGGCTCGGTCTCGAAGGATCGCATCACGATCTCGGCCTCGGGCACAGCAGCACAAATCGAGAAGGCTTTCTCCACCGGCCTCGAGTACTACAGGGTGGCCGGTCATGTCGTCCGCTATGCGACGAGGACATTGTCGGTCCCGGCCTCGCTCGGCCACATGGTCGTCGGGGCTATGGGAGTCAACGAGAACATCGCAACTCCCGCCGTGGCCGGATCCCCGAGCCGTTCTGAGTCAAGTGCAGCTTCGGGTTCGAGCCCGTTCCCGCCCGCCCCGGCAGCTTTCATCAGGGGCAATCCGTGCGGTGCGTACTACGGCGCCAAGACGACGACGGTGAAGCCTCCCTTCGGCCGCGGATATCCGACGACCGTGCCGGATCAGGTGTGCGGATACGAGCCGGGACAGTTGCAGTCCGCCTATGGCCTCGGCTCGAGCGACACGGGCGCGGGGGTGACCGTGGCGATCATCGATGCCTACGGGTCCGCCACGATCGACAGCGACGCCACGAGGTACTTCAATACCTACGACCCGAGCCAGCCCTTCTCGAACGCCAACTTCACTCAAGACCTGGCCCTGCCCTTTGACGACCAGAACGAGTGCGGCGCCAGCGGCTGGTCGACCGAGCAGGACCTCGATGTGGAGTCGGTCCACACGATGGCGCCGGAGGCCAACATCCTCTACGTCGGCGCGCAGGACTGCATCAACGGGTTGTTCACGGCCGAGCAGAACGTGATCGACGGTGGCCTCGCCAATGTCGTCACCAACTCGTGGGGCGACACTGGTGGGGATCTGCTCGATGACGCAGCCACCCACACCGCCTACGACGACCTCTTCATGCTGGCCGACTCGTCGGGCATGAGCGTGTTGTTCTCCAGCGGGGACGACGGCGACAACTTCGACATCTTTGGGTTCTCGGTTCCCGACTTTCCGGCCTCGAGCCCGTACGTCACCGGCGTGGGCGGCACCACCTTGCAGATCGGGCAGAACGGTCAGCAGACCGGCCAGCTCGCGTGGGAAACCGGGCGTTCGTTCCTCTGCACGAAGAACATCGCCAGCGACGTCGGCTGCACGGCGGGCACGTGGCTCTCCACGACCTTTGACGGAGGAGGCGGCGGCTACGCCAGCTACTACTACTCTGAGCCCTGGTACCAGGTGCCAGTCGTGCCGGCGCCCATCGCCGACCGCTTGGCGCCTGTGTACGGTGTAGCGACTCGGAGCGTGCCGGACATCTCGATGGACGCTGACCCGGCTACCGGTCTGCTGATGGGCCTGCACATGACCTACCCGAACGGCAAGGTCCACTACGGGCTCACTCGCTACGGCGGAACGAGCCTCGCGTCACCCTTGCTTGCGGGGGTAGTCGCCGACGTCGACCAGGTGTCGGGCGTGGCCGTCGGCTTCATCAATCCCGTCATCTACAAGCTGTCGAGCAATTCCGGGGCGATTGACGACATCCTGCGTGGGGGCCATCAAGCCCAGGCTCGGTACGACCATGCCTTCAACTACGTCCCGGGAGCGTCCGGCGTCATTGAGTCGTTCCGAGAGATCGCTGAAACGAACGTTTCAGAGGTCTTTTGCGATGGGACCGACAACTGCACGAAACGACCGATGACGCTCACGGCTGGCCCGGGCTACGACAGCGCCACCGGGCTCGGCTCGATCGGGCCGGACTTCGTGAGCGACGTAGCCAGCACCTGACGCACCTGCCGGCGCAGGGCCGGTCTGCATTCCCGGAGGGCACCCACATGGGTGCCCTCCGGCGCGTTTGAAGCGACCAGCGTGGAGGCCGATTGCCGCTCGAGCGTGTGGAACGGCTCGCCGTGTTGTCAGCGACCTGCGACGAGCGGCTCTCAATACTGGCGAATCAGAACCTCAACCATCGCCGGGTGTGTCGTCAGCGTCCCAGGCCATGGAAGCCGAGACCCAGTGAGTGAGTCGCTGCTCTTGGTCGTTGCTGTGCAAGTGCCGTGGTGGCGTGACGAACGTGGAGTAGGGCCGGCAACGGATGAGCACTCTTCCCTCCTCTTCGCCCATGGCCCTGACCATCGGTCGAAGCTCCGGTCCGAGCGGCTCACCTGACATGCGCTCCGCCACCGCCATCATGACGTCGACGAGCGTCTCGCCATCGGGGTCGATCACGGCATCGCAATAGACCTGCAGATAGGCGAACGGCCAGGTCTCGTCGAGTATGCAAAGGCTGACCTTGCCGTTTCTCGCTACGGCCTTGGCTTTGGCCCGATCGCCCATCGTCGCGACGAGCAGGTCGCCGTTCTCTGCAGGAACGTAGTAGACGACCGACATGGCGGGACCGTCGGAGTGTCGGGGATAACCGAACACGCAGGTGCGATGAGTCGCGACGAAGCGCCGTCTCTCGGAAGGCAGCATGTCCCGGTCGGTCGGTGCCTGAAACGGATCCTTTGACAACGGCAGCAACCGCATCGACGCGTCATCATGATCCTGCTCCGTCGTCTCGTGCGTGGCGCTCACGCCGCCTCCTCTTGTTATCGAACGATAACAACGCTACAGTCCACAGGTAATGGCACGCAAGGGCGAGCCGCTGCCAAAGGGCCGGACCCGCAGGGCAAGGACTGATATCCGGGAGGCCCTCTTGAACTCGGCGCTGGTCGAGTTCGGGGCCAAGGGGTTCGACGGCGCGTCCACTCGGTCGATCGCACAGCGTGTCGAGGCCCACCAACCCCAGATCAATTACCACTTCGAGTCGAAGGAGGCCCTCTGGGCCGCCTCGGTGGACTACCTCTTCGGCCTTTTGAGGGAGGCACTCGACGGCGCCCTGCCGCCCGACTGGACGGACGCCGGCCCGCCCGATCTCGCTGCGGCTTTCGCGGACGGGATACGCCGATTCGTGCGGTTCGCGGCGGAGCACCCCGAGCTCAACCAGATCATGGTGCACGAAGGAACCGCGGCCAGCGATCGGCTGACTTGGATCACCGAAACCCATGTCAAGCCGTTCTTCGACGCCATCGGGCTGGCATGGCAGACGCTTCGTGAGGCCGGGCTGGTCGCTCCCATCGACAGTGACGTCCTGTACTACCTGCTCGTCGGCGCTGCGTCCCAGCCCTATGTCACCGCGGCTGAGGTGCGACTTCTCGCGGGCCGGGACCCCCGCGATCCCAAGTGGATCGACACGCATGCCGAGGCACTGGTCGCCATACTCCTCCCCGGCCTTTCCGGGAACGACCGAACGCTCGAGTAGTCGTGGACGATCGATCGATTCGAGCGACGCGTTGGCGAAGGATGGTCATCTGGTGCGACGGCATCCGCGTGAGTACAGCAAGCTGACGAAAGGAGACAATCATGGCGAGCACGCTGGCGACTCTGGCAGCGTGAGACCAGACTGCGCAGGAGAACGAGATGATCCGTCGGATTGGGCTCGTCGTCCACGGTGGGAAGCCCATGGCCGTGACGGCAGCCGAGCGTGTGCGTCAGTGGGCAGCGCAGTGCGCTGTGCCCTGCGTCGACATCGACGTATGGAAGGAGGGAACCGGAGACCGCCGTCTCGACGCCGCGGAGGAGGCCAGCCGAGCAGGTCACCCCGATCTCATCGTGACGGTCGGAGGCGACGGCACGTTCCTGCGGGGTGTTCGGATCGCGGCGCCTTCGGACTGCGTCGTGCTCGGTGTGGACGTGGGGCACGTCGGCTTTCTCACCGAGGTCAACGTGGGCGAGATCGAGGCGGCGCTGAGCGCAGTGCACGAGGGACGCTCGCGAATCGATGCGCGACTGATGCTGACCATGCGAGCCTCGCGTCCGCTCGAGATACCGGCGGGCGTGGAGGGGCTCATCCGCTACGGACGCGGGCCCAGTCTGCCACCCCCAGCCGTCCGCGATGGGGACGCCGAGCACGTCGGTTGGGGAGTCCCGTTGGATGTGCTCGCTTTGAATGACGTCGTGTTCGAGAAGCTCGCCCGGGACCGGCAGGCGACGGTCGGCGTCTACGTGGACGGCCGGCTTTTCGCCTACTACGCGGCGGACGCGCTGATCGTCTCGACCTCGACGGGCTCGACGGCCTATAGCTTCGCGGCGGGCGGGCCCGTTATGGCGCCGGACCTCGATGCGCTGATCTTCACTCCAGTGGCGCCGCAGATGGTGTTCGACCGGAGTCTCATCGTGTCCCGTCGCCAACGCGTCGGAGTGCGGGTGCTCGAGCACTCGGGGCAGCTTCTTGTGAGCGTCGACGGTCAGGTGCGCGGTGTGCTCGATCCCGGTGACTGGGTCACCGTCTATGCCGGCGCGAAGCGGGCGAGACTTGTGCGTTTGGCGGACGTCGACTTCCTTGCACGTGTCCGCCAGCACTTTGGGCTGCTCGATGCGCCTGCGGCGGTTGCTGACGGCTCCGCACCCTCGATCTACGCGCCCGCGGCGCCGTTGCCACCCGATCTCGCCCACCCCGGGCCGCCCGAATAGCGGTCAACTACGGGAGCGCCGGCCGCGGTAGGTGTCGACAACTCGCCGAGATGCTCGGGTGATCGGCTGGTCGTCGCGAGTCGCCACGCACATCGGTCGTCGTGACTTCGATCAGTTCGCCGACCTGCTGTCCGCCGACGTGGAATATCGGGTCGGGGGGAGCCATACGCTCGCCGGTACCTTCCGCGGGCCAGCCGACGTCGTTGCCCATGTGAGGGATCTCGTTGATCGGACGGACAACACCTACGAGGCCTTCAAGTGGGAGAACTGGTTGGTGGGCGACCAGTACGTCGCCGCACTCGTTCGTGTCCATGCTCAGGGACACGGGGCGATCCTTGCAGCACGACTCGTTGTTCTCTTGGGGTTCGATCCGACGGACAAGATCTCCGAGATCACGGTCTTCTTCGAGGACGCCAGCAGCGTCGAGCGGTTCTTCGCCGGGTAGCAGCTGGCGGGGCGGAACGAAGAGCACTCGTCGATCAGGACACGGCCTGGCGCCTCTTTTGGACGAAGAGAACGGCCGAGCTCGCCAGCTCCGTCTGCACCTGACGCTGCGACTCGAGGATCTGGTCCGCCCAGAGCATCTGCAAGGCGCCACGGAGTCGATCGCCGCGTCGCCGTGCACTTGCGTCATCGATCGCGGTTCGCAGCACGTTGTGCAGTGTTGCGTCGAGTACCGGCGGCGGATCGAGCGAGTCACGCCGACCAGCCAGCATCTCCCCGAACTCCTCGAACCAGCGGTGGCTGGTCGCATAAGAGTCCCGCAGGACCGCCCCGGCGACGGCGACCGACTCCAGCTCGGACTGGCCGGGCTCAATCGGGACGCCCGGAAGCGTGACGAGAACGTAAGCCGCCAACCGGATGCGATTCGCCCCGGTGAACAGGTTGGCCACGGTCTCGACCGAGACCACTTTGGCGCCACGCTCGGACAGAAATTGGCGAAAGGCATCATCGAGCCGGAGGTAGGTGCGATGCGCCGACCCCTGGGCCGGCCCGACGTCGATGTGTCCGGCCGTGGCCGTCAGACGGTCAACCACCTCGGCAAGGAGCCCAGAGTTCGTGACGAAGGCGTCGGACAGGGCGCGGCCGAGGGCGGCGGTGGCGCCCCGAGGCCAGAACAGCACCCCGACTACGAGGCTCACGGCACATCCGATGGCAACGTCCTCGATTCTCGTGAGTCCGACTTTCCAGCCGGTTGGGTCGATGATGTTGAACAGGATGATGACCACCAACGTGAACCCTGCCTGTCCGGCGGCAAAGGAGATCATCGTCGGGGCCACGCCCGAGACCAGCACGGCAACAGGAAGAAGTGCCCAGAGGAGCACCGAGTGACCGCCGACCGCGACCATGATGGCAGCTCCCACCACCACGCCCGCTGCCGTCCCGCCCACGGCGCGAAGCGCCGTCGAGCCCGTGCCAAGGGCATTGGAGCGCAGCACCGACAAGGTGCCCAGCACGACCCAGAAGCCGTGCTCGAGATTCGTGATCTCGACGACGGCTACTGCCAGAGCCAGTCCCGCAGCACCTCGCAGCGCGTTCCGGAACCAAACGGAGCGAAACGACAAGTGGGACGAGAGTCGTCGCCAAAGGGATGCCGCCGAGCTTTCCTCGGCGCCCAGCGTCCGGTCGATGCCCGGCTGGGCGCCGGCGGCCTCGAGCGCCGCATCCGCCACCATCTCCGTGGCGATCCCCAGCGCCCGGGCGTGGAAGCTCGGATCCAGAGCAGCGATCATCGCGGTGGGATCAGTCGGCCGCGACCCGGCCCCCCGGTCGGTGCCTCCAGGGTGCTCGGAGGCTCCGAGGTCAAGGCGCGCCGACACTTCGGAATCGAGCGCGCGGTCGATCTGGACCCCCAGTTGCCGTCGGGACTCCTGAACCGCTTGCACGAAGGGCTCACTGCCGGCTCGTTGGGCGGCGTCATCAGAGATGAGCGACGCACTCAGGCGGAGGGTTTCGGCGACGCTGTCGAATACTGCTGCGACCGGTGTCAGCTCGGTCGCGGGTCGCTCATGTCTCGTCAGGGCCGGGCTCGTGGCGATCCACTCCACCCGACCGACCAACTTGGTCAGCGCCACCGCGCCCGTGGCGCCGCCAGTGGGCGGGTACGGAGTCTGGCTGAACTGCTGTCGGAGTCGTGTCAACTCTGACTCGACGGCTTCTCGAGCGCTCCGGTCCTTCCCGTCACCGGCTCTGGCCGACGCCAGCTGGCTGATGGCCGAAAGCGTGGCCGACAGCCGCTGGCGCAGTTTGTCGTGCCAAGGGGTGGGCCAGATGAACATGCAGGACGGGATGCAGCATGCACCTGCGAAGGCCCACCCGATCAGCCGGGGACCGACGGCTGCAGCGCTTCCGGCAATGGCTACCGGCAACACGAAGGTCAGCAAGGCAGCCGTCGATGCCGTCGCCGCCAGTGGGGAAACAATCCCAGCAAGCAGGACGACGAAGGCGACCACGGCCATTGCCGCCACGGCGGCGACCTTGTTGGTGGAGAGAACGGTGCCGAGGGTGATGAAGCAACCTCCCGCAACGAACAGAACCAGGTAGGAGAGGAATCGCGTCCGTGAACGGCCAGGGAAGTCAACGAGGAGCAAGAGGGCAAACGAGCCGAATGCTCCGAAGAGGCTGATCTGTTCGTTGGCGAAGAACAGATGTGCCAGCCCGAAGACTGTGGGCATGACGACCGCCGCCCGGATCGATCGCTTGATCGCCAGGAGATCGGGATCCTTGAGCTTCACCCACCGGAGAGCACTCGACCACGAACGGCGTGACGCAGTCAGCGTGGCATCGGTCATCGGGGCTCAAGCCGCTTCCGGATCTGCCAGGCCTGCGAGCTTCATGATCGGTTGCCCGTGCCGCACGGTCGGCCACCCAGCTGAACGAGTGCTTTGGCGGCCGCCCGCGAGCCCGCCTCCGTCGCCCGTAGCAGTCGAGCGTCGTTCCCGCCGGCGCTGTCGAGAAGCTCGGCCAAGAAGCCTGCGCAGAAGGCGTCGCCCGCCCCCGTCGGGTCGAGTACCGACACGGCTGGCGCCTCGAGCCGAATTCGCTCCCCGGCCGACGACGCCACGAGAACACCGGCCGGCCCGAGCGTGAGGGCCACGAGACCGTAGTGCTCGAGCAGCGTGTCGACGATCGTTGCGGGATGCTCGGAAGGACAGCCGGCGAGGAAGCGTCCTTCATCGAGGTTCGGGAACACGAGGGCGACCTCTTTCGTCCAGCCGAGGAAGGCGTCGGCGCCAACCTCCCGAAGGCCAGCCACCGAGCATGGGTCGACCGAGATCTCGACGCCGGCCGAGGCGGCCATGGTCATGAGCCGCAACACTGCAGGTCGGCTCGTCTCACCGAAGAGCGAGTACCCGGAGACGTGCAACCGGCTGGCGCCGTCGAGGAGTGCGGCGGGGAGGTCTCCCTCGTCGAGGAAGGCGCTCGCACCCCTGTCCGAGAACATCGAGCGGACGCCGCCCGGGCCGACGAGGATGGCGATCGTCCCGGTCCGTCGCTCGGGGTCGGACACGATACGGGCGTCCACCCCGAAGGACTCGAGGACGTCCCGGTGCCGGGCTGCATCGGCTGCCCCGGCACGGGAGGCGAAGCGAACGCTGGCGCCTAGCCACCCCAGCCAAGCGGCCTGGTTCGCTCCCGATCCACCGGGAGTGAGCTGCACGTCCGACGGCGTGTCCGTGCCCGGCGCCGGCGAGGTGAGCGGCCGTATCACGACGTCGTTGATGACGTCGCCCACGACGACCAGCACCGAGCCGCCCGCTCTGGTCACGCAATTGCAGGCGAGGCGAAGGCGACGGCGACGGCGGCGGCGAGGGTGGCGTTGTTGCGCACGGCGGCGACGTTGGCTTCGAGGCTCGCACCGCCCGAGGCCCGGTAGATGTGGTCGAGCAGGTACGGCGTCACTTGCTTTCCTCGCACGCCGTCTCGTTCGGCCGCCCTGAGGGCCGCATCCAGCAGGCGATCGTGCGTGTCGGGGTCGAGCTGTTGGCTGACCGGAATCGGGTTGGCGACAAGGATGGCGCTCTGCAACGACAGCGAGTCGGCCGCGCTCATGATCGCCGCCACCTCGGCAGGGCTCGAGACGCTCCAATCGAGGTCGATGCCGGCATCGGCGACGTAGAAGCCGGGCATGCGCGTCGTGCGGAAGCCGACGATCGTGACGCCGAGGGACTCGAAACGCTCGAGGGTGGCGGCGACGTCGAGCACCGACTTCACGCCGGCGGACACGACGGTGATGGGAGTCCTCGACAGGGCTCCGAGGTCGGCCGACTCGTCGAACGTCTCGGCGGCGCCCCGGTGCACACCCCCGAGCCCGCCGGTGGCGAAGGCGCGGATACCCGCTCGCCGGGCGAGAAACGCCGTGGCCGCCACCGTGGTGGCGGCGTGCCGCCCCGCCGCCATGGCGACCGGCAGCTCGCGGATGCTTGCTTTGGCCACGTGCTCCTCGGTCGCCAGCAGCTCGATGTCCTCCCGGCTGAGGCCGACCACCGGGCGACCGGCCGTGACGCCCACGGTGGCCGGCACCGCTCCGCCGAGCCGCACCACCTCCTCCAGCTGCAGGGCCACTTCGAGATTGCGAGGCTGCGGCAGCCCGTGACTGATGATGGTGGACTCGAGTGCGACCACCGGCCGTCCCTCGCGGAGGGCCTCCCTCACCTCGTCGCCGACTCTCACCTCGTCGCCGAAGCTCGTCTCGTTGACCGGACCGCCTGGCCGGCTCATGGGGCGACCGCCTGGCCGTTCAGCAGGCTGCCGTGTGGCCGTTCCGGAGCGGAGACGAGAGCGGCGACTGCCTGCTGCAGGACGGAGAGCTCCCGGGCGGCCGACGCTTTGGCCTCGGCCAGGTCGCCCGGGCCTGCGGGGCCGTTGCCTGAGACCGGTCGCACGACCTCGAAGTAGATCTTGAGTTTCGGCTCCGTGCCGCTCGGCCGGACGACGATCCGGGCTCCGTCGAGCCAGTAGATGAGCACGTCGGAGGGCGGCAGGTCCGGCGACTGCTCGGCCCGAGTCGGGGCGAGCAGGTCGATGATCTTCGTGATGGGACGGCCGGGGATGGTCGGCGGGTGAGCGCGAAGTGACGTCATGGTGCGGTCGGGCGACTCGGATTGGATCGAGAGCTGGCTCGTGAGATGGACGCCGTGACGTCTCGCCAACTCGTCGAGGAGCTCCAGCACGTTGTGGCCCTGCGCCTTCGCTGTCGCGAGCAGCCCGAGAAACGACAGCGCCGCCCCGATGCCGTCCTTGTCCCGAACCACGGTGCCGACGCAGTAGCCGAGTGCCTCCTCGTAACCGAACACGAAGCGGCTTCCGGGCTGGCTCTCGGGTGAGCGGGCGATCCATTTGAAGCCGGTGAGGGTTTCTGCGTAACGGACACCTGCGGCGGCGGCGATCTTCGAGAGCAGGCTGGAAGAGACGATCGAGGTCGCTACGAGCCGCGCCTCGGGATACGGGTCTCCCGCAGTGCCATCGAGCACGTAGGCGCCGAGCAGGGAGCCGACCTCATCACCGCGAAGCACCTGCCAACCGGACAGCACTGCCGGGTTCTGGACGGCAACAGCGAGGCGGTCGCCGTCTGGGTCATTGGCGATGACCACGTCGGCGTCGACTCGCTCGGCCTCTTGGAGCGCCAGATCCATGGCACCTGGTTCCTCGGGGTTCGGAAAGGCGACCGTGGGGAAGCGCGGATCCGGCTCTGCCTGTGCGGGCACGACGGCAGGCGGTGGGAAGCCGGCCCGCTGCAGCGCCGACGTCATCGTCGAGAGGGCCACCCCGTGTAGCGGCGTGTAAACGATACTGAGGGCGTCGGCCCCCGCCGGCGCCGGCGACTGCCGGACGAGCGCCTCGACGAACTTGTCCTGCACCTCGCGACCGTGACGAGTCACAAGCGGGCCGCCAAGGTCCCCGGTGGGCACAGCCAGGAGCGGGCCGACGCCGTCCATGAGTGCCTCGATCTCCTCGTCGACCGGCGGGACGATCTGTGCGCCGTCGCCGAGGTAGAGCTTGTAGCCGTTGTCGGCCGGTGGATTGTGGCTGGCGGTGATCATCACGCCCGCCGCCGCCCCGAGATGCAGCACCGCAAACGCCAGCAAGGGCGTTGGGCGCTGCTGCTCCAGCAGGTGGACGTGAAAGCCCGCCCCCGTCAGCACGAGGGCCACTTCCTCATCGAAGTCGGCCGAGCCGTTGCGGGCATCGCAGCCGACCACCACGCCCGCCTGGCGGGAGGCGGGCACGTGCTCGTCGAGCCAGGCAGCGAGGGCAGCCGTCGCCGTGCGTACGACAGCCCGGTTCATGCGGTTCGGGCCGGCCGCGACCGCGCCCCGCAGACCCGCAGTGCCGAAGCGCAACCGGCCGGCGAACCGGTCCTCGAGATCCGCCTTGGCTTTGGGGCTCGGGTCGGCGAGCAGCCGCTCCAGTTCTGCCTGCGTCGAGGGATCGGGATCGTCGGCGATCCAGGCGTGGGCCTGTCCCTCGAGGACGCTCACGGGAGACGCCGGATCACGGCGGCGAGCAGCGATCCGACGGCGTCGGCGGCAGCCGCTCCGGCGGCGATGACTTCCTCGTGGTGGATGGCGACGTCGTGCCCGGCGGCCACATTGGTCACGAGCGAGATGCCGAGAACTTCGGCGCCGAGGTGTCGGGCGGCGATCGCTTCGAGGGCGGTCGACATCCCGACGAGGTCTGCGCCGAGGTGGCGGAGCATGGCCACTTCGGCCGGCGTTTCGTAATTCGGCCCGATGAGCGCGGCGTACACGCCCTCCTCGAGCGTTGCGTCCTGCTCGCGGGCGACCTGGCGGAGCCGGGCGCTGTAGAGGTCAGTCAGGTCGACGAAGCGCGGCGGATAGCCGGGCGGCGGGGGCGGCCCGACGAGCGGCGACGTGGCCGTCAGGTTCAGGTGGTCCCGGATGAGCACCGGCTGGCCGACTCCGTAGGCGACGTTCACGGCCCCCGCCGCGTTGGTGAGTATCACGTAACGACACCCGGCGGCGATCGCCGTGCGCACCCCGTGGACCACGGTGGCGGGGGAGTGGCCCTCGTAGAGGTGCACGCGCCCAAGGAAGATCAGCACCGGCCGCCCTTCGGCCTCCACCGAACGCACCACGCCTGAGTGGCCGGCCACTGACGGTGCGGGGAAGCCGCTGATCTCGCTCACCGGGACGTCGACCGCCTCGCCCGCACCGATGGCGGCGGCGGCCGGCGCCCACCCGGAGCCGAGCACGACGGCAACGTCGTGAACGTCGCGACCTGTCAGTCTCGCCAGAGCGGCGGCTGCGTCGACGGCTGCCGCGAAGGGTTCCACGGCTACTCCCGTGAGTACGGCTTGCCGTCGGCTGCGGGCGGCCGCACGCGGCCGACGAGGCCCGAGACCACGGCGATCGTGATCACGTATGGCGCCATCGACAGGAATGGAGCGGGTATTCCGACATTGAGCACACCCAGCACGCTCTGCAAGGATTCGGCAAAGCCGAAGAGGAGCGCCGCTCCGAGGGCTCCGTAGGGGCGCCAGCGCCCGAAGATCATCGCAGCGAGCGCCACGAAGCCAAGTCCCGCGCTCATGTCGGTGGTGAACTCGCCGATGGAGCCGATCGTGAAGTAGGCGCCACCGATGCCGGCGAGGGCGCCGCCAATGATCACGTTGGCGTACCGGGTCCGGATCACGTGCAGTCCGACCGTCTCCGCCGCCTGTGGGTGCTCGCCGACGGCCCGTACCCGTAGGCCCCAGCGGGTCCGGAACAGGCCGATGTTCACGGTCACGAGCAGGACGGCGGCCAGGTAGACGAAGAGGTTCTGGTCGAAGAGAACCGGACCCACGACCGGGATCTTCGAGAGCAGCGGGATCTTCCAGGCCGAGAAGGTGATGCCGGTATTCAGAGTGCCCTGGTAGGGCGTGAGCACCTCATACAAGAGGTAATTCGTGAGACCGAGCGCAAAGGCGTCGATGACCACGCCGATGATGATCTGGTCGGCTCCGTAGCGCAGTGCGAGGAAGGCGAGCAGCCAGCCGAAGATCGCACCCGCACCGGCGCCACAGAGCACACCGAGCCACAGGTCGCCGGTCCAGGACCCGATCATCGCCCCGAGGAAGGCTCCGGCGAGGAACTGGCCCTCGATGGCGATGTTGATGACGCCGGACCGCTCGCACAGGATTCCCGAGAGGGAGCCGTAGATGAGCGGCGTCGCCCCGATCAGCGTCCCGGCGAGCACGCTGACGAAGTTGAGCGTTGCCCCGCGCGCCGCCCAGGTGAGGAACGACCACACGAAGACGATGACGCCGAGCGTGAAGATGGCGTACATGCCACGGTTGCGGCGCCAGGTGAAGAGCAGTGCCCCGAGGCCGGCGCAGACGATTGCCAGGATGATCGATATCCATCGCACGTCCATCGTGACGGGCGCGACGTTGACGGCGGGCGATGCCGTGAGGATGAAGGTCGAGTGCAGCTTGCCGTCGACGCCCACGCCGAAGGCCAAGAACATCACGAGTGCCAGCAACCCGAGGAAGATCCCCATGCCGTGCCGGCGACCGGCCGGGACGATTCGGGCCCGGACGGGGGCCAGCTCCTCAGGCGTGACGGTGATCGCGCTCACGCCCACCCCTTGGTGGCAATGCGGGCTTGACCTCCCCGCGCCTCACGCAGACGGAACAATTCGCGCACGAGCGCCGGCGTCGCCACCATGAAGACGATCACCGCCTGGATCACCGTCGTCAGGTCGATCGGGATGCCAGTCACTGCCTGCATGTTGCGCCCGCCGGAGATGAGGGCGGCGAACAGCAAGGAGCCGAGGACGATGCCGCCGGGGCTGTTTCGGCCTAAGAGCGCCACCGTGATGGCGTTGAAACCGGTGTTGCCCCCGTAGCCTGTGGAGAGGAAGAAGTCGGTGCCCGAAAGCGTCGCCATACCGGCCATGCCGATCAGCGCTCCGGAGATCATGAGAACGAGAACGGTGACCCGCCGGGCGTCGATGCCGGCCGTCTTGCCTGCGTCCGGGTTGAGTCCGATCACCTTGAAAGAGAAGCCGAGCCGGCTTCTTCGCATGAGCCACCAGGTGACGAGCGCCATCAGGAGCGCCACGATCAACGAAAGGTTCACGCGCAGCGTGCTGCCGAACAGATGCGGCATCTGCGCCGTGGACGGCATCGTCTTCGAGATGGCGTTCGACTGCCCCGGTTGCTGGAAGGGGGAGATGGTGAGCAGCCACTCGAGCAGGTCGAGGAAGATGTAATTCAACATGATGGTCGTGATGACCTCATGGGCCCCGGTCGTAGCCTTGAGGATGCCGGGGATCAGTCCCGCTACGGCCCCCCCGACGGCGCCGGCGATGATCACGAGCGGGATGTGGATGCCGATCGGTGCCTTGATCTCGGTACCGACCCAGAGGGCGGCCACGGCGCCGGCGATCAGTTGCCCCTGGCCGCCAATGTTGAACACTCCGGTGGAGAACCCGAGCCCGACGCCGAGGCCGGCGAGCATGAGCGGGGTCGCTGCGACGAGCGTCTCCGAGATCGGATTGAAGGCTTGCGTGAGACCCTGCGCGTGGGGATTGAAGATCGACCCTTCGATCAGCGACGAGTAGGCGGCGGCGACGGTCGACCAGCTCTCGCCGAAGGCATGTCCCGGGTTGCTTCCAACGTGCGTCCACGCCTGCAGCACTGTCGGCGTGGTGCAGAGGATCAGTAGCGCCCCGACGACGAGGGCCGCAAAGATGGCGCAGACGGTGACCACGAGCGCGTTGGCCTCGCTGAGCCGGCGCAGCAGGTCGATCGCTCGCGAGCCCCGGCTCGGCCTGGTCGGTTCGCCCGACGGCCCCGCCTCGGTAGCGGTGTCCGGCTGATCAAGGCCGGTGCTCTCGATGTCGCCGTTCACAAGTCGGCGCCTCCCGCTCCGGCCGCTCCGGCCGTTCCGGCAAGGGC
>JBEKYM010000050.1:0-21333 GCA_049510975.1 Acidimicrobiales bacterium
ACGTATTGGGTAAGGGCGTACTCAGCCTGATTCCCGGCCTGAGCTACCCGAGGCAGGCTGGCTAGGACCGCATCGAGTCCAGCCTCAGCTTCCCACGGGGCGATGCGCTGGACCGGCCTGGACTCGACCGATTTGGGCTTGCTGGCAATGAGTTGGCTGCAGAGTGCCACACACTCATCACAGATGTACACGCCCGGTCCCGCCACCAACGTCGTGACATCGGTGTACTCCTTCAAGCAGAACGAGCACGACGCAGGCAGCTCCGTAGTGGTCATCGGCGGGCCTCCCTCTTGTCAGGAGTCACCTTACAGCGTCAGGAGTTACCGCATCCTCGGAAGAGGTGGGTCCCCGTTCTGGGTGACGGTTTGGGACGTATGTGTCCCTTTCATGCACCCAGAAACCGCCGGAGCTCCGGTGCCGACTGGACCATGCCCTGATCCGTCATGCCTTCGGTCGTTGCGTTCCGGCAGACGGGTGTCGCCATCACGCCGGTACTTGGCCAGGTGCGCTCGGCAAGCTCCTATGGTCGGTGCACCACGATCTTGGCCCAGTTGCCGGCGAGCGCCTCAGCGGCATCTGACCAGTCGACCACGAGGTCGGTCACCGCGCCCGGATCGAACGCCCCGCGCGCGACGAGCTCGAGCACCTTCGGGATGGCCGCTCGCGCATTGACGCGTCCCGTGACGTAACGCACACCCCGCGTGTACATGGCGAGCACCGGCAGGAGGAGATCTCCCTCGAACGAGATCGTGTTGGAGGTGCAAACACCATCGGGCTCGGTCGCTCGCAGGGCCGTCTCGATGGCGCTGGCTCCCTGCGCGGTGCAGATGGTGAGCTGGTAGCCGAGGGTTTCGATGTCGCGTCGATGCCGGATCGGCGTGGCGCCAAGCCGTTCCGCCTTCGCCAGCCGCTCCTCGTCGGTGTCGAAGTAGTCGACCCGTGCGATGCCGAGGGCCTTGGCGATCCCGATCGGGTAGTAAGGCACGCTCGGCCCGGCGCCGCCGACGATTAGCACGGCCGCCGAAGCAACGTCGAAGCCGCCGACGTACGGCCCAACCGTCCGCCAGGCGTCCGGAATGTTGTCGCTCATGCTGGCGACCACTATCGGGTCGATGCCCACGGGCAGGCCGATCAACATGGCGTCGGCATACGGCACCTGCACGACGTCGGCAAGAAACCCACCCCAGTCCCCGCCGAAGGGCTCGAACCCGTACATCGCCCCGTAGGGCGCAGTCGTGCAACTCGCCGTCAAGCCCCGCCGGCAACGTTCGCACTTCCCGCAGCTGATCTGGAAAGGCACGATCACTCGGTCGCCAACCGAGAAATGCTCCACCTCGGAACCAACCGCGATGACTTCGGCCACGCCTTCGTGGCCCAGCGGGAATGGCCCAGGAATGGGCGCCGCTCCGCTCACGAGGGCGGTGTCGAGGTCGCAAGTGGCCACGACGATCGGGCGCACCAAGACGTCGGTAGGTTCCCGCAAACAGGGTTCGGCCGTCTCTCGCCACTCCACCTTGCCCGGTGCGCAAAAGAACAATGCCTGCATGTCTCTACCCCCTTGTGGTCGGAGACGGTTGGCGCGGGCGACGCGGCCGGCGGGCGGGAAGGGCGGTCTGCACCGCCATCGCCACCTCTCGGCCGGCCGCCAGGACGGCTTCCGGGTCGCGAGCGGCGCGACTGATGACGAAAGCACCCTCGAGTGCCGCGAGGGCAAAGACGGCCAGCGCCCTGGCACGGGCGACGTCGATGCCGGCGGCAGTAAAGCGGTCGGAGGTCGCTTCGATCCAGAGCTCGAAGACCTCGTCGGTCGCCTGGCGCAATGTGTCGTTCGTGCTGGCGACTTCCAAGGCAACGGTTGCGATCGGGCAGGCATCGACGTAGTCGGTAGCAACGAGTTGAGCGGCGGCTCCCTCGAAAAAGGCGCGAGTGCCAGCGACGACATCGGGTTGCGAGTCGAGGATCGCTTCGATCAGGTGCAGGTAGAGGCTCCCGGACGAGCGAATGACCTGCGCCCCGATCTCCTCCTTGCCGCCGGGGAAGAAGTGGTAGATCGAGCCGAACGGGGCGCTGGCCGCTTCGACGATCTGCTTGATGCCGGTGGCGTGGTACCCCTGACGGCGGAAGAGGCCGGACGTCACCTGGACGATGCGGGACTTCGTGGCCGAGGGACTCATCGCTGGAACTATATAGAGTGATCTATCTACCCACAAGGGGCGGCCGTACCGACACGGTCGGGAGCCGACCCGCGAATCGAGGTGTCGATTCTCGAAGGGAAGGAGTCCGACAATGTCTGACCAAAGCGCCGGCGGTGCGGCCGGTCCGCAACCACCGCCGGAACCGCCGTGTGCCGAACCGATAGCCGGAGAGCTCGTCACCGAGACGCTCGACTACGACGGGGGCCGCCAGGTCACGGCGTACGTCCCGCCTGATCCGGCCGAGGCAGTCGTGTTCGCCGGTGACGGTCAAGGGATCTCGCAGCCCTTCCCGCCGCTTCGCCGACGACTCCGGGCTGACGAAGAGTACCTTGGAGCTGTGGTCGTACTCCATCGGCGCCGCTGTTAAGTGGGCGGTTCCAGCTCTCCTCCGCGTGTCTATTTGTCGCCTCCAGATGTCGGCGAGGACGAGCGAACGCTGCTCCTGGACGCATTCGATTCCAACTGGATAGCGCCCGTCGGTCCACACGTCGATGCCTTTGAGAATGAGTTCGCGGCGGCTGTCGGGGCTCCCTACGCGGTGGCTCTTTCGAGCGGGACGGCTGCTCTTCACCTCGCCTTGTTGCTCTTGGACGTCAGACCGGGCGATGAGGTGATCGTTCCAACACTCACCTTCGTCGCTTCGGCAAACGCTGTGTCTTACGCCGGCGCAACTCCGGTGTTCGTCGACAGCAGTCCTACGACGTGGAACCTCGACCCGGCCCTCGTCGCCGCCCTCTTGGAGGATCGGGCACGACAGGGCAAGACACCAAAGGCGTTGATTGCCGTTGACCTCTACGGCCAATGCGCCGACTACGAACCGCTTGACAGAATCTGCGCCGATTCAGGTGTTCTCACGGTTGAGGATGCTGCCGAGGCCCTCGGTGCCACGTACCGGGGGCGATCAGCCGGCACGTTCGGAAACGTCGGGATCTTTTCCTTCAATGGGAACAAGATCATTACGACGAGCGGAGGTGGGATGCTCGTGACCGACGATGGCGACTGGGCACGGCGCGCCCGTCACTTGGCGACGCAGGCTCGCGACGCAGCTGTCCACTACGAGCACAGCAACATCGGGTTCAATTACCGGATGAGCAACCTGCTGGCGGCCGTAGGACGCGGGCAGCTGCGAGGACTCGTCGCCAAGGTGGCACGGCGTCGCGAGATCTTTTCGCGCTACAGCCAAGAGCTCGGGTCGTTGCCGGGGATCAGCTTCATGCCCGAGGCCTCCTACGGGACCTCAAGTCGATGGCTCACCGTAGCGCTGGTGGATGCTGAGTCCTTCGGTTCTACTCGAGACGATCTCATCGTATTGCTGGAAAGGGAGAACATCGAAGCTCGTCCAGCGTGGAAGCCGATGCACCTGCAGCCGGTCTATCGCGGAGCCGAGTGCTACGGCGGCGAAGTTGCTGCGTCCATCTTCGCTCAGGGAATTTGCCTGCCGAGTGGATCGTCGCTGAGTGAGCCGGATCAAATGCGGGTCATCGAGCTCTTGAGATCAGGTGCGGTCCGGCGGTGAGGTCGGCCGTCGACCAGAAGGAGTTGAAGAGCCCCAAAAGAGCAGGAAACCGGCGGAGTGACAGATAGCGCTCCACTCGTGATCGTGGGCGCCGGCGGCTTCGGGCGCGAGGTGTTCTCCATCGTCTCGGCGCTCAACGCCGAGGGCGAGACCGTTGAGCTGCTCGGGTTTGTCGACGACGGTCAGCCGGAGGTCGAGTTGCTCGCTCGGCTCGGGGTGCCCTATCTCGGGGGCACTGACGTGCTCGGCCGCCGAGAGGTGTCTTACGTTCTCGGCATCGGCTCACCGCAGGTTCGCCGCGCCGTTGATGCAAGGCTTGTGGCAGCGGGTGGTCGCAGCTATCCCGCCCTCATTCACCCGGCGGCAAACGTCGGTCCGGACGTCGAGCTGGCTGAAGGGTGCATCGTGTGCGCTGGAGTGGCGATCACCACGAACGTCCGTGCTGGCCGCCACTCGCACTTCAACCTCGGCGTCACTGTCGGCCACGATGTGCGGATCGGGGAGTTCGTGACGATCGCGCCGCTCAGTTCGGTGAGTGGCAACGTGACGCTGCACGACGGGGTTGAGTTGGGAACCGGAGTAAGCGTGCTCCCAGGAGTGAGCATCGGAGCCGGCGCCATACTCGGCGCCGGCGCAGTCGTGACTCGTGACGTGGCGGCCGGCGCAACGGTCGTCGGAGTGCCGGCCCGCCCTGTGTCGCCCGGTCGCGACCGTTCGGACCATTGAGTCGCGCTGGCGGTCTCCACAGCGTGCGGCCAAGCAACGCCGAGCCGACGGGCTGAACAACGAAACCCTCTTGCCGCGGCTGACGCCGAAGCGCGGAAAGGCCGGTCTGGACGTCGGTAGCGACCATCGGTCCTGGTGTCGCTCGCGCTCTACACTGTGCCCGTGCGTCGCTGCCTCGACGTCGTCTTCGCCTCCCTTGCCCTAGCAGTCGGTACTCCTGTGCTGGCGGTGATTTCGATGTTGCTCCGTCGCCGCTACGGGCGCCCGACCTTGTTTCGACAGACTCGATTGGGACTCGGCGGCAAGCCCTTTGAGCTGTTGAAGTTTCGGACGATGACCGATGAGCGCGGTCCAGACGGGACGCTGCTTCCCGACGCCGAGCGCCTGACGCCGGTCGGCCGTACGTTGCGATTGAGCAGCCTGGACGAGCTGCCCGAGCTCTGGAACGTGCTTCGGGGGGACATGAGCCTTGTAGGTCCGCGCCCGTTGCCGGTGACGTACCGCGGACGATTCACTGCGAACGAGGCGCGCCGCATGGAGGTCCGACCAGGACTGACAGGCTGGGCTCAGATCCAAGGACGCAACTCGCTCGATTGGGACAAGCGGTTGGCTCTGGACGTCTGGTACGTCGACCACAGGAGCCTTTGGCTGGACTTGCGAATATTGATCCGAACCGTCAGGGTCGTCCTCACCCGTCAGGGTGTGGCGGCGGACGGGTCAGCGACGATGCATGAGTTGCGACCGCCAAGTCCACCCTCGGATGCGCCCTGACTCCGGCGCCTGCGCCGCCATGAAGACCGGATCGCTTGAACGCCGGCTGAGATCCTCGGTGATGAAGGCGCGACGGCACGGCTCGGACCCAAGTGCTGAGTTTGCCTCCCGAGGGTCAAGGCGGTTCAGACTCCACCGGTAACGACTCCTCCAGCAGCGGGTTGTGCGTCAGCGGGTCGTCCGTCACCATCTCCAAGACGGCGCGTTCGCCGTGCAAAGTTGTCGAAGCTGCTGTGCCCGCCTTCTTGCCCCCACCCGGGATTCCTCTGGCGCGAGCGTGCCCATCTCGCCCCAGAGCCAGCGCCAGGTAGGCGGTCAGCCCTGTCGCCAGGTATGCGACGACGCTCGCCTCCGCGGCACCGGTCAGGCCGTGACGCGGAATCAAGAGCAGATCGAGTGGAACGACGATGACAAGACCGACAACTCCGGCTATGCCCGAGGCAACCGTTCTGCCCATGGCGCCCAACAGTCGAGCATCGATCTGGTACATCATGATGCCGATCTCGCCGATGAGCAGAAGACGCCATGGTCGGATTGCGCCGTCGTACCGGTGACCGACGAACTCGTGGACCACAAACGGGGTCACGATGGCCCAGACGAGCAGTAACACCGCCATGGCCATCAGAATCCACCTGCGACGCCGACGCAGGCTGCGGAGCGTTGCTTCCCCGGACGCAAGTCGGTAAAAGGCCACCTGCCCCCACGCCGCCGGAAAAAGACGGAGTGCCTCGCTGCCGGACACGGCGATCGAATAGACGCCGAGGGGAACCGAACCCAAGACAGCGGCGATGACGAATCGGTCGAAGCGGAAGGTGACGGAGAGCCCTGCGTTGGCCCCCATCGCTGGCACGCCCTTCTTGAGGAGCAAACGAGATGCCCGTCGATCGAAGGCCGGCTGTACGCGGTGACCGGCCCGCGCCAGGGCTGCTATGCAAACCAACGCCTGAGCGGCCATTCCGACATCCAGCGCCGCCAGGGCACCCGTCAGGGTGAGTCGCGAGAACAGAGAGAGGCCAACCAGGATCACGACTTGGATGACCGTTCCCGCCCCATTGATGATGGCGTTCCGAACGAGCAACCCAACGGCGTTGAGGGCATCCGACTCGAGCCAGATGACCATCGTCAATGCACAGAGAGCTGTCGTGAGCAGCATGACAGCGGGAGTTGCGAACCCTCCGCGGCGTGCAAACACAAAGGCAACACCCGAACCGACGACCGTTGCCACGGCCGTCAGAATGAGGCCGAGGCCGTGGTAATGGCTCAGCGTGACGACTTTGTCCCGTTTCGGAAGGTAGTAGCGAGCTGCTGTATTGATACCGCAACTGAGAAACAGCGAGGCCGTGGCGCCGACGGTGATGAACAACGTGATCAGCCCGCGTCCCGAGGGTCCGAGTTGGCGAGCGGTGATGACGGTCACGAGCAGCGATAGCGCCGAGCTGCCGCCCGTGATGACCGTGAGATTCATCGATCGGCGATCCCGCCGCCCCGCCCCGCCCCTCCTCTGAGACGCATCGGGGCCGGCACCAGCCGTCCGAGGGTCGGGGGGGTCGATCGAGCTCATGAGTGACTTGTCTGACGGTGTACGTGAAACCCTCGCACGCTCACGATGCTCGCGCTTGGCCGTTCAGGATGGCGGTGTAACGGTCTCGAACCTCCGCCGCAGTCCGGCGAACGTCGAAGAGGGTCCGGGCGCGACGACCTCCCTCGGCCGCCAGACCTCGCGCCATCGCCTCGTCGGCGAGTGCCGACAAGAGAACATCGCTCAGCAGCGCCGGCTCGCGAGGCGGGACGAGCCAGCCGGTGACGTTCGGCACTACCAGCTCAGGAAAGCCTCCGACTGACGTCGCAATCGTCGGCACTCCCATGAGCAGCGACTCCACAGCGCCTCCCATATTCTCGGAGTGAGACGGATGGACAACGACGTCGATGTCGGGATAGATCCGGGGTACATCAGACCGGGTGCCGAGGAAGATGGCTCGATCGCCGCATCGGGTGTGTCCGTAAGCCCGGACCTTCGCTTCGTAGTGTGTCGCTCCGGCCCAAGCTCCACCGACGCAGAGGAGAACGACGTCGGAGCGATGCTGCAGCGTCAACGCGACTGCGTCGATGAGATCCTCATGACCCTTCAGACCGCGCCCGTGACCGAGGTACCGCTTGGGTGCATACATGTAAGCGACCATCCCGATCACCCTGGTACCGTCCGACAGGCCCAGCTCCTCTCTGAGGGATCCGGTTCGAGGCGCTGAGGCGGTGTACAGAGCGACGTCCGTGCCGTAGTAGGACATCCCGACGCGTTCCGGCGCGACGCCGGCGTCGAGGTAGAGGCGTCGCGTGTAGTCACACGAGGCCAACCACGAGTCGTTGGCGCCGGCGCTCGCGAGCTCCAGGTGCCGAAAGAGGGAGTGTTCCATGTGGAGCGGACCAGGCACGTGAAAGACCCGCGGAACATGATGGTTCCGGCCGAGCGCCGCCCGCACCGATAGCGCCACGCTGACGTTGTGGAGTTCGATGATGTCTGGGTCGACGTGTCGCACCACCCTGCGGATGTCGGCGAGAAGCGTCGGGAGACGATGCGGGCGCCGGCTAGGAACATCTGCATCGAGAGCGTGAACCGTCACCCCGCTCGCGACGTAGCGTGGTCCCATCGGGCCACCCGGCGGGAGTACGACGTGCACGTCCATGCCGAGGCTGACGAGTTCTCTCATCTCGCGCCATGCCCACGTGCCGCCGACCGAGGTCTTTACGAAGTGCAGGGTCCGCACGCGGTGTTCCTCTTGGCTGGACGAGGCTGCAAGTGCGCCCGGTAGGCCCCTGTGCAGCGACTCGCACCCTTCCCGAGGTCATGTACCTTCAAAGCGACTGACATCGCTCTCGAAGAGTGCGCTCCGCCAGTTCCGAGTACGCACGCAGACGGCGAGGGGCCAGTTCCGACTCCTGGAACTCTCCGGCTTTCGTGAGATTGCGCAGGCTCATCGCTCGCCTTCGCGAGGGATCCCGGAGTACCTGGCTCATGCGGGATGCCAACGCTTCCGGAGCAGAGGCGCTGAAGAGGTCCTCGACGGGGAGCAGCTCGGGTATGCCTCCTACTGAACTGGCGATACACGGAATGCCCAGCGCCATGGCCTCGACGAGGGCTCTTGGAAGCCCCTCGGTCGTCGAGGCAAGCACGAAGAGATCGGATCCGGCGATGAGTTGGCGCACCGCTGCTGGCCCAGGTAGCTGGCCAACAAACGTCACGGCGTCGGAGACGCCAGTCTCCAGAGCGAGTGCTTCGAGCTGCGGGCGAAAGCGACCGTCACCAACCACGTCGAGACTCAGAGCGAGGCCGGTGTCGATGCATTGCTTCACCGCCAGCAACAGCGTGTCCACGCCCTTGTAGAGCTGTTCCATCGAGCCGACGGTGACAATGCGGTAAGGCCCCTGATCGCGTACCGGAGGAAGGACCGCGGCGGTTGCCTCGGAAGTGAGGTGGACGCTTGAACTGAACGTGGTGAAGGCGCGTGGCGCCGGCGGATAGTGCTGCTGCAGCGTCCGTTGCGTCGCGTAGATGGCTACTTCGGCATGGCTGCACTGTCGTTTGAGGGAGCGCACGAACCAGCTCTTGAGTACGACCCGGAGGGCTCCACCCGCGCCCCCGGCGCCGAAGACTCCAGCGGGGTCCCCGACGACTTCCACCCCAAAGGGCTGCCGAGACCGTCGCAGGATGGGAAAGGCGATGTTGCCGAGCGTGCCCGGGACGACAAGCATCACCGCGTCGCTGTCGGCGAGCGCTTGGCGGATTGCTGACCGCACCCGTGCTGCCCGCGCCAGGAATTGGCGCGAGCCCAAGTACATCGGAACGGGCGCCAGCGTTACGCCCTTTCCGTCAATGCGGCCACCACTGACCGGGGGCACCGCGACACTCTGTGCTCGTGCAACGATCTGGACCTCGTCGAATATCTCCAGGTAACGCAGCCATCTAGAGCCCGCTGCGGCATCGCTTGTCCACACAGAGCCGTCGGCAGCGAGCAGAAAGCGTTGTTCGAGCACAACGGTGACCTTCATGGCTGCTGATCAGTGTCCGTGGCCCAGTTGGACGCGCTGTTCCTTCTCAAACCACCTGACGGTGTCTCGCAGCCCGTCCTCGAGCCCCACAACTCCCACGTTGGGAAACAACGAGAGCAGGCGAGTACGGTCTGCTTGACTGTCTCGAACGTCCCCGACACGAGCCGGCAGGTGGTCTCGCTCGAGTGGCCGTCCGAGGACTCGTTCAAGAGTATCGATGACCTGAAGCAGACTCGTCCGCGTACCAAGCGCCAGATTGACCGGGCCGTCACACCTGACGCGACCGAGCACCGCGTCACCAAGAACATCGGTCACGGTATCGACGAACGTGAAGTCCCTCGTCTGGTGACCGTCCCCATAGACCGGAAGCGACCTTTCGCCCAGCGCCGCCTCCACGAAGACCGGAACCGCGGCCGCATAGCTGTGGCCAGCGCGCTGAAGCGGACCGAAGACGTTGAAGAGCCGAAACGTGAGCACGTCAAGCGCAAAACTCCTCGCCCACGCGAATGCATACGACTCGGCGGCCAGCTTGGAAGCCGCATATGGAGACATTGGCAACGGCATCAGGTCCTCACGCTTCGGTAGCACAGGGTTGGCGCCATAGACCGAAGACGAGGAGGCGATCACCACGTACGCATCGACGGCCCGTGCGGCTTCTAGCACCGCAACCGTTCCACTCGAATTGACCCGGTGCGTGGCGACAGGATCCGCCAGCGATCGTGGCACCGACGGCCGTGCTGCGAGATGAACTACTGCCGACACGCCCTCCATTTCGGCCCGCAGGCTCGGTTCATCAAGAATCGAGGCCACGACAAGACGCGCCCCGATGCCGTCAAGGTTGTCGCGAAAACCTGTCGACAGGTCGTCGTAAGCAACTACCTCTTGCACCCCGGGTCGGCGGAGGAGAGATCGACACAGATTAGCGCCGATGAAGCCAGCTCCGCCTGTCACCAAGACCTTCATGTGGGCGACTCTAGGGAACGTAGCGGCGTCACGGTAGCGAGACCTCGCCGAGCAGGGGACGCGGCTCACTCGAAGCAACTCCCCAGAGGTGGAGCATGGCTTCGACGTGGCTTTGCATGGAGAAGGGCGAGTCTTCGAACGACTCCGCCCGTAACGACCGCAGAGTCGGATCGATCGCGTCTTGATCAAGGATCGCAAGCACCGCTCGTGCCCACTCCACGATCGTAGAGTTTGGAGGCATGACAGTCACTCCGCGGAGATGTTGAGCGACCTCTCGGTTCGGAGCGATGTCGGTGGCCACCACCGGGGTACCGACGGCGACCGCTTCGATGATCGCTCCCGGCAGACCTTCGACGAGCGTGGGGTGAACCATCACCGACGCGTGGGCGAGGAGCGTTTCGACCGCGTCCGATCGGACCCCCGTGAAGACCACGGCGTCGCCCAGTTCCAGCGCGGCCACGCGCTCTCTCACTCGAGCGCCATAGTCGCTATCGGGGCGTCCGATCAGCTGCAGAAGACAGCCAGGAGCCATCGCGGA
Organism: Acidimicrobiales bacterium; assembly: GCA_049510975.1. Classification (GTDB taxonomy): domain Bacteria; phylum Actinomycetota; class Acidimicrobiia; order Acidimicrobiales; family Bog-793; genus JAKACA01. Next base: position 10,754 of record JBEKYM010000050.1, read on the forward strand.
CACCTTTGCGAAGACTTCGACCGTGAAGAGTTGGTTTTTCAGCTCATCGAGCCTGCCGAGTTGTACGAGGGTCACGGCGAGCCCACCTGTTCGGCCTCCGCTGTCACCGAGTGCGCCGCACTGCCGCATTGGCGCCGCACCGGAGCGATGAGCAGGAAACCCGTTGTAGACGACATGAGCTCGGGGTCCCGTGGTTCGAGCGGGCCACTGGGCATCGAGCACGGATCGGCTCACTGCGACCACGTCTGTGGCGAAGTGGCGAAGAAGCCAACGACTCACCGAGCGTTGCGCCTTTCGCCGGCGCCCCTCCAGTCGGTCAGGACGAACATCGGTCATGGAGTGCAGATGGGCTATTCGGACCGGAACCCGCCTGAGCGCAGCGATGAGCAGGAAGATGCCCGACGAGAAGTGAGCGTGGCAGTGGACGACCTGCGGGCGTAACCGCCCAAACAACTGCCAGCACTCCCAGGGTAGTCCGGCGCTGAGATGCGTCACGTGCAGGAAGGCGCCGAGCTCTCCCGCCTCGGACCCCATATCTCCCGTCCGACCAGCAAGCAGAAGAATGTGGGTCTCGACGGAGCCGGATGGCAAGGCCCGGAGCGTCTGAATGAGTCGCATTTCTGCCCCCCCTCGGTCGAGCGACCCGAGAATGTGCAGCACTTTCAACGGTGTTGGCAGACCTTCAGACAACCGTTGTCGTCCGATCATCGCGGCGGGAGGGATGCAGCATTGCGTCCCAGGCTGGTGTGAGCCGCTCCGCCACCAGCCTCCGGGAAGGAGCGGCCAATGAGCATGACGACATACACGATGCCGAGCCCCAGCAGGATTTCGACGGGCACCGGAGTGAAAGTATTTCTCACTTCGATGAGGAGCGGTATGAGGACCGCCGCCCGATAGAGCTCGGAGGCAGCGTTGCGCGGGCTGCGATCGATCCACGACAGAGCCAGTCCCACTACGAGCATGAAGCCAACGACGCCGAGCTCGCCAAAGTTGTCGTACCCCTCAGCCGTGGGAGAGAATCCGATAGGGCCGACCGTGTCGAGAAGCGTCGAGCTGATGATGTCAGGGTCGGCATAAGCCGGTCGGTCGGGGGACAGAAACGGGAGCAGATGGTGAGCTATTCGGGTCACCGGGTCTGTATAACTGCCGCCATCGAGTGCCGCTTGACCCGCTTGCTGCCACTGGAGCACCACCACCATCGGACGGAGTCCGAAGCCGAGTTCTGCGAGCCCGTTTTGGGGACTGAGGCTAATGGGCACTCCGACCGGCCCGGCGCCGGCGATGCCAGCGCCCCGGAACGAACGAATCCCTGAGATAGCACAAAGAGCGATGATGACGATGATGATGAGGCGTCTTCCGTTCAACACCCGCCGGCGATACCCGAGCATGACGAGAACCGCCACGGCCGGGAACAACACTTCGGAGCGAAGGCCAACCAGCAGCGCAATGAGGGCGTAAACGAGAAAGACCGCGAAGCCCAGACGTCGAGAGCGCGATCGCGCTCCGACAGCAAGCATGCAGAGCGCCAGTCCAAGGATGGCGTAGACGTAGGGTAGCGACGAACTTGCGGTTGCCTGCTCCCAGTTGCCATACCCACCGGTAAAGGCGTGGAGTCCGTCTGACCTGAACCCAACCACGAAGAATGCGCCAACCGAACCCATCATGAGGAACATTCCAAAGACGGCTGACGCAGCTCTGGCCTGGCGGTCCTGGAGCGCACGAGCAGGTGCAACCGTCTGGTGCCGGACCGCGCCCCATGCGGCACCCACGCACGAACCGAGGATGAGAGCGAGAGCGCCGATGGTGGTGAGGACCAGTGCTTCCGGCAAAAGTGGCGAGGTGAGCCAGGACGTGTCAGCGATGCTGAGGCCGAAGGTCGGCATCACGGCGTTGAACAAGAAGAAGACGCACACGCCAAGGCTGAAGACGCCAAAGCACAGGAGGTACACGCAGGACGCGCTCGACTCCATTGTGCGATACAAGCGCCTAGCGGCCGCGATCCCATAGCTGAATACGGTCAGACCGAGGCCGGCCAGGAACTGCAACGACGCCTGATCCAGATTGGATCGGAAGTACAAGAGGAGGACCAGTCCGGTCAGTGTGGACCAAGTCCAGGCAAATGCCTCGCCCGGGCTGCATCGTAGCCATGGCCGCGCTTCAGCGATCGATCTGGCAGGTGGGGCCGAGGACCTGGCGGCGAGCTCGGAGTCCAGGAGACCCGGCACGTCAGCGGGGGAGCGCCAGAGCCAAGATCGGACGGCCGGGGCGTTTGACACGATCAGGTGCCGCTTGCGAGTGCGCTCGCGGACTGAGGCGGACGGAGGGGCAGGGCCGAGTCGATGCAAAGTTGTCTCAGGCTGGCAACGATGCTCCCGTCGGGGCCACCTGCCAGTACGGACGAGACGTCTTCGATACTGAGCGAAGGAACCTGCACCTGGGAGATGAGCGGGTGACGCGGCCGGAAGTCAACCTCGCCGATGCCGAGGAGATGCTCATGGAGCTTTTCTCCGAGCCGAAGCCCCGTATAGACGATGTCCATCGGCCTCGCTGCCTGCGAGACGAGCTGGCGCGCCACATCGGCGATCCGCACCGGCTCACCCATGTCGAGCACAAGCGCTTGACCGTTGTCGCCGATGGCGCCGGCCTGGATCACGAGCTGCACAGCTTCCGCCACAGTCATGAAATACCGAGTCACCTCAGGGTGGGTAACGGTGACTGGTCCGCCGGACTCGATCTGCTGGTGAAAAGTGGTGAGCACCGAGCCCCGACTACCGAGAACGTTGCCGAACCTCACGCTGAGGTAGTCTCCCGTCGCAGCCGTGGACGCAGCTGCGGTCAACCGCTCGGCAATTCGCTTCGAATAGCCGAGCACACTGATCGGGTTGGCGGCCTTATCAGTGGACAGATTGATGAATTTCGCCACGGCGGCGCGCTTCGAAGCCTCGATGAGGTTGTGGGTCCCGAAGACGTTGGTCTTCACCGCCTCGGCCGGCCACATCTCGAGCAGGGGGAGGTGTTTCAGCGCCGCTGCGTGGAACACGACCTCCGGGCGGTGCTCGGTGAACACAGCGGTCAGCGCCAATTCGTCACGGATGTCACAGACGACAAGGGACCGCGAATCCAGCATCGCTCGACCCTCGATCGAGAGTTGCACTTGGTGGAGTCCGGACTCGTCGCGGTCGAGCATGATGAGGTCGGCTGGAGCAAAGCGCGTGATCTGGCGGCACAGCTCTGAACCGATTGAACCGCCCGCCCCGGTGACGAGCACCCGTCGTCCCTGCAGGTATCCCGCGATCTCGTGGATCTCCGTGTCGATGACGCGTCGGCCGAGCAAGTCTTCGTTCGTTACTGGCCGAATGTCTCCGAGCACGATTGCCGGGGAGAAGAGCTGTGCCACCGGCGGCAAGGTGAGCACCGACAGCCCTGCCTCGCTCGCCCGGTGGGTCACCTCCCGGATGAGCTCCGAACCGGCCGAGGGGATGGCGATGATCACCGTCGAGGCGCCCGTGGACGCTGCCACTCGTCCGAGGTCGGTACCCCGTCCGAGCACACGAACACTGCGAAATCGGAAGTTCTGCTTCCTCGGGTCGTCATCGAGGAGAGCCACTGAACGGTAAGGGCTCGCCAGGTCCGACAACACTCCCAGCACTTGCTGGCCTCCGGCACCGGCTCCGTAGACGATCACCGGCTGGGCTGCGGCAGGTCGCGTGCGGTGCTCCCAGACCATTCGCCAAGCGCCCCGGTAGCCCTCGGTCACGAGGATGACTCCTGCGCCGGAGAGCACGACCGCGCTCACGGGGACGACGTGTCGATGGAATGAGATCTCATACGCGAGGAGAAGCAACATCGTGCCGCCGACCGTCGGTACTAGAGCCAGGGCCTCTTCAAAGCTGCCCACCTGCCAGCGCGTGCGATAGAGGACTGTCACATAGCCGAGGGCGACCTGACACACGGTGGCGATCGCCGCCGTGAGCAGGAAGTTGTGGAGGTCGATCTGCTGGGTGTGCAAACCGAAACGGACCAGCGACACAACATAGAGCAGTACGATCCAGGTGAGAGCGTCAAGTGCGGGCAACAGCACGGGCCGACTGCGTCGCAGAACGCCGTAGGTCCATTCCCATGCCGTCGACTCCGTCTTCATGTGTCGAAGGTGCTCCGACTGCGAACCCCGCCCACGTTGTGGCGTCCGCGCGACTGGTCTGCGGTGGCCGATTGCGTACCGTTGCCGTTGCTGACATGAGCAGGGGCCTCGTACGCGCCGTACACGTAGTACTCGCCGTATCCGTAGCCATAGCCGGTTGTCTTTGTCACCTCGTTCAGCACCACACCGATGGTCGGGGCGTGGACCAGGGACAGTGCCTCCATCGCCCGGCGCAGGTTCTTGCCCCGCGTCTGCCCGGCTGCCACGACCAGCAAGGTGGTATCAGCAGCCTGGGCCAGAATCAGGGCATCGGTGACCGGAAGCAGCGGCGGGCTGTCTACAAGTACGAGATCGAACCTCTTTCGCAGTTCGTCGAACATGTCGGCCAACTGCGGGCGCGCTAAGGCAGCGGTCGGATCCGAGGTCCTCTCCCCGGTGGCGAGGAGCCAGAGTCCGTCGACGGCTGGCACTTGCTGGAGCGCCTCCTCGAGAGGGCACTTGTCCCGCAGCACGGAGGTCAGGCCCACACGCTCGTCGACACCGAGGAATTGACCGATGCGGGGTCGGCGCAGATCGCCCGAGATGATGGCCACGCGTTCGCCTGCAGTCGCGAGGACGACACCGAGGTTGGCGACCGTTGAGCTCTTCCCCTCGTCTTCGCCCGGGCTCGTCACGAGGATCACTCGGGCCTTTGTGTCCAAAGCGGCGAACTGGAGCGAGGTCCGAAGCGAGAAGTACGCCTCTCCGGCTGCGGAGTTCGGCTCCTCGATCGCGACCAGGAAGGTCTTGTCCTTGTCTGTCCAGGAGCGAACCATCGGGACGAGGGCGAGCACCCGCGCTCCGGGCGTTAGCCGCTCGACCTCCTCTTTCAAATAGACCTTGTCGTCGACATGTTCGATGAGGAAGGCCACAGCGATACCGAAGAGCAGTCCCAGGATGAAGCCGAGGATGGCGTCGCGCACTGGCTTCGGCGAGCTCGGGGAGCTGGGTGCGGCGGCCGGGGTTACCAGCTCCACCCCACCGCTGGCAGACGCCCCGTCGACGTCGAGCTGGGCAAGCTCTCCTTTCAGCACGGTAACCTCGTTCAGCAGCGCATCGGCTTCTGTCTTTGATGCCGGATTCGCCTGAAGAGCCTTGGCTTGGGCCTCGATGGAGGTGATCTGCCGGCTGAGCTGAGTCTCTGTCGCGGTGAGGTTGTTGAGGGTGACCGATCTCTCGTAGCTGACGAAAGCATTTGCATAGGTGTTGGCGACTGACGCAGCCCGTGCGGGCGTGGCGGCGGTGGCTGTCAGTGAAATGACGTTGGTCTGGCCTACTTGTGACCCATTAATACTGGGCACGCCACCCAACTGGCGCGCCACTGCCGCTTTGATCGGGGCGCTTGTGGCGAGCTGCAGTTCCGTGAGCACGTCGGTCTGCGTGATGGGCTGCGAGGCGGCTCCAGCGATAGTGTTGGTAGTCGCCGGTTGCACGAGCAGCTGCGCAGAGGCCGAGTACTCTTTGGGCTGGCTCAGCGAATAGCCGAGCATGGCTGCCAAGCCGAGCACCGTGACGCCGGTCAGCCACCACTTCCGTCGTCGAAGGACACCTATATACGCTGAAAGGTTCGGTCCGGGAGCATCATCAGGGTCAGTCATTCCGGCACATGTTCAGCTCACGATCTCTTCCGCACGGCAGCGATTCCTGGAACTGCGCGCCGGCCTTCTTCCTTGAATACGGCAAAGCTAAACTTGCTCAATAAATCTGTCTCTGGCCCAACCCTACTTTGCAGCCCTTCCGTTTGGCGTTGCAGTGCCAAAGTGTGCGGGGCGATCCCACGGTCAGTGCATAGTCACCGCTCGCGGGGAGCGGTTGACCTCTCGATGAGCTCGTAGTCAACCCTTCATTTGCCCACAGATGCGGCAAGCGACGTGTTCGTCTGCAGTTCGAACCGGGCGACAGCCTGACGACCCTGGTGACTCAGTGACAGGCCCGCACTCGGATCACTGAAGCGATTCCCGGAAGGCAGATGCACGCCGACTTGCACTTCGTCCGGGTTGATCATCGGCTGTGGGCTGATAACGAGACGGTAGGCCGAGCCCGGGCGCAGGCTCCCCGCTAGCTCTGCGGTGACGGTCGTCGTGCCACCCGGAGCGATCGAAACAGTGGCCGAATCTGCCCATACGCCCAGCTCACGGTTCTGCGAGAGCAGAAGCTGATGTGCGTTGACCGTGGCCGACTCGAAGGCCCACGGTGTGTAGATGGTCAGGAAGCAGCGATTCTCTCCTGGCGTCTTTCCGTACTGCCCCGAGTAGCCGATCACATACGGCGCCTGGCCTGAGGTGGGCGCCGTGTTGTGGAGGATCACTGTGACCGTCGCGACAATCGCTCCGGTACGCGGGGTGTAGGAGACCTGGTAATTGACGGACCGCCGTAAATACCAGTCGATCTTGTTCGCAACGTTGTTCTGAGTCGTCAGGGCGAAGAAGTCTGAATTCGCCGGGGGCGAGAAGGCGCCGGCGGCGCCGATCTCCCGGAGAAGGCGTTCCGTCGCGGATGTCGTGCTAGCAAGAAGAAGGTCCTTGTGGCTGATGGCAGGGCTGAGATCCTGAATCAAATCTTGGAGGTCCGGAAGACGTCCATCAGTGAACCGGTTCCAGACTGTCTTCGCCACATCGCCGAGGAAGTTTGTCCGTGTCGTTCCGGTGAGCACGTCGTATTGGTCGTGAAACAAGATCGGTGCGGCATTCTCGGCCGTGATGGGCTGGGGCCACGACTTGACGACAACCGGACCTGTCGCCTGGAGGAGGTCTGCGAGGGCGAACGGGTCGACAGAGATCACGCCGTCGAGCGTCGACCCGCCCTCCTGTGGGTAGAGACCCTCGATGACCTCGGCGACGGTGGGGAAGTCGGGTGACATTGGAACATTCGCCCAGTAGGCGGCTGGTTCGAAGCTCGAGTACCGAGTCACGTAGTCGGCGGGGGCGATCAGCTTGCGAGTGGCGAGATCTCCCTTGGACTCGAGCGCGGTCGTGGATCCGAATCGGCTGAGCCGCAATGTTCCGTTGTTGGCGGTAACGATGCCGTAGTTTCCGATGATGCCGCCTGAAGCCCGGGACTCTGCTTCCGTCTCGACGGCGAGGAAGTAGGTCCGAGGTCCATCTCCGCCTAGGAACTGCACGCCGGCGGCGATGCCCGCGACCGCCACGTGGTCGTCGTGAACGGCTGCCGACACCTTCGTCACGGCCTCGTCCAGCCGCCCCGAGATGGACGGCAGCAGTAAGGGCGACCTGGCTCCGGACATTTGCGCCTCGGCCTTGGCGAGGCTCGACCCGGCCGTGGTCAGAGAAGACTCCAGCCTGCGGAGCATCCGGATGAGCGCAGGGCCTCGCGGCAAGCTTCCGGACGTGAGGCCATCGTTGACGCGGATTCCAGCCGAGCACACCTCTCCGCCAGCCCCGGCCACCGCCCGGAGGGCATTCAGCTGCTGAGAGACGACGGGTACGAGCTCGGCAGGCTTGGTCCACCAAGCCGTGAGCACCGAATGCGCCCCAGCGAAGTCGGCGCTGGCGAGACTGAGATCCTTCACAGCGGCGGAGCGATCAGCCTGATGTACCTCGCCGATCGCCATCGACATCTCGGTAACGCCGTTCTGGAGCGAGCTCCTGCTGAGGAGCACCGCAACAAGTGCCAGCGCCGCGCAGACCAGGATGAATCCGATGATCGCGACCGGGATCAGCTTCCAGAGCTTTCGCCCGCCCTTGACCTGGCGGTGATTCGGCCGGGCCTTTCGGCGCCTCTGCTGACGCCTGCGCCCATGTCCGAGGTCGGGGTTGGCGGCACTGAGCGCGGGCTCGTCTGCCACACGCGTGCCCTCGGCCGCCTCGCGGTGGCTGGTCGCCTCGTCGGCTGCCGCCGGGCCGCTCGTGTCGTCGACCGACATGTGCTCGCGAGGATAGATGCTGGCTCGGCAACCCTGACCTCGGCGGGCGGGGTGCAGAGCCCGCTCGGACCACACGACTGGCCCAGGCAGCTGGTGCACGTCGCGCCGGAGCTCGTCGCCTCGCACGGTATCGGACAGGCTGGTTGTGACTGCCGCCCTAGGCGTCGCGCTTCATCATCCGTCGGGCCCCGATGACACTCCAGGCGACCAGCCAGCAGACGATCACGAACGCCGCCTCCTTCGCCGTCTCGGGCACCGAGTGACCAACGGCGCCAGGTCCACCGCTGTTGCCGAAGGCCGGAACGAGGGCTTTGGGCTCGAGGTTCGCCGTCGCCAGCCCCACGACGGCTCGCTGCAGATTGACGAAGTGCAGCAAAGGCGTCCGAGAAACGATCGGCGTCACGATGAGCTCGAGGACGATCATCAGGATCACCGACACGGTTCGTTGACCGATGAGCGAGCCCAACCCTAGGCCGATCACGAACCCGACGAGGGCCTCGAGCTCCACCCAAAGACCGCTCTCCACCATGAGGGACACGGGTGGAGACAGGAAGGTGTTCTTGTAAGAGTTGTAGTTGAACTTGGCGATCTCGATGGCGGCCGCCTTGTACTGGGCCGTTGGCGTCGTCGTGGCGCCACCGGCGGCTGCGCCGTTGGGACGGATCAGACCGTTCGGCCCACATGGGAAGCTGGCGACCAGGTTGCCCTTATATGGGAAGTCACAGATCACTTCGCTGTAGTGGGCTTCCGACCACGCCTCGAAACCCTTGACGGACAGTCCAGCAGGCACCGACGTGCCCTGGTAGCTGAGGGTTGACGGGGCGGCGTAGACGCAAACGGTGCATACGATGGCAAACCCGATGGCCACCAAAGGGGCGAAGATCGCCACGCCGGCAGGAATCCGAGCGAGGTACAGGGCGAGGCGAGAGCGGCCAGTCACAACCAGGTGTCTGAACACCCCATCGGACAGGTCCGAACATCCAGCGGTGCATCCCAAGGTCGCCGCCACGATAAACCCGAATATGTACATCAGGCTGCTCACCAGGCCCGTAAAGACGTCGTAGCCGCCCGCCGGGCCATAGGACTTCGGGTCCACCGCGTGACTGGTCAGGCGAACAGCGAGGAAGATCGTCGGAAGCCCGATGTCGACGGCGATCAAGGCGATCATGAGACCCCGCCTCTTCCGCAGTTCCAGGATCTTCGCCGCGATCATCCGGCCGTTGGGGATCCACGATCCCCGCCGATCCGAGCCGGCGGGCTGCGTCGCCGGCACTTGTGGACCGGCAGGGCTCGCTTCGATTGCGATCGTCATCACGATTCTCCCAAGCGACTCGTAACCTCGAGGAACCAGGACTCGAGCGACGCCTGCATCGGCTGCACTCGGTAAATCGAGATGCCCCCACCCGCCAGATCACTCACGAGCGAGGCGACGATCTCTCGCCTCGTCCCCGATGGGAGGGTCACGCGGATACCGTCGGGACCGCTCGAGACCGCGGACGCCATCCTTTGTTGCTTGGCGATTGAGCTTGCCCGCTCTGAATCCGAGCACTCGATCTCGACGACGAGCGAGGAACCGGCGAGCAGCTCTGAGATCGACCCTTGGCGGATCACACGGCCTTTGTCGACGATGGCCACGGCATCGCACGTGCGTTGCACTTCGTCGAGCAAATGAGACGAGAGGACGACCGTGCGCCCCTCTTCGACCAGCGACTTGATCATCAGCCGCATGTCCTGCATCCCGGCGGGATCGAGGCCGTTCATGGGCTCGTCGAGCATGAGGAGCTGAGGGTCTCCGATCAGACAAGCCGCCACGCCAAGGCGCTGCCGCATGCCCATTGAGTACGCGGCGACGCGGTCGTCAGCTCGGTGATTGAGGCCGACGCGTTCGAGCGCAGGGGAGATGCGACGGCGCGACTCTGGCTCTCGAGAGGCGGAGAGGATCTCGAGGTTCTGTCGCCCCGTGAGGTGAGTGTGGAAACGGGGCTCGTCGACAATGGCTCCGACCCTCGCCAGGGCCAGGTCGCGGTGTTTCGGCACCTCGTGGCCGAGCAGCGACATCGTGCCTGAGTCGACCGCCGTCAGGCCGAGCAGGACGCGGATGAGCGTCGTCTTGCCGGCACCATTCGGGCCCAAGTAACCGAACGCACAGCCTCTTGGCACGCGAAGGTCCACATCGTTCACGGCGATGTTCTGCCCGAAGCGCTTGGTGAGTCCGTGGGTTTCGACTGCCCACTCAGTCTTCGTTGCCGTCATCGGCTCTCCTCGGTCTGCGACTCCGGCAGCGTTCGATGCCTGGTCTTCAGCGTCGCACTTCGTCGCCGCCGGGTCGTCGGCTCCTGGGAGGTTTCTCGCGTCAGCCTTGGGGAGTACAGGTATCCATCGGCTACATCGAGAGGCGTAGCCGTGACCGCCCCGGAGGGCTGATGACGACGCCCGACTCCTTCTGTAAGGTCGAAGAGGTGAGCGGTGCGGGACAACCAGTGTCGAGCCCGCTGCCGCCATTCCTCCATCGGGTCA
>JBEKYM010000051.1:0-21779 GCA_049510975.1 Acidimicrobiales bacterium
CCCCCTGTGCTCGGTCCGACGCCGACATCCCGACCCGCTCTGGCGGCTCGCCGGACAGGCTCCGGCTCCGCTAGACCGACGGCCGCCCGCAGGCACGACCGCAGGCTCTCGCGATGCACAGGCTTGGACAGGAGGGTGAGGACGCCGGAGCGCGCCTCGGCGTCGAGAGCAGCTTCGTGGCCCAAGCCGGTCATCACCATGAGTGCGGCGGTGACGGCGGGATCGGTGAGGATGGCGTCCTTCAATGCCAGCCCGTCCGTCGTGACCTTCGATTGGTCGACGATGACGACGGCAAAAGGCGTCTCTGTAGCGTTCGCCGCCGTCAAGGCTGTCAGTGCGGCTGCACCTGCGCCCACGGCAGAGGCCGCAACGCCCCACTCGGTGAGCCACTGCACGAGCACGTTTCGCACGGTCGCGTTGTCGTCGACGACGAGGACTCGCACTCCGGTGAGCTCGGTGTCGGCGGAAGTGACGGCGTGCATCGACTGCTCGACCGGAAGCTGTACGCGAATCGTGAACCAGAACGTGCTGCCCGCACCGAGCTCGCTGGCGACACCGAACTCGCCGCCCATGAGCGTCACCAGCTCCCGGCTGATGGAGAGACCAAGGCCGGTGCCACCGTACTTGCGAGAGGTCGAGGTGTCCGCTTGCACGAACGACTGGAAGATCGCCTCGAGCTTGTCAGCGGCGATCCCATCGCCGGTGTCCGATACCTCGAATCGGAGGACAGCGGTGCCGGCGAGGACCTCGACTGCGGCGATGCGAACGATCACCTCGCCCGCCGTCGTGAACTTGATGGAATTACCGACAAGGTTGGTCAGCACTTGACGAACCCGGCCAGGATCACCCTTCACGACCGTGGGCGGACGACCCTCCGCCACGGCGACGAGCTCGAGGCCCTTGGCTTGAGCACCGCCGGCGAGCAGGTCGAGCACGCCGTCGACGATCGACGCGGGGTCATAGTCGATGTTCTCGATCTCGAGGTGTCCGGCCTCGATCTTGGAGAAGTCGAGGATGTCGTCGATGATCCCAAGGAGCGCCTCGCCGGAACTGCGCACCGTTTGGGCGTAGTCGCGCTGACGAGCGTCGAGGACCGACTCCAGGAGAAGGTCCGTCATCCCGATGATGCCGTTCATCGGTGTTCGTATCTCGTGACTCATGTTGGCGAGAAAGTCGGACTTGAGCTGGGACGCATTCTTTGCCTCGTCTCTCGCCCGTGAGATCGCCGCTTCGGCCTCCGCCTCGGCCGTGACATCGAGCAGCGTTCCCACCCAGCCAGAGACGGCGCCCTCGCTGTCCGGTATCGACACTGACGTCATGACGACGGTGCGCGGTGTCCCCGCCACCTGCGGTATCTCGAACCTGTGGGAGAACTCCGCTCCGTCCCGAACGCTTTCGGCAAGTTGCGTTGCGAGCGATCCCTGAGATCCGATCACCGCATCCCAGTCCCTCCCGCTCGCATCAGCGGCCGCAATGCCCGTGATCTCGGACCATCGTGGGTTCGTGTAGACGTATCTGTTGGCGATGTCGGTCTGGAAGATGCCGATGGGCGCTGCCTCGGTCAGGAGCCGCAGCTGGTCCGCCGAGGTTTGCGCCTGGTGTGCTTGGGTGACGAGGTCGGCCGACTGGGAGAAGAGGTTGGCGAACACCGTGACCTTGGCGCGCAGCTCCTCTGGTTCCACCGGGGCGAAGATGAAGTCGACGGCGCCCTGCGCATACCGGTTGGAATACGCCAACTCGTCGCCGCCGAAGGCCGTGATGAAAATGATGGGCGTCATCTCGGACTGGCGTCGCTGGCGGATGAGGGCGGCAGTCTCGAACCCGTCCATCGTGGGCATGCAGACGTCGAGGAGGATGACTGCGAAGTCCTGTGCCATCACGCATCGAAGGGCAGCCAGCCCGCAGTCGGCCTGCACGACGGGGAAGCCGAGCGGCATCAAGACGGCGCGCAGCGCCAAGCGCTTGGCAGCGTTGTCGTCGACGACGAGAACCGGCGGCTTGTTGCTCACGACGGCGGCCCCCTGTTCTGCGATTTTCGAGCATCGGCAAAGGAGATCATGAGGTCGCTTCGACGTCAGCCGGTAGCCAGGGCCCGATGGCGGAAATCAGCTCGGAGGTGTTGACGGGCTTCGGCACGTAGTCGTTGGCTCCCGCGTCCATACAGCGCTCGCGCTCGCCCGCCACGACCTTGCCCGTGACGGCGATGATCGGAAGCCGGGCGAACTGTTCGAACTCCCGAATGGCGCGGATCGTCGTGTAACCGTCCATGCCCGGCATCATGATGTCCATCAGCACGAGGTCGACGTCCGAGGTGTCCTCGAGGAGCGTGATGGCGTCTGAACCGCTCTCTGCGATGACTACGTCGGCCTGACCCCTTTCGAGGAGCGCCGTCATCGCGAAGATGTTGCGGAAGTCGTCGTCGACGACGAGTATCTTCCGGCCGGCGAAGGGGTGGGCGTCGATGTCGTTCCGCGTGGAGTCGTGGTTCTGCCGCTCGAGGGCGAGCCAGTCCCGACTGTCGCTCACGCCGAGGACCGTCGAGGGTGCCGGCGCCGCGGGTGGAGCCTCTTCGCTCAGCGACTGCCGCAGGTGGGGATGCGCCAAGGGCAGGTACACCGTGAACTTGCTGCCCTCCGCCAGCACGCTCGAGACTGCGATCTCCCCCCCGAGTAGGTCGACCAAGGCCCGACTGATCGAGAGCCCGAGTCCTGTTCCCCCGTACAGCCGGGCGGTAGAACCGTCGCCTTGGGCAAAAGCCTCGAAGATCCGCTGTTGGTGCACCCGATCGATGCCGACGCCGGTATCACGTACCGAGAGGGCGAGTACCGACGGAGCCGCCGACAACAGCTCGGATTCGCGACTCCATCCGCTCTCCGCCACGGAGATCTGCAGCGACACCTCCCCTTGCTCGGTGAACTTGAAGGCATTGCTGAGCAAGTTCTTGAGAACCTGGCGCAAGCGCTGCGGATCGGTGACAATCACGTCGGGGGTGCCGGGCAGCACGTCCACGGAGAAGGCGAGGCCCTTGCCACGAGCGACATGCTCGAACTCCCGCACCATCAAGGCTTGCAGCTGGGAGAGCGAAGCCTCGGCCATCTCGACGCTGACGGTGCCGGATTCGACCTTTGCCAAGTCGAGGATGTCGTTCAAGAGCCTGAGCAAGTCCTGACCCGAGCCCAGGATGACGCTGGCGTACTCGACCTGGGTATCGGTCATGTTGTGATCCGGGTTGTCCTTGAGCTGCTCTGCCAGCATGAGGAGGCTGTTGAGCGGCGTGCGCAGCTCGTGTGACATGTTGGCGATGAACTCGGACTTGTACTTGGAGGACACGGCGAGCTGATCGGCCTTCTCCTCGAACAAGCGCTTGGAGAGCTCGACCTCTTGGTTCTTCTGTTCCGCCTCGAGGTTCCTCTCCTCGAGCAGCTTGGCTTGGCGGCCGAGGTCCTCGTTCGACTCGCGTAGCTCCTCTTGCTGAGCGAGCAGCTCCTCGGCTTGTGACTGCGACTGCTTCAGCAGGTTCTCAGTCAGTGTGTTCGCCTCGATCGTGTTGAGAACAAGGCCGATGCTCTCGGGCAGCTGGTCGAGAAAGGCTTGGTGCGCCAGGCTGAAGGGCGAGAAGGATGCGAGCTCGATGACCGCACGCACGGCGCCCTCGAACAGGACCGGCAGGACGATGATGTTGAGCGGCGCCGACGCACCGAGGCCGGAGTTGATCCTCACGTAGTCGCTCGGGACCTCCGTCAGCAGGATCCGCTTCTTCTCCTTGGCGCACTGGCCGACGAGGCCCTCTCCCAGCCGGAAGGACGTCGACAGCTGCCGTCTCTCCTCATAGCCGTAGCCTGCTTGGAACTCGAGGATCGACGCCCCGTCGGTCGGGGTCCGCATGGTGTAGAAGACGGCGTGCTGGGCCGAGACGAGCGGTGCGAGCTCGGAAAGGATCATGCTCGAAGCGGTCGCGAGATCGCGCTGGCCCTGCAGCATGCGAGTGAACCGCTCCCGGTTGGTCTTCAACCAGTCCTGCTCGATGTTCTGCCGCGTCGTCTCCCCGAGGTTGCGGATCATCTCGTTGAGCTTGTCCTTCAGCACGGCCACCTCGCCGCTCGCTTCCACGCGTACCTGCCGCGTGAGGTCTCCCTCCGTGACCGCGGTGGCGACGTCCGAAATGGCGCGCACCTGGTTCGTCAGATTGGCAGCCAATTGGTTGACGTTGTCGGTGAGGTCCTTCCACACCCCGGCCACTTCCTTCGACTGGGCCTGGCCGCCGAGCTTGCCTTCGACCCCGACTTCGCGGGCGACTCTCGTCACCTCGCTGGCGAAGGCGTTGAGCTGATCGACCATCGCGTTGACGGTGTTCTTCAGCTCGAGAAACTCCCCTTTGACGTCGATCGAGATCTTTTTGCTGAGGTCGCCGTTGGCGACGGCTGTCGTGACCATGGCGATGTTGCGCACCTGGCCGGTCAAGTTGCCGGCCATGAGGTTCACGTTGTCGGTGAGATCCTTCCAGACACCACCGACCTCGATTGTGACGGCAGCCGCCTGGCCCAGCTTTCCCTCGGTCCCGACCTCGCGGGCCACTCGGGTCACCTCGGAGATGAAACCGTTGAGTTGGTCGACCATCGCATTGATCGTGTTCTTGAGCTCGAGCATCTCGCCCCGGACGTCGGCGGACACCTTCTTGCTCAGGTCGCCGTCGGCGACGGCACCGATGACGCGTTGCATCTCGATGGTGGGGCGCACCAGCGCCTCGATGAGGTCGTTCACCGAGTCGACGCTGCCGGACCAGCCGCCCGTCGAGCGTCCGAGGACGACTCGCTGCGACAGCTTGCCCTGCTCGCCGACGGCCCGGCTGACGCGAGCGAGCTCAGCCTCGAGTGCCTCGTTGGCGATGATGACGTCGTTGAGACCGTCGGCAACCTTGCCGGCGACTCCCGTCCATTCGAACGGCATTCGAGCCGTGAAGTCGCCGCTCTTGACTTGGGCGAGCACGCCGAGGAGAACCTTCGGATCGATCGTGTCCGCGAGCGAGGTCAATGAAGCGGTCATGTCGGTCCTCCGTCAAGCATTCGAAGTGCTGTGAGATAGGCCGTCCCGGAGCCGGAGCCCACAGATCCTCCAGGGAACGGTTGCCGAGCTCGACCCACGTGCTCGACCATCACGCGTCGGTCTCCGAGGTCGTCAGCGACTCGGCGAGCTCGCTCGCGAGCAGCTGCGACCCCACGGACCAGGGATCCTCGATGGCACTGTCGAGCACGCCCTCGGACTCGGTGGCAGACGTAGGACGAGCGAAGAGATACCCCTGGGCGCGTGAGCAGCCGAGGCCGATCAGGCAGTTGCGTTGCAGGGTCGTTTCCACTCCCTCGGCGACGGTGACAAGGCCGAGCGTGTCGGCGAGGCTCACCACGGCGGCGGCGACGGCCGAGTCCTCGAGATCTTTGCCGAGTCCGTTGACAAAGGAACGATCGATCTTCAAGACGTCCACCGGAAAGCGTCTCAGGTAGGCGAGCGACGAGTATCCCGTCCCGAAGTCGTCGACGCCGAGGTGGACACCGAGACCCTTCATGGTCTCGAGAACGGTGATGGTGGCAGCGGCATCGTCCATGAGGACGCTCTCGGTCATCTCGAGCTGAAGATGCTCGGGCTTCAGATTGGACTCCTGCAACGCCGAAGCGATCAGCTCGATGAGATCCGGTTGATCGAGCTGCGCACCCGAGAGGTTCACCGACATCGTGAGCCGCGCCCACATCGGGTCACGACCCTGGAACAACGTCGCCTGATGGCAGGCTTCACGCAGAACGAGCGCCCCGAGCGGAACGATCAGCCCCGTCTCCTCCGCCACGCTCAAGAACTGATCCGGTGCGAGCAGACCGCGAGTGGGATGCAGCCACCTCACGAGGGCTTCGTGACCGACGATGCGCCGATCGGCAAGGTTCACGATCGGTTGGTAGTAGACGCGGATCTCGCCATGAGCGATGGCGGCGCGCAGCGAGATCTCCGTGTCGAGCCGACCGACAGCCTGAGCCCGCATGGTCTCTGCAAAGACCGCAGAACGATCCCGCCGCTGGCTCTTGGCGCGGTACATGGCGGCCTCTGCGTCTCTGAGGAGCAGGTCGGCTGAAGTCGAGGGCGAGGTGGCCAGTGCGATGCCGGCGCTGACCGACAAGACGAGGTCGCCGCCCGACCACTCGATCGGCTCGGCGGCAGCCGTGCAGGCGCGATCGGCGATGGCGACTGCTTCGGCTTCGCTGGAGAGGCCCTCGCAGAGCATCACGAACTCGTCGCCTCCAGCCCGGGCGAGGGTGTCGCCAGGCCGCACGAGGCCCGTCAGGCGAGTCGCCAGCGCGACGAGCAGCTGGTCGCCGACAGGATGGCCGAGACTGTCGTTGATGACCTTGAACCGGTCGATGTCCAGGTAGATCACGGCGAGCGTGGTCGGGTTGCGGCCAAGGCGCTTGAGGGCTTGCCCGACGCGGTCGAGGAAGAGGGGGCGGATCGGCAGGGCACTGAGCGGGTCGTGAAAAGCTTGGTAGAGGAGAGCATCGTCAGCCAGCTTCTGCTCGGTGACGTCTTGTACCGTGCCGACGAGGCGCTCGGGTTGCCCGCCGGCCGTGAGCTCCATCCGACCCCGAGCCCGCACCCAGCGAAGCGTTCCGTCCTCGAGCAGGACGCGATGATCCACGACGAAGGGCTTGCCCCCGCTGATCACCGATTCGAAGACTTGACGGACGGTGGCGACGTCGTCGGGGTGAGTGCGATCGAACAGTGCTTCGGCAGTGGGCTTCTCGTCTGGACTGAGCCCGAACAGCCGATACAGCTCGCGAGACCACGTCACCTTGTTGGCAGCGACGTCGACTTCCCAGCGACCGACGTGGGCGATCCGTTCTGTCTCCTCCAGCGAGGTCTCGAGGCGCTTGCGGAGAATGGCGTGACGTATGGAGCGGACGAGCAGCTCGCCTTCGAGGGCGCTCTTGGACAAGAACTCACTCGCCCCATTTGTCATCGCGCTGATGGCGAGCTCGTCATCGGCAAGATCGGTGAGCACGACGAGCGGCACTGCCGGCGCGCCGGCGGCAATGGCGTCGACGATCTCGAGCCCCTCGGCGCTGGGAGGTCCGACAGCGACGACGGCACAGTCGGCCCTCCTGTTCTCGAGGTACGACGTTGCGTCAGCGAGACTCGACGCCCGCACGATCTCGAAGACCGACGGCGCCGCCTGTTCGAGGATCACGTCAAGACGCTCCGCCTCGGCGTCACTGCCTTCGATCAACAGCAGCAGCGTGATCCGGTTGGCCGTCATGAGCGTCATCCGCCGCCGACTCCCGCGAGGAGTCCCGACGCGACGGGCACGGCGGGAACGACCCGGATCGGGAGGTGATGCACGGTGGTCGTCTCCTTCGTCGTGCTTTCAGAAACTCGTCGAGCGTCGAGCCCGCTCTGATGAAGTGATGCCCTCATCCACAGCAGGGCAAACTAAGACTAGCAACACTTTTCAGGTAATCATTCTCTAGAAGCACACCCGATAGCCTTGAGGTATGGCGAGCTGGAGCTTCCTCACCAACCACGGGCGGGCCCTGCTGTGCATCGCCCGAGACCCAGGGGTGCGTTTGCGCGACATTGCCGTTGACATCGGCATCACCGAACGCCGCGCGTTCGGCATCGTCACCGATCTGGTGGAAGCCGGTTATGTCGTCAAACTCAAGGACGGCCGCCGCAACCGTTACGAGATCCAGGCGCATCTACCTCTGCCCGAATCCACGACTCGAGCCCATGCAATAGGCGACGTCCTCGACTTGCTGACCGGCGCGGACACAGAATCACGATCAGTGAACTCGAGCCACTGACGGCGACTCCCCGCCGGACCGGGCTGTGAGGCGGGCGACTCGCTGCTCGCGCCGGACTCGTCGTACCGATGGGATCGGTGGGCGCGCTCCGTCTGACCGTTGATGACTGACGCCGTGCTCGAGTCACCGTGGATAGAGTTGGACGCCGTGGCGCTGCGCGAGGTCGACGTCGGCCGGATCGACCCGGAGCCGTACCGGCGAGAACTGACCGGATACTGCTACCGGATGCTGGGTTCGGGCAATGAGGCGGAGGACGCCGTTCAGGAGACGATGATCCGGGCCTGGCGACACGCTGGGAGCTTCGAGGGGCGCTCGAGCGTGCGCTCGTGGCTGTATCGAATCGCCACCAATGTGTGCATCGACATGCAGCGTCACGTCCAGCGCCGGGCACGGCCGATGGAGATGGGCCCTGCCTCGCCTCCGGAGGAGTCACACCTCGGGCCGCTCTTGCCGGAGTCGACGTGGGTGACCCCGATACCGGACCGGAGCGTGGCGCCCGAAGGTGCCGACCCAGCCGACATCGTTGGTTACCGCGAGTCGATCCGGCTCGCCTTTGTCACCGCCCTGCAGCACCTCCCAGCGAGGCAGCGGGCCGCACTGATTCTCTGCGAGGTGCTGCGCTGGCAGGTGGCCGAAGTGGCTGAGCTGCTCGAGACGAGCGTCGCCGCAGTCAACAGCGCCCTGCAGCGGGCGCGCGCCAGGCTCGGGGCGCTTTCGCCGGACGATGTCCCCGGGACGCTCGATGACGCCGACGCCGAACTGCTCGAACGCTATGTCGATGCCTTCGAGCGCTACGACATCGAGAAGCTGGTAACTCTGCTGCGAGAAGACGCCGTGCAGTCGATGCCACCGTTCGCCATGTGGATCCGGGGCGCCGCCAACATCGGACGGTGGATGGTGGAGCCTGGACCGAGCGAATGCCGGGGGTCTCGGCTCCTGCCCACGTCGGCAAACGGTTGCCCCGCTTTTGGGCAATACCGGCGCGACCCGGCCGGCGGCTACGCACCCTGGGCGCTGCAGGTGCTCGAATTCTCAGAGGGGAAGATCACCGGCATGACGTTCTTCCTGGCTCTGTTGGAGCCCGAACGTCTCTTCCCTGCCTTTGGCCTGCCCCTCCATCTCGACGCGTAGTCCGGTCAACGCAAGGAGGCCTTGCAGCTCCGGCGCCACATCGGAGACGACAACCTCAACGGTGAGGCGCTTCGCCAGGAGCGCCAGGCGAGCCACGTGATCTACGACGCTCAAGTCGGGCGCATACCTTCCTTCGAGCACGAAACATGCCAGCTCGACGCCGTCATCTCCGACGAAGGTGACCCGGCACCACGACTGGAGGGCAGCCATTGCAAAGTGGACGGTCGATTGCGGCCAAACTCATCGGTCGACCACGAGCGTTGAACCCCGACCTCGTGTTCCGTCGATGATCTGACTGACCCGAAGATGGAAAGGAGACGAAACGATGGCCGACACGCCGCTGAGCGGATTCGCACCGGTCAGTGGCATGGCGACCTCGCATGCGGCAGAGTTCTTCGCCCTACTGGGCGGAGGCCTCAGAGACGCCGGTTGGGATGGCTCACTGAGGACTGGCAACCGTCTGGCGATCCTGCCCGGCCTCACTCACTTCGACATCTTCGGTACGCCACAACTGGCGGCAGTCGTCGAGGAGTTCATCGCCTGAGGCGCGAATCGCGGGGCAGCGGCTTCGAGCGCGAAACTGGGCTCATGCGTGAGATCGCCGCCAAGGTTCGCGAAGGGCTCTCGTCGGGACGCCGCGTCCGGGTAGGTCGGGTGGTCGCCTTCAAGGGCTTCGGTGGTCGGCGGTCAGGCGAGGCGCTTGCCATCTTCGACGACGGGCCCGCCGGTGGCTCGTTGCTCGGTGGTATCGCCGACCTCGCGATCGACCAACACGTCACGGAGACAACGACTTCGGTGCTGCTCGAGCTCGAGGTCGCCGACAACGACGCCGTCGCCGCCGGCCTGTCGTGCGGCGGCCTCGCCACGGTGCTCGCCTCCGACGCCGCCATGATGCCGGCGGAGCTCTGGGACGCGCTCGAGAACCGTTGGCCGGTTGCCCTCGTGACTCGACCCGACGGGGCCACGGGGCCGAACGTGCTCGCCCTCGTGGACAACCCGCTCACTCGTTCGCTCGAGCAGCACGGATCGCTCGGCGACGCCGGCTCCGACGACACCGCCGTTCGGTCTGCTCGCCAGGCGCTCCGATCCGGGCGGGATTCCGCCGAGATCCAGGTCCGGGGTGACGCCTCGATGGTCGTCGAAACCTACTTCCCCTCGACGACCCTGCTCGTCGTCGGTGAGGGTCAGCTGGCCGAGGCCCTCGCCGCCCAGGCAAGCCTGCTCGGCTGGACGACTGACATCGTTGGCACCTGGACGAGCGAGGCTGCCGAGCAGGTCCGGACGTTCGGACGATCGGACGCCATCGTCGTCCTGTCGCACGACCCGGACGTCGACACCCCGTCGCTCGCGGCCGCACTGGCGACCGAGTGCTACGTCGGTGCGCTCGGTTCTCGCAACACCCAGGCGAGGCGGCGCGAACGCCTGCGCGGGACAGGGCACGACCTGGCGGAAGCCACCCTCGACCGCATCCATGGCCCCGTTGGTCTCGACGTGGGTGCCCGCACTCCCGAAGAGACGGCCGTTGCCGTCGCCGGCGAAATTCTGGCGTACCGATCGGGGCGCTCCGCCGCCAGCCTGCGAACGTCGTCCGGACCCATCAACGGATAGGACCCGCGCCGTCGCTAGGACTGGGGCACGATGTCGAAGTTCGTCCCGTCGCTGATGCTCGTCGGCCCGTAGATCGTCGTACCACCGGTGTCGCTCTCGGAGGCAACCGGGTTGAAGCTCGACAGATCCTGGCCGTTGAAGAGCACGTTCGTGAAGTCGACGGAGGAGATCGCCGGGAACCCGCCCGGCGCCTCGATGACAGCCTCCGCGGACACTTCCTTCGCCGTCTTGAGCTTCTTCGTCACCGTCTCGGTCCAGCCCTTGGTGGTGTCGCTGATCGTCAAGGTGAACTTCTGCTTTGCCTCGGTGACCGACGCCGTGATCGCATCGCCCGCCGCGATGGGCTTGGAATAGTACTTCGGGCTCTTCGGGTACATCTCGTACCATGCCGACTCGACGGGCTTGCCGCTGGCGCACGACGTCTGCACCCCCGTCTGCTCGACCGTACCGCTCCCATCGCCGTCGATGCCGACCCAAGGGGCGTACAGGTCGCCATCCTTCAGGCAGGTGACAGCGGGCACCGTCCAATCAGCCGCCACGGTGGTGAACTCGGCCTTGGTTCCAAGGGCGATATAGCCGGCCCAATTGCTGAGCGTAAACGCCCCGAAACCCAGGCGAGACTGTGCGGCGCCATGGGTCGGCCCCGTGGCCGAGGCGATCGCCGATCCTCCGCCAATGGCAGGTATCAGTGCGACGCCGATGGCAGCGAGCGGAATCAGGCGACGCGCGACGTATCCGAACATGCAAAGGGCTCCTTGACAGCTGGTTTCGACGGTAGGCGGGCTCAAGGCTAGTCCTTGGGCCTCCAAGGAACTCACGTTCGGCGGCGACGAACTTCAGGTCTTGGAGGAATAGTCGATGGGCGAGGGATCGAAGGTCGGCAGCCAGGCCACGTAAGCCGACCCGCTGTAGGCGGCGATCGCCGGCCCGGTCTGGACTCGGTACGACGAGCCGGTCACGATCTTGCTCGCCTTCCACTTCGTGCCGTTGAAGACGCTGTAGGCCACCTTCAGACTCGAGAAGTTGTCGAAGGCCGCATAGAGCTTCGTCCCCACGGTCGCAAGTGCCGGCCCAGCGTCGGACTGCACGCCGATGCTCTGTGGGCTCGACCACGAGGTGCCGTTGAAGCTGGAGTACATGAGCTCGCTCGTGCTCGATTCCCACGAGACGTACAAGTCGGCCTTGAACACGGCGAGCGGAACATCCGCGCTCTCGAAATTCTGGCTGAGTGCTGACGGGACCGTCGCGGCGGCCGACCACGTCGTCCCGTTGAACGCGGAGTAGTCAATCCCGTAGGAGTCGTTCAGCCACGACAGGTACAGGTCGCCGTCGTAGACCGCCAAGCCCGCTTCCGAGCTGTTGAAAGCTTCCGCCATGGTCAGCTCCGTCTGGCTCGACCACGAGGAGCCGTTGAAGGTCGTGTACCAGAGGTAGGTCGGACCGGTCTGGCCTTGCCAGACCACGTACAGCTTCCCGCCGTAGACGGCGATGGTCGGGCCGGTCTCGTAGTTCGTGAGCGCGGAGGGTATCTCTGCTTGGGCGGTCCACGTCGTTCCGTTGAAGGCCGAATACCACAGCCCGTACGGGCTCGATTGCCCTGCCCACACGGCATAGAGCAGTCCGTTGTACTCGGTCAGCGCGGGACCCTGGGCGTGCGTCATGGCCGAAGGGATGGCTGCAGGTGATGTCCACCCGGCGAGCGGGCCAGCCTGAACAACGGTCGGCCTCACCGCAACCGCGGCCAGGAGTCCGGCGAGGACGAGACCCGTTGCCGCTGCGCGCCTGACAACCCTGCCCTGCGAACAGCTGGGACTCCGTCGGGTCACGGTGACTCCTCAGATGGGGATCAGCGACCCGTCGAGTGGTCGCGACGACCGCTTGCGAGCCAAGTATGTCCCTGCGATGAAGTCGTGGCAACCCTCCGGCAGTCGCGTGGTCAGCCGACCAGAGAAACACTCAGTCCGCCAGCTGGTTGTGTCGATAGGAGGATCAGGACGGTCGCGCGCAACGAACTGCCGGCCACTACCGGAAGGAACTCAGCGTGTACGGACCCGACGGTGCCCTGCGCCTTCGGGTCAAGCCGCCTCCGGTCGCGGATGTGTCCGCCCGCCTCCGCAGCTCGGAACGGACCGTGGCCGACCAGAACGCCCGGCTGCTGCTGCAGGAAACGCTCCTCCGACAAGCCCGCGAAAGCAACGCTCGCCTCACCGCGACGGCTGACTGCTCCGCCGAGGCGATCTACTCGTCGCGCCATGGGCGCATCACGAGCTGGAACCGAGGTGCCGAGGCGCTCTACGGGTACTCGGCGGCACAGGCGACCGGTCAACCAGTGGAGATCGTCTATCCGCCGGGCCGGGCGGACGAGTTGGCTGACCTCGCCGCCCGCATCGAACGAGGAGAGTCGATTCCGCCCCATCGAACCGTGCGGCGCCGCCGAGACGGCTCGTTGGTACAGGTCAACCTCGCCCTCAGCCCGATCCGGGACGACGACGGACAGATCTGCGGGATCGCTGCAGTCGGTCGCGACCTCTCCGAAGGCGACCAGCTGCTCGACGAGTTGCGGGGCTCAGAGGCCCGTTATCGCTCGATTGTGGAGAACGCTCAGGAGGGCATCGCCCTCATCGGCATCGATGGCTGCTTCACTTACGCGAACCGGCGGATGGGCGAGCTGCTCGGCCGTCCAGTCGCAGAGTTGACCGGCTGCAATGCCTTCGGGCTGATCGATCTCGAGTCGGCGACCACCGTCTATGGCCGGTTGGAGGAACGACGCAGCGGCAAGCCTGGGCACTACGAAGTCTCCAGCGACTGCCCGGACGGCAGAACCGTCCGCCTCCTCGTGTCAGCGGCCCCGCAGTTCGACTCGGACGGCGAATACACGGGATCGCTCTGCATGGCTTCTGACCTGTCGGCGCTGCGGCAGGCTGAAGCCGAGCTCGTGCAGCAGGCCCTGCACGACACCCTGACCGGTCTGCCGAACCGGGCGCTCCTCCACGACCGCATCGAACGCGCCTTGGCGAGAAGCGCCGTCGAGGGTCAGCCGGTGGCGATCTTGTCGTTCGACCTCGACGGTTTCTCGGAGGTCAACGGATCCTTCGGGCGCCGCGTCGGGGATCGGATGCTTCGAATGGTCGCAGACCGCCTCAGTGCCGAGACCTCCGTGAACGACACCGTGGCGCGACTGGACAGCGGCGAATTCATCGTCCTGACCGAAGCCGTCGTCGACGAAGCCGCCGCCCGAGCTCTCGCTGCCCGCCTGCGAGCAGCCGTTTGCCTGCCGATGCAGGCCGACGGTGCTGAGACGGTGATCAGCTGCAGCATCGGCATCGCCATCGCTTCGGCAGGTGATCCCACGGTGTTGTTGCGACACGCCGACGCGGCCATGTGCCGTGCCAAAGAGGAGGGCTGGGGCAGGACGGTCGTCTTCGACGAAGAATTGGGCGACGCGACGACGGAGCGAAGCCGATTGCTGGCCGACTTGCGCCACGCCGTCACCCGGGACGAGCTCCGCCTCTACTACCAGCCGATCGTCGACCTGAACGGCGGGGGCGTCACCGGAGTCGAAGCCCTCGTTCGCTGGCAACATCCGCAGCGCGGCCTGGTGCCGCCGGACGAGTTCATCGGGCTTGCCGAGGCGCGCGGGCTCATCGTCGAGATCGGCGAGTGGGTGCTGCGCGAGGCATGCCGCCAAGCCGCTCGGTGGACCAGCGCAGGTGCCTGCGGCGCCCCGTTGCACATGTCGGTGAACGTGTCGGCGCTGCAACTCGCTCCTGGGGCGCGCTTCGTCGCCTTCGTTGCCGAGACGCTCCGCACCTCAGGGCTCGACCCGGCCTCGCTCGTGCTCGAGATCACCGAGAGCGCCCTGATGAGTAACGCCGACTCCGCCCTGCAGGTCCTCACCGAGCTCAAAACGCTCGGCGTCCGGCTTGCGATCGACGACTTTGGCACCGGTTATTCGTCGCTCGCCCATCTGAAGCGCTTTCCCGTGGACGTCTTGAAGGTGGATCGATCCTTCATCTCCGGCCTGGGCCGGCATCCCGAGGACTCGGCCATCGTCGCCAGCATCCTCGGCCTGACGCATGCTCTTGGGATCGTCGCCGTCGCAGAAGGCGTCGAGACACCCGACCAGCTCGGGGCGTTGCAAAGGCTCGGCTGCGAGTTCGGGCAGGGGTTTCTTTGGAGTCGGCCGGTTCCCGCCGCCGAGCTCGAACCGACACTGCACCAGCAACGAGCTGCGACTACGGGAACCTGACCGGCGGGTGTTGCCGGCGGGTGTTGCCGGCGGCTCGGCAGGCCCACCCTCTGCCAGGGTGCTCAGGCGTCTCGGGTGAGCACGACCTTCAAGGCCGCCGTCTCCGCTGCGCGGGAGAAGATGTCATAGGCCTGCATCATCTCGCCGAGAGGGAAACGGTGCGTGACGAAACGCTGGACGTCGACCTGGTGACCGGCGACCAGACGGAGCAAGGTCGGGGTCGAATACGTGTCGACGAGCCCCGTGGTGATCGTCACGTCCCGCGTCCAGAGGTCCTCGAGATGCAAGGTGACGGGCTTACCGTGAACGCCGATGTTGGCGATGTGGCCCCCGGGACGGATCAGCGTGGCCGCAAGCTCGAAGGTGGCGGGCACCCCCACGGCCTCCATCGCCACGTCGGCGCCGAGACCGCCGGTGAGCTCGTGAATGATCGCAAGGGCGTCCTCTTCGGAGTTGTTCACGACGACATCGGCGCCAAAGAGCTTGGCGGCCTCGAGCCGGCTCGGTGCCAGGTCAATCGCCACGATGTGACTCGGGCTGTAGAGGAGCGAGCCCATGATGGCCGAGAGCCCGATCGGCCCGGCACCCACGACGGCCACGACATCGCCGGGGCGCACGTGCCCGTTGAGCACACCGATCTCGTAGCCCGTCGGCAAGATGTCGGCGAGCATCAGCAACTCCTCGTCGGACACCCCAGCGGGCGCCGGGTAGGTCGAGTTGTCCGCGAAGGGAATGCGGACGAACTCGGCTTGAGTGCCGTCGATCTCGTTGCCGAGGATCCAGCCTCCTCCACCGAGGCACTGTCCGAACCGGCCCTCGCGACAGAAGCGGCATGCTCCACAGGCCGACACGCACGAGACGAGGACATGGTCCCCGACGTGCACGTTCTTCACGCCGCTCCCAACCTCTTCGACGGTGCCGACCGCCTCGTGCCCGATGATGCGACCATCGGTCACGTTCGGGAGATCGCCTTTCAAGATGTGCAAGTCCGTGCCACAGATTGTCGTCGTATCGACGCGGACGATCGCGTCGGTGTCGGCGAGCAGCACCGGGCGTGGCACCTCTTCCCATGACTTGGAGCCGGGACCGTGGTAGACGAGCGCTTTCATGAAGGACCTTTCGCAGCGGGAGTTCCCACCGTGGCGACTTCCGAAGCTCACGGCTAGAGGCGAACGACCCTTCGTCGCTGTCGCCGTGCGATCGAGCGCTCCCGGATCCGATCAGTGGTCACGCATTGGACGTGGACGCAACCGTGAACGCGTAGGTGCGCTTCTGGACACCCGCGAGCGTTGCATTCGCCTGCAGCTCGAGAGGGCCACCGTAGGTTTGCAGGTAGACCGTCACCGTTGCGCCTGGACTCGCCTCGGCGTTGACTTCGGACTCCAGATCAGCGACCATCCTGCCGGAACTGAAGAGCCAGAGATCGAAATCGACGAACTGGGTCCGGGAGTTCTCGTTTCGCAGGCGGACGGTCGCGAACGCCCCGCCATTCTCGTTCGCCGAACGACGAGACGGCTCCTTCAGGGAGCCGGGTACCACCTCCCAGCCCTTGCTCGTGTAGCCCTCGCTCAAAGGCACGGCATCCGATGCTGGTGGTGGTGTGGCGTGATTGACACCCACACCGGTGCCCGACGAGCCTGCCGTAGACGTCGTTGCACAGACCCCGTCTGGATATGTCACACCAGCGGCGTCGCCGCCGCACCCGCTCGTCAGTGCATGTTGGAACGCGTTCGACTGCTCCCTTGCGCGGTAGGCGGTGATCCACACCGTGGCCCCGGCGCCAAGAAGTACGAACACCATGGTGAACGTGTGAAACTTTCGCCATCTCCGCTTCATGCCAGGCCTGAGAGTACAACAGACCTCGCGTCACGACCCTGAGGCGGACCGCTGGCCTGGCGCCGCTCAGTCAGCCATCGAGCGGGTGGGACCCCATTGTCTCCATCATCCTCGAGGTGTGATGTCGACTCCGAATGTGGTGCTGAAGGCTTGGTAGTACTCGTCGTCGTCCTCGATAGCGCCAAGAGCCACCCACTGCTCGTCGGTGATCTCCGATCGACCGGCGATCAGCTCCGGACCACCCCAGGAAACGGCATAGCGCAGAGCCGGCGTATCGGTGTGGATGGCGTGATGAACGACCTTGGCGACTTCGAAAGGGTCGGTCGCCTGGGCGATGCCGGCGGCGTAGAACTGGAACATGCGCCGAAGGTGGGGCTCGTAGTCGCTGCCGGCGTCGGTCGAATCCACGTTCTTGGCGAAAATGGCGCTCTTGGTGATGCCGGGCTCGACGATCGCCACCCGGATTCCGAACCGGGCCACCTCTTGAGCGAGCTGCTCGCTCACCCCCTCGAGCGCCCACTTGGACGCTACGTAAGGTGCCTGGGCCAAGGCCGCTACCCGACCGACCACTGAGGTGATGTTGACGATCGTGCCGCTGCCCCGGCGGCGCATGGACGGCAGGACCGCTTTGAGGCAACGCAGCTGCCCGTAGAGGTCCACATTCATCACCTCGGCGTAGGTTTCGACTGTCGTCTCCTCGACGCTGCCATTGCCACCGACGCCGGCATTGTTGACCAGCACGTCCACCCGGCCGGCTTCGTCGAACACCCGGGCGAAGCCGGAGCGGACCGAGTCGTCGTCGGCGACATCGAGCTCGATCAGGTTCACCTCGACGTGTGCGTCTGCCGCCATGGCCCTGAGCTTCGCGGCCTTGTCGAAGGAGCGGACCGTGCCGTAAACGGTGTGGCCCTGGGCGGCGAGATGGACGGCGGTAGCCCGGCCGATCCCGCTGTTGGCCCCGGTGACAACGGTGGTTGGCGCCTTCACGTTAGGACTCCATGTCGGTATCGAGGAAGCCACTGCGCGTCCGCCACCGAGATTCACGGCAAGCGAGCACGCCGGCGGCTGTTGGTCAGCGCCATTGTCGGTCTCGTCTTCGCCGGCGGCAAGTGCTCAGGAAAGACCGGGCGTCAGTCGACCTCTTCGAAACTGACCCTCGCGAGCGGGCTGTGCTCCACCCACTCGTCCAGGACGGCCTTCGGCCAGGGGCTGTCGGGGCCGTTGCGTTGGTTGAACACGTCGACGAAGTCGGCGAAGATGCGGCGGCGCTCCGCCGGATCAGAGATGATCGTGGCTACTGCCGCCAGATCGGCGACGACATCGCGTTTCAAGTGGAAGACGAAGTTTGGATCGGCGGCCAGGTTGGCCAGCCAGTCTCTGCGCGGTCCGGGAATCCCGCTCAGGTACGTAGAACCCTCGAACCGGTAGAAGCAGATTTCGATCCGTCGCGGCTCTCCGGAGCGCCGTCCCGTCGTGGTGATATCGATGGTGCGCTCTTCCATGGTGGCCGACGGGCCGATGGCCAGGGCCTGGCGAACGTCGTCACGCATCAGATGTGCCGATCGGCTTGGAGCACATGATTCCCGTCCCCTCTGCGGCCGCTCGCATCGAGCGGCACCTCAGTCTGCCCGCCGCCGTCGGAGTCGGCGGGTCGGGCGAGCACGCTCCGAACAGCCGCCGGCGTCCTCATGCGGGGCGACGGGAGAGAACGTCCCGGAGGCCGACGCGGCCGCCGGTCCGGAGCACGGCCCGTCGGTAGATCCGACTGGCGAAGACCGCCATGCCGGCGGTGCCGGCGATGCTGATGAGCGCCGAGGCGAGAAACTCCCACCAGGTCGCCTTGCCGAGGCCGACCAGAACCGACATGCAGAACGGCGCCGTCGGCGGCAAGTAGGCAAGAACGTCGAAGAACGCATTGGGCGTACCCGAGCTCGCAACGGTGATCGAGTAGATGTAGCCGAAGAGGATGGGGACGCTGAGCGGGAGTGCGAGCGTTTGCACTTGGTCCTGGCGCTCGGCCATCGAGCCGGCGGCTGCATATACCCAGCAGTAGAAGGCGTACCCGAGCACGAGCCACGCCAGCTCGGCCAGCAGAGACACTGGGGCCGTGCCTTTCAACAGATCGGACCCGACTGCGGCACCAAGCGCCAGCGCAAAACCAACGAGCAGCAAGGCCTGCCCAAGTGCCACCAGTCCGATCCCGAGCACCTTGCCGCCCAGCAGCTGGATGGGGCGGACCATGGCGAGCAGGACCTCGACGACGCGGCTCGACTTCTCCTGCATGACGCCGATGAGAATCCACGTGCAGTACTGCGTGAGCATGTAGAAGAGCAGGACGATCCCGATGATCGAAGGTGTCTTGGCGTTTGCGCTTTTCGAGGTACCAACCAGCGTGCGGATGGGGACCGATCGCGAGTTGGTGACCGTGGCGGCTTGTGCCGGGGTCAGGTGTGCCTGGCCGTAAGCGAGCACGACGCCGAGGTACTCGGCGACCGAGTCCACGAGGCTCGGATCAGCCGGCGAGTTGCTCGCAGTCGCGGGCTGGTAGAGGAGGACCTCCTTCGAGTCGACGATCGAGAAGTAGCTCGCTCCGGACTTGAGATCCCTCTTGGCGGCAGCGACCGAAGCCTCGGGCACGAACTGCACCTTGTCCTTGTTCGCTTGCGCTGCCGCCAAGACGAGCTCCCGCGTGACCGGTGACACCGTCCCGACGATGCCGACCTTCTGGAGCGTCGGCCCGCTGCTGCTCTTGTGAAGTGTGGGAATCACGATGGCCGCCCCGACGGCGAGCAGCATGATGATGGTGCCCACTCGAAAGATGCGACCGCGCAAGCGCTCGCGGATCTCGCGGCCGGCGACCAACCCGACGTCGCCAAGGGCAGCCTCTGCGGCATTCCAGCGCGACCGCTGCGCCCGAGCCGCTAGCTCGGAGGCGTTCGGAGCAGCATCGGCCGCCCCGGCGCCGCTCCCGAGCGCCAGCCGCCGACTTCGGGCTCGACGAAGCGTGATTCGGACGGCCACGAGGGCGGCAATCACGAGGAGGATGAGGGCGGATTTCACGCAAGGGCCTCCCGGAATACCTCCGAGAGCCGCCGCCGGGCGAAGGCGAACTCCGTGACGCGACCGGCTTTCATGGCGGCCTGGAGAATGATGTCGCTGTCGACGTCGTCCTCGACGAGCATGCGCACCGCACCGCCGACCAGTTCCGACACCGTCACCCCTGGCAGACCACTCGCCCAGTCGGCCGTCCGGTCACCTTCGACGCGCACCTGCAAGCGGCGGGCTCCGCTCGTGACGAGTTCGTCGACGGTTCCCGAGACCACGAGACGTCCGTGGTCGATGATCGTCACGCTGTCGCAGAGGTCCTCCACCAGGTCGAGCTGGTGGCTACTGAGGAGCACGCAGCAACCGTTTCTGGCTTGGTCGACAAGGACCTGGCCGATGGCGTCGATGCCGGTCGGGTCGAGCCCGGAGAGTGGCTCGTCGAGCACGAGGAGCTCCGGGTCGTGTCCGAGGGCGGCAGCGAGCTGCACGCGCTGCTGGTTTCCGTGCGAAAGCACCTCCACCTTCGAGTCCCGCCGGTCGGCGATCTCGAGTCGCTCCAGCCAGGTCGTCGTCGCCAGGGCGGCATCGCCAGCGCTGAGGCCGTGCAGGCGGCCGAGGTACTCGACTTGCTGGCCGACGAGCATGCCTGGGTACAGCCCACGCTCCTCAGGCATGTACCCGAAGCGGCGTCGCTCGGCCTGCCCGACGGGCGACCCGTTCCACCGAACGCTGCCGGCGTCGAGATCCGTGAGACCGAAGATGGCGCGCATGGTGGTGGTCTTGCCGGCGCCATTCGGCCCGAGAAACCCGACCACCTGGCCGGCAGGAACCTCGAACGAAAGGTCGTTCAAGGCGACAATGGCGCCGTACGAGCGACGCAGGCCCTGCAGCTCGAGCAGGCTGCTCACCGTCGTATCACCGTCGTACCTTATGCCGCCAGGTCGCCGGAGCGGCCCCGACGCGCGGCGGGACCCTACGTCGCCTCGAGCTGGATCTCCGTCGAGTCGATCTGCGGCGGACCATAGGTGGCGGTCCCAGTCGTGCGGACGCTCGAGAACGAGCCGGTCTCGCTCGCGTAACTCACGATCGTGAACAGCTCTCCTGATGTCGGAGTGAAACTGCCAGGTGTCGTGATGTCGAGCGTTCCCGCGATCGTCATGGCGCCGCTCACCGTGAGCTGCCCGAGGTCGCTACCGCCTGTGGTACCAGCGACCGTGACCGCCAACACCGAGCCGGACGACGGAGCGTAGGCCCCTTGGATGGCCACCGAGGAGGTCCCGAGGTCGAGCGTGCCGTTGTTCGTGAGCGAAGCGATGCTGATTCCGGCACCTGCGGCGGTGATGGTCCCGTCGTTCACGACCGGCACGTGGATGTTGGCGGTACCGCCGGAGCTGCTCATCGTGAGCGAGCCGGTGCTCGTTACCGTGAGCGACCCGGCAGCGCCGGTGTCCTCGATGGTGGAACCGCCGGCGATCGTGACGGCGGCTGGGGGGACTCCGCCGTCGGGGCGTAGAACGACCCGCTCGACCAGCTGAAGGTGCCGTCGTCGGTGATGCCGTCCACCGTGTTCGTCTCGTCGCCGAGCTGGCCGCCGGCGAGCGAGAAGCTCCCGACGCTAAAGGTGCTGGAACCGACTGGGTCGTACTCACCTCCCTCGATGAGGAGCTCTCCTGCCATAGCCGATCCGTCGTCGGCCGTCGTGGTCGAACCGTCGATGGTGAGGTTGGCGACATCGAGGGGGGCATCCTCGGCGACGGTGCCGCCGCCAGTGATCTCGAGCGTGCCGGCGCCGGAATTGCTCGTGCCGGCGGCGATCGTCGCCTCGTAGGAGCTCCCCGGTGCCAAGTTCAAGGTGGCGCCGGAGGCGACGCTGAAGTGGCCAAGGGTGCCGCTGTCGCCGCCGAGCGAGAGCGTTCCGGCTGTCACGTCGACCGGGCCCGACAGGTCATACGGCACGTGGATGTTGGCGGTACCGCCGGAGCTGCTCATCGTGAGCGAGCCGGTGCTCGTTACCGTGAGCGACCCGGCAGCGCCGGTGTCCTCGATGGTGGAACCGCCGGCGATCGTGACGG
>JBEKYM010000052.1:0-19758 GCA_049510975.1 Acidimicrobiales bacterium
GCACTGTCGGCATGCAATAGCGCGACCAACGGCCGCGAGCACGACGTGGAAGCACTCGCCGCCGCAGCCGTGGTTCTCGTCGCCGCGTCGTTCACACCTCCACGTCGCAGACTTTCCGCCCTTTCCCGTCATCACGTGGCTCCTGCTCAGTCCTAGCCAGTCGCCCTTGATCGGTCTCCGGTCCCCTTAACGAATGGTTGCGTTGCCGACCTTCACGACGTCGCACTCACCGAGCGCCTTGCGGCAGGTGACACAGAGGGGTCCATCGCCGCGGTGGACGTCGGTGCTCGCTCCCGCACGGGAGTGACGGCAGGGTCCTACTGGACGTCGGGCGCCGACCAACCCTGGTCGTCGACGACACCGTATAAGAAGCGAAGACACGACTCGCACATGACTTGAGCCCGGTAAAGGTTGGCTACCGCTCGGTCGCTGGGACCGACCACAGTCGTGCAGGACCAGCACCTGCTAACTCCGGCTCGGGCGAGTAAGCGCTCGCTCGAGCGGCCGGGGCCATCACCGGCACGACTCCTCGCGTACGCGCCTGCGAGCATCGTGGAACATCCCTTGCACAGGCGGCCCGCATCGCCGAAACAAACGGAGGCGCCGCGGATTCGATTGCTGCACCAGGCACACGATGGGGGTTCCCGCCCCGAGACGTCAACCACGATCGCGAAGGCAACCTCGTCATCGCGCTGGCGGCGAAAGAAGTACCTCCGTCGCAGATCGGCCACCCAGAGCGTGTCCCCGGCCGGCGCAGAAGTCATCCCGTGCGACCGGTCCTTGTTGAGTGGGAGCCCCAGAAGGACGGAGGCCAGTGACCCATCTTCGGCACCGTCTGGGAGGAACGGCCCGGGAGGATCGGCTTCTGCTCCGTCATCTTCGTCAGCCTCACCTCGGATCGCCCTCAAGGCGGCTCCCTCCGACGCCGCCCAGGCCACGCCTACGATCGGTCGGTCTCCAGTTGGCTCGATGTCGAGTTCCGTCACCGCGTAGAAGTGGTCCGCCACGCGGGCGAGACCTTCGGCGATGAACGACGGTGACGGCGCGAGCTGGCGAAGAGCGGTGCCCGGCTGGACCAGGAGAAGCTCCTCGGCCAGTTCTCGATTGTCGGCTGTCACCGCCCAAGCCTCCTCAACGTCGAACTCGATGGCAACTCGTCACGCGACGGTGGGGACCAGATCAGCACGGGCGGACGTCCGACGACGACAAGCTGTCTCGTGCTGACACGAGTGTGGCACCAGTCAGAGTTCGGTGGACTGCAGGCAGCGTGCAGCATTGGCCGATCGTCCACGGAGTCGTGCTGAGTTCGCTGGCGTCGATTGCGTCTCGCCCCATCCCGTCATTGCGCCTCAAGTCCGTCCGAGTACGGCGTGTAACACCCTGACCAATACAGTCCTTCCGGTCCACTACGGTGCCCCAGGCTCGGCGCTGTCCACCTGGACCCTCTGCTTCGATCCCAGGCAGGACTTGCAGCCAGAATCGAGGCCAACCCGGAGGGAGCGGAGCGACCGGAGGGGCGGCAGTCTATAGTGTCCATATAGACCCCTCCTGTAGGCGGCGTAATTTAGTGCAAGTGTGTGGCTCTAAACCGTGGCGGATTTGCGACAGAGGCAAGCGTCCAGGATGCGCTCTAGGTCTGGCGAATCGGATCACCGACGAGCCCGCCCGTGCTCGTGCTCGGCCACCGGAGAAGTGCAAGCCGGCCAGTCCTCAGCTTGCCGAGGACCGTGACCTGGTCCTCAGAGATCGCGAGTCCGAGGTCGAACCGAGTGCCGAGGGGCTCCTTCGAGCAACGAGGAGCTCGATAGCGCGACCTTGAGCTACGCGCTTGATGAATAGGGCGGCGTGGAACGTGGGAGCTGGCGTCGTCGGGAGCAGCGTGGGGCCGGAGCGCGAGAGCCACAGCGACGCTGTGTCCCCAGATGTGTCCCCACCCCAGGTCACGGGCTCGCCGCAGAGGCTGTTGTGTCGGAAGCGCAGGCGAGGATTCTCATGGCGGGACACATCTGGGGACAGATCCGGGGACACTCATGACCTCCGTGTCACCGGTCGTGAGGACCGCCGGGACGAAGCAGCCAACACTCAGCCGGCGTGAGTTGCTTCCAGCGCGGCACCGAAGAGCTTGGCAAGCGTGTCAGCGGCGTCCCGATCCGCCTCGGGGAGGAAGTGCGAGTACACGTTGAGCGTGGTGCTGGCGTTTCGATGGCCGAGCCGGCCGGCGACGGTCCGGATGTCGACCCCGGCACCGAGGAGCCGGGTCGCGACGTAGTGCCTTAGGTCGTGGAACCGGACGCCCTCGACGCCAGCTCGTTCGCAGAGCGTGCGAAACGTCCGAGATACCGAATCGGGCCGGAGCGGCAGAGACCCGTCCACGGAGTCGGTGAACAAGAAGGCACTCGGGCCGAGCTGAACTCCCGACTCGCTGGCGAGCTCGACCATCTGCTCGTGGTGGGCCTTCAGAAGTTCGACCGTGGAGGCGTCCAGGGCGATCCGGCGGCCCTGGTGGGTCTTCGTCCCGTGCTCGATCAGTTCGCGGCCGGCGAGGATCAGGCCGCGCTCGATCGACAGCACGTTGCGGGCGAGATCGACGTCGCTCCATCGCAGCGCCAAGAGCTCGCCACGGCGGGCGCCGGTCGATGCGGCGAGCACGACCAACATCGCAAGCCTCGGATTCGTCTCGCCGGCGAGCGTGAACAGGCGCGCCACCTCGTCCGGCGTTGGAGGTCGCAGCTCCTTCACGGGTACGCGAGGCGGCGACGCGTCAGTTGCCGGGTTCCGAGTGATCCAGCCCCACCGGACTCCCTGCGAGAGAGCTCGGCGCAAGATGCCGTGCACCCGGCGGATCGTCGCCGGCGTGTATTTCTTCCTGGGACCGCCGACCGTCAGCAGGCGCCGGTAGAAGCGGTCGATGTCCTGAGAAGTCAACTTCGCCACCTGAATCGACCCGATCGCCGGACAGATCGTGCTGTCGATGTAGCCGCGGGTGACGAGTACCGTGCGCGGCGACAGGCTCGGCGTGGCGTGCTCGAGCCACTCGTGCAGGAGCCGCTCGACCGTGTGGCTGCGGTTCGTCGTCTGCGCCAGTGACTCGGCCTCGGTGACGAGGGTCGCCAACGCCCGCTCGGCTGCCCGCTTGGAACCGCGGAACGTCCGCTCGACGTAACGCTTGCGCCCGGTGTCGGGGTCGCGTCCGACGTGCACCCGTAGCTGCCACGAATCAGAACCACGCTGCCTGAGCGATCCCGCCACAGCCATGCCTCCCGTCCGGGTGGTCCCATCCAGTGGGACCCAGAGTACCGGAGCGGATGGACAAATGGATGGACATTCGGGGGTCTGTGGAAGCGGCGCAGAAGCACAACAACAGCTCTACCAGGACTTACAGCAGCACCCCCAACGGGATTCGAACCCGTGCTACCACCTTGAAAGGGTGGCGTCCTAGGCCGCTAGACGATGGGGGCCGGGGCCGGCGAGAAGCGTCCGGCAGGACCGAGCGAGGTTACCAGCGGGCCGGGCGGCCCTAGATCGGACCCGTGCACGAACCGGGCTGAGCCTGACCGAGGACACCGTCGGCGACGCATCGCCGGGTCTGCGGGTCATTCTGGGTGCAGGTTGGGGACACATACGTCCCTACCGTGCACCCAGAATGGAGAGCCGTCGGAGGCGGCAGTGCGATTGAGGCGGAGCTCAACGACGACGGGCCGGCGCTCTGGCCGAACGACGCTCACGACGAGAGCAGCCACTCGCTCCCGCCGGCGCTGTCCCTCACCTCGACACCGAGCTCGGCGAGCCGATCTCGGATCCAATCGGATTCGTCGAACCGCCGGTCGCTTCGGGCACGCGCCCGTAGCTCGAGCATTGCCTCGACGAAGGGGCCGACCACGTCCCGCGGGTCACGGAGGCCGGCCTCTCCGGCCCGGCCGAGCTCGACGACGAGCGACCGCAAGCTCGCCCTCGCCCGGTCCATGGCGTCGCCGAAGGGGATGTCGGTCGACCACTCCTTGATCTGGGCCTCGAGCTCGAGCACCTCGCCGACCGCAGCCGTCACGTCGCGCCGACCCAGTGCTACCGCGAAACCCCCCTCGCGCTCACGCACCAGCGAGATCAACGGCGAATCGGTATAGGTGGGGGCAGGCGCGCGGCCGGCCGGTCCCGCCGTCGATTCGTCTGGTGCCGCCGGCGGCGCTCCCGGAACCGTTGCCCCGCCACGGCCGGCGCCACCACCGCCACCACCGCCACCACCGCCGCCGGCAAGAGCTGCCGCTGTCGCCAATATCTCGTCGACGCTGAGCGTGCTGCCCGTGGGAAAGGTCTGCGATCGCCCGGCCGCCCGCACGGTGACGACACCGAGCCCGGCGATCGTGCCGACGCGCTCGTCGAGGTCGAAGGTGATAGCCGTGTGCTCGTCGACTCCGAGGACGAAGGCGTCGGGAGGGAGGCGGGTCTCGAGATAGGAGAGGCGACGCTCGCCCAAATAACAGAAACGCGTGTCGTGCGTACCCCCCTCAGCGTTGTTGTAGTGAGGGATGACGGCGACGCGAAGATCGAGCGACGACATGAGATCGAGGCCGTCGAGCCAGTAGGGATCCTCGCCGACTTTGTAGATCTCGTACACCGGGACGGTGCTGACGCCGAGGGTGAGGGCGGCTGCCGAGGAAAAGGTCATCCCGCCTCCGTGGGCGAGCATCTCGCCCAACAGCGCCGGCACGACCGTCGGCGCCCACTTGCGCAGGGCGTAGCTCGGGCTGCCCGGCCCGGTGAAGACGTAGCGGGCGCGGCGCACGGCCGACACGAGCCGCTCGTCGGCGAACGAGTCGTTGCTCGTAGGCGACCAGACGCCAGGAACCGCATCGTCGGTCGGTGCCGCCGACACTCCGGCCACTTCGATATCGACCCGAAGGCTCTCGGCGAAGTAGCGACGAATCTTGTCGCAGAGCTCAGGAGCGTTCTCCTGGAAGGCGAACGGCGTGTCGAGCAGCACCGCCGGCACCGGCGGCGGGCCGAGGCGCTCCAGCATCGCCCGGTGCACCTTGACCATCGTCGGGGCGATCTCGCCCGAGCCCATGATGGTGAGGAGCCGCGGCGAGTCCCCGCCGGCGTCGGTAGGAGTCTGGGTCACGGCTCGTCGGGGAGGGGGCCGTCCGGCAGGGGTGTGCCGTCCCAGCGGAGCCCGCCGAGCGGCTCGCCCCACGGGTCGTCAAGGATGAGGTCGTCTGCACCCGGTACGGGGTCCGGGAGCCAGCGCGACAAGAAGTCGATGAGCTCGGTCTGCAGGCCGCTCAGGTAGTAGTAGTACACGTACTGCTGTGGCATCGGGCCTGGCGGCGGTTCGGAGTCCTCACGGACGTCGAGCACCGTCCCGAGCACGAGCCGGATGTCGTTGAGAGCCGTCATCCAGAGCTGTACCTGTTCGGCGTCGAGGGTCTTGGCCGATGACGTTTCCGAGAGCGTCTGGAGCGCCTGGCGATGGTGCTCGAGCAAGCTGGCCCGGGCGGTCCCGACGTAGGCGCGTTCGGCCTCGGCGTCCCGCGTATAGGCCGTCGGAAAGAGCCGCTTCAGCGAGGGAGGCACTGCCGGGCCGCCAGCGACTGCGGGGAAACCGGCAGGGGGCGCCGTCGCCGGCGCTTCGGCCTCCGGAGTCGGATCAGCCGACTCGAGAGCTGCCAGCACTTCGTCGATCTGCCGGGGAAGGCTGGCGAGGAGGGCGCGCTCGGGTCCTGACAGCCGGACGACACAACCGCCTGGGTGCTGACGGTCGGGGAGGATGCGTTTCCTCACGTACCGCTGCGTTCCATCGTCGCCCAGAGGCCGTGCTGATGCAGGCGCGTGACGTCCATCTCGGCCCGCTCACGCGGCCCGCTCGAGACGACGGCCCTGCCCTTGTAGTGCACGTCCAGCATCAACTTGTGCGCCTTGGACTTCGAGTACCCGAAGAGCTTCTGGAACACGAACGTGACGTAGGTCATGAGGTTGATGGGGTCGTTCCACACGACCACGAGCCAAGGGAGATCGAGCTCGAGCGACTCGTCGGTGACGGGACGGTCGACCTCGACCGGCGCGCTTGCCGGACCCGGAGCCACTCCTGTCACCCGGCCCCGGCGCTGGCGCCGGTGCCTGCGCCGGCGACGGCAGGACTCGCCGGGACCGCAGCGCTCACGGTGCCTGCGCCGTTGGCAGCGACCGCCGGCACGACGTCACGACGTGGGTGCTCGTGCAACGACAGATAGAAACCCACCGCCGCGACCCACAACATCGCCACACCGAGCACGTGGAACTCGACCACTACGGGAGCGTCGTGCAGGAAGAATTGCACGTACCCGAGAGTGCCCTGCAGCACGAGCAGCTCGAAGAGCCAGCGGAGGCGTTGTTGTGCACGGGTCGGGACCTTGGCGCGGTGGAAGGCGAAAAGGGAGGCGAAGGCCAGGCCGATCAGGAAGATGGCGACGTCGCTGTGAGCCTCGGCGATGGCTTTGAAGGCGATCGGGATGCGCTCGATCGGTTGCGTCGGGGTACTCGGTGCGCCGGCGTGCGGACCCGCCCCGGCGACCATCGTGCCCACGCAGCACACGATCCCGAGTGCCCCGAGCAGGCAACGCGCCAGCCAGCGCAGGTCCGATGGCACGAGGCTGACGGCAGTGTCCTCGTCGTGCTCGGCATCGACGCCGCTGCGGTGGAAGAAGACGACGGCGTCGGCGAGCACGACGATGGTGAGGAGGAAGTGGCAGGCGACGAGGTACGGGTTGAGCTTGAAGAGCACGACGATCCCGCCGAGGATGATCTGGGCGACGACGCCGGCGACGAGTCCCCCGCCGAGCCAGCACAAGTCGCGTCGCCGAGGTGAGCGGGCAAGCGCCACGAGCCAGGCCAACACCGAGACGATCGTGACCGCCACAGTGACCAGGCGGTTGAGGAACTCCACCATCGGATGGAAGGACACGTGCGCCGTGAGTTGGTGCTGGTAGCAGGACGGCCAGTCGGGGCAACCGAGACCCGACCCGGTGAGGCGGACCGCTCCGCCCGTAGCCATGAGCAGGACGTAGCAAACAACTGCGGCGAGAGCGACGGAGCGCACGACTGACGGCGACACGGAGGGAAGTCGCCGCGCGACCTTGCCAGCAGATGACCGGGGGACAGTTGGGGATCGCACCTCGACCGATCGTACGCGAACTGTGGCTGGCAGCGAATTCGGCACGCCGGACCACATGGGTCCTAGGATGACCGCGTGGCCCAAACCGTCCCGATCCTGACTGAGGGCCGCCCTCTCGGCGTTCGGGTGCGGGGCTTCGTCGCGCTGACCAAGCCACGAATCATCGAGCTGTTGCTCGTGACGACGCTGCCCACCATGGTCGTGGCTCGACACGGGCTGCCCTCCGGCTGGCTCATCCTCGCGACGCTCGTCGGCGGCTCCCTCTCGGCCGGCGGGGCCAACGCCACGAACATGTACTTGGATCGAGACATCGACGCCATCATGAAGCGAACGAGCAAGCGCCCGCTCGTGACCGGCGCCGTCACGCCCACAGAGGCGCTTGTGTTCGCGGTCGCGCTGCAGGTGGTCGCGTTCGTCGTGCTGTGGCGCTACGTCAATCTGCTCTCGGCCATGCTGGCGCTCGGAGCGGCACTGTTCTACGTGTTCGTGTACACGATCGCCCTCAAGCGGCGCTCCACTCAGAACATCGTCATCGGAGGTGCTGCGGGCGCCGTGCCAGTGCTCATCGGCTGGACTGCAGTCACCGGCCGCCTGAGCTGGGCAGCCATCACGTTGTTCGCCCTCATCGTCATCTGGACGCCATCGCACTTCTGGGCGCTGGCGGTCAAGTACCGCGATGACTACGCCGCCGCCCACGTCCCCATGCTGCCGGCGGTCGCTTCTTTCCAGCGGGTCGCCCGCGAGATCATCGTCTACTCGGTCGCCCTCGTGGCGTGCTCGTTCGTCTTTGCCGTCGTGGCCCACATGGGCCTCGTGTTCTGGGCGGTGGCGATCGTCGCCGGCGGCCTCTACATCAACGACGCCTTTCGCCTCCGGCGCGACGGCGGCACGGCGAAATCGGCCATGCGCCTCTTCTCGTTCTCCATCACCTATGTCACGGTGATCTTCGTTGCCATGGCCGTGGACGTCTTCGTCCATGTCCACTGAGGGCCAAGCCTCCGAGACCGCCGCCCGCTGGGCAGACCGGTCGTTCCTGCGCAACGTCCAGTACGCCGACGCCTCGAACTTCGCCGCCCGACAAGCGATCTACCGGTTTCAACAGCCGCGGATCGCCGTGTACGACTGGGCTCTCGACCTTGCCCGTCTCACCGGCGACGAAACGATCCTCGACGTCGGCTGCGGCAACGGCGGCTACCTACGTGCGCTGCACCGCCGCGGTCACGCCGGACTCGTGGTCGGGATGGACTTCTCCCCGGGCATGCTGGCGAGCTCACGAGACGCCGCCGGCGACGAGTCCAGTCAGCCGCTCGTGCAAGGCGATGCCGCCCAGTTGCCGTTCGCATCGGGCTCGATCGACGCCGCCCTGGCGATGCACATGCTCTACCACGTACCCGATCGGGCCCAAGCCCTGAGCGAGCTCCGGCGAGTCGTCGCTCCCGAAGGTGTCGTCCTCATCGTCTTGAACGGCGCTCAGCACAACGCCCAGCTGAACGCCCTCGTGCGGGCGGCGCTCGTCGGCCTCGGCCTGCCGGTGCCTGCATCGACGACGATGGGGTCGTCACTCGACCTCGATCGCGGCGCACTCCTCGCCGCCGAGCATTTCAGCGTCGAGCGCCACGAAGTCAGCGCCGAGCTGGTCGTGACCGAGGCGGAGCCGGTGGTCGACTACGTGCGCAGCATGAGTTTCGTACGCAAAGGGCTCGACGCCGAGGGGGCGCTGCTTGGCGAAGTCAGGGATCGTGTTGCGGCGATCATCGCTTCCGACGGTGCCGTCCGCATCTCGACGGCGATGGGCTGTCTCGTCTGCCGGTAGCCGGCGGTCAGCTCACGTGAGCCCAGGTGCTGGCGTCAAAAGCGCGGCGGCCCGGCTCGGCGAGCCCGTCGTCGGAGGCCAGGCTCTCGGCGAAGTCCGCCCGGCGCATGTCCGAGGCGACGACCCGAGGCTTGGTGAAGTGGAGGCCAGATCCGAAGATCGCACCCATGAGGGCCAAAGTTCCGAGGACCACGAAGATCATCACGAAGTCAGAATAGCACATTGTGACGTTAATGCGCGTCAAATGGCGACAAGAACGCCACAGCTGGCGATACCTCACTCCGCCGGCGAGACCGAGGGGCTACTCTCCCCGCGCATGAGCAGTTCGGAGCCGGAGCCCCTGCGCGCGCTGCCGCGGCAGCCGAGGCGCCGCCTCTCAGCCGCCGACCGGCGCTCACAGCTGATCGCGATCGGCCGCGACACCTTCGCTGAGCTGGGCTACGAGGCGACAACCGTGGAGGAGATCGCCCGCAGGGCAGGTATCACCAAACCGATCGTCTACGGGCATTTCGGTGGGAAGGAAGGCCTCTACGGTGTGATCGTCGAGCACGAGGCCGCCTACATCCTCGGAGCCATCTCGCAAGCCATCTCCTCGGGCACGCCCCGCGAGCGCGTGGAGGCGGCCGTGCTGGCGTTTCTGCGGTATGTGAGGGACAACCCGGCGGGCTTCGCCGTGCTGGCGCGAGACAGTCCGGCGAGCAGCCGGTATGCCAGCACGCTCTCCGAGATCGCCGCCCGGGTCGCCGGCATCTTCGCCGTCGAGTTCGACCGCGCCGGCTACGACTCCCGCGAGGCGCCCATCTACGCCCAGGCGCTCATCGGCATGGTCACCTACGTCGGCCAGTGGTGGGACGAGGACCGGTCCCGTTTGGTGGAGGACGTCGCCAGCCACCTCTCCGCCCTCGCCTGGATGGGCTTGCGCCACCTGCCCCGCCGGCCAGCCGACGTCGTCACTCCCAGCGAAAGCTGAGCCCGGCGACCACCGGCGCGGCGACCGCCCAGATCGCGAGGACGATCCAGGACTCGGCCGGCACGGACGTGAGGGCGCCAGTGCCTCCGAGCGTCGCCTGGAGAGCTCGCGAGAGAGCGGCGGTCGGCAGGGCTCGAGCCACGACGGCAAAGCCCCCGAGTTTGGTGACCGGGAAGACGATGCCCCCGATCAGCAGCAGCACGAGGTAGACGCCGTTGGCGAGGGCAAGGTTGACCTCGGCGCGCAACGCCCCGGCCATGGCAAGGCCGATGCCGGCGAAGGCGACCGTCGCCAGCATCTCGGCAACGACGGCCAAACCGGCCGAACCGTGCGGTTGCCATCCCAGCCCGTAGGCGATGGCGACGAGGACGGCCACTTGCACGATCTCGACGGCGAGTACCGACACGATCTTGGCGGCGAGCAGGCGAGGGCGGCCGAGCGGAGTCGACCCCAGGCGCTTCAGCACGCCGTAACTGCGCTCGAAACCCGTCGCGATCCCGAGGCTCACCATCGCCGTCGACATCACGGCCAGCGCCAGCACGCCTGGCGTGAGGAAGTCGACCGGATGGCTGTCCCCGGTCGGGAGCACGTGCACCTCGGAGAAGAAGACGAGCAGGAAGGCGGGGATGCCGAGCGTGACGAGGAGACTCTCGCCCCGCTGCAGTGTCATCGTGATCTCGGCCATCACTTGTGCCCGGAAGGCCCGCATGCTCAGCGCCCCTCGTCGCGATCACTCACCAGCCGCAGGAAGAGATCCTCGAGGCGCTCGCGGCCGGCTCGCAGGCTGCCGAGGGCGAGGTTCCGTTCGGCCAGCCAGGCGGTGATCGACGCCAGCAGGGCGGGGGTGGGTACGGCGCCGACGCGGTAGTCGCCCGGGAGGGTTTCGGTGACGGTGGCACTGAGCACGACGGCGAGCGCCGCCACGTCCAAGCCGGCCGGCGCCGAGAAACGCACCTCCTCGGCCCCCGCCCCGATCTCGCCCGGCGCACCGGCGGCGACGACCCGACCCTCGTCGATGATGACGATCTCGTCGGCGAGGCGCTCGACCTCGTCGAGCTCGTGGCTCGTGAGCACGACGCAGGTGCCCTCGTCGCGAACGCCGGCGATCACCCGTCGCACCGCTTGGCGCCCGGCCGGGTCCACGCCGGACGTGGGCTCGTCGAGGAACACGACCTCCGGCCGGCCGAGCAGTGCCAGGGCGAGGGCGAGGCGCTGCTGCTCGCCGCCCGACAGTCGCTTGAACGGCGTCGTTGCGACGCCGGCGAGCCCGAGGAGCTCGATGAGCTCGCCCCCGTCGCGAGGGTCCTCGTAGTACGAGGAGAACAGGCGCACGGCGCGCACGGCGTTCATCATCGGGTACACGCCCGGTTGCTGCAGCATCACACCGATGCGGGGAACGAGGTCCCGGTGGGCGCTCACCGGATCGAGCCCGAGCACGCGGACGCGCCCGGAACCCGGCCGGCGGTAGCCCTCCATCGTCTCGACGGTCGTCGTCTTGCCGGCGCCGTTCGGCCCGAGCAGCGCCAGCACCTGTCCGGCCGATGCCGTGAACGAGATGCCGTCCACGGCGACACGCTCGCCGTAGCTGACATGCAGATCCTCGACTTCTACGGCGGGAGCACCGGAGCGCTTTGCCCTCCCCGATCCTCCTTCGGCTCCCT
The DNA here is from genome assembly GCA_049510975.1 of Acidimicrobiales bacterium. Taxonomy (GTDB): domain Bacteria; phylum Actinomycetota; class Acidimicrobiia; order Acidimicrobiales; family Bog-793; genus JAKACA01. The sequence goes on from JBEKYM010000052.1 coordinate 11,589, forward strand.
CGCTCAGCGTCGTGGCGCCTCGAACCGGTAGCCGACCCCGCGAATCGTCGTGATGAGAACCGGCCGGGCCGGGTCGGCTTCGATACGCGAGCGCAGTCGCTTGATGTGCACGTCGAGCGTCTTCGTGTCGCCGACGTAGTCGAGGCCCCACACGCGGTCGATGAGGTTGTCGCGGGTGACCACGCGGCCGGCGTTGGCGAGCAGGATCTCGAGGAGCTCGAACTCCTTCAGCGGCAGCTTCACCTCGTGAGTGCGCACGACGCACTCGTGGCGGGAGACGTCGAGCTGGACGTCACCGACTTCGAGGATCTCCTCGGGCACGCGGCGCAGCGGCTGGCGGTCAACGGCCGGTCGCTGACGCTCGGAACCGTTCGCCACCGGTGTCACGCTCGACGGCGGCACCACCGGGCTGATCGGCGTCTCGCCGGCCTCGTTGCCGATCGGGCTCGGGGACATCGCCAGCAGGACGCTCGACGAGGACTGTTTCGTTCCCCGGCGCATCACTGCTCGCATGCGCGAGACGAGCTCGCGGAGCCGGTAGGGCTTGGCCACGTAGTCGTCGGCACCTACCTCGAGCCCGACGACGGTGTCGAGCTCGGTCGACTTGGCCGTCACCATGATGATGGGCACATCAGACCGGGCCCGGATCGTCCGGCAGACATCGATGCCCGACATGCGGGGCAACATGACGTCGAGAAGAACGAGGTCGATGAGATCCGGGTCGAAACGCTCGAGGGCCTCGACGCCGTCTCGTGCCACCGTGATGACAAAACCTTCCCGTTCCAACCCCACCACCAGTGCGTCCACAAAGGACTCGGCGTCCTCGACGAGGAGAACTCGGGTCGGGGCTGCAATATCGATGGTCACGCGTCGCTCCTGGGCTGGAGAGGCAGCCGGAACGTGAAAGTCGAACCTTCTCCCTCACGGGACTCGACCTGCACGCTGCCGCGATGGTTGGCCGCTACGTGGCGCACGATAGCCAGTCCAAGGCCGGTCCCGCCTGTCGAACGGCTGCGTCCCTGGTCGACACGGTAGAACCGCTCGAAGATGCGTTCGAGGTCTCGGGCCGGGATGCCGACGCCACGGTCGCTCACCTCGACGAGCACGTCGCCGTCGGCGAGGCGCCCGCTGCAAGTGACGAGGGCGTTCTCGTAGGAGAACTTCACGGCGTTCTCGAGCAGGTTGTAGATGGCCGAGGTGAGCTGCCTGCGGTCGCCGAGCACGGCGACGGGCGGGTCGGGCTCACTCAGGACGACCTCGACTTTGTGCTGCTCGGCCGCCGCTCGCACTCGCTCGGCCGCCTCGGCCATCACGAGGTTCACGAGCACGGGCTCACGCGGCGGCGACTCCTCGTTCTCGATCCTCGAGAGGTCGAGGAGGTCGTCGATCACCCTGCTGATTCGAAACGCCTCCGTATGGATGCGCTGCGCCAACCGCTGGGCAACCTGTGGCTCGGTCTCGCTGAGGAGCGTCTCGGCGAGGAGGCCGAGGGCGCCCATGGGGGTCTTCAGCTCGTGGCTGACGTTCGCCACGAAGTCGCGGCGGATGCCTTCCAGCCGCCGGCGCTCCGAGACGTCGTCGATGACGGCCATGACTCCGAGCACCCGAGTGCCATTGTCGATGCTCTCGGTGCGCACGACAAGGGTGCGCCGGGGCGGTCCGTAGAGCTCGAGCGTGCGCTCCTCGGCCGCACCGATGGGGGTCGACTCGAGGAGCTCTTCCACCGCCTGAGCAGCAAGGGCGTCCCCGTGGCGCCCGCTCATGAGCGACAGGGCGTTCTCGTTCGAGAAGACGGTGTCGCCGTGCTCGTCGCGGATGAGCACCGCCTGGGGCAGGGCATCGAGCGCCCGCCGGATTCGGATCGTCTCGGAACTGGCCTCGTGCACGGCCTCGACGGCCCGGTCCGTCGCTCGCTCCAGGAGAGCGATGCTCTCCTCGACCGTCCTCGGCTCCCGCGCGGGCGCGTCGGCGCCGAGCCGAGACGTCAGCGCCCCGATCCGCTGGCGCAGCGCCCGACCGCCGCGCCGGTCGCCGCTCAAAAACGCCAGCCCGATGGCGGCGATGACGAGGACGGCAGCGATAGCGATGTCGAGCACGGTCACGTGCAGCACGGTCGCCACACCTCCAGCTTGGCAGCGATCCCCTCGCCTCCGGTTTGTCGAAACAGCAAGAAATCAGTTGAAATCATAAGAAACACCATAGTATCGTCGCCACCAGTATCGGTCGAGCCCGGCCCGTCGTCATACCGAGGCGTCCACGCCTCCGTACACGGGAGGTCGGCCGTGCCACCGTTCATCCACTCCTGGCTCTTGGCCGGCAGTCCTATCGTCCCGTTCAACCCCAAATCCAGTGACATACCAGGGACGGGGGCGCTCGAGACGCTCACGAACGGAATCGGCTGGTGGGCGCTCGTGGCCTCGCTCGTCGGGCTCGTACTTGGGGCAGCCGCTTGGGCGCTCGGCAGCCATACCAATAACTACCAGTACTCGAGCGCCGGCCGGCGGGCGGTCATTGTCTCGGCTCTGGCCGCCCTCGTCATCGGAGCTGCTCCGGTGGTCGTGAACTTCCTCTTCAGCGAAGGGAAGCTCTTCTGAGCGCCGCCTCCGTCTCCGTCGCTGCCGCTTTGCCATCGCCGGTCCGGCCCGCAGGCGTGCCATCGCCCGTCCGGCCGGCGAGCCTCACCGGTGCTGCCGGGTCGAGCCTGCTGCAGCGCCTGGCCGACGACATCATCAACGGCTTCTTCCATGCCTACGAGCGCTGGGTCGAAACGGGAACAGCCTGGTTGTTGCGCGAGGCCTGGCGTGCCATGTCTGCCACGACGGAGCCCGTGCTGACCGGCTCGGCCTTCTCGGCGGAATACCACGTGATGATCCTCATCGGAGCCGGCAGCGCCGTGCCGCTCGTCGGGGTCGCCGCCATCGAGGCGATCGCTCACCAGGATCCGAGCAGCCTCTTGCGTACCGCTTTGCTCCGTCTCCCGATGGCGCTGCTGCTCACCGGGGTCGTGATCGAGCTGGTGTCGCTCGGCCTGACGTTCACCGACCAGGCGAGCCTGGCGTTGCTCGATACCGGCGGCGACGCCGTCGGGCGGCTGTTCGCGCATCTCGCCGTGGCGGTCGGTCCCGTGGCGCCCGGACTCCTCGGCTTCGGGCAGTTGCTGCTCGTCCTCGTCGTCGCGTTCGTCGGGTTCCTGCTCTGGATCGAGCTGGCGGTGCGGTCGGCGGCGGTGGCGGTGGCGGCGCTGTTTCTGCCACTGGCACTCGCCGGGCTCATCTGGCCGGCGACTTCGCGCTGGGCGCGGCGCCTCGGCGAGACGCTCGCCGGCCTCGTGCTCATGAAGCTCGTCATGGCAGCCGTGCTGGCGCTCGCCGGCGGCGCACTCTCGGCGGACGCCGGCGGTCTGTCGAGCCTCGTCGAAGGCGTTGCCCTCCTCGGGCTCACGGTCTTCTCGCCGTTCGCCCTCTTCCGGCTGATCCCCATGCTGGAGGCAGGCGCCGTCAGCCACCTCGAAGGCGTGCAGCCGGCGGCGGCCGCGAAGAACCAAGCGTTCTCGCTCGCCTCCGACGGCCTGGGAAGCCTGAAAAGCGCCCTCTCCGGCTCCAAGTCCACGGCCGGCGGGAGCGCCGGGCCGGACTCGGCCGCCCTTCCGTCTGCCGCCGCCAGCTTGATCGGCAGCGGGGCCGGCGGTGTCGCCGGCGGTGGCGCCGTCGGCGGGGCCGGCGGCGGTTCGCCCGGCAGTGGGGCCGGCGGTGGTTCGCCCGGCGGTGGCAGTGGCGGTGGCGCGCCCGTCGGCGGGGCCGGCGGTGGTTCGCCATCCGGCGGAGGACGAGGGCCGACCGGGGGTGGTGGGCCCGGGCCCTCCGCCGGCCCTGCGTCGCAGCCCCGTGGCGAAGCCGGCTGGGCTCAGTTCATCGCCGAGCGGAGGAAGGACGCCGGCCATGGCGGTTCCTGAGTCGGGCTCGCCCCGATACCGGCTCGGTCCCCGGAGCACCCGTGGGCTCGTCGCCGGGTGGCGCACCGGGCAGATCGCCTGCGTCGCCATCGGCCTCGTGCTGGCCGTCGGGTTCCTCCGCGCCGTCTCTGGCGCCGCCGGCGGTCTGCTCGCGCTGGCTGCCGCCGGCGGTGGTGTAGCGGTGGCCACCTGGCCGATCGGCGGCCGTACGGCCGAGCAGTGGGCACCGACACTCGCGAACTTTGCCCTCCGCAGCTGTGTCGAAGGGAGCCACCAGCCCTGGCAGGTGCCCGGACGCCGGCGCCGGGGGCCCATCAGCCGGCTGAGTCTCCTCGAGTTGCCGGAACCCGGACTCACGCCTCCTGCGTGGCGAGAGAGCCTCGAGACGCTGGCAACGCGGGCTCTGGCAGGACGTCGCCCGGGCCTCCCGGCGGTGAGCTCGACCGTGCCCTGGGCATCGAGCGGCATCGGCGTTCTCTCCGACGCGGAGTGCGGCACGTGGACGGCCCTGCTGCCGGTCGGCGGAACGGGCTTCGCTCTGCTCAGCGAAGCGGAGCGCGGTGAGCGGATCGCCGCCTGGGCCGGCGTGCTCGCCGCCATGGCACGGGACACTTCGGGGCTCCACCGTCTGCAGTGGCTCTCGGCGGCGTACCCGAAATGGCTGGACGGCGCCATGCCCGGTGGCGGTCGTGGCCGACCCGGTGAGGGCTACGCCCGTCTGCTCGGCGAAGCGGCCCCCGACCTGTGGGCTCACGAGATTCACATCGCCCTCACCGTGCGCCGGCACCGGCGCGGCGGGGGCGGTCCGGAGCAGGACGCCCGCGCCATGCGTGAGCAGCTCGGTGCTCTCGAGGACCGCCTTCGCGGCGCCGGCCTGGCACCTGGAGTCGCCCTCTCTCCGCTCGAGCTGGCAGGAGTGCTGCGAAGGAGCTTCGAGGTGGCGCCGTCCGACCCGCCGGCGGCAGCGCCGTGGCCGTGGCCGCTCGGCACGGAGGATCAGTGGTCGAGGTTGCGGACCGACGCGTCCTGGCAGGCGACGTACTGGGTGGCGGAGTGGCCTCGGTGCGAGGTCGGTGGGGGTTTCTTGTTGCCGATGTTGCTCGAGTCGGGACTGCGCCGAGTCGTCTCGGTGACGATGGCCCCGCTGCCGGTGCTGGCTGCCGTTCGGCGGGCCGAGCGCGACCGGACGGAGGGGACGGCGGACGCCGAGCTTCGCCATCGCCACGGCTTTGCGGTCACGGCGAGGGCCGTCCGGGAGCAGGAGAGCCGCCAACAGCGGGAAGCAGAGCTCGCCGAGGGCCACGCCGGCTACCGCTACTCGGGGTACGTGCGAGTCACCGAAGCTGATCAGGAGTCCTTGGAGCGTGCCTGCGGGCGCCTCGAGCGATCGGCCGCGCTCGCCCAGCTGGAGCTTCGCCGGCTCTACGGTGCTCAGGAGGAGGGCTACTGCTGCACGCTGCCGGCGGGACGGGGATGCGGGTGAGGGCGGGACGGGTGCCGGCGCACGAGGGCACGACGGCTCAGCTCGGCGCCGCCTACCCATTCGTGGTTTCCCGCCCGCTCGGGGTCGCCCGCGTGCTCGTCGGGCGCGACGTCACCGGCGGAGCCTTCGTGCACGATCCGTTCGCCCTCTATGCGGCTGGCATCCTCACGAACCCGAACATGACCGTGCTGGGCCAGATCGGCCGCGGGAAGAGCGCCCTCGTGAAGAGCTACCTCTACCGGCAGGCCGCCTTCGGGCGACAGGTCGCCGTCCTCGATCCGAAGGGCGAGTACGGCGGCCTTGCCCGAGCGCTTGGGGCCGAGCCGATCGCTCTGTCGCCCGCCGGCCGCGTGCGCATCAACCCGCTCGACGAGCGCGGCCTTGCCAGTGCCACGACGGACGACGTGCGACATCGCCGGCTCGTGCTGCTGGGCTCGCTGGCGGAGGCCACTTTGCACCGTCGCCTTGCTCCCCGTGAGCACTTGGCCCTCGAGGTCGGCCTCGACGAGGCGGTCGCCGGCCGCGGGGTACCGACGCTCAACGACGTCGTCGAAGCGGTCCTTCAGCCGCGCGACGAGGTTGCCGCCTCTCTGCACGTGACCGCCGCCACCCTGGGCGAGGACGGCCGCGACGTCGGCCTCGAGCTCCGACGCCTCGTACGGGGGGATCTTGCCGGCATGTTCGACGGCGAGACGAGCCCGTCGCTCGTGGCGGGCGGCCGATTTGAGGCGGAGGGCTCGGCGGGCCGAGGGCTGGACGGCGGCGAGCTCCCGATGGCGCTCATCGTAGACCTGTCGGAGGTGTACCACTCCGAGGCCCTACCGGCGCTCATGGTGTGTGCGGCAGCCTGGCTGCATGCCATGACGGGCAACGAGGCGACCCGGACGCTGCTCGTGGTGGACGAGGCGTGGGCGGTGTTGAGCGATGTGGCGGTGGGTCGTTTCTTACGGTCGTCGTGGAAGCTCGCTCGTGCCCGCGGCGTCGCCAACATCGCGGTCTGCCACCGGGCGAGCGACCTGAGCGCCAGCGGGGCAGCTGGGAGCGAGGAGGCGCGTCTCGCCGAGGGTCTCCTTGCCGACTCCGAGACCGTCATCTGCTACGCCCAACCCGCTTCCGAGGTCCCGAGCCTGGCGTCGCTGCTCGGGTGCTCCGTCGCCGACCTGGAGGTGCTGCCCCGGTTGCCCCGCGGCGTGGCGCTCTGGCGGGTGGCCGGGCATTCCTATCTCGTCGAGCACCTGCTGGCCAGCCACGAGCACGAGATGGTGGACACCGATGGGCGTTTCCGGCCGGTCGCAGCCGGCTGACGCCCGGCGACGCAGCGGCTCGGCGTCCCGCCGCCCAGCACCTGCCGGCGGAGGCTTCCGGTCGGCGGGACTCGGTGCCGATCTCGCCGTCGGCGCCGCTATCGCCGGCATCGCCGCAGTGGCTGAATTTCACCGGCTGGAAGTGGCCGCCAAGGCACATGCGGCCGCAGTTGCCGCCGGCGCCCTGGCTGCGGGCGTCGTCGTCATCGGTGCCGCCGCCGCGGTGCTCGTCTGGCGCCGCCGCCGGTCGGGAGTGGGGCAGTCCGCCCGGGCCCGGCGGCGACCACGTCGCTTGGGGCCGCCGGAGCCTGGTTGGGCGACGCCACGAGACCTGAGGGCGCTCGAGGTGACCGAACCTCCCGGTGACCGCGTCGTGCTTGGACGTGCCGGCTTGCGACTGTGTGCGGCCGAGACCAGTCAGTCGGTGCTGCTCGTCGGCCCGACGCAGTCCGGGAAGACGAGCGGTCTGGCCATTCCTGCCATCCGCGAGTGGGCGGGTCCGGTCGTGGCGACGAGCGTCAAGACCGATCTCGTGCGTGCAACCGTCGACGAGCGGAGACGGCGCGGTCCGGTCGAGCTCTACGACCCGGCTGGCGCCACCGGCCTGCCGGCGTCGGCTTGGTCACCGCTCTCGACGGCGCGCACGTGGACAGGCGCCAAGCAACTGGCGGCCGCTCTCTGTTCGGTGGCGCGCTGCGACGGTGGGATGGAGGATGCGGGTTTCTGGTACGCATCTGCCGAGAAGCTGCTCGCACCGCTGCTCCTGGCGGCCGCTACCGCCGGCGTCACGATGAGCGACGTCGTCCGCTGGGTCGACGACATCGAGTTGCACGAGCCGCTGCTGGCTCTCGAGCTGGCGGGCGTTCCGGACGCGCTCCGAGCGGCGCGCACGAGCTTCGGGCGGGATGAGCGCCAGCGGAGCTCGGTGTTCGCCACCGCCGAGACGATCGTGGCGGGCTTTGCCGATCCGAGCGTGGCGGCGTCGTCCTACGGTCCCGGTCTCGATCCTGCGGCGCTCGTCGACGGCTCGTCACGCACGCTGTACTGCTGCGCCCCGGCTCGCGAGCAGGAGCGACTGCGGCCGGTATTCGTCGCGCTGCTACGACAAGTCATCGACGCCGCCTTCGAGCACTCGGCTCGGCTCGGACGGCCGCTCGACCCTCCGTTGCTGGTCGTTCTCGACGAGGCGGCCAACATCGCTCCCCTCGACGACCTCGACACGATCGTGTCCACCGCAGCCGGCCACGGCATCGCCCTCGTGACGGTCTGGCAGGACTTCGCCCAGATCGAGGCCAGATACGGCCGGCGCTGGCCGACGATCGTCAACAACCACCGGGCGAAAGTGCTCTGCCCCGGGAGCGCCGACCCGCTCACGCTCGACCATCTGAGCTCGCTCATCGGTGACGACGAGCGAACGGACCGATCGACGAC
>JBEKYM010000053.1:0-21539 GCA_049510975.1 Acidimicrobiales bacterium
GGTAGGTGCGAGGCCGGAAAGGCCGGCGGTGGCGGCAGATACCCAGGGCGAGGCGGATGGCCCGGTCGCACCGCAGGCTGCCCGAACGGAGGCGTGGGGAGCGCGTCGTCAGCATGAGACTCCTCAGCCAACGGCCGGCGAGCTCCGCCAGGTGGTCGAGGGGGCGGAGGCGGAGGCGGCGCAGTCGGCTCGGCAGCGGAGGCTTCCCATCCTCGCCCCTCCGGTGGAGGAGGCAGCGGTGCTGTGGGGTCGTCGTCGATCGGACTCATCGACGCGCCGATGCACCCATCCCCGTCGGCGTCACGATGACCTCTCGCGCGCCACGATGCCCGCCGCTGATCACGCCCACCACACTAAAGCGTTCGGTGACGAGTCCTTGCTCCACCTACGATTCGCCCCGTGACCGCCGCCGATGCCTACCAAACGGGGCCGACTGCGGCCGAGCTCGCCGCCATGTCCATCGCCCTCGAGGAAGCCGAGGCCGCCCTCGCCCACGGCGACGTCCCGATTGGAGCGGCTGTCGTGATTGGCGGAGAGGTCGTGGCTCGGCGACACAACGAGCGAGAACTGTCCGGAGACCCGACGGCGCACGCCGAAGTGCTCGCCTTGCGTGAGGCCGCCGACGTGGTCGGCGGCTGGCGCCTCGACGGCGCCAGCCTCGTCGTCACCGTCGAGCCCTGCCCGATGTGTGCCGGCGCAGCCGTCGCCTCCCGCCTCGGGCGACTCGTGTTCGGTGCGCCTGACTTGAAGGGAGGCGCCTGCGGATCGCTCTACAACCTCTGCTCCGACCCCCGGCTCAACCATGAGGTCGCACTCGTCGGGGGGGTGTTGGCGGGGGAGGCGGCGGCGATGTTGGAGGGTTTCTTTCGGGAGCTGCGGGAGACTTGACGTCTCCCGCTCGCCAACCGCACTACCGACCTCCGGTGGCGGAAGGTCGGGGCGCGGCGGTTGGCTGCGGACCCGGCCAGAAGGCGCCTGGCCAACTTGGGTCAGCGGATGCGGGCGCTCGCTACGGCCACCCGGATGTCCGTCCCCACCGGCAGAGGCGCCAGCGACGACGTGATGACCAGCTCGATCATTCGCACCTCAATGCCCTTCGGGCCGGCGATCACGCGGTGAAGGTAGAGGGTGCCGATGCCCGGGAGACTGAGCTGAGTGTTCGCGGGGATGTTGTCACCGAGACCTGGAAAGCCGGCCACGGAAAGGCCGACGAAGCCGGACCCGGCGTCGCTCGTGGTGATCGCGCCGGCGTTGTCTGTTGCTTCCGCCGATGCCGTCACGGCTTGGGCCGAGACCAGCGAGCTGAGCAGGTTGACGGCTTCAATGGTGTCGGTCGTCGTGACTTGGGCCGTGGTGGAGCTCGTTTCGCCTTCGCCCGTGGACGTAACGGTGCCGGTCGACAGCGCGCCGGGAAGCGAAACCCCGACCACGTTGGTGGTGTGGGTCTTGCCGCCGGTCCCGAGGCAGGCCACCGTGATGGGAGCTGTCTGGCCCGAGCTCACGACGGTGCCGACGCGCGCCTGCGTGCCGTAGGCGTGTCCTTCGAGGAGGGCTTCGACGGGGGCAGCCGTGGCAAACCCGCTCACCGAGTGCCCGATCACGATCTTCACGCCGAGGGGAAGGCCGAGGGCGTTCTTCTTCGTGACCGAGACGGCGATGGCGTTGACCGTCATGCTCGTCCCTGAGAGCTTCTGCTGGTTCAAGGTGACCGAGCCGACGCCGGGCAACGCGAGCGTGGTGTTCGCCGGTGGCGAGGCGCCGATGCTCTGCCCGCCGATCTCAAGACCCACGAGGTCGGTCGAGCCCTGCGGGCTGTAGGTGCCCGAAGCGAACGTCGAGCTGGATGTCGAACCAACGGCTTCTGCGGAGATCAGCCCAGAGAGCAAGCTGACCGTCTGGACCGTCGACGTGGCGACGGAGGTGTTGCCAGACTTGGTGACAGAGCCAGCAGCCGTGTCGGTGATCGTTCCCGTCGTCCCGACCGGCGCGAGGTTGACCGAGACCACCGACGCGCTGAGCGGCCCGGTCGTGTTGGCCGAGCAGGCTCCGAGGGACACGGGCGCCGTCGGGCCCGACGAGACGAGCACGCTGCCAGACACGCGCGTTCCGTAGGCTTTCGCCAGTGCGACGAGCTTGTGGGCGGCCGCGGTGCCGGATGTGCTTGCTGCAGGCTTAGCTCCTACCGTGGCAGAGGCGGAAGCCGCCCCTGCCACGTTCAAGGCGACGACCCCGAGGGCGGTCGTCAACGACACCCCGAGTGCTCGGCGGAATTGGTTCATGCGTGGTACCCCCTTGCCCGATCCCTCGCACCTAGCGCACGAGTTGCCGCGGGATTACCCACGACGCCGCCGAACTAAACCCGCTAGTAACTATCCGCGGTCGCCGACCGCGCTGGCAGCCGTCGGCGGCCAAGAACGCGACTTGGCAGTGGGGCACTAGTGTGACGCCCGGAGGGATGCGAGAGTGGCCGAATCGGGCGGTCTCGAAAACCGTTGTACGTCATGCGTACCGTGGGTTCGAATCCCACTCCCTCCGCCACGCCTCGATGGCCGAGATCACGTCCTCCGGAACGTGGCGGATCCGGGGGGGTCGGAGTCCGAGCCCAAGGGCTGACCCCCGACGTCGGCGGGACAACTCGTCATGGCTGCAATTCGTCGAGTTGTCGCTGCAGTTCGCGAACGGTGGCCTCGAGCACGAGCACCCGCCGGATGCCGACGAGCGTCAGGCCCTCGTCCGCCAGTCCGATGATCCGCTCGACGTCGCGGACCTCGTGCCGCGTGTACCGTCGCTGACCCCCGTCGGAACGGGCAGGCCGAACAAACTCCTCGGTGTCCAACCGGCGAAGGAACGCCGGCTGGACACCGAGCATGTCGGCTACCTGTCCGACCGTGTACAGGGGAGCGTGATCGTCGTCGAACGGGAGCCGAGACCGAGCCAACTTTCCGTCACGCCTTTCTTCCATTCAAAAGGGGGCTGACAGGGAGGGCACGCCAGCGGCGCCCCCTCGGTCGCTGCCAGGTGCATTCAGGCGTCGATCGCCGCCTGCTTCCCGTTCGTGTGGATGGCGACCTTCCGAGGCTTCGCACTCTCAGCGACGGGCAGCTGCAACGTCAGCACTCCGTCGACGTAGTCGGCCTTGATCTGGTCGGTGTTCAGCGTCTCGCCGAGAAACAGCTGGCGACTGAAGGTGCCCTGGGGGCGCTCCGCGATCAGCATCTCGACGCCTTCGGCCTCCGGCCGAGACCGCTCCGCCTGGACGGTGAGCACGTTCTTCTCGACGGTCAGGTCGATCGAATCGGCCTTGATGCCAGGGAGATCGAATTGGACGAGAAACGTGTCGCCCTTGCGATATGCGTCGATCGGCATCGCCGCCGGGCGAATGGCAGTGCCCATCAACTGCTCGGACAGCCGGTCGAGCTGCCGGAACGGGTCGGTTCGCATCAACATCGGTCGCTCCTCCTTCTCCGACCACCACTGGCTGACAGTGGTATAAGTAGACGTAAGATACCTGCGATTATAGATAGAGCTTTTCTCTCCGTCAAGCTGCAGACAATCTTTTCCACGCTCGGGATGAGGGTATGGAGAACGTCCCGCTCTTGGCCCGAGGCGCACCCTCGAGGTGCGTCCTCGGCCGGCCTGCGATGATCGGACGATGGACACCGCGCACGGGACTCACGACCACGCCGACGATCCGCGCAACGCCGACATACTGATCTCGATCAACGGACGCCTCGTGCCGCGGCGAGATGCCGTGGTGAGTGTGTTCGATGCGGGTTTCGTGCTTGGGGACGGGGTCTGGGAGGGGCTGCGTGTCGTGGATGGGCACCCGGCCTTCCTCGAAGCCCACCTCGATCGTCTCTACGAAGGCGCCGCCACCATTGCCCTCGACATCGGGCTGACCCGGGCAGAGCTCACCGAGCAGCTCTATCGCACGCTCGATGCGAACGGGATGGCCGGAGACGGCGTGCACATCCGACTGATGGTCACCCGCGGACCAAAGTCGACGCCCTACCAGGATCCCCGCATGTCGGCTGGGCCGCCGACCATCGTGATCATCGCCGAGCACAAGGACCCACTGCCTGAAACGGTGCACCGGGGCCTGTCGCTCTTCACCGTCCACGTCCGGAGGGCATCGCCTGACACGCTGGACCCGAAACTGAACTCCCACAGCAAGCTGAACGACATCCTCGCCTGCATCCAGGCCTACACGGCCGGCGCCGACGAAGCGCTCATGTTGGACCCGCTGGGCGGCGTCGCGACGTGCAACTCGACCCACTTCTTCATCGTGCGAAAGGGAGAGGTGTGGACCTCGAGCGGTCAGTACTGCCTCGCCGGCATCACGCGCTCCAACGTTCTGCGGCTCTGTGCGAGCGCCGGGATCGTCGCCAGAGAGAAGAGCTTCAGCCTCACCGAGGTGTACGGCGCCGACGAAGCCTTCGTCACCGGGACCTTCGCCGGCGTGGTCCACGTGCACAGCGTGGACGGCCGGCGCATCGGGACTGGCGAGCGCGGTCCGACAGTCGAGCGGCTGCAGTCGCTCTACCGAGAGCTGCTGCGAGACGACGTCGCGGGACGGCGCGTTCGGTGACGACCGGCGTTCGCCTTGCCGTCTGGTCAGGACCTCGCAGCATCTCGACGGCGCTGATGCGGTCCTGGGAGAACCGCCCGGACAGCCGGGTCGTCGACGAGCCCCTGTACGCCTACTACCTCGAGACGACCGGGCTCAACCACCCCGGCCGCAAGGAGATCATCGCGACCGGCCAGACTTCCTGGCAAGCGGTCGTGGCAGACCTGACAGGCCCGGTCGACGGCGTCTACTACCAAAAGCACATGGCTCAACACCTGATCCCGCCGCTGCCACGCGCCTGGATCGCCTCGCTGACGAATGTGATCTTGATACGTGACCCGGTCGACGTGGTGGCGTCCTATGTGCGTTCGCGGGCCGAGGTCACCGACAACGACATCGGCCTCATCCAACAAGCCGATCTCTTCGACCAACTTGGCGGCGCCGCTCCCGTGATCGACGCCGCCGACTTTCTGCAGGATCCGGAACGGTACACGCGCTGGATGTGTGCCTACGCCGGCGTCGACTTCACCGAGGCGATGCTCGCGTGGCCGGCCGGACCACGCGCCTCCGACGGCGTGTGGGCGCCTCATTGGTACGACTCGGTACTGGCATCGACCGGCTTCCAGCCCGCTCGGCGCCGCGAGATCGAGCTGTCACCGGAGAGCCTCGCGGTCGCCGAGAGGAATCGCCCGCAGTATTCGAGACTTCATGCGGCCAGAGTCGTGCTCTGAACCGGCGCTAAAGGACGTTCAGACCTCCGAGGACGATGCCGAGGACGATCAGGATGATCCCGAGCAGCACGCTGCCTCGGAAGAGCCCGATGACGCCCCCCACGATCAGAACGATGCCGATGATCCACAGCAGCGGGACCGCAACCCCGTGAATGGCTGCGGTCAGGGGCATAAGCATGGCGAACGGCACAGATCCTCCTCGATGGTGTCCAACAGGGTGTGACCGGCATCCCCGCCGAAGGCGTGAGTGAGCTCGCCTCGGCAGGCGCGGTCTTGCGACACTCCACCTACCCACTCATGGACGAAGCAATGCATGAATCCTGTGGGACCTAACCGCTCGAGCAGCTGTTGCCGGCGGGACGTCTTCGACCTGGGCTCGAGCCGGTCCTCAAGCTGGGTCAGGAGCAGCCGGCTCCGGTCGTCGCGGCGGGACGCTGCGACCGACGGCCAGGCTCGTAAGGACCGTCAGCGTCATGGCGGCGACGCCAACCCAGGCTGCCAGCGTGTAGCCGCCGTTGGCGGGGAACATACGGCCGGCGCCGGTGTTGGCAGCGAGTACGAGGCCGCCAAGAGCGCTTCCGAGCGAGAAGCCCGTGCTGCGCACGAGACCGTTGAAACTCATGGCGCTCGAGGTCTCGCTCGCCGGCGTGACGGCAAGAATCGCCGCCGGCATGGCGGCCGAGAAGCTGCCCACCCCGAAGCCGAGGACGCCCATCGACACCAGCAAAAGGCCCAGGTGGGAGCGGTCCAAGGCGAAGAGCACGAACCCCGCTATCACGACGGTGGAGCTGCCGGCCAGAAGCCGTCCGGCGCCGATGCGGACGTGCAACCTCGGCGTGAGCCGACCTGCCAAGAAACCCATCACCGAGAACGGCACGAGCACCAGCCCAGCCTCGAACGTGCTGAGGGCGAACCCATAGCCGGCCGGCCGCGGAGTCTGTGCGTACCGGGTGATCAGGGTGAGCAGCAAGTACATGCCGGCGCCGCCGGCGAGCATGGCCAAGTTGGCGCCCGCCACGGCGCGGTGGCGGAGCAGCCTCACGTCGACGAGCGGCGCCGGTGCACGCAGCTCGTGGGCCGACCAGACCGCCAGCAGGACCGCTGCAAGAGCGGCGAGGCCGACAGCGACACCGAGGTGCTCGGACCACAGTCTTGTCTGGCTCACGACGAACAGCAGAGGCAGCAGGCCGCTCGTCAAGAGCAACGCGCCGAGCAGGTCGAGTCGAGCGGAGCGGCCCGGTGGGGCGGCGGGCAAATGGCGCCAAGCTGCCACGAAGGCGATCCCGCACACCGCCACGCCAAGCCCATAGGCGGCCCGAAGGCCGCCGAGGTCGCTGAGCAAGCCGGCAAGCGGGTAGCCGACGCCGACGCCGACCGTGGAGGTCACCGAGACGAAGGCGATCGTGGTGGCGGCGCGTTGGTTGGGAAGGTGGTCGCGAGCCACCCCCATCATCAGCGCCGTCAGGCTGAGGCCGATGCCCTGAGCGCCCCGGCCGATGATCAGGCAGGCAAACGGCAGCGGCAGCACGGTCAGCGCGCTGCCGGCGAGCACGACCCCGAGCGTGGCGAGAACAACCGTCCGGCGATGAGGGCCGGCGCCGAGCCGCCCGAGCAACGGAGTGGCGATGGCGCCGGTGAACAAGGCCACCGTCAGGGTCCATTGTGCGGCGGCAAGCGACACGTGAAAGGTCGTGGCGACCTTGGTGATCAACGGCGCCCCGAGGCTGCCGACTGCGGCTACGACGAGCGCGATGTAGAGCAGGGACGGAACGAGCAGGCGGGAGACCGAGTCGGAACCCGCCGACGCACGTGTGCTCACGATGTCGGATGCTACGAACTGAAGCCGCCGACCAGCGAGATGCTCGATCGACGACCGACGGCTCGTCGGCGCCTCAACCTGTCGTGTAGGTGACGCTCACACCACTGAAGGTTGTGGTGGCCGAGGGGCACACCCCGAAGGAGTAGGCGTACTTGGTCGTGTTGACAATGGCATCGGCGGCCGCGACCGTCGCCGACATCGACGTGTACGTCGGCGTCGAGTTCGCAGTCGTGTCGAAGCTGACGAGCGCCACGGCCGTGTTGTTGTTCAACTCCTGACGGTTCATCTCGAAGTACATGTCGGCTGAGCCGGCTGTGTAGTAGGCGGTGACCGTCGAGAGCTTGGCGCCGTTCGGCAGGATCGCACCGGTGTTGAAGCATCGCCCGGCGTCCTGATTGCTGAGGGTCGTCGGATCCCACTCGTTGAAGTAGTCCTCGGCCGTGTTGTGAAGTCCGTCCGGAGTAAACGCAGATGCCGCCAGTGTCAGGTGACCGGTCTTCGTGCCGGCTTGGATCGAGCCTGCCTTCAGGGTGCCGGCTCCCGCGCTCGGGCCGGCGATGGCGAAGGCGCCGATCAGGACTCCGGCAGCGAGCAGAGCAACGTGGTGTAGGTGAGCTCGGTTGATCAGCTTCATGAGGTCGTGTCTCCCTTACGGACCCCCGCGCGAGGCCCGTCCCTCGATGATGATTCGGGCCGGCGGCCGATCGCAAGGGGCAGATTCGCGAAAGCCTCGGTGGGTCGTCCGGCTTCCTCGAGCCGCTGCGCTGCAAGGAGACGGGGCGCTGCAAGGAGACGGGGCGCTCGAGCGTCGTAACTCTGTGTGCAACCCGTCGTGACCGACAAAGAGACTGATCCGCGATGACGACAGCACGACGCCGCCCTCATGGGCTGCCGGGACTCGGGCTGCCGGGACTCGGGCTGGTCCTGCTCGCGCTGGCGGCGGCCGCCTGCAGCACGACCAGCACGACGAGCACGTCCTCGTCGTCGAGCACGTCGTCGAGCACTTCGGCAGTCTCGTCGTCATCGACGAGCTCGACGAGCGCCACGACCTCCACGAGCTCGAGCACCTCGACGACGTCCTCGACGACCACGGTCTCGACGACAAGCGCGTCCGTCCCGACCGGTGGCGCCGTCCCTGCGGACTTCGCGCCGAGCTCGTTCACGGCGGTCAGTCTCGACGAATGGTGGCTCATCGGAACGGCCCACTGCTTGAGCGGATCCGGCACGTGTGGCGCCATCGTCCGCACGACCGACGGCGGGTCCCAGTTCGCCGGCATCCCGAGCCCGCCGGTCGGTGCCGATGCCGTCACGCAGTTGCGCTTTGGCGATCCACGTGATGGCTATGCGTTCGACCCTGAGCTGTGGACGACCACCAATGGCGGGAGCAGCTGGTCGCAGGTCGCCACGCCGGGAGCGGTCACCGAGCTCGAGGTCGCCGATGGTGAGGCGTATGCGCTCGTCTGCACGACGAGCTCTCCGAGCTGCCAGACCGTGGAGCTGCTCCGCTCACCGGTCGGAACCAGCAAGTGGCAGACCGTGTCGACCCCGACGTCGCTCAGTTACGGCGCCGAGTTCGCTCTGAGTGGCCCGAACCTCTATGTCGTGGCCGGCAGCGACCACAACGTCCTCATGTACTCGCCCAACCAAGGTGCCAGCTTCAGCAACCGGACCGATCCGTGCCACCCGGGCCTCAACTGTCGGGTGACGGCCGCCGCCAGCGGGACGGCGACGCTCTGGATCGCTGCCGCCACGGGAACGCAGGCGGGAGCGCTGGTCTCCGACAACGGCGGCATCACATGGCATGTCGCCAGCCCGAAAATGGCGGGGTTTCCCAATTCACTCGGGCTGGCGGCGGCATCGTCCACGGTTGCCCTCGCCTGGCCAGGCGAACAGTCAAGTCATGGGTTGCCGGCGGCCATGGCGCGGACGACGAACGCCGGCAAGAGCTATTCGCCGGTGCTCGCGAGCTCACGGAGTGTCTCGTGGGCAGGGTTCAGCGACGCGAGCCGCGCCTACGCCCTCGTCGCCGCCGTGGGGGACGGCACGCGGGGACCGAATCGCCTCTTCGAGTCGACCGACGGCGGCGCCCTCTGGCACGAGGTAGCGATCACGGGCTGAACCACCGCCCGGCTGACCCGCCTCGTCGTATACTCCGCCCGACTGTGGGCAAGCGACCGCCAATCGACCGAGCAGGACTCTGGCGATCCGAGCCGAACCGCATGAAGAGGTGGCGCCACGTGACGACAAGACTTCGCTCGCCCGGGCGCCTTCGATCCTGACGTGGTCCTCGAAAACGCGTCGGTTCCGGCCTGGAGTGCCGGCGAGGCCTTCGGCCCCCTCCTGCGGCGCCTGCGTGTCAATGCCGCCCTCACTCAAGAACAGCTGGCGAAGCGCGCCGGCGTCAGTCCCAATGGAGTGGCGGCCCTGGAAGCGGGGCGCCGGCGCGTGCCGCGCCTGACGACGATCGCCATGCTCGCCGACGCCCTGCAGCTCGATGATGAGGCCCGAGCTTCGCTCGTCGCTGCGGCCGGCGCCTCCGCCGGTCTCGTCGACCCGGCAGCCAACAGGACGGCTGCGCCGTCGGGTCCGCCGCCCACCGAGGGGCACCCCTCGGTGTTCGCCCCGGCCGGGGGCTGGCGTCATCCTTTTGTCGGCCGCGCGCCACAACTCGAGCGGCTCCTGGGCGCCTTCGACGCCCGGCGCCGCGTCGTGCTCCTGTCCGGCGAGGCAGGGCTCGGCAAGACCCGGCTGGCGGACCAGTTCGCCGACACGGTCCGCGCCGCCGGAGCGGTCGTGCTGGGTGGGCGGTGGACGCCCGAGTGGTTGGGTCCGTTTGCCGGTTTCGTAACGCCGGTGCGCCAAGCTGCCGCGAGAGTCGATCCGGAGAAGGTCGCCGGCAGAGGCGAGCTGCTGCGACTCGCTCCCGAGCTGGCGGAGCGCTTCGGCGCGGCGGCGCCCACGAAGGCAGACGCCGGGGTCGAGCAACGGCTCCTGTTCGAAGCCGTCAGCTCCTTGCTGGCACAAGCCGGGCCGGTGCTGCTGACCCTCGACGACCTCCAATGGGCCGATCCCACGTCGCTGTCGCTCATGGCGTACTTGGCGGCGGATTACGCCCTGGCCGACCTCGTGATGCTCTGCACGCTGCGGTCGACGGACGTCTCCGTCGGCACCGCCGGCGGGCTCGCCGATCTCGGGCGCGTCTGCGAGGTCGAGCAGCTCACCTTGGATGGCCTCGATGCGGAGGACATCGGGCAGCTCGTCTCGCACATCGCCGGGGGCGCAGCCCCTGCCTCCCTCGTGGAAACGGTCGTCCGGGCGAGCGAAGGCAATGCGTTCTTCGCCGAGGAATTGGCCGAGCACCTCCTGAGCGCCGGCTCCTCCGGCAAGAAGACCGACCAGGGCGGCGTGTCAGACGCGGATCTGCCGGCGCGGATCCGTGACACCATCTCCCGCCGCGTGGCGACGCTCTCGCCCGACGGTCAAGCCTTCCTGCAGGCAGCCGCCGTCCTCGGCCGCCAGTTCGAACCGGTGCTGGCGGGCCGGGTCGCCGTGCTCGACGACGAACGGTCGATCGTCGCCGCCGAGGACGCTCTGCTCTCCGGCCTCGTCGCCGAGACCTCCCCCTCGACGATGGCCTTCTCCCATTCGCTCGTACAGACCGCGATCGACGCGCAGCTGTCCGCCTTGCGCCGCGTCGACCTCCACCGCCGCGCGGCCGATCTCCTGGCGCAATCGGAGCCGCACGATCCCGCCGACGTCGCCCGCGTGACCAGGCACTGGTCGGCCGTGGCGGCAGCTGACCGCTCGGCGATGCCAGTCGCCGCCTACTGGACCGTGCGGGCCGGCGATGCGGCACTGGCGGCGGCCGCCACTGAGGAGGCGATCAACCGCTACAAGGTCGCCGCCTCCCTCTGGTCCGAGACGACGGCGGAGCACGCCGACACCTTGATCCGCCTGGGTTCTGCGCTCTACTCCTCGGGTCGAACGACCGAGGGCGACGAGCAGTTCCGGGCCGCCCTCAAGCTCGCTCAAGGGCTTTCGGATCTGGGCCTCGAGACTCGAGCGGCATTCGGGCTCGCCAAGACCCTCTCCTACGGGGAGGCCGATCGGGAGCGCGTCGACGCGCTGGAAGGAGTGCTCGCCCACCTCGAGCCGACCGATCCGGTCTGGCGGCCGGCGGCCGCCGCCTTGCTCGTGCGGCAGTTCACCTTCGACCGTTCGCCGTCTGCCAACGAGCGACGCGAGGAGCTCTGGGCCGAGGTGACCGAGGCGGTCGAGCACCCGAACCTCCCGAAGGAGCTGCTCCTCATGCTCGGAGGCGTGTCCGACTTCATCGCCAGTTCAGAGCCCGAGCCGCTCAACCGGCTCTCCCGCCAGATGATCGCCGTAGCCCGGGAGGACCGCAACCTGTCGGTGCTCGCCAATGCGTGGTGGGGCCAAGCCTGGTCGGCGCTCGAGCGAGCCAGTCGGAAGGACTGGACGGTGGCGGTGACGAGCTACGAGCAGGTGGCATCGGACTTGGCCTTGCCCGCCCAGCTCGGCGTCGCTGCCTCCTTGAGAAGCGCCGAGGCGCAGATCGAGGGGCGTTTCGACGCCGCCCAGAGCCATGCTGAGTCAGCCCTTGCTCAGCTGAGTGCCGCCGGCGACCCCAACGCGGAAGCGGTCTTTCTCGGACGTTCGGTGCTCTTCGCATTCGACCTCGGCCGGGCGGGCGAGATGCTGACCGCAATGCTCGCCCTCACCGGTGACTTCGAGCACGTGATGACGTTCCAGGCCGGCCTGGCGCTGACCGCAGCCCTGGCCGGTGACCGCAGCCTTGCCGCTCGCCTCCTCGGCGAGAACGGGGCGATGGGCTTCCGGGAGCTCCGCCAGGACGTAGAGCGCCTGGCTGTGCTGACGTTCTTCGCACACACCTGTGTGATCCTGGAGGACGCCGAGCACGCAGGAGCGCTCTATGACGCCCTCAGTGCGACTGCGGCCGTGGGCGTGCGGGTCGGGCCGATCGCCGGCTGGTGGGGTGCCGTCGACCACCATCTCGGAGCCTTGTGCCGGGTGCTCGGCCGGCACGAGGAGGCGAGCCGGCGTCTCCAGCACGCCCTCGAGGTCGAGACGGCGATGTTGGCCGCTCCGGCGCAGTCGCGGACCCAGCTCGAGCTGGCGAGCGTGCTCGAACGCCTGGACGGAGCCGGCGACAGCAAGCGGGCCGAAGAGTTGCGCTCGCAGGCGCAGGCGACCGTCACGGCCTTCGGCCTCGGCGTCCCGGCCTGATCGGTCGGCGACCAGCGGCGCCGGCGCCGCCTCAGCAGGCGGTCAAGCCAGCGGAGCTCGGCGGTGCCGTCGATCCGCCGCGAGCGGGCCGGACCTGCAGCGTCACGGTCCGAACGCTCTTCGTTAGCTGCTCGATCGTGAGCACGCCGGCGTCGGGCGCCGAGGTCACACGCGCCCCGCTCACGACGACCGAGTAACCGTGAGGGAACTGCACCGCCGGCACGATGACCGCCGTGCACGAGCCGGGGCCGAATTGCCGCCCGCTCGGACCGCGGGTGCGGTAGGTGAGCGAGAAGACGCCGGACGAGCGTTCAAAGGACGAAGACTGTGGGGTCCCCGAGACGAGCCTCGGGTACGGCTCGGCCAGCACGGCCAGCTTGGCTTGGTTGACGTTGGCACCGGTACCGGGACGGCTCGGGTCCGAGACGAGGCCCTCGATCGAGGCCGGGATGGTCCCGGTCGGGTCGTCACATCCGCAGTAGGCCCACTCGATCCAGGAGAGCTCGTTGGCGTCGGCGTCGGTCATGACCCGCTGCAGATCGCCGAGGTCGTCGGTGGAGCCGAACTCGCTCAGCAACAGTGCGCTCCCACTCGTGGCCGATCTCGCGAGAGCGTTGGCGACCACGAGCTGCTCGGAGCGGCGGCATTGCGCCGCGTGGGTGGCGGCGTTCTGCAGGCAGTAGTCGTGGAAGGACATCCCGAGGTCACTGTCGGAGAAGACCGGCAGATGCGTCATCGACCCGAAGTCGAACAGGACGAAGGGCTCGTAGAAGATGAGATGACGCCGGTCGACCTGGCGGATGGCCGTGATCACCCTCGAATAGAACGATCCGAGCTCGGCATCGGTAGCGTGCGCCGGCCACGGCTCGTTGAACAGGTCGTAACCGAGCACCCACGGGTCGGCGGCAAAGACCTTGGCCACGTACTGCCAAGCCTCGGCGTATCGCTGCTGGAGGCCGACAGCTCCCGGGCCGGCGCGATCGGCCCA
This sequence comes from Acidimicrobiales bacterium, assembly GCA_049510975.1. Classification (GTDB taxonomy): domain Bacteria; phylum Actinomycetota; class Acidimicrobiia; order Acidimicrobiales; family Bog-793; genus JAKACA01. Next base: position 13,374 of record JBEKYM010000053.1, read on the forward strand.
GAAATTGTCGTAGGCGGCGTCGAGGGCCGGGCTCTCGGTGTACCCGAACGGGAACACGTAGCGACGAACGGGGAGGCCGCCCGTGTCGACCGACCACGACGGGAAGCCCTCCCCGCCGAACCCGGTGCTCATCTGATCCTGGTGGAAGTCGAGCAGGGAGTAGACGCCCTTACGGGCAAGAACGGCGACCGTGCCGGCGATCGCCCGCACGTAGGCATGCGAGATCACCCCGGGTTCGGGCTCGACGGCCGAATAGATGACGCCGAGGCGCACCACGTCGAAGCCGTAACCGGCCAGTGTGCTGGCCGCAGCCGCTCCGAAACCCACAGCCGCCGGCTCGTACGGCGGCCGCTTCGCCACCATGTTCAGGCCGTGCAGGATGACGACCTGCCCATCGGCGTTGGTGAGCCAGCGTCCGGCGTGACCGACGAGGAGGGCGGCTCGAGCCGGAGCCGGTGGGCGATCAGCGCGCGCCGACGTCGCCGGAGTGCAGCCGGCGACACCAACAGCCGTGGCGACGGCGACGGCGACCCATGCCAGCCGTCGCACCGCCGGCCCGGTGCGCCCGTTTTCCTGTGCTGTCACCCACGCCCCTCCCGACTCGGCTCGCTGCGGGCGACACCATCATGAGACCACGGAGCCTGCCGGCGCTCGCCAGGGACTTTGGGCCGGCAACGAAGTCACCACGGCGGCCCCCTCTCGGCGGCGCGAAACTGGGTCCAGCCACCGCGGCACCGGCCCGCCTGCGCGGAGACGACACCGAGCAGCCCACCGGGACGACAGCACGAAAGGACCGGTCATGGGCACGCTCGTCTCCTACGACCTGCAGGACGGGATCGCCGCCATCACCATGGACGACGGTGCCGTCAATGTGCTCTCGCCGGCGATGCAGGCGGAGTTGAACGGCGCTCTCGACCAGGCGGCCGGCGATGGTGCGACGGTCGTGCTGACCGGTCGGCCGAACCGATTCTCGGCCGGGTTCGACCTCGGCGTGCTCACCGCCGGCGGTACGGCGGCGGCCGACATGCTCCGCGGGGGGTTCGAGCTGTCCGAGCGACTGCTCTCGAATGCCACGCCGGTCGTCATCGCCTGCAACGGCCACGCCATCGCCATGGCGTCGTTCCTGCTGCTGTCCGCCGACGCCCGCATCGGTACGGCGGGCCCGTACAAGATCGTCGCGAACGAAGTCGCCATCGGGCTCACGATGCCGTTCACGGCGATCGAGATCTGCCGGCAACGGCTGGCGACGCCATACTTCCACCGCGCCGTCATCAATGCCGAGGTGTTCGACCCGGAGTCGGCGGTGGAGGCGGGTTTCTTGGACAGAGTCGTGCCGGCAGAGGATCTGAGCGAGGCAGCCCGCAGCACGGCTTCCGAGCTGGCGAAACTCCACCCGGCGGCACACGCCGCCACGAAACTGCGCGCTCGCGCCCAGGCGCTGACGGCGATCCGAGCAGCCATCGAGATCGACGATGCCGCCGTGCGCGAGTTCCTCTGAGGCAGCCGCCGACAGCTTTCACGACGACGGCTCGGCCACGGCCGCCAGGTCGCTCGGTGCCAGCGGCTCGAAGGCTGAAGTGGATCAGGCGGGGGCGAACCCGACAACCGGCGCCGGCAGCGTCTTGCCGGCCTCCGATCCGCTGAAAGCGGCGTTGCCGAAGTTGTAGGCGTTGCCCTTCGAGGACACGAGCCAGTAGCCGTGGCCGTCGGGAGTCGGCGAGAGCCCGACAACCGGCGCCGGCATCGACAGGCCCGCCTCAGACCCGAAGAAACCCGCCTCGCCCAAGTTGTAGACGTTTCCCGCCGAAGACACGAGCCAGTAGCCGCCACCGGTGGGCCTTGCCGAGATGCCGACGATCGGCGCCGGCAGGGTCTTGCCCGCCTCGGAGCCGTGGAAGCCGGCGTCGCCGAAGTGGAAGACGTTGCCGGCCGACGAAGCCAGCCAGTAACCCCCGCCGTCCTCGGTCGGCGCCAGGCCGATGATGGGAGCCGGGATGAACTTCTGCGCCTCGGAGCCGTAGAACCGAGCGTCACCGAAGTTGTAGACGTTGCCCGCCGAGGACACGAGCCAGTAGCCGCGGCCGTCCGGCGTCGCTGCGATCCCGACGATCGGGGCGGGAAGGGTCTTCTGTGCCTCGGAACCGTAGAAACGTGCCGTACCGAAGTTGTAGACGTTTCCTTTGGCGGTCACGAGCCAATACCCGTGCCCGCCGGGCGCCGGCGCCACTGCGACGATCGACGCCGGCAGGACCCTCGTGGCCGCCGAGCCGGCAAAGCCGGCGGTGCCGAGGTTGTAGAGGTTGCCCTTGGCAGTGGCGAGCCAATAGCCGGCCCGCTTCAGCGACGGTCCAGCCGGCTTGTGCACGGCACCGAACACGAGCGTCTGGACATCGGCCCACGTGAAGACCATGTCGGTCGGCAGGCGCCCGCAGTCGTTCACGAAGAATTCGGTGATCGAGGGGCTATAGGTGACGTGCGAGGTGACCTCGGCCGCCCCCATCAAGATGTTGACGCTCGATCCGGGAGAGCAGTAGCTCGGGTTTCCCCAGTCGAACACGATGTTGCGGCGGTGGCCCCAGCAGCCGGCCTGATTCGACTGCGTGCAGTCGACATTCGGCGAGTTGAGACCATCGTCGTACATCCAGTAGTAGTCAGCGCCCAAGCCGTTGGCGGTGCCCTCTGCCCAGTTGGAGCCATAGGCGGTGGCCTGCCCGCCGGTCGCCAGCTGCAACGGCAGGTTCGTCGACGGGTCGGTCTGGTTGGCGGCGCCGGCCTGTGCGATGGCGTCGAGCTGGGCGGTCATGCCGGCCATGGGGGCGAGGCCCCGAGCCGTGCGCTCGATGTCGGCGACGGCAAAGATCTGCTCGGCCGGCGTGAGCTTGTCGAAGGCAGCGACGTTGAAGCTCCCCGGGATGCCGGCGATCGGCTCGGATGCTCGGGCGTTGTCGATGGCTTTCACGATGGCGCTCGTGCAGGCGGCGGAGTCGTTCGTACCGCCCTCGCACACGCCCGAGGACATGAAGTCCGGGTTCGGAGGGATCGACTTCGGAAGTGTCGCCTTCACCGTGAGGGGCGTCGTCTGCGCTCCGGCAAGCGCGGCCGAGCTGAGAGAGCCCGCACCCACCGCCAGGGCTGCAATGGCAACAACCGACAACGACTTGGCGATCTTTGCAAGGGCGAGATCGCGGTTCATCCCCTGTTGTTTCGACCCTCGCTTCTGCAGACTGAAGTGAAAATCCGCTGGAGGGGCCGGACACGAATGAGCTCGCGTGCACCCTGGGGCTCATGTTGTCAATGTGGCTCGTTGCAGCCGCGGGCTCGTTTCGTCACGTTCTGTGCACGGTTCGCCGGCTCGAACCGTGTGCACAGAGTGACCGCCCGGTGCCTTGTCCGGTCACTTCGTGCACACGGTTCGCCGGCGCCCGCGGCGGCGCCGCCGGCTGCGCCCCCTCAGCCCACCGAAGCCCGTCAGCGACGGACGAAGGCCGCCTTCACCGCTGCACTGCCGATGGCCGAGCGCTCGAGGTAGCCGTAGGTCCCCTGGCCGAGGAGCTCCTCAGCCGCCTCGACAAGTGCGCCCATCGCCGCCCAGGCGAAGGAGCCCCCGACCGACACCCGCCGCACGCCCACCGAGACCAGCTCCGCCAGGCTGGGCACGCCGGCCAGCGCCAGCACGTTCACGGGGAGCCCGACGGAGGCCACGATCGAGCGGATCTCGCCGAGGTCGCGCACGCCCGGGGCGTAGAGGACGTCGGCGCCTGCCGCTTCGAACGCCTGCAGGCGCCGGATCGTGTCGGCGAGATCGGGCAGCCCGTGCAGGTAGTTCTCGGCGCGGGCGGTGAGCACGAGGTGTACAGGCCCGCCGTGAGCGGCTTCGGCGGCAGCGGCAACCCGCTCCGACGCCTCGCCGAGGGGAAACACCGGCTGGTCGCCCCGCCCCGTCGAATCCTCCACGGAGCACCCGGCCAACCCGATGGAGACTGCCTGGCGGACCGACTCGCCAACGCCGGCAGCATCGTTCCCGAACCCGTTCTCGAGGTCGGCGGACACGGGGAGCTCCGTAGCCGCCACGATGGCGGCGGCATGCCCGAGCGCCTCGTCCCTCGTGAGCGAGCCGTCGAGGCGGCCGAACGTGGCGGCCGACCCGCTGCTCGTCGTGGCGAGGGCCCGGAACCCGAGTGACTCGAGCACGCGGGCAGAGCCGGCGTCCCAGGGGTTCGGCATGACGAGCGGCTCCTGCTCGTAATGCAACCGAAGAAACCCAACCGCCCTCTCCACAGCATCCATCGACCCAACGTAACCGGCCCGGGCTGAACGGCGCGTCAAGATGTCATCGTGAACCAGGGGCGCTACCGGGCGGTGATGCGCGTCCCTGGGGTGGGTTGGCTCCTCACGACGTCCCTCGTCGCCCGACTGCCGGTCGCCATGGCGAACCTGGCGATCATCCTCCGCATCGCCACTGCCACCGGGTCCTACGCGCGGGCGGGTGCCGTCACCGGCGCCTACGTTGTCGGCACCGGGCTGTTCGGCCCCTTCCTCGGCCGCGTCGCCGACCGGGCGGGCCGCCGACCCGTGCTCCTCGTCGCCGCCGTCGTGAACGCCGCCGGCCTCATCGCCCTCGCCTTCATTCCGGTACGCGAAACGCTGGTCATCCTCGTCGTGGCAGCCGTCGCCGGCGCCAGCCTGCCGCCGGTGGCGCCGGCGGTCCGGTCGCTCTGGCCGGCGCTCGTCCCCGAGGACCTCCGCAGCGGCATCTATGCCTTCGACGCCACCATGCAGGAGGCCACGTTCATGGTCGGGCCGACCCTCGTCGCCCTGCTCAGCTCACTCTCGGGTCCGCCGGCTGCCCTCATCGCCTGCGGCGGCATCGGTCTCGTCGGCACGCTGGCGGTGTCCCTCCACCCGGCCATCGGAACGCCGCTCACCGCCGACCCGGCACCCGCAGCCGCAGCCGCAGCCACAGCCGCATCCACACCCGCCGCCCCGGGCCACACCGACGACGCAGCCGACCCCGGCCGGGGCGCAGTGGCGACAACCGGGCCGGCGGCGCCGAGCGGGGACGGCGCTCCTCGGTCCGCCGGCCGGCGCCTCCTCCACCCGGCCGGGCTCCCGGGCCTCGGCTCGCTCGTAGTCATCGTGCTCGTCTTCCTCGCCTCCATCCTCATCGTCGAAGTCACCGTGGTCGCCTTCGCCGGCCACCACCACGCCAGCGGCCAGGCCGGGCTCCTCCTCGCCGCCTGGAGCACGGGCTCCATGGTTGGCGGCTTCTCCTTCGGCGCCCGGTCGGCCCACGCCGGCTCGCGGGTGTTGGCGCCGTTGATGTTGGCGGCGGCGGTGGGTTTCTTGTGCCTGGCAGCAGCACCGGGGGTGGGCGTGCTCTACGGGCTCCTCTTCCTCGCCGGCATGTCCATCGCCCCCGGCTTCAGTTGCATCTACGGCCTCGTCGGCCAGCTCGCCCCCGCCACCGGGTCGGTGGAGGCGTTCAGCTGGATCGCCAGCGGCATCCAGATGGGGGCGGCCGGCGGGGCGGCTCTCGGTGGGCTGCTCGTCGAGGACATCGGGACTCGCTGGTCGTTCGTGTTCGCCGCCGGCTGCGGGCTCGGCACCGCTGGGATCGCCTGGTGGCGCGCGTGGCGCGCCGGCCATCGAGAGCCCGCCTGATCGCCCGTCTGTGCGAAGCTCGACGGCGTGGCGAGCGCAACCGACACCGACCACGGCCTCGGCGATGTCGTCATCCGCACCGTTGCTCTGACGAAGATCTACGAGGGCACCGACTTCAAGGCCGTGGACGAGCTCAACCTCGAGGTGCAGACCGGCGAGATCTTCGGCCTGCTCGGTCCGAACGGCGCCGGCAAGACCACGACGGCCGGCATGCTCACGACCCGCGTGATCCCCACCTCGGGGCAAGCGACGGTAGGAGGCATCGACGTCGTCGCCCATCCGGCGAAGGCGAAGCAGCTGCTCGGGATCGTCTCCCAACAGAACACACTCGACCGTCAGCTGACCGTCTGGGAGAACCTCTACTACCACGGGCTGCTGTTTGGCATCCCCGCCCGGCGCTCCCGCGACATCGCCGACGAGCTGCTGGCCGAGTTCCACCTCTCCAAGTGGGCCAAGGCGTCGGTGTATGCCCTCTCGGGCGGGATGGCGCAGCGGCTCATGGTGGCACGGGCGATCTTCCACCGCCCCGCCGTCCTGTTCATGGACGAGCCCACCGCCGGCCTCGACCCGCAGAGCCGCCTGGCGTTGTGGGAGATCCTCGGGCGCCTCAACGCCCAGGGCCAGACGATCCTGCTCACGACGCACTACATGGAGGAAGCCGACCAGCTCTGCGGCCGCGTCGCCATCATGGACCACGGCAAGATCCTCGCCCTCGACACGCCTGCGGCCCTCAAGGCGAGCGTCGGCGCCGACACTCTCGTGACCGTGTTGTCCGCCGCCGATCCGGAGGCGCTCGGGGACCACCTGAAGGCGACCGTCGAGGGGGTCATCGCCGCCCGTGGCATCGAGGGTGGCATCGAGCTGCACGTGAAGGGCGCCAACCGCATCCTGCCCCGCGTCGTGGAGGCAGCCGAGAGCGGGGGCTACGACATCGTCGATCTTCGAGTCTCCGAAACCACCCTCGAGACCGTCTTCATCAACCTCACCGGGAAGGATCTGCGCGAATGACAGCGACCGTCCCCGCGGCGTCTGCACCGGCGCCTGCACCCGGAGCGGCGGCAGCCCCGGCGCCCCGCATCGGCAGCGAGCCGCTCCGCTCGACGCTGCAAGCGAGCTGGACGGCGCTCGGAGCCCTCATCCGCCGCGATCTCCTCGTCTTGCGAAAGCACCTCGTCGAGTTCGTGCTCCGCGTCCTCATCCAGCCGTTCTTGCTGGTCTTCGTCTTCCTCTACGTGTTTCCCACCATCGGCCAGGGCATCGGCGGGGCGCACGCGACGTCCCCGATCCGCGGTGCGACTGCCGGCGCGGCCGCAGCGGCGGCGGCTGCTGCCACCCGGGCAGGCGAGTCCGCTTTTGCGACCGTGCTCGTGCCGGGCGTCGTGGCGATCAGCATCATGTTCCAAGGCATCCAGGCCGTCGCCCTCCAGCTGGCACAGGAGTTCGGTTTCACTCGCGAGATCGAGGACCGCGTGCAGGCGCCCTGCCCGATCTGGCTCGTGGCCATGGCCAAGGTCCTCTCCGGCGCCGCCCAGGCGATCCTCTCGGCCGTGCTCGTGTTCCCCATCGCCGCCGTCATCCACGCCCCCGACGTGAAGCCCGATTTCGTCTTCCACTGGGCGATCATCCTCACGCTCATACCGCTCGCGAGCGTCGCCATGACCGCCCTCGGGCTGCTGCTCGGGACGAAGTTCGAGCCGCGCAACATCGGCCTCATGTTCGGCTTCATCGTGCTGCCGCTCACGTTTCTCGGCGGCACCTACTATCAGTGGACCAAGCTCGCCCCGGTCCGCCTCGGCGGCTTCCACTGGCTCCAGACGCTCGTCCTCGTGAACCCGCTCATCTACGTCACCGAGGGCATGCGGGCGGCCTTCACCGGAGCCAGCCACATGCACTTGTACGTGATCTATCCGGTGCTGGTGGGTTTCTGTGTGCTGTTCCTCACGCTCGGGCTGCGCAACTTCCGCAAGCGGGTGCTGTCCTAGGGCCGTCCTAGGGCTGTCCGCCGGCGCTCTCGTCGGCACCGGAGGCTGACGACGCCGCCGCTTCGCGCTGCTCCAACCAGCGCCGGAAGCCGGCGGCGTTGGAGTGGAAGCCGTTCAGGATTTCGAGTTTCTCTCGCATGGACTCGTCCGCCGGCGCCGTGGCGGCGCCGAACCGCGCCCGCAGGGCCGCCGCCATGTCCTCGCCGGCCCGCCAGGCCCGCTCGGCTTCGGCCGCCCAGGCACGCAGCGTGTCGGCCGCCTCGCCGAGGAGCTCGTCGGGAGGGACCGGGACGAGCCCGTAGTGGGCGAGGGCAATCCCGGTGGGCGAGTGGTCGGCGAAGGCCCGCAGGGAAGCGAGCGCCTGGTCGAGGTCGAAGTCCGGCGGCGGTGTCGCCGGGCGCAGCATGCCCCCGTCGGGCAGGCGCACCCCGACGGCATCGCCGGCGAACAGGTAACCGCTGCCGGAGTCGAGCAGGCCGACGTGGTGCTTGGCGTGCCCGGGAGAGTCGATCGTCCGCAGGCT
>JBEKYM010000054.1:0-18700 GCA_049510975.1 Acidimicrobiales bacterium
GCTACAAGTCGCTCGAAGAGAATCAGCACGTGACGTACGAGACAACGCAGGGTCCGAAGGGCCTACAAGCAACTGACGTGCGTCCCGTCTGAGTCACCCGAGAACAATCGTCCAGCCCCGGCGCTTCGGTGCCGGGGCTGTTTCGCGGCTGGGATGGCCACGACCACGGTCGACGGGTGGTCTGCCGGGAGGCGCCGGCGCGAACCGCAGCGCTTGAGCAAAGTGACCGCTGGCCGGAGGGCCTCAGTCTTCGGGACGTCGCTGTCGGCGATCGACCTCACGGAGCATCGCCGCGAGCTTGGGATCGGCCCGGATCTCCCGACCTCGACCGCACAGCGGCAGGCGCCGGCGTTGATGGCCTCCTGGCTGACGGCAGCGCCGCCGCGTGCACGGCGGGCATGTCCTTGTCGGGAACGTGGTCCATCCCGTGGGCACCGAAGACCGCCAGATAATTCGTCCCTGTCTCGACCCTGGTCCGGCGGCCGCCGACTGGCCGGAGCAACCCGGCCTGCTGGATGGATGGATGGAGCGGACGACGGGACTCGAACCCGCGACCCTCACCTTGGCAAGGTGATGCTCTACCAACTGAGCCACGTCCGCGTGACGGCGATAGTACCAAGACCCCGAGCAAGGGTGCACACGGCGCCGGCCACCGCCGGCGTGCGGCCAGGCAGAGGACGGGGTTTCGATGGGCCAGATCACGGCCGCCCTTCCACGCGGCGAGAATGTTCCCATGGAGCCCCTCGCAATTCACCACGTCGCCATCAACGTCCGCCGCCTGCCCGAAGCCTTGGAGTTCTACGAAGGCGACTTGGGTCTCGTACGCCGGACCGACCGGCCGGACTTCGGATTCGGCGGCGCCTGGCTCGATGCGGGAGGGCAGCAGCTCCATTTGATCGAAGCAGAGCCGCCCTCGAATGTGGGCCAACATTTCGCTCTCCGCGTTGCCGACCTCGACGCCACCGTCGCCGAGCTCCGCTCAGCCGGGCATGAGGTGAGCGACCCTTCACCCGTCGGCAACAGCCGGCAAGCCTTCCTTTCCGACCCCAGCGGCAACGTGGTGGAACTTCACGAGGTTGGCTGAGCGAACGCACGAGGCTCGGTGACGACGGGGTTGCACAGCCAGCGAGCTGGGGTTTCGCGTCCCAAGCGCCGCAATCGTGGGACAATGACTCTGGCGAAGTTCGCCCAGGGAGTTCAGGATGGCCGAAGTTCCGCAGGCGCGGTCGGCTCACGTACCCAACAGTCACGCGCCGCGCCTTGGCATCCGCTCGTCGTTGCTGATGATGGTGTTGGTGCCGACGCTCGCGACAGCCGCACTCGCCGCCTCGGCTGCAGTCGGCAAGTGGGTGCAGCGAGACCAGTCCGTGCAGACACGGTCGGCCACGCTGGAGCTCGATGCGCTGATGAGCGCGCGGGCGGCGGTTACCGACGAATACGTGCCGGCGGCTGCCATCATCTATGCAAAGGGGCGAGGGCTCACGATCAGCGAGCTCAGCAAGGTCCTCGACATCGACTTCGCGTCTGACCTGACGAACTCGCAACGGTTGGTGCGTCAACAGACGATCTTGCAGACGAGTCCGAAACTGACCGCCGACTACGGCGCCCTCCAGGCCCTGCAAGCCCACATCAACTCCGAAACGGCCACGTACGCACAGATCCAAGCGGTCTTCGGCAGGCTGACGAGCGCCATCGACGACGAGTGGATCGCGCGCTTCAATCAGCTCTCAACGGTCACGGATCGCACGGGCTCGACTCCCGGCGTCGTCGTCGACGATGTGACCGCGCTCCATCTGGTGTTCAGCGCCTTTACGGCCGGACTCAAGCAGAGCACGTTTGCCGAGCAAATCCTCGCCGGTCCGACCTATTCGTCCAGTGATGTCGCCGGTCTCATCGCCTCCAACGAGCAATACAGCACCGCTACGGAAGGCTTCCCCGGATTACTCGGAAAGCGAGCCACCGCTGCATGGAAGACACTCGGTCAGGACCCGCTGATCACCAGTTTCAATAAGGCGGCGTCTCTGGCGGAGCGCGCCGGACTTGCGAACAAGCCCCCGCCGTACTTGGACAGCACCGTCGCCAATGCTGCGGTGTTCAAAGGCGAGATCAGAAAAGTGAACGATCTGACTGCTCTTGTTCTGGCGGCTGCCGCGGATCTCCGGACGACGGCTTCGTCGCAGGAGAGCGCCGCGACGGGCAGTTTCGTCCTTGCCCTGATCCTGTTGGGCTCGCTGTCGGCGCTCATGATCGGCGCCGCGCTGGCCCTCGCAGCGTCGGTGAGCCGGCCGCTCGCCCGTATCGCACGGGCAGCACGTTCTGTTCGCAAAGGTGACTTCGATGCTCCGCCCCTCCACCCCTCCGGGCCCACAGAGCTCGTATCAGCCGCGCTGGCGTTCAACGAGATGACGTCGACGTTGCGCGCGGTAGAAGCACATGCCGTGGCGCTGTCTGACCGGGATCTCGCCGATCCGGTGCTGCACACCCCGCTCCCCGGGCGAACGGGCAGGGCGCTGCAAGGTGCCCTTGACCGACTGCAGGAATCGGTCCGCCAGTCCGAGCAGCAACGAGCCGAACTGCATGCGCTCGCCATCCGCGACAGCCTCACGGGCCTCCTCAATCGCGGGGCCGCGTTGGATGCCATCGGCCGGGATCTTGCGCGAGCCGCTCGCGAGGGCGGAACCGTCGCCTTGCTCTTCATCGACTTGGACAAGCTGAAGTCGATCAACGACCGCTTCGGCCACGAGGGCGGTGACGAAGCCCTTCGCATCGTTGCCGACGCCATCACGGCCAGCACTCGTCGCGCCGACATCCGTGCGCGAATCGGCGGCGACGAGTTCGTCGTCGCCACGCTGCAACCCCGCAGCCAGGCCGAGGTGTTGGCCATGGCGGAACGTCTGCGTCAGCGGATCACCCTCGCCGAGCCCGAGCTGCACGGGCAGCGCATTCACCTCGCCTGCAGCATCGGTATCGCTGACTCGCTCGGCACCGACGACACCGCGGACGACCTCATCCGAAGGGCCGACCTGGCGCTGTACCAGGCCAAGCAGAAAGGTCGCGACCGAGTCGTCTGGTTCCATCCGCAGGCGAGTCGTACAGCCTGACAAGAAACCCAGAAATTTCTCTCCGCACCCGACACAACCCGTCGGCCCGCGCCTATACTCGAACATATGTTCGATACCGCCGCTGCATCCAGCTTCGGGGCGATCCTCGGCGATCTCGAAGCTTTCGTCGGTCGACTCGAACCGGAGGAGTTCGCGCCGCAGCACGTCCCCTTGCTCCTCGGCCAGATCGCTCGTGCCGAGAAGCTCTGCGGAGCCGCCAGGCTGCTGCTGACCCGCCGGGCGGCCTTGCTCCGGGCCGACGAGCGCGACGGTGCCGTATCCGCAGCTCGATGGTTTGCGGGACAGAGTGGGGAGGGCGTCGGCGTTGCCAGGCGGGACCTCGAGACAGCAGGAAAGCTCGCCGCTCAACCGGAGCTCGAGCAAGCACTCCGAAGCGGTGACATCTCCCCTGCTCAGGCATCGGTGCTCCTCCCGGCCCTCGAAGCCGATCCCACCGCCGCGCCAGAGCTGCTCGAGGCGGCTGGTCGTGATCTCTTGAAGGACCTCCGCGAGCGTTGCCAGTCCGTGATCGCCGCCAAGCGAACCGAAGAGGAGGCCTCTGCCCGTGAAGCCCGGCTTCGAGAGCGCCGTCACCTCCGGTTCGGGACGACCTTCGACGGCGCTATCTCCATCCGAGGCGAGCTCGCTCCAATCGAAGGTGCGCTCGTGCGTAATGCCCTCGAGGCGTTGAGCAGAGACGTTTTCGTGGAGGCGAGGTCGCAGGGCCGGCGCGAGTCGCATGACGCCTACCTCGCCGACGCACTCGCGCGCCTCTGCCAGTCCGGCGCGAAGGCCGGCGCCGCGCAGGGCACGCCCCGTGCCGAGATCGTGCTCCACGTGAGCGCTGAGGCGCTGCGCCGCGGTGCGCTCGAACCCGGGGAGTTCTGCGAGATCGCCGGCGTCGGACCGGTGGCGCTGAGCGCGGTCGAGTACCTGTTTGGCAGCTCGTTCGCCAAGATCGTCATCGAACGAGGTGTCGACGTGGCGTCGGTGACACATGTGGGCCGGTGGATTCCCGCCCACATCGACTCAGCGCTCTCGAGCAGGGACCGCGTCTGTGCCGTTCCGGGCTGCGGTGTCGGGTACGGGCTGGAGCGCGATCACATCATCCCGATCGAGGACGGCGGGAAGACGGAGCTCTCCAATTTGGTCCGCCTCTGTCATCGCCATCACTTCTTGAAGACCCATCGCTACTGGCGCCTGCTCGGTAGTCCAGGTAGCTGGAGGTGGGTGCAGATCCGTTCGCAGGGGATCGTCCCTCAGGGTGTTCTCGATGACGTGGCTCGGCCGGGTGAATCGACCGCGGGTCTCGCCCGACCGTTGCTGCGCCCGATCGTCTTGCCGAATGACTCATCGCCGCAGGAGGCCGGCGATTCGCCGGATGGGCGATGGGTGGGAACCCAACAGTCCTTCGCCTGCTCGTGGCAGGGACGGGAGATTGTCGTCACGCTCAGCCCAGCGCTCGTGGCGTCGCTCGCGGTGGCGGCGCAGTCTCAGGGGTCGGCTCAAGCAGACGGCGGCGCTCAGCGAATCGCACGTCCCAGAACCGGTGTGGAGTTGTCCTCGAGCGACCCGCTCAGCTCGGGGGACCTGCCTCCACGAGCGAGCGAACGTCCTCGAGGGACATCTCCGGGCGGATGCTCAACATGGCCCAAGTCGCACCGAGAGCAGCGGCCTCCGCCGGCGGCAGCTCGGCGGTGGAGAGCACGGCGATGTCGAAGCCGTCGATCGAGCCCCGATGCTGGACGATCATCTCCACAGCACGCGCCAGTTCTGTTCGCCCCGCATCGATCAGGAACAGCCCGTCATACGCCGCTGCTCGAATCACCGGGCGCGCCGGCGGACCCTGTCGGTCCGGTGATCGGGTCCGGCCGCCCTGCGCCCCGAACCACATGGGCACTCGAGGTCGCTGCAGCGGCCTCGGCAGGAGACGGACGCCGTCGGCCGTGAAGTGGCGTCCTCGGTGCTCGACGTGCTCCCCCGCCATGAAGCGCGCCAGCAGCTCGGCACCTTCGTCCAATGCGGCGCCGCGCTCGACGGCATCGACGACCTCGCCGAACCGGCTCAGCTCGCCGGTCGAGTCGACGCCGAGTCCGAGGCCGAGGATGACTCGGCCGGACGACAGGTGGTCGAGCGTCACCACCTGGCGAGCCAGCACGTGCGGGCGCCGGCGCACGATCGGGGTCACCATCGTTCCGAGGCGCAGCCGGGTGGTGGCAGCAGCGATGCCGGCGAGGATGATCCAGGGGTCAGCGACCTCGGCAGCTTGCTCCGGCCGCCGCAGCACATGGTCCCAGAGGAAGAACCCATCCCAGCCCTGCTCCTCTGCCCGGACGGCAAGGGAGATCACTCGGCCAGGATCGGACAGCTCGTTGAACGCCGGTAGGAACACTCCGTGGCGCATGGACGCCGTGACCTCCTCAGGGCGGCAGCTCAGTGACCTCGTTCGATCCACTCGTCGAGGTGGGGGGCTTCATCGCCGATACGGGTGGACTCGCCATGACCGGTGAGCACCCGCGTGTCGGCCGGCAGGACGAGCAGACGCCGACGGATCGACTCGATGATCGTCGGAAAGTCGGACCAGCTCCGACCGGTAGCACCCGGACCGCCTTTGAACAACGTGTCACCCGAGAACAACACGCCCCCGACGGCGTCGTACAGGCAGCAGCCGCCGGGCGTGTGGCCGGGCGTGTGCAACACGGTCAACGACACACCGCCGGCCGACAGGACCATGTCGTCGTCGAGCAGACCATCGGGCTCGGCTCCGGGGCCGTACACCTGCCGCCAGAGCGGCAGATCGGCCGGGTGCAGCAACACGGGGGCGTCGACCGCTCTCCGCAACTCGACGGCGGCGTTGATGTGATCGTTGTGGCCATGCGTGGCGACAATGGCGACCACGCGCAGGTCGCCCACGGCCTCCGCGATGGCGCTCGCCGAGTGCGGAGCGTCGACGACGACGACCTCCGCCCGCACCCCTTCGGTCGCGTCGGCGGCGGACCCCACGATCCAGACGTTGTTCTCGACATCGAAGTCCTGACCATCGAGCGAGAAAGTCCCCGATGTCGTCAGATGTCGGATGTGACCGGGCCTGGCGCCCGGCGGCGAGCTCACCCGCCGGCGCCGATCACCACGACCGAGCGGAGCACCTCGCCGCGCTCCATGCGGTGGAACGCCTCCTCGACGTCGTCGAGCCCGATCGTCTCGGAGACGAAGCGATCCAGGTCCAATCGGCCCTGCAGGTACAACGAGATGAGCATCGGAAAGTCCCGCGACGGCAGGCAGTCGCCGTACCAGCTGGGCTTCAGCCGCCCGCCTCGCCCGAAGAACTCGATCATCGGCAAGTCGATCCGCATGTCGGGGGTCGGCACACCCACCTGGACGAGCGTGCCGGCGAGGTCGCGTGCGTAGAAGGCCTGCTCCATCACCTTCGGGTTGCCGACCGCCTCGATGCAGACGTCGGCGCCGTTGCCTCCGGTGAGCTCGCGGATCCGCTCGACGACGTCGGTGGACGAGGCGTTGACGACGTCGGTGGCACCGAACGAACGTGCCAGCTCGAGCTTGCCGGCATCGAGGTCCACGCCGATCACGGTCGTGGCGCCGGCCAGCACGGCGCCGGCAATGGCGGCGCACCCGACGCCACCGCACCCGAACACGGCCACGGAGTCCCCCCGACCGACCTCTCCGGTGAACAACGACGCACCGAGCCCGGCCATCACCCCGCAGCCGAGCAGACCGGCCGCCTCCGGCCGCGCCCGCGCGTCCACTTTGGTGCACTGCCCGGCAGCGACGAGCGTCTTCTCGGCGAAGGCACCGATCCCAAGCGCCGGCGAGAGCTCCGTCCCGTCGGCAAGCGTCATCTTCTGGCTGGCGTTGTGCGTCGAGAAGCAGTACCAGGGCCGTCCGCGCAGGCACGAGCGACACTGGCCACAGACGGCCCGCCAGTTGAGGACGACGAAGTCGCCGACCGCCACCGAGGTGACGTCCGGCCCGACCGACTCGACGATGCCGGCGGCCTCATGGCCGAGCAGGAACGGGAACTCGTCGTTGATCCCACCCTCCCGGTAGTGCAAGTCCGTGTGACACACGCCGCATGCCTGCACCTGAACCAGCGCCTCGCCAGGCCCGGGGTCGGGCACCAGGATCTGCTCGACGGTCACGGGCTCGCCCTTTGCCCTCGCCACAACACCTCGAACCTCGTGTGCCACGGAACCACCCTCCTTCATCGGAGCCACCCACGGTGACTCGCCGACAACCGATCTCGAACGACTCGCCGCCCCGACGCCGACGCCCCGAGACGTATCCCAGTAGCCGAAGGCCTCTCACCACAACTGGGCGACGTGCTTCACCCTCGTGTAGTCCAAGAGACCGTAGACCGCCAAGTCCTTGCCGTACCCGCTCGAGCCAAAGCCGCCGTGCGGCATCTCCGAGGCCATCGGGGCATGCGTGTTCACCGACACGGCCCCGAACTCGAGATCGCGGCAGAACCGCCCTGCCCGGGCGACGTCGGACGTCCAGACACTCGCCGTCAGCCCCTGCTCGACCCCGTTGGCCATCGCCAGCGCCTCCTCCTCAGACCCGAAACCCTGCACCGTCACGACCGGGCCGAACACCTCCTCTTGCACGATCTCGTCGTGCTGGTCGAGCCCGGTCACCACAGTCGGCTCGAAGTAGTAGCCCGGGCGATCGACGCGCCGGCCGCCGGCGGCGACCGTGGCGCCGGCGCCGAGCCGGTCCAGGTAGCCCGAGACACGGCGCAGATGCGCCTCGCTGATGAGCGGTCCGTAGGTCGTCGCCTCCTCCCATGGATCGCCCGTGACGACCGAAGCCACGCGTTCGAGCAACAGATCGAGGAATTCCGCCTCCACCGACGCCTCCACCAGCACACGCGCAGCCGCCGTGCAGTCCTGCCCGCCGTTGTAATACCCCGCACCAACGACCGCATCGACTGCGGCGCCCAGGTCACAATCGGCAAAGACACACACCGGAGCGTTTCCGCCGAGCTCGAGGTGCACCCGCGCGAGCCGCTCTGCCGCCGCCCGGGCCACGGCACGGCCTGCCCGAGGGCTGCCGGTCAGCGACACCATGGAGACTCGGCCGTCGCCCACGAGCAGCTCGCCGGTCTCGGCGTCCCCGAGCACGATGTTCAACACGCCAGCAGGCAGCACCTCGCCGGCGAGCTCGGCCATGCGCAGCGTCGAGCGCGGCGTCAGCTCGGAAGGCTTGAGGACGACGGTATTGCCGGCGGCGACCGCAGGCGCCCACTTCCAGACGGCCATCATGAGCGGGTAATTCCACGGCGTCACCTGAGCGCACACACCGACCGGTTCCCGCCGGATCGACGAGGTGATGCCCTCGAGATACTCCCCTGCCGCCACACCCTCGAGGAGTCGGCAAGCTCCGGCGTAGTACGTCACCACATCCACGATCGCCGGCATCTCGTCGTCGGTCATTTGCGCTCGCGGCTTGCCCGTGTCACGCACTTCCAGGTCGGCGAGCTCGGCGGAGTGCGACTCCAGCAATCCAGCCACCTCGTACAACAGCCGCGACCGCTCCGCCGGCGTCGTTCGCCCCCAGGCCGGAGCTGCACCGGCGGCAGCGTCGCAGACCGCCGCCACGTCCTGCGCACCTGACGCCGGCAACGAGTCAGACACAGACCCTGTACAGGGATCGAACAACCGGATCGACCGCTCCGTCTTGGCGGCGACATAGCGGCCACCGCTGTAGTTGTCGAGCATGCCGGTCTCCCCCGACGCGGGCGCGCGCACGCCCCACGCCCTTGCGAATTCAACCAAAATCGCATAAACTGAATGTTCAGTCAAATACCTAGCAGGTGCGGCCGGGCACGCGCCCGGCACACCCTCGAACGGAGAGATTCCCGTGGCATCGACCCTCACATCCGACCTCGACAGGCGCCTCGACGCCCTGGTGGCGGAGCAGGAGGCGATCTTCCTCGCCCGGCAGCCGAATTCGGCTGCGTTGTCGGAGCGCGCCCATCGCGCTCTGGCTGGAGGCGTGACGTCGAGCTGGCAGATCACACGGCCGCAGGCCGTCTGGATCAGTCATGGCAGCGGTTCGAAGATCTACGACGTCGACGGCACTGAGTACGTCGACATGCACGGAGGCTACGGAGCCGGTCTCGCCGGCCACGCTCACCCCGCCATCGTCGAGGCGGTTCGCCGCCAGGTCGCCCGAGGCACGCACTTCGCCCAGCCGACGAAGGACGCCATCATCGTGGCCGAGGAGCTGGGGCGTCGTTTCGGGTTGCCGCTGTGGCGATTCGTGAACTCGGGCACCGAGTCCACGATGGACGCCGTCCACTTGATGCGCGCCGCCACGGGACGAGACTTCATCATCAAGTGCGAAGGCTGCTACCACGGCCATCACGACTCGGTGCAGGTCTCGGTCGTTCCCAATGCGGACGAAGTCGGGCCGGCCGATCGTCCGAACCAGGTCCCGAGCAGCACGGGTATCCCGAAGGCGCTGACGGACCTCACGCTCATCACCTCGTTCAACGACCTCGAGGGTGTCCGCCGCCTCCTCGAGACCCACGCCGGCCAGGTCGCCGGCATGATCATCGAGCCGATCATGATGAACATCGGCATCGTCCCGCCTGACCCGGGCTACTTGTCGGGGCTGAAGGACCTGCTCCATGAGCACGGCGCCCTCCTCACCTTCGACGAGGTCAAGACCGGGCTCACCGTCGGCCCCGGCGGAGCCACCAAGCTCTACGGCGTGACCCCGGACATCGTCTGTTTGGCGAAGTCCATCGGTGGCGGCCTCGTCGTGGGCGCCATCGGCGGGAGCGCCGAGGTGATGGAGTACGTCGCCGACGGCACCTACGAGATGGTGGGGACGTTCAACGGCAACCCCCTCTCCATCGCGGGCGTGCGGGCGGTGCTGGAAGAGATCTCGAACGACGACGCCTACGAGCGCATCGGCAAGCTGCGGGAGCGAGCCGGCGCCGAGCTGGACGCCGCCATCGCCGAAGCTCAGCTTCCGGCCCATGTCGTGGCGATCGTCGCCAAGGGCTGCGTGACGTTCTCGACGACGCCGGTCCGCAACTTCAGAGACTTCCTGAAAGTCGACGACCGCTACAACCACGCGCACTGGCTCATGCAGCACAACGGCGGCGTGTTCCTGCCACCGTGGGGCAAGACCGAGCAGTGGCTGTTCTCGGTGCAGCACGACGAGGCCGACGTCGACCGCTTCGTGGAGAACTTCTGGCGCTTCTCCCGCGCCGTGGCTGCGTAGCCGAGCCGCCCGACACCGCGTCGCGGGCGTGGGTGCCGCCGGCTGGGCCCGACCCGCCGCACCACCGCCAAGCAGACCGGTAGCGCGCCGCCGCCGGCCCGGGCCTTCCGCACCCGGCCGGCGCCCCAGACCGGTAGCGCGCCGCCGCCGGCCCGGGCCTTCCGCACCCGGCCTGCGCCCCAGACCGGTAGCGCGCCGCCGCCGGCCCGGGCCTTCCGCACCCGGCCGGCGCCCCAGGCTGTCGCGCGCCGCCGCCCAGCCCGGGCATTCGCGCGGCCGCGAGCGCCAGCACCACACCTCTTGCAGCGCGACGGCGGAGGTGGTTGACTTCTTTGATCGGCCGTTCAGTCTCGGAGAACAGCCCACGTCACCGGGGGGGTGGCTCGGATGACCTCGCACCCACGAGAAGGATGGTCGCAACGTGCCGCACGCCGCCGGCGTCTCGGCCCGGGGCCAGAGACGGAGAAGGAGACTCGCGCCCATGAAGGCCTGCGAACACCCAGCTCCGGGAGCCTGCCGAGCCTGGCGAACCGTCTCGGCGGCCTGAATTCGGCAGTCTCCCGCCGGGATTTCATGCGCCTGGCCGCCGGAGGCGCCGCCCTCGCCGGCGCCGGCGGCCTCCTCGGCGCCTGCCAGCGACCGGGCGATGCCGGCGTCGCCATCCCGCTCCCGCGCAAGACGAACCCCGTCCGCTGGCCGATCTTCGCCGACAACGAGCCGATCAAGAGCGGCCTCCCCCCAGAGGACGGCGTGCTTCAGATCTACAACTGGGTCGCCTACATCAACGACGCCGTCGTCGACGACTTCGCCAAGAAGTACCACGTCCCCACGCCGCAGATCACGACGTTCAACACCATGAGCGAGGCGATCGCCAAGCTCCAGACCGGCGAGCTCGACTTCGACATCTTCTTCCCCACGATCGACGTGATGGGCCCGCTCATCGAAGGCAAGCTGCTGCGCCCGCTCAACCACTCCTACATCCCCAACATCAGCCAGGCTTGGCCCGACTTCGTCAACCCCTTCTACGACCTCGGCTGGCAGTACACGGTCCCCTACACGATCTACACGACCGGGATGTCCTGGCGGAAGGACCTCGTCGACGAGGACCCCTACAAGATGGACAACGCCTGGGCGATGCCGTGGCAGGAGAAGTACCGCGGCAAGGTGGCCATCCTCGACGACTACCGCGAAGGCATCTGCCTCGGCCTCATGAAACAAGGCATCTTCGATCTCAACACGACCGACGTCCGTCAGATCGAGAGCTCGCTGCACGAGCTGCAGGATCTGCAGTCGCTCGTGGACGTGCAGATCGACAACAACGACTACACCGAAATCCCCTCCGGCCAGACTTGGATCCATCACGCCTGGTCCGGCGACATGGCCGCCTCCTGGGAGTACCTCCCCGCCCATGTGTCCGCCGATGTCGTCGGCTACTGGTTCCCGCCGAGCGGAAAGGGCCCAGTGGCCAACGACGCCATCTCCATCCTCGGCTCCGGCAAGAACCCCGTGCTGGCCCACTTGTTCCTCAATTACATGCTCGATCTCCCGGTCGCCCTCACGAACATTGGCTACAACGGCTACATGCAGCCGATCGAGGGCGTCACCGCCGAGAAGCTCATCGATCTCAAGTACCTGCCCGAAGCCCTCGTCTCGACCGTCGTGCTCCCGGAGAACTTCCGAGAAGGGATCGAGGAGCTGCAGCTCCCGCCTGATGCCAACGACGCCTGGGAGCTCGCTTGGCTCCAGTTCGGCGGAGGCCTCTAGATGGCAAGCGCTCCCCCGCAAGCTCCCTCCGCCCCGGCCGCCTCGCCCGGACCGAACGCCGGCGGCAACGCAGCCATGAACGGCACAGCGCCGGCGCCGCAACCGACCCTGCGCGAACGGATGCGAGCACGCTCGTTGCAGGACCGGCAGGAGTCGTGGAGCCCGCGGGGGTTCTGGGCGAGCCTCGCCATACCGGGCTCGATCTGCCTGATCGTCTTCTTCGTGCTGCCGTTCTACGTCGTGCTCTCGGTCGCCCTCGGCACGCTCGACCCCATCTTCCAGTCGCCCATCCCGGTCTGGAACCCGGCCGCATGGAACGGCGCCAACTTCGTCCACCTCTACCACGAGGCCGGCATCCTCTGGCCGCCGTTCGCCCGCACGATCGTCTACACCGTCATCGCCTCAGCCATCTCGCTCGCCATCGCCTACCCGGTGGCGTACTTCGTCACGCGCTATGCCGGCCGGCGCAAGACGTTGTTCCTCGTGCTGCTCATCTCGCCGTTCTGGGTGAGCTACATGATGCGGATGCTCGCCTGGATCGACTTGCTGCAGGTGACTGGTTTCGTCAACCGCGTCCTCGAGTGGCTGCACCTGATGTCGTCCAGCCATCCCGTCAGTTGGCTCGGCGGCCACCCTGGCACCGTCATCCTCGGCCTCGTCTACGGCTACATCCCGTACCTGATCATCGTCCTGTACGCCGGCCTCGATCGGATCGACGGCCGCCTGCTCGAAGCCGCCAGGGATCTCGGCCTCGGACGGTGGCGCACGTTCTGGCGGGTGACGGTGCCGCTCAGCCGCCAGACGCTCCTCGCCGGCATGTTCATCACGGTGCTGCCGATGCTGGGCGACTACTTCACGAATCAGCTGCTGTCCGCCACGCCGAGCACGACGATGATCGGCAACACGATCGAGGGCCAGCTCGAGATCGCCAACCTGCAAGGTGACGGCGCCGCCGCCTCCGTCATCCTCCTCGTCCTGCTCCTGTTGCCCATGATCTACTACGTCCGCTCCACGGCGAAGGCTTCGAGGGAGAACGCCTGATGGCCACCGCCACGATCGCATCTGCCCCGACCGCGAGCACGACGCCGGCGGCGTCCCCCAAACGCAAGCGACGGGGCCCCTGGCGCCACGCCTGGGGCCTCGAAACTTTCACCTGGCTCTACCTCCTCTGGTCCATCGTCCCCATCGGCATCGCCGTGCTCTTCTCCCTCAACCGCGGCAAGTCCCAGAGCACGTTCCAAGGGCTGTCGCTGCGCTGGTACAACGGCAGCTCGAAGGCCTACGGCTCGGTCCTGCACGACCCGACGCTGCACGCCGCCGTCGTGCAGACGCTCAAGCTCGGCTTCTTCGTGACGATCATCACCATCCCGCTCGGAGTGGGATTCGCCATCGGGATCGACCGCTGGCGCGGGAGGACGTCGAACGGGCTGAACCTCGTCATGATCTTCAGCTTCGTCGTGCCCGAGCTGCTGCTGGCCGTCGCCCTCATGTTCGTGTTCTTGCAACTGCTCAAGTTCATCCATCTCGGCGACGGCGCAGAAACCGCCGCCCTCGTCGTCTGGAACATCTCCTGGCCCGCCATCATCGTGCGAGCGCGCCTCGTGACGATCGGAAAGGTCTACGAGGAAGCCGCCGCCGACCTCGGCGCCACACGGTTGTCGGCCATGTGGCGGGTGCTGCTCCCCCTCCTCATGCCGGCGATCTTCGCCAGTGCCGTGCTGACCTTTGCCAGCGTCATCGACGACTTCGTCCTCGTCGAGCAGCTGTCGGGTCCGGGCAGCCAGACGATGTCGGTGCTCATCTACTCGCAGGCCCACGGTGGCAACAACGGCCCGGCGCTGAACGCCCTCGCCACGCTCATGCTGCTGTTCTCCCTCGTGGTGGCAGGGCTCGGATACGTCGCTTATCGGCTGATGACAAGAGGCGAGCGCGGCAGCACCACCGCAGCGCTCACCAGCATCGCCGGGATGTAAGGAGGACTCTCGTGCCAGGATCCGGAGGCCGATCGGGCCAAGCAGGCGAGGGCGGCCACGTCGAGCTCGTCGAGCTGACGAAGTCGTTCGCCGATGTGACCGCCGTCGACGGCATCTCGCTCGACATCCGCGCCGGCGAGTTCTTCTCGCTTCTCGGGCCGTCCGGCTGTGGCAAGACGACGACGCTGCGGATGGTGGCGGGTTTCGAGGAGCCGACGAGCGGAGCGATCCTGCTCGACGGGCGCGACGTGGCCGCCCTTGCCCCCAACAAGCGCAACGTCAACACGGTGTTCCAGAGCTATGCCCTCTTCCCGTTCCTGAACGTGTCCGACAACGTCGCCTTCGGGCTCAAGTACCAGTCGGTGCAGAAGTCCGAGATCGCCCAGCGCGTCGGCGAGGCGCTCGAGCTCGTGCAGCTGAACGGCTACGAGCGCCGGCGGCCGGGGCAGCTGTCCGGCGGCCAGCAGCAGCGCGTCGCCCTCGCCCGCGCCCTCGTGCTGAAGCCGGCCGTGCTCCTGCTCGACGAGCCCCTCGGCGCTCTCGACGCCAAGCTGCGGCGAGCGCTGCAGGTGGAGCTGAAGGCGTTGCAGGAGCGCGTCGGCATCACGTTCCTCTACGTCACCCACGACCAGGAGGAGGCGCTCACGATGTCGGACCGCCTCGCCGTCATGTCGAACGGTCGCATCGCTCAGCTCGGTTCTCCCCGCGAGGTCTACGAGGAGCCGGCCGATGCCTACGTGGCGGACTTCCTCGGCGTCTCGAACCTCATGGAGGCGACCGTGTCCGCACCGGGGAGCGGCCCCACGCCGTGCCGCCTCCAGGTGGGCGATTTCGAGCTCACGGCCGAGTGCGGCAAGCTCGATGCCACCGGCGCCGTCAAGCTCGCCATCCGCCCCGAGCGAGTGCAGATGAAGCCGTACGACGAGCCCGGTCCCAACCGGGTGCCGGGCATGGTCGAGCGGGTCGTGTTCCTCGGCTCGGCGAGCCAGGTGTTCGTCCGCCTCGCCCCCGGGGAGACACTGCAGGCGCTCGTGCACAACGACGGCGAGCCCGTCGCCTTCCAGCAGGGGTCGGCCGTGAACGTCCTCCTCCCTCCCGACGCCCTCCGGGTGCTGCCCGGCGGCGGTGCGACCGTGGCCGAGATCCACGAGGAGACCTTTGGCGACCAGCCGCCCGATCTGGCCGTCGCCACGGCGACGCCGTGAGGCCGTGAGGCCTCAGCGCTTCCGTCTCGGGCGCTTCGGTGCCCGCCGCGACGTCGAATCCCACGAGAAACCCAACTGCTGAGCCGCCACCCGCATCGACAAGTCGAAAGCCCGGCGCTCGTCCACGACGGGATCGTCGAGGGCGATCTGGATGGCGAACCCGTCGAGGAGTGCCGAGAAACCGACCGCGAAGTCCTCCACATCGACTTCGGTGAACTCGCCGGCGGCCTGGCCCTCCCGCACGATGCGACGGATCGTCTCGCGCCAGTGCTCGTCGAACTCCTCTCGCACGCGGCGGACTTCGGGGTGCCGGACTGCTGTCGCCCACAGATCGAGCCAGATCGCCCAGGACTCCTCCACATCGTTCTGCTGGCTGAGGCAGGTCATTGCCACGATCTCCTCGAGCCGCTTGGCCGCCGACGGCAGCGCCTCCAACCGCCGCGCCCCTTCGGCGTACCAGAGATCCTCCGCATACCGCATCGCCTCGGTGAGCAAGTGGTCCTTCGTCTTGAAGTAGTAGATGACCAGCGCTGGGCTCACCGCCGCCCGCTCGGCCACGTCGGCGATGCGCGTGTCGGGAAAGCCACGCTCGACGAGCACATCGAGCGCCGCCCGCAGCATCTGGGTACGCCGCGTGTCCTGCGAGGCAGGCATGTCAGGACCTGAGGCATCGAGAGTTGGGCCGCCCTTACCGGGGGCGCCGAGACTCTGCGGAACATTGGCCCGTGGCGTCATCGGTACCGCCTTTCGCATCACCGCGCCGCCCGGTCCCACCGGGTTCGCTTGTCCCCACGGTATCAGGCGACCTAGACTGAACGGTCAGTCAAACCCCTCGGCACAGGGCCGGGGAGGGACGAAGGGACGCTTCAGATGACGTCGAACGTCGATGCAATCGTGGTCGGCGGCGGGCACAACGGGCTCGTCTCGGGTGCCTACCTGGCACGCGCAGGCTTGCGAACGCTCGTGCTCGAATCCCGCTACAAGACAGGCGGGGCCGCCACCACCGAAAGCCCGTGGCCGGAGGCACCGGAGTTCAAGGTCACCCGGCTCTCCTATGTCATGAGCCTGCTGCCGCCGACGATCATCAAGGATCTCGATCTCGAGGCCAACGGCTACAAGGTGTACCCGATGGGCCCCTACTACCAGGCCTTTCCCGAGGGCGGCTCCATCAAGCTCTTCGCCGACGACTCCAAGCGCAACTACGAGGAGATCGTGAAGTGGTCCAAGCGGGACGCCGATGCCATGCCGCAGTGGGACGCCTGGCTCACCGGGCTCGCCGACGTGCTCGGGCCGCTGCTGTTGACGGTGCCGCCGAAGCTCGGCTCCCGCCGGCCGGCCGATCTCGTCGACACCTTGCGCCTCGCCTGGCGCCACCGCGGCATGAACGTCCGCACGATCGGCGACGTCACCCGCCTCATGTCCATGAGCATCGCCGACCTGCTGGACGACTGGTTCGAGTCGCCCCAGGTGAAGTCCGCCATGGCCGTGAACGGCGTCATCGGGACCTGGGCCGGGCCCTACGAGCCGGGCACCGCCTACGTCATGGCGCATCACTCCATCGGTGACGTCGGTGACGGTCACCTCGGCAACTGGGGTTTCCCCGAGGGAGGCATGGGAGCGGTCTCCGACGCCATCGAGCGATCGGCCACCGGCTTCGGCGCCGAGGTGCGCACGGACGCCCGCGTGACCGAAGTGCTCGTGCGCAACGGCAAGGCCCGCGGGGTCGTGCTCGAGGACGGCAGCGAGATCCTCGCCCCCATCATCGTGACGAGCTTGCACCCGAAGAAGGCGTTCCTCGAGCAGATCGACCACCGCGAGCTCCCGGACGACTTCGTGCACGACATCGAGCACTGGAAGACCCGCTCGGGCGTCGTCAAGATCAACCTCGCCCTCTCGGAACTGCCGAACTTCACGGCCGATCCGGGCACGAACCAGCAGGAGCACCACACCGGCTCGGTGGAGATGGCGCCGTCGATGGAGTTCATCGAGCGTGCCTTCCTCGACGCCCGCGAGGGCCGGCCTGCCGCCGCTCCCTTCAGCGACAGCGTCATCCCGACGACCTTCGACCGCACGCTCTCGCCCGAAGGCACTCACATCATGTCGCTGTTCACCCAGTGGGTCCCGTCGGACTGGAACACCGAGCCGCACACCGATGAGCTCGAGGCCTACGCCGACCGCCTCGTCGACCTCTACACCGAGCTGGCCCCGAACTTCAAGGCCTCGATCCTGCACCGCGACATCGTCGGACCGCACGAGATGGAGCAGGAGTACGGGCTCGTGGGCGGCAACATCTTCCACGGCGAGCTCTCGATCGAGCAGCTGTTCCACATGCGCCCTGCCCCCGGATACGCCGACTACCGGACGCCCATCGACGGCTTGTACTACGCCAGCTCGGCGACACACGCCGGCGGCGGCGTCTGCGGCATCCCCGGATGGCAGGCCGCCCGAGCGGCGCTCAGCGACCGCCGAGCCGGCGAGCGCCGCAACAAGGCGAAGCAACTGCTGCAGCGGGGGTGAACCGGCCCGCCACATCCGGGGGCATGACGAACGGGCCGGCTGCGTCGGCGAGGCTGGCCCCGGCGCGCCGCGGGCGCTCGAACTTGCAGGCGATGCTCGAGGCTCGCAGCGTTGCGGTCGTCGGCGCCAGCGCCCGACCCGGCAGCTTCGGCGACCGGGTGCTGACCGAGCTCTCGCGCAGCCGTCGCACGCCCGAGATCCACCTCGTCAACCCGAAGTACGCCGAGATCGCCGGCCTCCCGTGCCTGCCGTCGCTGGCCGACATCGGCGAGAGCGTCGACCTCGTGCTCTTCTGCGTGGGCGACAGCTCGCTCGCCGCCCAAGTCGAGCTCGCCGCCGCCCGAGGGGACCGGAGCGGCATCGTCTTCGGCAACGCCGTCTCCGACGACGGCTCGCTGCGCCGGCACATCGCCGAGACCGCCGGCGGGGCGGGGATGGAGCTGTGCGGGGGCGGGTGCATGGGTTTCGTCAACCGTGTGCACGGGTTGCGGGCGATCGGCTACCTCGAGCCTTGCCCGCTCCCGGCTGGGCCCATCGCGCTCGTCACCCACTCCGGTTCGGCCTTCTCGGCGCTGCTGCGAGCCGACCGGCGGCTCGGGTGGACCCTCGCCGTGTCCTCCGGACAGGAGCTCGTCACGACGACGGCCTCGTACCTCGACTACGCCCTCTCGCTGCCCGAGACCGAGGTGGTCGCCCTCCTCCTCGAAACCCTCCGCTCCCCCGAGACGCTCCGAGCTTCCCTCAGCAGCTGTGCGGCCGCCGGCATCCCGGTCGTGGCCCTCACCGTCGGCGGCTCTCCCGGCGGCAGGGCCATGGTGGCCGCCCACTCCGGCGCC
Organism: Acidimicrobiales bacterium; assembly: GCA_049510975.1. Classification (GTDB taxonomy): domain Bacteria; phylum Actinomycetota; class Acidimicrobiia; order Acidimicrobiales; family Bog-793; genus JAKACA01. Next base: position 18,648 of record JBEKYM010000054.1, read on the forward strand.
CTCGCCGGCGACGACGCCGCCTGGGAAGCGCTCTGCGATGCCCACGGGGTGCT
>JBEKYM010000055.1:0-19323 GCA_049510975.1 Acidimicrobiales bacterium
GGCCCCCCCACACCGACTGGCCCCCCTTCCCCAACTGGCCCCGCCGCCCCGAACGGCCGACCCGAGCCGCCGGCAACCCAAGGGGCGATCCACCCCATCGAGGTCGAGAGCTACCGCCGGCTGGCGGCCCGAGTCGACCTGTCGCGCTTCGAAGACGGCCCAAAAGCCGTCATCGCCCGGGCGATCCACGCCACCGCCGACACCGAGTTCGCCGAGTCGCTCCAGGTCGCTCCAGCGGCCGTGGCTGCCGGCGTCGACCTCATCAGGGCGGGCGCCCCCGTCGTCGTCGACGTCGAGATGGTGCGGGCCGGCATCGGAGGACTGAAGGCAGCCTGTTTCCTCGCCCAAGCCCGCCGAGAGCCGCCCGACGGCCTCACGCTGAGTGCGCGGGCGATGCGACTCGCCGCCGGCGAGCACCCCGACGGCGCCCTGTTCGCCATCGGTTGTGCCCCGACGGCCCTCGAGGAGCTGCTCGACCTGGTGGAGACGGGCGCCGTGAGGCCGGGGTTGGTCGTGGGGGTGCCGGTGGGTTTCGTGGGGGCGGCAGAGGCAAAGGACCGGCTCAGGCGGTGCGTACAAGTCCCATCGATCTCGAATGTGGGCGAGCGCGGCGGCTCCTCGGTCGCAGCGGCCATCGTCAATGCGCTCCTCAGGCTGAGCAGGCAACCTGGCGGTCAATCCCTGTAACGCCTCGCTCCGTAGACAGACTGCAGAGGCGCCTGCCCACCATTCAGGCCCGCAGACGGCAAGACTGTCGGAGACAGAGGCAAGGGCTGCACCGATGACCGAGAACGACACGAGCGAACCGGAGCATGCGACCCACGTAGGCCGCAGGGCGATCCTTGGCGTCAGCGCGCTGGCGGCCGTCGGCGTCACGTTCGGAGCGGCCATCGACAACGCCATCGGTGGGACCCTCACCAAGGCCAGCAACTTTCTCGGCGGTTTGGGCGCCCTCGTGCCCGGCGCCGACCAGTTCCGCATCTACACGGTGACGAACTCGATCCCGATCATCTCGCCCCAGACCTATCGCCTCACGGTCAACGGCATGGTGGACCGTCCGCTCGACCTCTCGCTCGACGACCTGCGGGCGATGAAGCGCACGACACTCGTCCACTACTTCCAGTGCGTCACCGGCTGGCGGGTACCGGACGTGCATTGGGAGGGCGTCCAGCTGTCCGAGATCCTCGACCGAGCGGGTGTGAAGTCGGGTGGGACGGCGCTGCGTTTCTTCTCTGGTGACGGCGTGTACACCGAGTCGCTCACAATCGGTCAGGCGCGGCTCCCTGACGTTCTCGTCGCCGACCGCATGATCGGCGACGACGTCACGCCTGACCACGGTGGTCCGGTGCGGCTCTACGTCGCCCCGATGTACGGCTACAAGTCGATCAAATGGCTCGACCGCATCGAGGTCGTCAACGAGATCGTCCCCGGGTACTGGGAGAACTTCGGGTACGCCGTCAACGGCTGGATCGGTGGCAACGCGTGAGCATCCGGGCGGACCCGGGCTCGAACCCGCCGGCCGACCCAACTGACTCGGCCGACCCAACCGCCACACACAAAGCCCCGTCGCGTCGCCAGCCGAAGATGATCGATCGGTTCGACGCCGTCGAGCGGATCGTCCACTGGACGACGGCAGTCCTCATGCTCGAGTTGCTCGCCACCGGCACGATCCTCTACATCCCTTCCGTGGCCCTTGCTGTCGGCCACCGCGGCATCGTCGAGACGTTGCACATCTACAGCGGCCTCGGCCTGCTCGTGCCGCTCATCGTCGGCGTGCTCGGTCCGTGGCGGGGGCGGTTGCTCGCCGATCTGCGGCGTTTCGACCGCTGGACGAAGGCGGACTGGGACTGGTTTCACCGACCACAGCACAGGGCGGGCATTCCCCGCGGCAAATTCAACGGCGGGCAGAAGGCCGAGGCCGCCTTCGTGGGCGCCGGCATGGTCGTCATGCTCGTGACGGGGACGCTGATGCGTTTCGCCCCCGCCAGCTGGATCAATTGGCAGCAGGGCGCCACTCTCGTGCACGACGTCGGTTTCCTCGCCATTGGCGTCGGCGTTGCCGGCCACATCTACTACGCCCTCAGCCGCCCCGAGCAGCTGAAGTCGATGCTCAGCGGCAAGATCCCCCGGTCGTGGGCGAGGAAGCACGCTCCGGCCTGGATGGAAGAAGTCGACGAGGGCCAGCCTTAGCTGGAGCCGGCTCCGCGCCCGTACCGGACGGCCCGCAACGCGTCCGAGCTGACCGTCCCGGGCTTGGTGTCGTACGCGAGCAGGCCGACCCAGCGGTCGACACCCCCGACCACCGGTGACACGCGGTGGAGCGAGTACCGCCCGGCGAACACGAGCAGCGTGCCTGGTGTCATCTCGAGTGTCACGACTTTCGACCGGTCGCCTGACAGCAGAGCTGCCACATCCGGGTAGCGCTCGTCCGAGGCGGAGCGGATGCGCGGCGCCATCTCGAAGTCGCCGCCTTCGTCGGCGTCGCGGATGGCCAGCGAGACGACGAAGTCCGTCATGTCGTAGTGCCACTGCAGCTCGTCGCCCTCGGTCATGACGGCCAGGTTGAGCGCCCCGCAGGGATCGGCGTAACGAAACAGCGTGTCCACCGACAGCACGGCTGCCACGAAGTCCCTCAGCGCGTCCCATTCGTACAGCCGGCGCAGCGGTGACGACGGCGGGAACAAGTCGTAGGCGACGGCGCCGGTGGAGTACGAGCCCACCCAACGGCGGGGGTGGCCGTCGGGCACCTCGTCGGGCGGTGGCGCCAGATAAGCCGTCCCGACACCCCCCGAACGCCACGCCAATGGCGCCAGCGCGGCAGAATCGGCCAGCAGGCACTCGAGGGCGTCCTCCCTCACAAAACCCGGCAGCTCCGCCGCCCCCACCTCCGCCATGCCCGACCGGGCGGCCGCGACCACCGGCTCCAGCGCCACGGGGTCGAGGAGCGGGTAGCGCTCCAGATCGACCAGATCTGCGGGTTCGACCATGGCCATCATCATGCCAAGCCGAGCTCGGCCTCGACAGCTTCTGTGTGCTCGCCCAGCGCCGGCGGGGCGATCCGGTAGGAGGCGGGTGTGCGGGAGAAGCCCATCGGGTTTCGGACCTGGGACTCACCGGAGGCGACGGCGGCGGCACCGGTGGACGGCGCGCCGGAGCGCGGCAGGCGCACGACGGGATCGAGGCCGAGCGACTCGGCCAGCTCGAAGGCCTGGGCGATGTCGTTCACGATGCCGCAGGGGACCCCGGCGCCTTGGATGAGCGGGAGCCACTCGGCGGCCGGGCGCTCGTGGAGCCGGGCTTGGACGAGGGCGAGCATCTCGTCGCGGTGAGCCACGCGGGCGGCGTTGCGGGCAAAGCGCTCGTCGCTCGCCATCGACTCCAAGCCGATCGCTCCCGCGAACGCAGCGAACTGGGTGTCATTGGCGACGGCGACGACCATCAGGCGATCGGCGGCGTGCAACGTCTCGTAGGGAGCGATGCTCGGATGGCGGTTCCCCATCGCCTGCGGCACATGACCGGTCGTGACGTACGTCGAAGCTTGGTTGATGAGGGCGGCCAGAACCGAGGAGAGGAGGTTGACCTCGACCCGCTGCCCGAGCCCGGAGCGCTCCCGCTCGTAGAGGGCGGCGAGGATCGCCTCGGTGGCGAATTGTGCTGTGAGCAGGTCGACGACGGCAACGCCAACCTTGCGGGGCTCGCCGCCGGCGTCGCCCGTGACCGACATGAGGCCGCCGACGCCCTGCAGGAGGAAGTCGTAGCCGGGAAGGGCCGCTCCCGGGCCGGTAGTCCCGAAGCCCGAGACTGAGCAGTACACCACCCGAGGGTTCACGGCCGCGACCGCCTCGTAACCGATCCCGAAGCGGTCGGCCGTGCCGGGGCGGAAGTTCTCGACGAGCACGTCGGCCCGCTCGGCCAGCACCCGCGCCTTGCGCCGTCCCTCCTCGGTGCCGAGATCCCAGGCCACGCCGCGCTTGTTGCGGTTGATGGCGAGGTAGTAGGAGCTCGCCCCATCGACAAAGGGCGGCCCGAACCCGCGGGTGTCGTCGCCGTCGCCCGGGCGCTCCACTTTGATGACGTCGGCGCCGAGGTCGCCGAGCAGCATCGTGGCGTACGGCCCGGCGACGACGCGGGAGAAGTCGGCGACGAGGATGCCCTCGAGGGGCCCGGCGCCGCCCGTCACCGGTCGTCGAAGGCGAGCTGTTCGGCCAACATGCCGGCCACGGTGCCGGGCGTGATGTCGTCGCCGATCAGCTGCGCTCCGGCCTCGGCCATCTCCCGGAGCGCCTTCTCGGTCGTGCCGGGCGCCACTCCGGTCGTGAGGTCGACGAGCACCCGCACGTGGAAGCCGAGCTGGCGGGCGTCGAGAACCGTCGAACGCACGCAGTAGTCGGTGGCGATACCGCAGACGTCGAGGCGGTCGATCCCGTGGTCGAGGAGCCATTGAGCCATCGCCGCGCCAGTGGCATCGCGCCCCTCGAAAGCGGACAGGGCCGCCTCCTCGCGCCCCTTGTCGAAGATGGCGTCCCACTCGATGCCGGCGACAGCGGGATGCAGCTCGGCGCCTTCGCTGCCGACGACGCAGTGCACGGGCCACGACGTTTCGAAATCCGGCGTCGTGCCCGATTGGGCGAAGTGCGTCCCCGGGTTGACGTGGGAATCGCGCGACGCCACGAGGGCGGCATAGCGGCCGTGCCGGAGCTCGATCTCGAGCTCGAGCTCGTTGGCGACGAACTCGGCGACGCGGGCGGCCACGGTGTCACCGCCGGCAACGGCGAGTGCGCCGCCCTCGCAGAAGTCGCGCTGCAGGTCGACCACGAGCAGCGCCGTCGAGGACCGTGGCGCCGAAGGCTTCGGCGGGATGGGGGCACGGCCGGCGCCCGGGCGGATCTCACGCACGGTGGCAAGGGGGCGCTCGCTCTCGGGATCGTCCAGGTCACCGTTGTGAGCACGCCCGTAGCGGGTGGGGATCACCGGCGGCCCCGGGTGGAGATCGAACGCCTCGGCCCCGAGCTCGCGCAGCGCCCAGCGGTGGTGCTCCCGGGAGTCGATCAGGCTCGGGGCGGGCTCGACGAGGCGGCCTTCGGCGATCCACCGGCGCTGAAGGTCGCGGGCCTCCCAGCCCTCGGGCAGCTCGTCCGGCAGATCGTCAGCGCCACCCGAGCCGCTGGTCGCAGCGAAGGCGGCCGACCCGCTGGATGCAACCGCCACGCCCGCCCCGCCCGGCCCGCCCGACCCGCCCGACTGGACACGCGCCCTGCCCGTGCCCCGAGCACTGCCATGGGCGCCGAGGCCTCTCGGGACGAGCGTCGTCGGCTCGGCGCCATCCGCAGCGAGCCCGTCGGGCGAGGCAGCATCGCCGGCGACCACGCCGGCCAACTCGCCTTCGGCGTCGTCGAGCAGAGGCCGCACGAACTCGACCCTCGCCCGGCCTTCGTCGTCGATCCAGCGCGAGGCGTGCTTGCGGGCGCCGAGGTTGTGCTTGGCCGGGGAGCGTTTCTCGACGGGGTGCAGCTGGGCAAGTCGCCCGTTCTCAGCGGCGACGGCGACGAGCTTGTAGACGAAACCCGCCGTCGGAGCCCCCGAACCCGTCACGAGCCGGGTACCGACGCCGTAGCCGTCGACCGGCCCCCGCGCGAGTGCGGCGATGGAGTACTCGTCGAGATCCGACGTGATGATGATCCCGGTAGCCGTGGCCCCGAGCTCGTCGAGGAGCGCTCGCGCTCGCTCCGCTTGGTCGAGCAAGTCGCCGGAGTCGAGCCGGATGGCGCCAGGCCCTTCGGCTCCGCGCTCGCGGGCCAGCTCGACGGCGGTCCGGATCGCCCGCTCGACGTCGTAGGTGTCCACGAGCAGGGTCGTGCTCGTGCCCATGGCATCGAGCTGGGCAGCGAAGGCGGCGCTCTCGTCCGGGTGGGCGAGCACGAAGGAATGGGCGGCCGTGCCGGCCGTCGGGACGCCGTACAAGCGGCCGGCCTCGAGGTTGGAGGTCGACGAGCAGCCGGCGATGTAGGCGGCGCGGGCGGCGGCCACGGCGGCCTGCTCGTGGGTGCGGCGCGAACCCATCTCGATGACGGGCCGGCCCTCGGCGGCTCCGACCATGCGGGACGTCGCCGCCGCCACGGCTGAGTCGTGATTGAGAATCGAGAGCACGACGGTCTCGAGCAGCACCGCCTCGCCGAAGCTCGACTCGATCGTGAGCACGGGGCTGCCCGGGAAGTAGCACTCGCCTTCGGCATAGGCGTCGAGGTCTCCGGAGAAGCGGAACGACCTCAGCCACTCCCCCGTCTCCTCCGACACGATGCCATCGCCGACGAGCCAGGCGATCTCGTCCCCGCCGAAACGGAACTGATCCAAGGCGTCGATCACCCGCCCGATCCCGGCCACGACGCCGTAGCGCCGGCCCGGCGGCAGCACGCGGGCGAACACCTCGAAGACGGCTCGCCGGCCGGCCACGCCGGACTCGATGGCGGCATCGAGCATCGTCAGTTCGTACCGGTCCGTCAAGAGCGCCGTGGACGGCGTCCGGTCGATCACCTGACTCACGCTAGGGCACTCTGGCCAGGGCTGTGCAGACGGCGCCGGCGAGGCCGGCGGGCGGGGGCGGGGGCGGGGCCCTCAGGTGAAGCCGCCGCCGACAGCGGCGTAGCGCGCCAGCTGGCGGGACTCGGCCACGAGGATGCCCTCCTCGGACCAGAGCTCGCCGTTCTCGTCGATGTAGCCGCCGGCGAGCTGGCGGGAGTGGAAGCGGGCGTTCAGCCAGCCGCTCGGGACCGGGTGGCGCCAGTGGACGGTGAGCTCGAGCGTGGGGGCGCCGGCTCCGTCGGGCCGCATCGTGCGCGAGAACACCGCCGGCGGCCAGCAGTCGAGGAAGAGCGGCACGCACAGGACGTCGGTCGGCCGCCCGTCTGCCAAGCGTGTCCACCCGCCGGTGCGGGCCTCCCCCGGCTCGGTCCGCAGGAAGAAGATGTCGTCCGCCCGGGCGATGCGCGTGTCGAGCCGCCCCCAGAGCGAGAGCGACTCCCCGGGCGCCGAGACTCGCCGCACGGAGCTCGACGCTTCGGGACCCGGGCCTTGCGGCGCCTCAGGGGCGAAGTCGTGCGGCCCGGCGTCGCGCAGCCGGCCCGTGAGGACGAGTCCGGTGGCTCGCAGCTCTCCGTTTGCGCCTTGCAGCAGGTCGAAACGGTACGTCGCATGCCCCCGCCCCACCCGCATCGCCGTGACCTGCACCGAGGCACCGCCGGGTTCTGGCCGGGACAGATAGTGCATCGTCATCGAGAGCGGGTCGGGCCGCTCGCTCTCGGCCAGCACCGCCCGCAGGCAGAAGGCAGCGAGATAGCCGCCGTTCATGCCGACGCCGACGTTCCAGCGATCGACCAGCTCACCTTCGTACCGCCCTCCGCCGGCTGTCGTGAGGGCCGTGTCGGTGTCGAGCTCGAAGCCGGCGCTCACCGCTCAGCCGGCTCCGGCATCGAGAAGAAGAAACCCTCCAGCAGCCAATCCACCCGCAACTCCTCTCCCAGATCATCCTCAAGTCTCGACCTTGTCATTCTTGACAGGTTCGGCGTCGCTGCGCAGGGTCGCACCCGACCGCCTGGCGAGACGGCGGGCCGAGCCGTCGTGCTGGCCGGAGGCGGCGCAGGCGCCGTTGCAGCCGGCTCGTGGGACCGGGAGGATCGGAGGGCCGATGTGCCGGCGAGGCGATTGGTCCTCAAAGTGATGTGGCAGCCAGACTGCCGGCGATGTTCATCGGAGCGCTTGCCACCGCTGCCACGACGATTCGTCTCACGCTGCACGTCCTGGCTGCGACGGTTTGGGTCGGCGGTCAGTTCGTCGTAGCCGGGCTGTTGCCGACGGTGCGCTCCCTCGGGCCCGATGCGCCGAAACGGATCGCACGAGCATTCGGCCGCATCCAATGGCCCGCCTTCGCGGTGCTGCTGCTGACGGGCATCTGGAACGTGGGCGTGGCGACCAAGGGAGAGCCGCACAGCTGGAAGGTGGTGCTCGGCGTGAAGATCGGCGTGGTCCTGCTCGCCGGGCTCGGCGCCTTCCTGCACCAGCGCTCCAAGTCCCGAGCCGGTCTCGCCATCTGGGGTGCGGTCACCGCCCTGGCGTCCCTGGCCGCCCTCGTCCTCGGCGTCCTCCTGGCCGGCTGACCAATGCGGCCCCCGAACCGGCCACTGCCGCCTCCACCAACGCCGCCAAGGCGCACAGCATCGCCTCACTGCCGGGAGCGCCCACGAACTGCAGCCCGGCCGGCGGGCGGTTGCGCTCGGCCACGGGCACCGGCACCGAGATGGCCGGGAAGCCCGCCAGGTTCACCGGCGCCGTCAACACGTTGAAGCCACGCCCGAACTCGTCGAGCGGCGGCGGCCGAACAGCCAGTGTCGCAAGCGCCAGCACGCCCTGGCGTCCCACCATGTCGCCCAACTCATCGGTCCAGGCAACGCCGACGGCACGTGCGGTCGCCAGGTCCGCCTCGCTCAAATCGAGGCCTCCGGCAAGGCGGCTGCGGATCTCCTCGCTGATGCCCGCACCGCCGTCGACGTCGAGCAGCTGCCGGTCGCTTTCGAAGGCTTCGGCCGTGAGCACTCGCTGGTGGGCCTCGTAGGCCTGCGGCCAGGTATCCACGCGGGCAACTTCGATCCGCAGCCCGGCCGCAGCCAGGGCGGCGTCGACCGCCGCGTCGATGGCGGGATCGATCTCGATGCCGGCCGGCAGCACGACCCGCCCGACCACGTCGGGAACCTCAGAGCCGGCGGCAAGCTCAACCCCGAGCAAGGCCATCCCGAGCACGACGCCGGCAACCTCTGAGGCGAGCAGGCCGACGGTGTCAAAGCTCGGAGCGAGCGGCCAGACGCCGTCGAGGGAAACGAGCCCGTGCGTGGTCTTCAGCCCGACAACCCCGCAGCATGCCGCCGGGATGCGGACGGACCCGCCCGTGTCCGAGCCGAGGGTGATGTCGGCTTCACCGAGTGCGACGGCGGCTGCTGATCCCGACGACGACCCGCCGGGGACCCGCCCGGGGTCGGCCGGGTTCGGTGGTGTCCCGAACCATGGGTTGATGCCGCTCGTCCCGAACGCCAGCTCGTGGAGGTTCGTTTTGCCGACCAGCCGACCTCCGGCCTGCCGCACGCTCCGGATGCAGGCTGCGTCGGCAGCGGCCGGCACCCCGAGGTCCGCCAGCGTCCTGCAGCCGGCTGTGGTGACGGACCCCTCGACGTCGATGAGGTCCTTCACGCCGACCCTGGGACCTTCGCCCGTCACGGCCGGCCACCGCTCCAGCCATGTCGTCATGCCTGGAACCATAGGGCGCTGGCCAGGCACGTAATATCTGGCTATCAACGATCTCCTCACGCGCCTTCGCGACCGGGACTGGAGGCTGACACCCCAGCGCCGCGTCGTGGCCGAGGTCCTCGACGGCGAGCACGTTCACCTCACCGCCGAGGCCGTCCACAGCCGCGCCCAGGAGCGGTTGCCGGAGATCAGCCTTGCGACCGTCTACAACACTTTGAACGAGCTCGTCGGAATGGGCGAGGTGCTGGAGGTTCCGGGCGCCGGCGGCGCCAAGCGGTACGACCCCAACGCCCATGTCGCCCACCACCACCTCGTCTGCACGAGTTGCGGCGAGCTCTGGGACGTCCTGCGCGACTCCGGCGACTTCGTGACCTTGGGCGACCTCGACCGTCGCGGCTTTCGGGTCACCGGTGTCGAGATCGTCTTCCGGGGTGAGTGCTCGGCCTGCCAGGCGCCGCTCAGCCAGCTCTGACCTGACGGCTCGTCCGAGTCGCCCGTAGGCGCCGACTGAGGCGCCGGCGAACCCGGACCAGCGCCGGCGGCTCAGCCCGTGACGGGAACGAGGGCCCGCTTCGGTCCGTTCGGACCGACGAGCACCTTCATGGCGGCAAAGACCGCCGCCGGCCGCACCACCACGAGCGACACGAGCGGCTCGGTCCACGGCAGGGGCACAGTGTCTCCCACCTTGAAGATGTGCTCGTCATCGACCCACACCGTTCCTCGGCCGGGCAGCACGGCAAGACGTGAGCCTTTGGCCACCCAGCGCAGCTTCGGGGCGACGGGGGTCGTCATTCGGGAGGAGCGCATGATCCGCTTCGTTCCCCAGTCGGCTTTCCGAAGGTAATTCTCGAGGCCCGGCGGCCGGGCGACGCAGGCGAACAGCCCCGTGTCGCCGAGCTGCCGGCCGACCGCCCGCAGGTCGGCCTCGCTGACGTCGCCGCACCCGACCCGCTCGAAACGTCCCGCTGCCACGACGTACCAATCGACTTTCTCGGCCAGCCGGATGACTCGCGGGCGGCGCTGCTGGTCGACGAGACCCCCCGGAGGCTGTATCGCGGTCGGCACGCCCTCATCATGTCGCAGCTTCGGCCCACCCGCTGACCAGCGCCGGAGGGTTCCAACTGGCAGCCCGGTGGCAGGGGATCCCCCACACGGCCAGGGGCGTCCGGTACCGTCGGCGCGAGCCCATCACGGCAACAGGACGCAGCAACGATGAACTTCAGCCTCGAAGGACACTCCCGCTAATGCCGAAACGATCCGCCCATTCGCGTCCGACCGGGTCGGGTCGCCTCTCCCGCCTGACCCAGCGCTGGAGTCAAGCCAGTGCCAAGGGGCGCGTGCTGACCTCACTCGCGGCCGTAGTCGTGCTGCTGGCGCTGTCGGTCGGTGTTGCCCTTGCCGTCACCTCCTCGCCGAAGCACAAGGCCACCGCAGGCACCACGACGAGCAGCAGCAGCACGACCACGACGACTCGAGCCAAGGTGCACCTCGTGTCCCACCTGTGTCCCCTCACGGGCACCGAGGCCCCACACGGGATCGTCCCGAGACGGCCGGCGCTCGGCGTGAAGATCGGCAACGACCCGGCGTCGCGACCCCAAAGCGGCCTGCCCGACGCCGACATCGTGTACGAAGAGATGGCAGAGGGAGGCATCACGCGGTACCTCGCCATCTTCCAGTGCCACGTTCCCGCCGCCATCGGGCCGGTGCGCTCGGTGCGCTGGGACGACTGGCACATCCTCGCCTCCTACGGCCACCCGATCCTCTCGTTCTCTGGCGGGATCGACCAGTGGGACGCCGAGGTCGCCAGCCTCCATTGGCTCTTCGACGCCAGCGGCTCCAACGGGCCCACGGTCGCCGCCTACTACCGGACGACGAACCGTGAGGCGCCGTGGAACTACTACACGTCGGGTGCGGCCCTGTGGCACATGGACAAGAACCACGTCCCGCCGCCGCCTCAGTTCCTCTACTCGAAAGGTCCGCCGGCGACGGCGAGGCTGGCCTCGGGCGCGACGATCACGAACTTCGCATCCGGCTCGACGGTGCAATGGAAGTGGAGCTCCCGCTTGCACGCCTGGCTCCGGTACGTGGGCGGCGTAGCGGACACCGACGTGAGCGGCGCCCAGCTGCAGGCCACGAACGTGGTCATCGAGCTCGTGCCCACCCAGCCGGGGCCATACGCCGAGAGCGGCGATGTGCCGGACGTGGAAAGCCTCACGGCGGGAAGGGGCCCGGCGTGGGTGCTCACCGGAGGCCGGGTGCAGTCGGGCACCTGGGACTGCCCTGCCTACGGCGACGTCACCCGCTTCCGCCTGTCGGATGGCAGGTTCATCCGCCTCACTCCGGGCAACACCTGGGTCGAGCTGGTACCGAACCAGTACTACCCCGTTTCGATCCAGCACTGACCCTCGATCCAGCACTGGGCCTCGATCCAGCACCGGGCCTCGATCCAGCACTGACCCTCGATCCAGCACTGACCCTCGACGGGGCAGGATCCTCGACCCGATACTGGCCCGGCGCCCGAGCGCCGTACGCCACCAGCCGCCGCATGGCAGACTCACCGGGTTCGTTCGACCTGGGGGTGTGATTGCATGAAGGTCCTGCTCGTGGGCGCAGGCGGCGTGGGTGAGGCGGCTGCGGTGATGGCCGGTTCGAGGGGGTTTCTCGAAGGGCTCGTCGTCGGGGACATCGACGCCGAGCGCGCCGCCGCCGTCGCCGCCAGGGCAGCGGGGGCAGGCAAGAGCACGCCGGCCGAGGGCGTGCGCCTGGATGCCGGCGACGCCAAGGCGATCGCCGAGCTGGCGCTCGCCAGAGGCGTCGACGTCATCTTCAACGCCTGCGACCCGCGCTTCGTCCCGAGCATCTTCCAGGCGGCCATCGACGCCGGCACGGACTACCTCGACATGGCGATGTCACTCTCGCTGCCACATCCTGAGGTGCCCTACGAGCAAGTGGGGACGATCCTCGGCGAGCAGCAGTTCGCCGCCCACGACTCGTTCGTCGAGCGCGGCAAGTTGGCGCTCGTCGGCTGCGGCGTGGAGCCTGGGCTCTCGGACGCATTCGCCCGCTACGCCTCCGATCACCTCTTCGAGGCGATGGACGAGGTCGGGGTGCGCGACGGCGCCAACCTCGTCGTCGCCGGCTACGACTTCGCCCCGACGTTCAACGTCTGGACGACGATCGAGGAGTGCCTGAACCCGCCCGTCATCTTCGAGCGCGACCGCGGCTGGTTCACGACCGAGCCGTTCTCCGAGCCGGAGGTCTTCGACTTCCCCGAGGACATCGGCGAGATCACCTGCGTGAACGTCGAGCACGAGGAGGTCCTCCTCATCCCCCGCTGGCTCGAGGTCGGTCGGGCGACGTTCAAGTACGGCCTCGGCGACGAGTTCATCGGTGTGCTGCAGACCTTGCACAAGCTCGGGCTCGACTCGACCAAGCCCGTGACCGTGCGCGGCCAGCAGGTGTCACCTCGCGATGTGGTGGCAGCCTGCCTGCCGGATCCGGCACATCTCGGCGACAAGATGAGCGGGCGCACTTGTGCCGGCACCCACATCAGGGGCACGGGCAAGGACGGGAGTTACCGGCAGGTCTACCTCTACCACGTGTCCGACAACGCCGAGACGATGGGCCGCCACGGCTGCCAGGCAGTCGTCTGGCAGACCGCCATCGCCCCGGTTGCTGCCCTCGAGCTGCGTGCCAACGGCCAGTGGCAGGGAGCCGGCGTCCTCGGGTGCGAGGCGTTCGACGCCGTCCCGCTGCTCGACATGTTCGTGGACTACGGCGAGCCCTGGCATCTGCGTGACGAGGCACCCGCCTGACGACAGTTCCCCCGGTTTCATGAGCCCGGCGGCACGACCTGCTGCCAATTCGCCACGGAGGGAACCAGGCGGCCGGCCGGACCTTGACCGAAGAGCCGGAACAAGTTGCCGGTGATCTTCTGCACTTCCGGCGCCGAGCAGCCCGGCGACTTCTTCCCGCACGGCGTCATGGAGAAGATCCAGTTGTTGTCGCCGGTGTCGAGCACGCCGGCCTTGCTCGTGGGCGAGGTGTAGTACGTCATGTCGGAGTAGGTGTACTTGCCCCAGGTCCCGAGATCGGTCTGTGAGTCGGCCAGCAGGACGGGCGAGTGCCCGAGCACCTCGAGGTTGGCGGGCATCGGCCACGACGGAGCCACGTGGTCGAAGTCGGCTTCGATGACGCCGGGGAGCTGCGACCCGTCGTGCAGTCCGGTCCCTTTGAAGATCCAGGACTTGGCGTCGTTCACGACGAACGGGGCCGACGGCGATCCGGGCTCGAGGAAGCCGGCGTACATCTCTCCGGTGAAGCCGCTCTCGGGCCAGTCCGTCGGCGGGGAGAACCACGTGTTGCCCGTGACGAGGAGAGGGTTTGCCCTGCCGTTGAGCGGATCCTCGCTCGAGTCTCGGTAGTCGACGATCTCCCGGTCCGGACCGATGGCCGAGCGCTGCAAACGGACGTGGCGCAGGACGGCGCTGGCGCCGAAGAACACCATGTTGACGCCGTGTTTCATGGCCGACTCGGCCGCCACTCGCTCGCCCAGGGACCAGCATTCGTCATGGCCGAGCGACAGCAGCACGCGATGCTGCAGCAAGAACTTCGGGTGCTGCTCGAGCGTCAGGTCGTCGGCGTAGGTGACGTCGAGGCCTTCCTCCTCGGCAAAGCGCACGAGGGGGTACTCGTTCGAGAAGAAGTCGGCGGGGGCGCCGTTGCCGGCAAAGGGGCGGTCCATCGAGACGATCCGAGCCCGGTTGCACGTCGGATAGACGCCCGGCGGGCACGACCCGATCCCCTGGTAGAAGTCGTAGCCGCCATAGGTGTTCCAGGCTTGCTCGGTGTAGAGATCGTTCTTGATCACGTAGGCCGCATGGCTGGACGGATCCCAGATCACGAGAAAGACATAGGACTGCTCGTTGCCGCTGCCGACGAGGCGCAGCAGGTAGTCGCCCGGGAGGAAGGCGGAGCTCACCGTGAAGCTGAGCGACGGCGTCCAGTTCTCGCACGAGACCATGTTGACGCCAGGCGTGAGCGGGCACGCCGGCTGCACCTTGCCGGCCACCTCCGGCGAGCGCCACACGAGCCGGCCGCCGGCACCCCCGTAGTAGCCCATCCGGTACGCCATGACATGAAAACGCCGCGCGGTCGTGTCCACGTACAGCACGACGTGGTTGCCCCGAGCGGCGTAGGGCACGCTGGCAAAACCTGCGATGGAACCCGTCTTCGGTTGGTGACGGATCTGCCAGCCCGTCGTCCCGGGCAGCTTGTTCTCGGCGATCACCCAGGAGCTCTCGAGGCCGTCCGGGCCGAGAAACGTACGGCTGTGAGCGGGGTTCGGCGGCGGTGGCGGCGGTGGCTTCGTCGTCGTGGTCGTGCTGCTGCCACGGTCGGACGAGGGCGACGACCCGCCGCCGCTCGTGACGATGACGATGACGACGACGAGCACGACGACGACGGCACCGGCGCCGAGGATGAGCGATCGTCGTGCGTTGCGACGCAGGTGGCGCGGACCCACCTCGTCGGTGGCTTGGCTCAACGCGGCCCCGGGCGCTCAGCCGGCGGCGGTGTCTCGTGCACGGCCGGATCATACAAATGCGCCGGCTGCTCAGGGTTGCGGGCCTTTCAGCCGATGGCGCTCATCACGTGCTTGATCCGTGTGTAGTCCTCGAAGCCGTACATCGAGAGGTCCTTGCCGTAGCCCGAGTGCTTGAACCCGCCGTGGGGCATCTCGGCGACGAGCGGGATGTGGGTGTTGATCCACACGCAGCCGAAATCGAGGTGTTTCGCCATGCGCATCGCCCGCCCGTGGTCGCGGGTCCACACGCTCGAAGCGAGCCCGTACTGGACGCCGTTCGCCCAGGCGAGCGCCTCGTCCTCGTCCGAGAAGCGCTGCACCGTGATGACCGGCCCGAAAATCTCGCTCTGGATCATCTCGTCGTCCTGGCGCAGGTCGGCGACCACCGTCGGCTCGAAGAAGTAGCCGCGGTCCCCCGTCTGGTGCCCGCCGTGGCGCACCTGGGCGTGCTCGGGCACCCGCTCGAAGAAACCGCTCACTCTCGCCAACTGATTGGCGTTGTTGAGCGGTCCATAGAGGGCGTCCTCGTTGTCGGGGGCGCCGGTCACCGTGCCTTCAGCCTGGGTGACGAGGGCGGCGAGGAAGTCGTCGTGAACGCCCGGGCCGGCGAGCACACGGGTGGCGGCGGTGCAGTCCTGGCCGGCGTTGAAGTACCCGGCCACGGCGATGGCCTCGGCGGCCGCCTCGAAATCGGCGTCGTCGAAGATGATGACCGGGGCTTTGCCGCCGAGCTCGAGGTGCACGCGCTTGAGGTCGTGAGAGGCCGCCTCGGCGACTTCCATACCGGCGCGCACCGAGCCGGTGATCGACACCATCTGCGGCGTCGGGTGCGACACGAGGGCGCGGCCCGTGTCACGGTCCCCGCAGACGACGTTGAAGACGCCCGGTGGGAGGTGCTCGGCCATGATCTCGGCCATGAGCAGCGTGGAGGCCGGCGTCGTGTCCGAAGGCTTGAGAACGGTCGAGTTGCCGGCGGCGATCGCCGGCGCCCACTTCCAGACGGCCATCATCATCGGGTAGTTCCACGGCGTCACCTGCGCGCACACGCCGACGGGCTCGCGTCGGATCATCGACGTGTGACCGGCCATGTACTCACCCGCGGCGCGGCCTTCGAGCACGCGGGCGGCGCCGGCGAAGAACCGGATCTGGTCCACCATCGGAGGGATCTCCTCCGACATGGTGAGCCCGAGCGGCTTACCGGTGTTCTCACTCTCGATGGCGACCAGCTCCTCCGCCCGTGCCTCGATGGCGTCGGCGATCTTGAGCAGAGCACGGCTGCGTTCCGACGGCGTCGACTGGCCCCAGGTCTGAAACGCCGTAGCGGCCGCAGCAAAGGCGGCGTCGACGTCCTCGGCACCCGACACGGGGGCCTCGGCGTAGGCCTCGCCGGTGCTGGGGTTGATGAGCTCGCTCGAGCGACCTGACTTCGCATCGACGAACTCGCCGTTGACGAAGTTCTGCAGCCGACGTAGTGCCGTTCCGTTCTCGTTTGCCATGGAGCGATCCTCGCAGACCCGCAGGCGCTCGACAAGCGGGATTCCCCCGAAGTCGCCACGCATTCCGTTGACAGAGGGCCTTGTGACCGCGGATTCCGTCGCCGACCCGCGCTGCCGCCACCCCCGCCCCATTCTGCTGGAGATCTGAGAATCCCCCCAACTCCGCCACAGACGGCCCCAGTACACCTGTCAGTACCGGCACTCGTTGTGCTGGTGAGAAAGAGAGAGAACCATGCGAAAACACGCAATCGGCGCTGTCGTCGCCGGCCTCGCCTTCGTAGGCGGAACGGCCGGCATCGGCGCCGCCGTCGCCGGTGCACAGCCCAGTCGAGCGACCCACACGGTCACCCACGCGGCCAAGACGACGGCCACGACCAAGACGGCCAGCTCGAAGGCGACGGCCACCAAGGCTGTGGCCAGCAAGCCGGCAGCCGTCGCCAGCAGCCCGACCACCACGACGGCCCCGTCGACGACCACGCACAAGTGCACGAACATGGGACCGGGCTCGAGCTCCGGCTCGTCCTCGACCAAGTCGGGCAGCACCGCCACGGCCGGCTTCTCGCTGTCCTGAGCGGCGCCTCCGAGGCCTGATCCGGCACAGCGCAGGCCTCTCCGGCCGCCGGCGGGCCGGCCACCCACATCACCCCGGGTGCGCCGGCTCGCCGGCGACCGAGTCCCGTCGGCCCGGCGTACCCACGCCTTGACCGGCACGTCGGAGTGCGCTTTCCGTCGCTCTCGGCACCGAATCCTGCGGATTCCGAACCGGGCGGGCTACTAGCCTGCAAGATGTGACGACGAGTCCCGCAAGGCCCTCAGTTGACTCGAAGTGGCGCCGCCTCTCCTACTGGCTCGACTCCCTTCCCGAGCCCATCGTCGCCCGCCCGCCCCTCACGACAGATCTGGATGTCGACGTCGCCATCCTCGGTGCCGGCTTCACCGGCCTGTGGACGGCGTACTACCTCGCCGCGCTGGATCCGAGCCTGCGGGTGGCGGTGTTGGAGGCGGAGGTGGCGGGTTTCGGGGCATCGGGGAGAAACGGCGGCTGGTGCTCCGCCTTCTTCGCCATCTCGCACGCCGCCCTTGCCGAGGAGGTCGGACTCGATGGCATGCATGCCATGCGCAGGGCGATGCAACGTGCCGTCGACGAGGTGGGCGATGCCGCCGCCGCCGAAGGGATCGACTGCCACTATCGCAAGGGGGGCACGATCAGCCTCGCCCGCTCGGGCACGCAGGTGGCCGCGCAGCAGGCCGAGCTGGCGGAGGCTCGCTCGCTCGGTATCGAGGAGGCCGATCTTGCCTGGTGCGGGCCGTCGGAGGCAGCCGCCCTCGTGGGCGCTGTCGGCGTCGACGGGGGCGTGTATTCGCCTCACTGCGCCGCCCTCCACCCCGCTCGGCTCGTTCGCGGGCTGGCCGAGGCGGTCGAGCGGCGCGGCGTGACGATCTACGAGGGGACACCGGCGGCCGGCGTGGCTCGCGCCGGACCGGACGGCACCCGCACTCGACTGGCCACCCCGGGGGGCCGCGTGCAGGCGGACGTGGTCATCCGGGCGACGGAGGGCTACACGGCAAGGCTTCGTGGCGGCCGGCGCCAGGTCGTCCCGCTCTACTCACTCATGGTCGCCACCGAGCCCCTCCCCGATCCGGTGCTCGAGAGCATCGGCTGTGCTGGCGGGCTGACGTTCACCGACGGCCGCCATCTCATCATCTACGGCCAGCGCACCCCGGACGGGCGTCTCGCCTTCGGCGGGCGAGGTGCCCCCTATCACTTCGCCTCCGGCATCGAAGACTCCTTCGACCAGGTGCCGGCGGTGCACGAGGCGTTGCGGGCGACGCTGCGGGAGCTGTTTCCCGACATCGGCGACGTGGAGATCACTCACCGCTGGGGCGGCCCGCTCGGGGTCCACCGCGACTGGTACCCCTCGGTCCGGTACGACCCCTCGACCGGGCGCGGCTCCGCCGGCGGCTACGTGGGAGACGGCGTGTCGACGACGAACCTGGCCGGCCGCACGCTGGCGGACCTCATCACTGGTCGCCACACCGACGAGACCAGGCTCCCTTGGGTGAATCACCGCTCGCCCCGTTGGGAGCCTGAGCCGCTGCGCTGGCTCGGCGTCAACGCCGGGCTCGTCGCCATGCAATGGGCAGATCGGGTCGAGGCCCGCACCGGGCGGCCCTCCTCCGCCGTGGACAAGCTGACCGGCCACTAGCACCCCGCTCCAACACCTTCAGCGCGGACTAGGACGCTCACGGTGATACCTTTTGGGCCGGAGCTTTCCGCGAGGGGAGCTCATTTCCGGGGGGCGGGGGCCTCTCGATTGACCGAGGGGAGACCTCTATGAGACCAGTGACTCGCACCCTTGCAGTTGCAGCCGTGGGCAGTGCCATGTCGTTGGGGATGCTCGCCACCACAGCCGGCGCGTCGACACCAGGAACCGTTGTGCACCACTCGTCGACTTCATCTGTTGTCGGCACGGCGCGAGGAAAGTTCAGGACGTCGGCGGTCAACAGCAAGCTCATCGCCGGCTACTACGGATCACCGTCGGCCGGCATCCTGAGTGACACGAGCACGTTCACGGCACCGAGCTTCACGTGTGCGAACGGCACCGATATCGAGGACTTTGCGATCGGGCCTTACGTGTACGACGCAACGGGACTGGAAGACGCTGCGGCCGACATCCAATTCGTCTGTGTCGACGGCGCGACGTATTACTCCATCAGCGCCTACACGAACGTCGGAGGCAACAACTACGTCTTCAACGTGAACGCCGGCGATGTCATCAGTGCCACCGTCTCCGAGAATGCGTCGACTGGCGAGACGACCGCCGTGACCACGGACCTGACCACCGGCTACACGGTGACGTCGGCGCAGGCCAATGGTGCCGACGGGAATCCCGACGTCGCCCTCAGCGAGGGTGTGCTCACGTACTACGCCGCCGTTCCGACCTTCACGAC
>JBEKYM010000056.1:0-24540 GCA_049510975.1 Acidimicrobiales bacterium
AGACCTCGGCATCGCGGCGGGACGAAAGCGCGGTCACCTGTTCATCAAGGGTCAGATCGTGCGGGTCGTGCCCGAGGACCAGATGGTGGAAGCTCTCGTCGAGGAAGCCGAACGGCTCGTGGCCGAAGGCATCGAAGCCCGACTGGCGGCGGCAGACTCCGGTGCTGCAGCGGAGGCCGAAGCCGACCGCCAGGCGCTCTTCGCCGAACAAGGTGAGGACGTCAACTCGAGCGAGGTACGTGTCGACATCATCCGAAAGACGATTGAGCACGAGCGCGGCGCCCACCCTGAGGCGCCCTGAACACCTGAGCTGGCAGCTGAGCCGTACTGAGGTCGGCGCCTGCTTGCGGTCGTGACAAACTCGATTCATGGCCCCCGACGACGTGAGCCCCGCCTCGACTGAGAGCGCACCGGTCAGCCCGTTGCAGAGCGACGAGGTTGATGCGTTTCTCGATCTCGATGCGGCTGCCTTTGGCGCTCGGATGTCGAAGGGCTTCGAGAGCCTCGTGCGAAAAGCGATGACGCTCGACCGGGTGGTTGCTTCCCGTGACGACGGCGCGCTCGCCGGTTCGGCGGCTTCGGAGCACAGCGTCATGACTGTCCCTGGCCTCGGCCGCCTGCCCGCCGCCATGGTCGTCGCAGTGGCCGTGCTGCCGTCTCACCGACGGCAAGGACGCCTCCGGACGCTCATGCGGTACCAGCTCGACGACCTTCGAAGTCGCGGCGAGGTGGTGGCGGCCCTGTACGCGAGCGAGGGTGGCATCTACGGGCGCTTCGGATACGGTCCGGCGACCTTCGGCGCCACCTACACGATCGACAAACGAGTCGCCCACCTTGCTCGGCCTGCCCGCGACCTCGCCCCCGGGCGAGTTCGTCTCGTGCACCGCGACGACGCCGCCGAGGCTTTTCCTGCCATCTACCGCGACTATGCGCCGACACGCGCCGGAGAGCTCGATCGCGGCGAGATCGACTACACCTCGGCGCTCGGAGATCCGGGGGCGGAAGAGCTGAACCGCCGCTTCTACGCCGTCTATCAGGAGGACGATCACCTCGACGCTTACGTGGGCTACGAGGTCGCCGCCATGAACCCGCCGGCGCATGGTCCGCGCCGCCTCATCGTCCACGAGCTGTGCGCGCTGACGCCCGAGGCGTACCTGGCAGTGTGGGAGTTTCTCCTCGGCATCGACCTCACGGTCGAGCTCATCGCCGCGGGTCGACCGCTGGACGAGCCCGTCAAGTGGTCCCTCGCGGAACCTCGCCAGCTCCGGTGCACCTCGAGCGGGGACCGCTCCTGGATCCGCCTCGTCGATGTGGCAACTTGCCTGGCGGCGCGCCATTACGCCACCGCCGGCCGCATCGTGATCGGAGTCGACGACCCCTTCTGCCCCTGGAATACCGGGTCGTACTGCTTGACCGTGGACGAGGACTGGGGCCCTGGCGACGTGGCCTCGACCAAAGCCGATCCCGATCTTCATCTCGACGCGTCGACGCTGGCGAGCATCTACCTCGGGGGCGTCTCGCCGTCCGCTCTTGGCGACGCCGGACGGATCCGTCAGTCCACGCCAGGATCGATTCCGCTGGCGGCCCGCATGTTCGCCAACGACAGGCCTCCGTTCTGCCTGACTCCGTTCTGAGCCATCGCTGTCGCGTCGCGCCAGTCTGTTGTTCAGATCTCCCGTGCGTGAGTCCAGTTGACCGGCGCCGCCGAATGCACGGTGGCGCTCCTCTGACCCTCAGAGTGCTAGGGAAACGGCGTGTCTCCGGCGGCCGTGCGAAGGACGGGCCCGCCGCCGGCGACATCATCTTCCCTGGAGTCGCCGGCGGCGCCGGCGGCGCCGGCGGCGCCGGCCTCGCTGGCGTCGCTCGGAGCGGCGGCGACTCCGGCTGCTTCGTGCTCGGGAAGATCCGGCAGGGCGGCGAGGGCGGCGAGGGCGAGCTGTTCGACCTTGCTGCCGGGGTCTCCCAGGCGGTCGAGTTGGATGAGCTGAGCCTCGGCCTGTAGGTGCCGGCCCGCCCGCAGGACCATGGCGGCGAGATGGGGGTGGCAGGTGAACAGGACGATCTGATGGGAGCGTGAGCTCTCCGCCAGCTCGGCCGCCACAGCCCGCGCACGTTCGGGGTCGAAATTGACGAGTACGTCGTCGAGCAGGATCGGCAGCGCCACGGATCGCTCGGCGAAAAAGTCGGCCAGGCCGAGACGCAGACACAGGTACAGCTGCTCGACCGTCCCCCGGCTCAGGCTCGTGGCGTCGATGGTCTCTCCGCTCGCCGAGACGACGCGCAGCGTCTGCTTTCCGTCCATGCCGGCGCTCGCGAGCAGGCGGACGTAGCGCCCCTCGGTCACCCGAGCGAAATGGACGGCCGCACTCGCAACCACGGCCGGCTGCCGTTCCCGCTCGTGGCGGGTGAGGGTCCGCTGCAACAGCGCCCGCGCCGTGCCGAGTATCAGGTACCTGCGCAGCACCTCGTCGAGCTCAACCTCGAGGGCGACCTCACAGCGCTCGAGCTCTGCGATGCGATCCGAGGTTGCCAGCCGCCTCATCTGCTCGGCGAGCGACTGGTGCCGGCGAACGGCGGACTCCTCCGCCCGGGAGATGTCGTCGATCTGAGGCGCCAAGTCCGCCTGCTCGCTCGACCACGAGATCACGTCACCGGTCACCAAGGCTGCTCGTAGACGATCGCCGGTCGCCCCGCCTCCGAGCGTATTCTCGAGAGCGCTCTCGGCCGAGGCCAGCTCTCGCTCGAGTCTCGCCCGCTCCGCTGACACGCCTGTTGCTTCCTGCAGCATCCCCATGAGCCCCTCGATCACGGTCTCGAGGCAAGCCGTGTCCGCAGCGTTCTCGGCAGAAGGCTCCAGAGCGCCTGCGATCGCCCCCGCCGGCCGGCGGCTCAGTTCGTCGAGAGCCGGGGCGACGGCGGCGAGCAGCCGCCGCCACCGACCGACGAAGGAGACGACGGACGGCTCGAGGCTGTCGAGTGCCCGGTCGACTCGTCCGAGCGCCTGCAATTGACTGCGAACTTCTGACAGCTCGGCTGTTGTCTCGAGCGTCGCATCCGGCTCGGCGGAGGCGAAGCCATGAGCCGTGCACCAGGTTTGGTGCTCCTCTTGCTCACGGGTCAGCGCCGAGAGCGCCAGGCGGGCGCCTTCGGCTGCGGCCGTGACTCGTGCGGCCGCCTGCTCGCGATTTGCCGCCAGGTCGTCAATCTGCCGCCGCCGCTCCCATTGTCGCTGCAGCGCCGCACCGGAGCGGTCGAGATCCAGGCGCATGAGCGGGAGCGTCAGGCCGAGCTCGCATGCCAGCTCCTCGATACGAGACATCGTGCGGGCGAGAACGACTGCCCGATCGGCGGCGGCGCGTGCAGCTGCGGCGTCACGATCGACGGCTTGACCATCGGCCAGGGCATCGCTGTCCTGGGGGCGATCGCTGCGCCAGATGATCGCGCCGCCTCCGACCAGCAGAGCGCCCACGATGGCGGTGAGAGCTGCGAAGCTGCCTTGGCCGCGGGCGAGCAGACCAGCACCGAGCAAGCAGACCGCCATGCCGGCGAGGACCAGGGCGACGACGGCCGGTCGCGCAGCGGTTCGCGCCGGGCCTGCAATGCCGGTCCCGGGGGCTCGGCTCCGCTCCTCGGCGACGGCCGCCATCTCGAGCACTTCGGCCTCGCTCGTCCGCTCCCGCAGCTCGGAGAGGGCGCTCTGCTGCTGCTCGAGCTCGGTCCTGCCCGGGACGTCGTCAACGACGTCGTGATCGTCGGGAATGGCGCTGAGCACCGACTGGGCGTGGGCGACGACGGCCTGCGCCGACACCAGCTGGACCTTCAGGACATCGATCCGGTCGCGGGCGGACCGCACGCTCTCGAGGAGGATCTGAGGGTCCGGCGCTTCGGCGGCCAGTTCCCGCGTCCACGTCTGTCCGATCTGGGAGAGACGCCGGTCGATCGAGGCCTCGAGCGACGCCTTCGATCGGCGCAGTTCCTCCAGCTTCTCGATTCGCTCGACATGACCGGAGCGCTCTTGGGCCAGTTCACGGAGCAGGGCGCCGTGCTCGAGCAGGGTCAGCTCCGTGGTCGTGAGGGGCAACGAGGCCAGCTCGTTCCGTAAGGACCTGGCCCTCGTGTACTGCTGCCAGCAACCCAGCAGCAGCTGAAGCTCGCGCTCACGTGCCCGAAGCTCTTTCAGGCGCGAGCGGAGGGCGCCGAGGTCGTCCGCGATGAGCATGGCCTGACGTTGCACTTCGTCGAAGGTCCGCGTCTCCAGGCGCACAGCGGCCAGCTCGGCTCGCACCTCTTCGAGTCGTGCCGCCAGCCGGTTGGCGATGGCGTCTTCCCGGCGAGGTCTCGCGAGCTCGTCGCGGAGGTCCCCGAGGTGCTTCATCGCCCTGGTCGCAGACCGACGCTGCCCGAAGATGCTGGCGGCGAACAGCAGCTCACGGACCTCGTCGCTCTGGAGGTTCTTCATCTGACCGAGATCGTCGAGACCCACCGCGAAGACGGCTTCGAAGAGCGAAGCGCTCGCACCCGCAAGAGCACGGGACAGACTGTGCTCGTCTCCCTCGGAGCCGTCCGGCAGACGCACCACCAGCCCACGGTGCGTCCCTGCATGGCGCTCGACCTCGAACTGTCCCCCGGCGTCGTCGACAAAGCCCACCCGACCGCCGTGGCGTCCGCCGCGGACTGGAGCGCGGAACCTCACGTTGTCTCTCCGGTTCGGGAACCCGAACAGCACGCCGGAGAGGAAGTCGAAGAGGGTGGACTTGCCAGCCTCGTTCGGTCCGAGCACGACGACGAGGCCGGGTGCCATGGCCTCTTCGGTGAACTCGGCGAGGGCACCGAAGCCATCGATGTGAAACGAGGTCAGCCGCACGTCAGCGTCCTGACCGCGCCAAGGCGTCGCCGACGCCGACTCCGAGCTCGTCGAGCGCCTTCCTCAGGCCGGCCGCAAGGAGCTCGGAGCCGGTGAGCTCAGAGGCGAGCGCCCTCGTCCTCAGCCCTTTTGGAAGCGTGGTCGTGATCTCGTCGAGCAACTCTGCAGGGAGTTCGGCCTCCAGCCCGAGAGCCAGGGCCGGCGCCGCGCACGACGCCGTCAGCTCCTCGGCCAAGTCGATGAGATCCGCAGGGAAGTCAGACCCGCCTCGCAACTCCTCGAGATCGATCACCGGCGCGCTCGCATCCTCGATTCCGTCCCACCAGCACCATGGTGCACCCGAGCGAAACTCGTCCCGCAGCGTGGCGAGCAGCTCCGCCCCCGCCCGGTCACCTTGCAGCACGGCATGCGCCTCGCTCCGTCCCACAATGGTGGCCCGGACGATGATCGAGCGCCCCTCTGATTGCGCGAGCTCGTCGTGGGCGGCGTCTGCCAAGGCGTCGCGGACGCCGTCGATCGAGCCGAGCGTCGAGGCGTCCACCTCCAGAGCGGCATATCGAATGCGGTCGCAGGCGACGAACTCGCATCCCGCCACGCGACCCCCTCGTACCTCGACGACGAAGGCGCCTTTCGCACCTCGTTCGCTCGGCTTGGGACTTCGGGCCTGCAAGTCGCCCGGGTAGGCGATCCAGGGATCGTCGCCGTACGGGCGTCCGCTCAAGAGCAAGCGGGTATGGATGTGCCCGAGCGCCCAGTAGTCGATCCCCGCCCGGCGGAGGTCATCGAGGGAGCAGGGGCTGTAGTCCTCATGGCCCTCGGAGGCTCCGCCCACGTTGCAGTGCAACAGGCCGATATGAAGACCGGCGGCGCCGTCTCGGCGTGCGAATCGAAGCGACAGGTTCTCTCGAACATCCCGTCGCCAGTAGGAGATGCCTTGGACGACGGCAAGTACACGTCCATCGCGCCGCACCGGCACGGCTTCGACTCCCTTCGTGCCGAAGATCGTGGCGAGTCGGGGCCACGCGCCAACGGCCGACCAACCGGACTCGACCGGGTCGTGGTTGCCGTGCACGACGAAGGTCTGAATGCCCGCGTCCGAGAGACGGGTGAGCCCATGAAGAAACCGGAGCTGTGCTCGGATGCCTCGCTCTGCTCCGTCGTAGACGTCGCCGGCAATGACGAGGAAGGCTGCCTTCCGCTCCAGACAAAGCGTCACCAGGTTGTCGAAAGCCTCGAGCGACGCTTCCCGCAACGCGACTGCGACCGACGGAGCTGTCTCGCCGATTCCCTTGAATGGTGTGTCGAGATGCAGGTCAGCGGCATGGACAAAACAGAAATCGTCGGTCAAGGCGTCGCTTTGAGCCATGGAAGTCACGATACGACGAGGGTGTGTCAAAGCCAGGGATGCTGACCTCGGCTGACGATGGCTACGGTGGCGCCGAGAACGAGGAGAGTTTCCCGCGCATGGACCAGCACACGGGCGGCGATGCCGTCATCGATTCACTCGAACAGGCCGGCGTGGAGGTGGTGTTCGGAATCCCGAGCGTGCACAACCTGCCCGTCTACGACTCCCTCCGGCGACGGGGGAGCATCCGGGCCATCACCGTTCGCCACGAGCAGGCGGCTGCCGGCGCCGCCGACGCGTATGCCCGCGTCACGGGGAGGGTCGGAGTCTTCATCACCTCGACTGGCCCAGGAGCCGCGAACGCCGTCGGCGGCCTCCTCGAGGCTTCCGTCGCCGGCTCGCCCGTCCTCCACCTCACGGGCCAGGTGGAGACGAGATTCCTGGACCAAGGGCGTGGGTTCATCCACGAGGTCCCTCACCAGCCACAAATGCTGGCTTCGGTGTGCAAGGCGGTCCATCGCGCCAAGACAGCCGGCGACATCGCCGGCGTCGTGGCAGGTGCCATTGCCGAGGCATTGTCGGCACCGCAGGGTCCGGTCTCGGTCGAGCTGCCGATCGATCTGCAATACGCAGATGCGGTCCTCGTTCCGGCGGAACGACTCCGGGAGCTGCTCGTGCCAGCGGCGCCCCCATCTCCCGACCCGTCGGCGATCCGCCGGGCTGTGGATCTGGTCGCCGCCAGCCGCCGTCCTCTCGTGTGGGCGGGCGGTGGAGCAGTATCGGCCGGGGCGGAGGTGGAGGTGGCCGAGCTCGTACACCGGATCGGGGCGGGCATCCTCACCAGCCCGAACGGTCGTGGGGTCGTTCCCGAGGACGATCCGGCCAGTATCGGAAACCTGTCCTGGGATCCGGGCGTCCGCAAGCTGTGCGTCGATGCTGACCTGCTCGTCGCCGTCGGCACGCGTTACCAAGGCCCCAACACGGAGAACTGGAAGATGGCCCTTCCGGCGAACCTCATCCAGATCGACGTCCAGCCGTCGCGCCCTGGCCGGAACTACGCGCCCGCCGTCGCCGTCGCCGGCGACGCCAAAGTGGCGCTGAGCGCCATCTTGGCCGGCCTCTCCGAAGTCGAGGGTGCGGCCGGAGCCGAGGAGGGCTGGCTATCGCAGGTGAGCGCGACGGCCGCAGCGGCCCGTTCACGCCTTCGGCACGTGATCGGCCCGCAGGAAGGTCTGCTCGATGCCCTCGCCGGCGTCATCGGCCCTGACACCGTCGTCGTGAAAGACAGCACCATTCCCGCCTACACCTGGGGCAACCGACTACTTCCGGTCGGTCGTACGCGCCGGGCAGTGATGCCGAACGGCTTCGCCATCGGCCTCGGGCTGGCACACGGCCTCGGAGCGGCTGCCGCTTGCGCGGCGCCCGCCGCTGCCGGTTCGCCGAGCTCTGTCGTTCTCATGGTGGGTGATGGGGGTGTCATGCTGACGGTGTCCGAGCTGGCAACCCTTGCCACCGAGCACCTCCCGGTCGTCGTGCTCGTGTTCTGCGACGGCGGCTACGGCATCCTGCGCAACATCCAGGACAAGCAGTACGGCGAGGCATCCGGTCGCATCGGCGTCGATCTCGGTGCCCCGGACTTCGTTGCACTGGCGCGAGCCCTTGGCCTGGGAGCCGAGCGCGTCTCCACCGCGGCCGGCTTCGGCAAGGTCGTCGCTGAGGCCATGGAGCGCGACGAACCCTTCCTCGTGCAGGTCGACCTCGACGCCATCGGCCCGATGTCTCGCCCCTACACGGGCACGTCCCGCCCACCTGCCCGGGCCACCGAGGCCAGCTGACGGAGGCTCACTCCAGCCGGAAACCCCGATCGGCGCTGACGGCCTCGGTGTCCATCTGGGCCTTCTGCAAATGGCCGGAGTAGTCCCAGTTCATGGACTGCCAGCGCGTCATCTGGTCGAGGACCCACTTGCCACTCTGCCGGCTCCCGTTCCCGGACCGGCCGTTGCCGCCGAAGGGCAGGTGCGCTTCGGCACCGGACGTCGAGTTGTTGACGCTCACCATGCCAGCACTGATTCGTTGGCGGAACTTGAACACGGCCTCGGGCGAACCCGTATAGATCGACGAAGACAGGCCGAAGCCGGAGCAGTTGGCGAGTGCCATGGCCTCGTCGAAGTCGGAGAACGCCGTGACGCCGATCATCGGGCCGAAGGTCTCGGTCCGAACGATGTCGTCATCGAGGCGTACCCCGTCGACGATGGTCGGATGGCAGAACACGCCCTCGTCGGGGTCGCCGACGAAGCCGAGGCGCGGGTTGGCGGCAGTGATGCGTCCCGTCCCGGTGCTGCCGAGCAACACGTGATGGGGTTCGACCAGCTCACCGAGGTACTCGGCGAAGCGATGGGCGAAGCGCTCGTCCAGCATCGGTCCGTAGAGGACCGGCTCGTTCGGATCACCGATGGCGGCGGTCTCGACCCGTCGGGCGAGCTGCGTGAGGAACTCGTCATGCAGCGACTCGTGCACGATGGCCGTGCCGAGCGACGTGCATCGCTGTCCGGCTGTCCCGAAGCCCGAGAACAGGGCACCGTCGACGGCCAGCTCGAGGTTGGCGTCCTCCATGATGACCATGGGGTTCTTCCCCCCGAGCTCGAGGCAGGCTGACTGCACATAGCGGCCCGTCAGCTCGCCGATGCGGGAGCCGACCGACGACGAGCCGGTGAAGCCCACCTTGTCGATGACGCCCTCGGACAAGCCGGCTTCGAGGCCCGCGAACGTGGAAGCCCCGTCGGTCAACACGAGGTTGAGGGCGCCTTCCGGCAAGCCACCCGCCACGAACAGCTCGTAGAGGGCGGTGGCGATCGCCGCCGAGTACTCGGCCGGCTTCCAGACGGCGGTGTTGCCGCACAGCAGGGCCGGCACGAGATACCACGAGGGCACCGCGACAGGGAAGTTGCCGGCAGTGATCACCGCCAGCGCGCCGACAGGCATACGGAAGGTGAACAAGGCCTTGTCGTGCATCTCCGACGGAACGGTCTCACCGTAGAGCCGGCGTCCCTCCCCGAGGAAGAAGTCGCACGTGTCAACGATCTCCTGCACCTCGCCGAGCGCTTCAGCAAAAGGCTTGCCCACCTCTCGGGTGACGAGGCGAGCCAAGGCCTCGGCGTTGGCTTCGACGAGACGCCCGATCTCGGCGATCACTCGGCCTCGGATGGGAGCCGGCACGTTGGCCCACGATGGCTGTGCCGCCTTGGCGGCACGGCACGCGTCCACGAACGTCGTAGCGTCGCCGAGCGCGACCTCGGCGACGACCTCGCTCGTCCGAGCAGGGTTGGTGGACATGAGGCGTCCGCCCCGATCGTCGTCGGTGATCTTGCCCGCGACGATCGAGGAGCAGGTCTTCGGCATGCTCAGGACGCCAGCTTCCGAAGGACGCGACCAATGGCATCGCAGCCGTAGTCGATCTCGGCCTCGGTGATCGACAGCGCCGGTCGGACCCGGAGCGTGCGCTCGCCACAGGCAAGGGCGAGCACCTGCTCGGTCGAGCGCAGCGAAGTCACGACGTCGTCGCGCACCGACCCGGTCGGCAGGTCGATCGCCCCCAGCAGGCCGCGGGCGCGAGCATTCGACACGAGGGCCGGCATCTCCTCGGACAGCTCCACCAAGCGGCCACCGAGATGGGCGCCGACGCGAGCGGCGTTGGCGATCGAACCGTTGGACTCGATGATCTCGAGCAGACGGGTCGAGCGAACCATGTCGGTCAGGTTGCCGCCCCACGTCGAGTTGATCCGACTCGGGACGCGAAAGACGTTGGCGGGCTCGTCGTCGACGCGGCGTCCGGCCATGATCCCGCCGACCTGCACCTTCTTGGCAAAGGCGACGACATCGGGCTCGAGCCCGAGCTGCTGATAGCACCACGGTGTTCCGGTGACCCCACAACCGGTCTGCACCTCGTCGAGCACGAAGAGCGCCTCGTAGCGGTGGCAGAGAGCCTGCATGGCTTGCAGGAACTCGGCTCGGAGGTGGCGGTCGCCTCCCTCGGCCTGAACGGGCTCGGCGAGGAAGCAGGCGATGTCGTGCGGATAGGCCTCGAAGGCAGCCGTGGCTTCCTCCAGGGCGGTCGCCTCGAGCCGCTCCGTCTCGCCGAGGTGCTCGTCGACGGGAAACGCCACGGCCGGCGAAGAGATGCGGGGCCAATCGAACTTGGGGAACCGGTCGACTTTCACGGGATCCGTGTTCGTGAGCGACATCGTGTACCCGCTACGGCCGTGAAAGGCGTGACGCAAATGCATCACGCGGGTGCCGAGCTCAGGTGACCGGCCGGCTGCCTCGTTGCGTCGGGACTTCCAGTCGAACGCGACCTTCAGGGCATTCTCGACGGCGAGAGCCCCTCCCTCGATGAAGAACAGGTGCGGCAGCGCTGGGTCTCCGAGAACCCGGCTGAACGTCTCGACGAAGTCGGCGAGAGCCGTGGTCTGGAAGTCTGCGTTCGCCGGTTTGTTGGCAGCCACCTGACCGAGGTACCCGACGAACTCCGGGTCGTCTGCCAATCCCGCGGGGTTCAATCCAAGTGGCATTGACGCAAAGAAGGTGTAGAAGTCCAGGTACTCGGTGCCGTCACGGGCGTCGACGATCCACGATCCGTGGCTCTTCGTCGTGTCGAGCACCATCGGGAAACCGTCGAGAAGCAGGTGGTGGCTCAGGACCTCGTGGACGTTCGCAGGTGCGATGCGCGCGCCTCGCCGAGTCTCACCGGCGGCGACGGCACCCTCGTCCAGGCCCCCGCGACCACTCTGTCGGAGGGAATCTGACATTTCCACAGCCTACCGTCTGCCCCTGCGGAGGGGACCGAGCGGTCCCGACCGGTACGCTCGCACCAGCTTCGACCCGGAGGCCTGATGAGCTTCGAACTGCATGAATTGATGGACGCCCGGCGTGGTGAGAACTTTCGGTTGCATTCCGAATTCCTCAACCCTCAGCTCGCCAAGGTCCTGAAGACGGTCGGGATGGACCGGTTCTACGAGCGCGGCGAGGGTTGCTACTTGTATGACCGCGCCGGCGATCAGTATCTCGATTTTCTCTCGGGTTTCGGCGTCTTCGCGCTCGGACGGTCGCATCCGGTCATCAAGCAGGCGTTGGCGGACGCGCTCGAGCTCGACCTGCCCAACCTCGTACAGCTCGACTGCGCGCTGCTTCCCGGCCTTCTTGCCGAAGCCCTCGTCGGCAGGGTGCACGCCGGCATTCGCCGGTGCTTCTTCTCCAACTCGGGAGCCGAGGCCATCGAATGTGCCATCAAATTCTCCAAGTACGCCACGAGACGTCCCCGTGTCCTGCACGCCGATCATTCGTTTCACGGGCTCACGAACGGGGCGCTCTCGTTGAACGGAGGGGCTGAGTTCCGTCAAGGGTTCGGCCCGCTGCTCCCTGGATGCGACTCGGTGCCGTTCGGGGATCTCGATCTGCTCGAGCATGAGCTGCGCCGAGGCGACGTCGCCGCCTATTTCGCCGAGATCATCCAAGGCAAGGGCGTGTACATGGCCGATGAGGTCTACTGGTCCGGCGTGCAGTCGCTCTGCCGTCAGTACGGCACTCTCTTCGTTGCCGACGAGGTGCAGACCGGGCTCGGCCGCACGGGGGCGCTGTGGGCTTATGAGCACTACGGGCTCGAGCCGGACATGGTGACGGTCTCCAAGGCACTCTCGGGCGGATACATCCCCGTCGGGGCGACGCTCTGCTCGGCGGAGGTGTTCGATCGCGTGTACTCGAAGATGGAGCGGGCCGTCGTTCACTCGACGACGTTTGGTCGCAACCAATTGGCGATGGTTGCCGGGCTTGCCACCCTGCAAACGCTCGACGACGAGCAGATCGTGCAACGAGCCCGGTCCACGGGCGAGGCCTTCGCAGCTGCCCTCGCGCCGTTGGTCGACCGATACGAGATGTTCAGCGAGGTGAGGGGCCTTGGCCTCATGATCGGGCTCGAGTTCGGCGAACCGTCGTCGCTGCGGTTGAGGTCGCGCTGGAAGATGCTCGAGACAGCCCGAAAGGGCCTCTTCTCCCAGCTCATCGTCGGCCCACTCTTTCAGCGTCACCGCATCCTCACCCAGGTGGCGGCGGACAACGTGAACATCATCAAGTTGCTTCCGCCACTGATCGTCGGACAGGCTGAGGTGGACTATTTCGCCGGTGCGCTCGACGAGGTGCTCGGGGACGCCCACCGCAACTCCTCGTTGTTGTTCGAGTTCGGCAAGACGCTCGCAAAGAGCGCATTGCAGCGCGAGCGCGTATGACCACCGAGCCCCGGTCCGAGGACGACCGGGTCAGTTTCCTTTCCGTGCGACCCTCAGACCGCGTGGCGGTGACCGGAGCCGCTGGTTTCATCGGATCCGCCGTGACTCGGGCCCTACTTGCTCGCGGCGCGGATGTCGTTGCACTGCTGCAACCTGGGGCCGATCGCGAGAACGTGAATGGGCTCGACCTCGAGTGCGTCGAAGTCGACCTCCGAGACAGCTCAGGTGTTCGCAAGGCCGTCGACGGCGCTCGGATCGTGTTCCACATCGCGGCTCTGTACCGGTTCTGGTCAGCTGATCCGAACGAGTTCTACGACGTGAACGTCGGGGGCACGGTCAACGTCCTCGGTGCAGCTCGCGAGTCCGGCTGCGAGCGCCTGGTCTACACGAGCACGGTCGGGACGGTCGGACTCGATCGGACCGAATCGGGCGCCCCGGCCGACGAGCGGGACTGGCCCCGCGTCGAACACCTCTTCGGCCAGTACAAGCGATCGAAGTACGTGGCCGAGCACGAGGTGCTCCGTGCCGGCGCCGAAGGACTGCCCGTGGTCCTCGTACAGCCCACCCTTCCGGTCGGGCCGCGCGATCGGGTCCCGACGCCAACGGGGCGCATCGTGCTCGACTTCCTCAACGGACGCATCCCCGGTTACGTCGAGACGTCCCTGAACGTCGTCGACGTTGCCGATCTCGCCGCCGGGCACGTGGCCGCGCTCGAATACGGACGTCAGGGCAGGAGCTACATCCTGGGCGGGGAGAACCTGTCGTTCCGCCAGATCCTCGGTGCTCTCGCAGACGAGACCGGGCTTCCTCGGACTCGCCTTCGCGTACCTGGAAGTCTGGCGCTCGGGGCCGCTTA
Source organism: Acidimicrobiales bacterium (assembly GCA_049510975.1). Classification (GTDB taxonomy): domain Bacteria; phylum Actinomycetota; class Acidimicrobiia; order Acidimicrobiales; family Bog-793; genus JAKACA01. Next base: position 13,344 of record JBEKYM010000056.1, read on the forward strand.
CGTCTCGGAAATCATCGAGGGGCGCATCGCTCGCCGACCGCCGTCGGTTCCGCTCGAAGGAGCGAAGATGGCGACGACTCAGATGATCTTCTCCGACGCGCGGGCAAGAGCTGAGCTCGGTTATGAGAGCCGGCCGGCGGCCGATGCACTGGCGCGATCGGCGCGTTGGTTCGCGGAGAACGGTTATGTGTCGCCGAAGCGCCTCGACAGGATCCACTGGAAGCGGCCGCCGTCGCAGCCGTCAGAGTGATGGGGCGGTATCTGCGGCCCGTGCGTTCGGCCGGAGGCGTTCAGGCGCCGAACGGAAAGACGGGGACCCCGCTCGAACGACCGGCGAAGAGCTCCTCCTGGTGGGCGGTCAGCTCCTCGACGCTCCACGCGCCCTCGCGCTGCAAGCTCGCAACGGGCGAGTAAGGGGCGACGAGGTGGACGGCTCCGCCCCAGACGACGAAGAACTGGCCGCTGATGCCCGATGTGGCGTCGCTGGCGAGCCAGACGACAACCGGGGCGACGTTCTCCGGCGCCCACGAGTCGAACGCTCCCGGCTCCGGTTCGAGCGAGCCCAGCGCCGATGTGGTCATCCGGGTGCGCGCCCTCGGGGCGATGGCGTTCACGGTCACACCGAAGCGCTCGTACTCACGTGCGAGGGTGATCGTCAGAGTCGCGATGGCGCCTTTGGCGGCAGCGTAATTCGCCTGCCCGGCGCTTCCGAAGAGCCCGGCCTCGCTCGTCGTGTTCACGATGCGGCCACATACCGACTCTCCTGCTTTCTGCCGCTCGCGCCAATACGCGCCGGCCGTCCGAGCCATCGAGAAGTGGCCCTTCAGGTGCACCCGGACGACGTCGTCGAAGTCCTCCTCGGCCATGTTGAACGACATGCGATCCCGCAGGATCCCGGCGTTGTTCACGAGGATGTCCAGCCGGCCGAAGCGAGAAAGGGCGTCCGCGAGAATCCGCTCGGCACCGGCGTAGCCGGAAACGTCGTCACCGTTGGCGATCGCCTCACCTCCTGCGGCCTCGATGAGACCCACGACCTCAGCGGCCCCGGAGGAAGAGCGCTGCTTCCCGGCGAGATCGGCACCGAGGTCGTTCACGACCACGCCGGCGCCTTCTGCCGCCAGCGCGAGCGCTTCGGCTTTGCCGATTCCACCTCCTGCGCCCGTGACGATGGCTACCTTCCCCTCGAGACATCCCACAGCCAGACTCCATTCCCGTCCCAGCGGACATCAGTCACTCCGAAAGCCGGCCTTCCCGGCAAGGCGGACACGATGCCACAGCGGGGTGCGAGGTGACGAGCGACCGCTACGCACGCGCCGGCTGGCTGGCTGCAGCTGCTCTTGCCCTCCTGCTGGCGGGTTGCACGTCCGGATCGTCCGCGCATGCCGGCGGGTCCTCGGGCGTGACGACGAGCAGTACTGCCAAAAGCTCGACGTCGACCTCGACCACGACCACCCTTCCCGTCCCAGTGGCTGTGCCAGGGACGTCGCAGCCAGGTTCCGCCTTTCTCGGACTCGTCAAGCGAGCAGCCGTCGTCGCCGTTCCCGCCGGAAAGTCGACCGAACCGCTGCCGGTGGTGGGTGCTCCCGGTTACCTGTCGGTCCAGCGCATCGCCTTCCGTAGCTTCGGATCCGGCCCGGACCTGCTCCTTGTGATGGGGCAGGACGGCACGATGTCGTGGTGGGAGCCGAGCCTGTTGTCGGCCTTGGCGCAGCACTACCGGGTGACGATCTTCGATCTGCCGGGGGTCGGGTACTCCTCGCCACCGCTCGCGCCGGTGACGCTGGACTGGCTCGCGGACGAGACAGCCGGGCTCATCCAGGCGCTCACTCTCGTGCACCCGGTTGTGCTCGGGTGGGGGCTCGGGGGCGCCATCGCCCTCGCCTTGGCGGAGCGCCATCCCGCGATCGAACGAGCCCTCGCGCTCGTCGACACTTCCGCCGGAGGTCCGACCGCGACCGGTCCGGCGGCCCATGTGCGGGCGCTGCTCGATTCGCCGACCGTGACCGCTGCATCGCTCGCGCCGACGTTCTTCGCCACGGGAGCGTCGCCGGGGCTCGCCGGCGCGGCGGCAAGCCCGAGGGCTGCGGAGGGCGCCTGGCTGGCGGGCGTCCAAGCGAGCGTGCCAGATGTCATCACTCGATCAGCACTCGCCAGCGAACGGGCGCTGCAGGTCGGGCTGTGGTCGAGTGACGCCCTCTTGGGAAGAGCGAGCGCGGTGGTGGTGCCGACGTTGGTCGTCTTCGGGAGCGCCGACGACGTCTTCCCGGCACCCGACGGCGTCCTGCTCCGCCGTGCGATTGCCGGATCGGAGCGCGTGGAGCTCCCAGATGCCGGGTACGCCTCGATGTTCGAGGACCCGACGCAGTTCGTGGCCGCCCTCGAGACCTTCACCGGCTGAGCGTCGCACACCGGCGGGCTGCACCGGGCTGCGACGCGATCGCCGGTCCATCCTCGCCTTGATCGGTAGGCTGCGCCACCATGGCTGACATCCACGGGACCTGTGACGACCGCTTCGCTCAGGTGCGTTCGGTTCTCTCCGACAACATCGATGCCGGGCACGACCTCGGCGCCTCGGTGGCGGTATACCTCGCCGGCGAGCCGGTGGTCGACATTTGGGGCGGTCATCTCGACCGAGAGAAGACGCAGCCCTGGGAGCGAGACACGATCATCAACGTGTGGTCGACGACAAAGACCATGGCAGCGTTGTGTTGCCTCGTCTTGGCCGACCGCGGCGATCTCGACCTCCATGGTGCCGTGGCGTTCTACTGGCCGGAGTTCGCGGCTGCCGGCAAGGGCGACATCGAGGTGCGGCACCTCCTGTCCCATACGGCCGGGCTCTCCGGGTGGGCTGAGCCCGTCACGATCGAGGACCTGTACGACTGGGACAAGGCGACGTCGCTGCTGGCCGCCCAAGAACCGTGGTGGACGCCTGGAACCGCATCGGGATATCACGCCATCACTCAGGGCTATCTCCTCGGCGAGGTCGTTCGTCGCGTGACCGGACAGAGCATCGGCAGCTTCTTCGCCGAGCAGATCGCCGGCCCGCTCGGGGCCGACTTCCACATCGGGACGCCGCCCGCTTGTGACAGCCGGGTAGCCCCGGTCGTCCCGCCTCCGCCGATGGCCGAACAGCTCGGTGCGCTCGACCCTTCTACGCCCGCCGCCCGCACCTTCGGCAACCCGGTCCTCGATGCCTCGGTTTCCTATGACGTCGCCTGGCGGCGCGCCGAGATTCCTGCGGCCAATGGTCATGGCAACGCCCGTTCGGTTGCGACCGTGCAGAGCGTCCTTGCCTGCGGGGGCGAGCTGAACGGGGTCCGGTTGCTGTCTCCCGCAGGTTGCGAGGCCATTTTCGAGGAGCAGTCCAACGGGACGGACCTCGTGCTGGGGACGCCTCTGCGCTTCGGCATGGGCTTCGGCCTCTCCGGGGATCTCATGCCGATTGGGGCGAGGGCGTGCTACTGGGGAGGCTGGGGTGGGTCGCTCATCATCGCCGACCTCGATGCCAACCTTGTCGTGAGCTACGTGATGAACCGTATGGAGTCCGGCTTGGTGGGGGACCTGCGAGGTGCCGGAGTCGCCATGGCGGCCTTTGCCGGCGCTGGCGTCGGCGCCTGAGACGGGGAGACCGCCGATGGAATTTCGTGAGGTCCTCCGGCATCGCCGGATGGTCCGTCATTTCACGAGCCAGCCGCTCGAGGACGACGTGGTCGATCGGATCCTTGCTGCGGCCCTTCGCTCACCCTCGGCGGGTTACAGCCAGGGGTACTCGCTGCTGGTCCTTCGCGACGGCGACGACCGAGCTCGCTTCTGGGCGTCACAAGGCCCGGTCGAGGGTGGCGGAGGGTGGGACCCTGCCGTGAGAGAGGCGATCGAGCGAGCCCCGCTCGTCGTCGTGGCACTCGCCTCCAAGGATGCCTACCTGGACCGATATGCCCTTCCCGACAAGGGTTGGACGGATCGCGACGAGGGCCGCTGGCCGGTGCCGTACTGGTACGTCGACACGGGCTTCCTGTGCCTGCTCATGCTGCTGGCGGCGGTGGACGAAGGGCTCGGAGCCCTTCTGTTCGGGCTCATCCCGAGCGATATTCCCGCGTTTCGAACCACCTTTGGCGTGCCTCTCGGTCAAGACCCGGTTGGTTGCGTCGCCATCGGGCACGAGGATCCGGCGGCGCCACGGCGCGATCTCCGATCTCGCCGCCGATCAGCCGACGCCATCATCCATCAGGGTCGCTGGTAACACCGCTGGATCTCGTTCCCGAGCCTTGACTGGCCCGAACCCTTGGCTGGCCCGAACCCTTGCTTGACTGGCCGGGCTCGTTGCATCGCGCGGGGGAATAGTTGATGCGTCATCGTGGTTTGACGTGATAATGTTGACACATCAACTTAGGACGAAGGGAAGCCACGAATGAGCGTCACGGGCAATGAGGTCGCAGTGCCGGGCTATGTCGCCGGCCATTGGAATGTGGATGCTGTGCACTCCGAGGTGGGTTTCTCGGTCCGGCACATGATGGTGAGCAAGGTCCGCGGAAAGTTCACGAAGTACGAAGCCGCCATCGTGACGGCCGAGAACCCGCTGGAGTCCAGCGTGACTGCCAGCATCGACCTGAACTCGATCGACACCGGCAACCCGGATCGTGACAATCACTTGCGGTCGGCGGACTTCTTCGAGGTGGAGAAGTACCCCACGATGACGTTCCGTTCGACCGGAATCCGCCCGGACGGTTCCGACTTCATCCTCGATGGTGACCTCACGCTGAAGGGCGTCACGAAGGCCATCTCCCTGAAGTTGGAGCTCGGTGGGTTCGGCCCGGACCCGTACGGTGGCACTCGCGCAGGGTTCACGGCCACCGGTGAGATCGTGCGCAGCGAGTTCAACGTCGACTTCAATGCCGCGCTCGAGACCGGCGGGTTTGTCGTGAGTGACAAGGTCCAGCTGCACCTCGAGATCGAGGCCGTGCTCGCCGCTTGAGCCGATGAGCGCCCCGGTCGGCCTCCCCTGTGGGGGCGTGACCGGGGCGGTTTCGCGTCCCGAGCCGGTCGAGGACCGCTCGAGGCGCCGTTCACGGTAGTGCTGCCACCTCGGCACTCACGATCTGCACGAGGTTCCCGAGCGCCAGATTGACGTCGTCGAGATGTAGTCCCCACTGCGGCCCAAGGGTGGCAGTGACGATCGGTCGCCGATCGCCTGCAGCGGCGATCGAGTGAATGTTCAACCAGGTTGCACCGTCTGCTGAAGTGCACGTGGCCGTGTAGAGCTTCGGATACTCCACCCACGGCGCCGCCACTCGGTTCGGCGCCGGAAAGATCGGCAGGAGTGCGCCGGCGCCGCCACTCAGGACAGCCGGGTTGACACAGAGCACTTGCAGTCCCGTCTTTGCGGTCTGGCCAGACTGCAGGGACACGCCTTGACCTGGACGGCCGAAGTAGCTGTCCGCCGGCGGCGTGCTCGAGAACGAGGAGTAGGCGATGACGCACCCGGTTTGCCGTTCGGACGTGCAGGCGGGGATGTGCCGGAAGCTGCCTCCGACGAGCTTGCCGGATGCGACCTCGACGTTGCCCCCGAGGATGATGGCAGAGACGAGGAGCTTCCTCAGGGTCGGGTTGGGGTCGACCTCGTTCCTGAGCAACTCGATCAACATGGCCGCTCCCTGCGAGTGGCCGATGAACACGATCGGGCGACCGTCGTTGAAATGGGCGAGGTAGTCCTTCCAGGCGGAGAGCAAGCTCGCATAGGCGAGTTGCTGGTACCGATTGTCGGTGAGGCCCTCGTGCTCGAGACCGTCAACGGTCACCTGACGATACATGGGTGCCCAGACTCGGCACACCTGAGCGAAGCGCTCGGCTTGAGAGATCGCTGCGTCCACCTCGGTGCTCTGGATGGCGAGGTTGGCGTTGAGCGTCGTTTCAGTGCTCACCGTCGGGTAGACGTAGAAGCAGTCGACGGCCGGTGAGGACGCCGCCGACACCGTGACGCGGCTCTTGCTCCCGTCCGCACTGATGACCGTCGTGTCGAGATTGCCGGTACACGGATCCGGGGACGCTCCCGGCCGGCAAAGCCAAACAGTTGGGGCACTCTGTGGCTCGGTCGTCGTGCTCCCGCTGGTTCCCGATGACGTCGTCGGCGTCGTGGACGATGACCCGCAGGCTGCCATCGTCAGTGTTGTCAGGATTGATGCCAGCAGCATTGACCGCGGACGAGCTCGACGACGCCCAGCACGCCTGTTCTGCATGGCGCTGAAAATAGCGCGGCGGCCATTGCCGGCGGCGGCGGCAACGCTGGTGGCGAGCCGGCGTCCAGCGCTGCCGTCAAGTCGTGCTGGGCTCGCCCGTTGGGCTCGTCAGCAGATCGGGCGTTGTGGCGCTGGCCCTGCGTGCCGCTACAAGGACTCCGCAGCAGACGAGACCCGCTCCGAGGAGTTGCCATGCCGTCGGGTGTTGGCCGAGGACGACGGCCGCCAGCAAGACGGCGGCGGCGGGCTGCAACAACAGCATCAACGAGGAGACGGCGGCTGGCAGTCGGGGCAGCGACGACGTGATCAGCAGCCAGCCGAGAGTTTGGGAGAGGATCGCCAGCGCCAGCAGCCACCCGAACGACCGCCACGACAGGGTGAACTGCAGCGAGCCGAACACGAGCCCGATGGCGAGGGCGGAGACGGCAGCGCCGGCGGTGGCGTCGAAGAGCGGTCCTGCGACGTGGGGCGATCCCGACGACAGACTCCGTAATGCGAGCAGGAAGACTGCGTAGGCGATGGATGTGCCGACGCCGTAGATGATTCCAGCGACTGGGTGGCGACCGTACGAGCTCCCGCCGACGATGCCCGCCACGAGAACTACTCCGAGTCCGACGATGGGAAGCGCGACGAGAAGGCGGCTCGAGGGTCGCTCGCGGAAGACGACCCAAGCTGTCGCCGCGACGAACAGCACCTGCAGGTTGCCGAGCACGGTGGCGACGCCTGCTCCGACTGCCGCGATGGCGTGCGTCCACAGGACGAGGTCGACGGCAAAGGCGAAGCCTGCAGCGGCCGTCTTCCAGCGCTGGGACGGCATCCGGCGTCCTTGGCGGCGCTGCTCGAGGACGGCGACAAGGCCGATGAAGGGTAGAGCCAAGCAGCAGCGGAAGAATGCCGTCGTGGCAGCACCGACGCCGGCCAGCTGTACGAGGATGGCCGAGGACGAGATGCAGGCAGCGCCCCCGGCGGCGAACAGGAGCGGGCGCCCCGGTGCGCTCGGCCGAGGACTCATCGGTCATGGAGGGTACTGGGCGAAGCCGGCCGTCCTGTCGGGCGCTCGAGCTCGGCGCGGGACCCGCAGGCTCCCGCTGCCACGAATCAACGGGTTGCTGGGCGACTCACCCTTCGGATCCCGAGCGCCGGCCAGCCTCCCGCTCCGAGATGCGAGCGGCGAAAGCCGCCGCTTCCGTGCGCCGCGACATCCCAAGCTTGGTGAGCAGGTTCGAGACGTAGTTCTTCACCGTCTTCTCCGCCAGGAAGAGTCGACCGGCGATCTGACGGTTCGTCAGACCTTCGGCGAGCAGGTCCAGAATCTTGCGCTCCTGCTCGGAGAGACGAGCGAGGCGCTCGTCCTGTTCCGGCCCGCTCCGAAGGCGGTCGAGCACCCTCTTGGTCAAGATCGGGTCGATGAGCGACTCGCCTTGGCCGACGCGGACGATGGCCGAGACAAGGTCGGTCCCGCGAATCTGCTTGAGGACGTAACCCGAGGCGCCGCCCATGATGGCTGCGAAGAGCGCGTCGTCGTCGGCGAACGACGTGAGCATCAGGCACCGCAGCTCGGGCATGCGGCTCCGGAGCTCCCGGCAGACCTCGACGCCGTCGCCGTCCGGCAAACGGACGTCGAGAACTGCAACGTCAGGGCGGACTGCCGGCACCCGCTGAATGGCCTCCTCGGCCGTTCCGGCTTCACCGACGACCTCGATGCCGCCGTCGGCCTCGAGGAGGCCCCGGATGCCGGCACGGACAACTTCGTGATCGTCGAGGAGAAATACCTTCAGCATGTGTGGCCGTCCTTGTCGGTGACCGGACTACCGGTTCGGCTGTGTCTCCAGTGAACGGTAGTGCCGGCGCCACACGAGTCGGTAGACCCGAGACAGACGCGGGATCGAACGAAGGCCCGGTATGAACGGTACGAGAGCGAGCAGCAGCGTCAGCGCCATCATGATCGCCCACACCTCGACGTCACCGCTCCCTGAGCTGTTCATCGGGGGTACCTGGTACCACATCGTGTAGAGCCACAACCACGCCTGCCCAGGGAAGCTCCCGGTCTCGTTCATCATGCCCCACTGGTCGCCGGACAGATGGTCGGCGTCGGCCAGGCTGGCCATGTAGCCGCCATCGGCGATGAACAGCAAAGGCTTGGTGTAGTTCGTGCCGTACAGCTGGGGGGAGGAGAGGAGCGCGCCGTCGAGAGCACCGCTGCGCGCCATGGCGAGCAACTGGCTGATCATCAGTCCGACGGGGCCGTAGGGCCCTGCCTTCACCTGCAGGCGACCGTCGCTGAACCCCGCCGTGGCCGCAACCTTCTCGTAGGCCGCCTCCCAACTCGCCTGCTGACTTGCCGAGGCGGAGTCAAACGTCGAGATGGCGGCGTCCACGCTGGCGGCGTTCGGCAAGGTGAGCAGCGGGTTGATGACGAAGGCAGTGGCGGTGTCGATCGGGATGTGAACACCGACGATCGACTCCGGCGACACGGGCCCGAGGTTCTGGCTCGCGCCGGCGGTGCTGTTGTAGGGCGGCCCGTACCCAGCAGTGGGGCTGGTGCCGTCCAATTCCGTGATCGCCGTCTGCACGAAGTCGACTGGCGCGGCATTCGACCAGGACTTGACCGTGACAGGGGCGTCGTCCGGCGAAGAGAAGATCGCGGCCAGCGCTGCCACCAGGATGAGGACGACGACGAAGCAGACCGTGACCTCTTTGAGGAGGTCGTACCGGACGGTCGGGCCGTCCCATTCGACGACGTCTCGGTCCGGCTTGAAGGCTTTCACAGGCTTATGGGAGCTGGACATCATGCCTCCTCGCTGGAGTGAGCCGCCTCGGTCGCCGGCACCCGCCCATCGCCGGCGTAGCTGCCGGCAGTAGGGCCGGTGGCGGTGGCACCGGCAGCAGCGAATGGTGGAACCACGCCGCGCCGGCGGACGAGCAGGACGTGGATGGCGATGAACACGCCCACGACGAGGGGCAGCAAGAGGACGTGCCACAGCAGCATCTGACCGAAGTTCAGGACATTCCAGAAGGCACCCGCACCCGTGGAGTTGATCCCGTCCTTTGCCTGGGTGCTGATCCACTCAGAGTCGAAGTTCTGTTGCGAGAGGTACCCGGTGAAAGCGGTGCCGATGGAGAGCACGAAGGCGAGCACGCCGGTGATCCATGTCGCCCGGCGGCGACCCCTCCAGGCGGCCATGAAGAACTTGCCCCAGAGGTGCACGACCATGAAGAAGAAGAAGAGCTCAGTACTCCACAGGTGCAGCGAGTTCACGAACAAGCCGGCGTGAGAGGTGTGCCACCAGGCCGGGCCCTCCACGGCCAGCACGGCGCCGGACAGCAGGACCACACCGAAGGCGGACAGCGTGAGCGCCCCGAAGATGTAAATCCAAGAGGCGACGTAGGCGGGTTGGCGGTCCGGGAGCAGCTTCTCCGGGGGCAGCGACCCGACGGCCCGGACGCGAAAACGCCCAGTCCATGTCGGTCGATCGTCTGCGGCGGAGCCAGCGCCGGCGTCGGGCGGGGACGTCGTGGTCGTCATGGCTCCGTCCTTTCGGGCACCTGCTCGTCGATCGTCTTGGTTGCCGGCGTGACGGGCGTTGTCTTGGTGCTGGAGTTGCTGTGGGGGAACGGCAGCAGCAGCGCCAGGATGAACGTCACGGTCATCAGGATGATGACGATCAGGTTTGCCAAGGAAATCTGTATGAATCCCCAGTGCAAGTAGTGACCTGGGTGGTCCAGGTTCACGAGTGCTGCGAGTACGTGCGGCATTGATTGACCTCCCTTGCCTTCACAATGACTCACCCCGCCGATCCGCAGTAGGGCCGAACGGCCCTACTGGTCGGCACGGCCGGCCGACGACGCATCGCCTCTGCCGGCAGGCGCGCGTGCATCAACGGGCGGTTTCCGCGTGCGGTCGGGACTTATGGCCCTGTGAGCGAGCGCCTGCAAGTTCCACGATGAGGCTGCAGGAGGTGAGGACGATGGGGAAGGTTCCAACGACAGGTCGGGTAGTCGTCGGCGTAGACGGATCGCCCGCGAGCCTCGCCGCCTTACGTTATGCCGCCGAGGTCGCCCGGTGGCAGAACTGGACGCTGCACATCGTGAACACCTGGCACGTGAACTATCCCGTGTCGCCCTTTGGTGTGATCGATCTCGGAGACATCACGTCGGCGGCAGTCGAGGCTGCGACGGCAACGGTCCGGGACGCGGTGCGGGAAGTGCTCAGCGACGACGACACGCTCGACGTGCGTCGCTCGATCGTGGAAGGTCTCCCGGCGCGTACGCTCATCGAGCTGAGCCAGGGCGCCGACCTACTCGTGGTCGGCAGCCGGGGCCTTGGCGGCTTCTCCAGCATGGCCCTCGGCTCGGTGGGTCAAGCCTGCGTACACCACGCTCACTGTCCCGTGTTGATCATTCGCCCGAAGACTCGTGAGGTAGCGGCGTGAGCGCCCGGCCGAACGACGTGGCCAGCTCCGGGGCCGACGCCAGCCCGTCCCGCCGCCACGCCGTGTTCATCAGCGACTTCGTGCACATCGAGCGACCATTTCACGAGGTGGCGGCCGTGATGCTGCAGACCGATGCGGCGTGGTACCGAGCGGCCGACCGGAGCGCGTCTCGCCAGCGGTTCTCGGTCGCCATCGGCGACGCTCGCCAGAACACCTCGAACGTCATCGTGCCGCTGCGCTGGGAGCCGATCGCCTTCGAGCGGCTCCTGCCCACCCTGGACGCCGACCTCGAGCTCTCGAGCCTCGGTGGCGACCACTGCCGGCTCTCCTTCAGCGGCCGCTACCAGGTCCCCCTCGCCCAAATCGGAGCGAGCCTCGATCGCGTGGCCATGCACCGCGTTGCCGAGACCGCCGTTCGCCGCTTCCTCCTCGACATCGCCGAGGTTCTCGAGACGAACGCTGCGGATGCCCGATGAGTGCGGGCGAGAGGAGTCGAACCTCCACCCCCGAAGGGACCGGGTCCTAAGCCCG
>JBEKYM010000057.1:0-17474 GCA_049510975.1 Acidimicrobiales bacterium
GCCGTGTCCTGCAACGAGCGCCACGTGGTGACGTCGTGAGCACGCCAACCCTGCGCCACGTGCAGAGAGCCGGGCGGCTCCTCGCCGTTGTGGCGGCCGCGCTGTGGTTCGTCGCCCTCGCTTCACCGTCAGCTTCGGCGAGCTCGCGCAGCGCCTCGCCGGCGGCGACGGCAATGTCGACCTGCCCCAAGTTCGCTACGTGCACAACGATCCCGGCCGACTGCCCGAAGGGCACGGTCTGTCCAGAAGTCATCGTGGCACCGGCTACAGACCTCGGGTCCAATCAATGGGTCTTCGTGACCGCCGAGCACTTTCCCGCCAACGCCCCCATCTACGTGTACTTCTGCTCGGACCAGCACACCTTGGCGCAGCAGGATCCCATCTGCATGCTGCAGGCGACCCCGGAGCTCTTGAACCCACAGATCGTGTTAACGGCGTCGCCGCAGGGATCGACCTCCATCAGCTTCCAGACCGAGGAAGACGCCAACGATGGCAACACTGCATTGGAAGGAAAGATCCCGGGAACCCAGACCACCGGGTCGTTTTACTGCGACAACGACCCGGATCCGTGCTCGATCGACGTAACGGATCCCCTCCTCGACTCCGGCGGCAAGGAGAACTTGGTCCTCAACCCCAATAACGCCACGGCGGTTCGTCTCGGCTTTGCCCAGTCCACAGCCGGTTGCCCGCAGGCGACGCTCGTCACGACGGGGAGCGAATTCGGGATCGATGAGCTCTTCCCCACGGTGGCGCAGTTCAACTGCAAAGGAAAGGCACCTGCGATCGCCATCGACACGGCAATCGACTCCGTCGCAGCGGCTACCGGTGTGGCCGGCGGCGCCGACTCCATGGCCTTCATCGACGAACCGAACGCCTCGGGCGTCCAAACTGCGTTGGCGACGCTCACCGCTGACGGCAAGCCTGGCTACACCTTCATCCCGATCGCCCTGAGCTCCCAGGTCATCGGCTTCAAAGCGACCATGGCCTCGTCGACGAGCGGACGAATCTATCCCGACAACTCCTTCGCGCTCACTCCGAACATGGTTGCCGGGCTGATTACGAACTACTACTCCTTCGTGACCGGAGGCGACGTCGCCAACTGCGGACCGGCGTATGGCGGCAAGTGTCCTTTGATCGCCGAGCTCAATGCCCAGAACGGTTTTCGCACCGCCGGGGAGTACGGCGGGTACGTCCGAGCAGACCCCTCGAGCAGCACGTCGGAAGTATTCGACTGGATCTGCGACGCACCTCGCGTGCCGGTGACTCTCGGCAAGAGCAAAATCCTCGAGACCAACACAGCCTCGAGCGTTCTGTTGACGGGCTTGAAGCAGGCCGGTGCCACGTTGAAGTCGTGTCCGGACACCGACACCTTTCCCCCGCTGCTGCACACCTTCGCCTGGGCGGCCGTAGACAACCCCAACCAGCAGACGATCAAGCTCGCCGGCTTCGTAGCGCCGCCGAATGCGAGCATCTCGCCGGTGGCGGGTTTCGCCCCAATGAATGCGTCCGAAGCGAACTACTACGGGTTGCTGCCGGCAGCACTGCAGAACGCCGCCGGCAAGTTCGTCCTGCCGACCGCCACCTCCCTCGACGCCGCCGTGGCCGGTGCGACCACGAACCCCAATGGCACGCTGTCACCGAATTTCGGCGACAAGAACCCAGGTGCCTACCCGTTGCCGGAGATTTGGTACGCACTCGTACCGACGGCGAACCAGAGCAGCGCCACGGTGCAAGCAGACCGCACGGTGCTCGATGACGTCCTCAACCTCACGGCGGGTTCTCAGACCTCCGACCTGCCGCCTGGCTTCGTCCCGCTGCCGAAGTCCCTTGCCGAGGTCGCCATCACCGATGTCGCGGACCTCGGTCGCACGACGACCACGACAACGACAACGACGACCACGACAACAACGACAACGACGCAGCCCGTGACCACGACCCAGCCAGCCGTCACGGCGACGAGCCAGCCGAAGGTGACACCCACTACCCAGCCGAAGGTCACGGGCACGACCGCAGGGAAAGTGACACCGACGACTCGGGCGTTCCAGTCGACGGCGTTCTCGGTCACCGGCCGCAGCGACAGCTGGTTGGCGCCGGCGTTCGTCTCCGTCGCCGCCGGCGCCATGTTGCTCGGACCTGGCTTGCTCCTGAAGACGCGGCGCCGTACGGGAGGGATCGTCTGAGATGTCCGTGACCGAGGTGCACGAGCCTGACGACGTCGAGCGTGACGTCGCCCAGGATTCAGCTCATCAGCCCGTGGCGACGGCCGAGCCCGACAGCGACCAGTTCGTGCTCGGGCTCCTGTCTGACGGAGCGCTGGGCGCCCCTCGGGTACGCCACTCCCGTCTCGAGAACCTCGGCCTGGTCATCACCCTCGCCGGCCTCACCCTCGTGCTGTTCATCGGGTACCTCTTCGGATGGTCGAACCTGCAGGTTGCCCACAACCAACACCGGTTGCTCACGACTTACGGTGTGGGCACCTGCACGAAATACTCCACGTCGTGCGCCGCAGAGTACGCCGCCTTCAACGGCGTGATCCCGGCAGATGGAAAGGCGGCGGCCGTACTGCAGATCCCTGCCCTCGGGCTGAAGCAGGTCGTGGTCGAGGGCACCACCGCCTCCGACCTCCAACAAGGACCCGGGCTGATGCCGGCGACCTCTGTTCCCGGCTCGGCAGGCGAGGCGGTCATCGCCGGCCGCAAGCTCACCTTTGGCGGTGCTTTCGCCCACATCGACGACCTGCGCCCGGGAGACGCGATCGGCGTCGTCGACTTCCTCGGCAGCTTCAAGTTCGTCGTCGTCTCCCAGTTCGTCGTCCCGGCAGGGCATGCCCTCCCGGTCCTGCACTCGAACCTCGGACTGCTCGCGCTTGTGACCTCGGCACAGGCGGTGCCGCCTTCAGGCTTCGACGTCGTCGAGGCCAAGCTCGTCGGCAACCCGGTCGCCGCGCCCCACCGGCCGCCCGGTCCGACCGTGCAATCAGAGCTCGCACTGGGGGGTGACAGCGCGGCATGGTTCGGTTTCCTCGGATGGGGCGCCGGCTTGGTCGTGCTCTTGATCGGCACCGTAGTGGCGTACCGGCGAACGGGACGCACGCTGCTGGTCTACGTGCTCTCGACCCCGATGTTGCTTCCGGTGGCGCTGTTCACGTTCCAAAATGCCGCCCGGCTGCTGCCGGCGACGATGTGATCCTGAGGAGTATCGCAATGACCACTGCCATCCGCCGCCGAGTTGTCGCGCTCGGGGTGCTCGGCCTCGCGCTCGTGCTCGCCGGCTGCTCCACCAACGCCGCAGCGAAAACGACGACCACGACGACCCGCGAGATCACGACGACGACCGTCCACTACGTACCTCAATACGTCACTATCGACGGGCACAAGGTCCTGATCCCGACCGCCCAGCATCACGAGCCGATCAGCAGCTACAGCTCGTTCGGCCAGAATGTCATCATCACGCCGAAGGGTTTCGAGCCGCTCAAGCTCTACGCAGCCAGCAAGACTCCGATCGTGTTCACGAACCTCACCGACCACAATCAGGAGGTCGTGTTCCACGATTTCCCGAACGTGAAGAGCTCGGGCGTCATCGCGCCCGGCAAGTCGTTCTCGTTCACCTACGACGCCGGCATCGCGCTCGTGTACGGCAACCCGAGCGGCTCGGATCTCGCTCACCTCTACATCGGCATCTGCCCCCCGAACTGCGGGACCTGACGCCGACGCCTACCGCCGAATCCGTCGAGACCGTCTACTGCGACGGAGGCGGCTCGTAGTCACCTGGAGGCGGGTAGGCGGGCGGTGGCTGGTAGTCACCCGGCGGCGGGTACGCCGGCGGGGGCTGGTAGTCGCCAGGGGGTGGACCGTATCCGGGCTGCGGCTCGCCGTACCCGGGTTGGGGTTGGCCGTAACCCGGGTCCCCGTAGCCGGGAGGCTGGCCGTAACCGGGAGGCTGGCCGTAACCGGGAGGCTGGCCGTAACCCGGAGGCTGGCCGTACTGCTGCTGTGCTCCCCATTGCTGCTGCGGGGCGCCCCCGAAGGGGGTACCGCTGCCGAGCGCTGCCGGCCCGCGGTAGGTGCTCGAGCCCCAGCCGAGGATGTTGTAGAAGATGAACGGCAGAAGGATCAGTCCGACGGCGAAACCCCCCGTGTGCCCGAAGCTCTTGGCCACGTCGATGGCGACGATGATGGCGATAACCAAGAGTGCGAGCGTGCCGATGAACGGGATGATGCCGAGAAGCAGGAACCAGGTCCACCAGGTCGGGCGACCGACGACCTTCAAGAGGATGTAGATGTTGTAGATGGGAACGAACCCGGCCCAGCCGGGCTGGCCGGCTTTCTGGAACATGCCGTAGAGACCGACGGCCGTGATGACGTACAGAGCCAGGTCGACGAAGAGGTACGCGCCGGCAACTGCGGGGTACAGCGTCGTTGCCAATTCCATGAGGTGCCTCCTCGTCGTGGAACACGATTCCCGCTTGTTTCTTAGCAGGTGACGAGCGCTACGGCGAGGATGAGATCTGCCGGCGCACCGTCCAAACGCCCGTCAGGGCTGCGCTCGGCGAGCCGGGCAGCACACAGGCAACCGGATCAGGCGAGGGTGATCGAGCCGTACGTGCTGCACAGTCCCCACGCATCGATCATGACGAATGCAAGCACGATGGCGATCACGAGAGCGGTCCGCCATCGCGTGGTCCGGG
The DNA here is from genome assembly GCA_049510975.1 of Acidimicrobiales bacterium. Taxonomy (GTDB): domain Bacteria; phylum Actinomycetota; class Acidimicrobiia; order Acidimicrobiales; family Bog-793; genus JAKACA01. The sequence continues at coordinate 4,688 of JBEKYM010000057.1, forward strand.
TGCTGATCGCCGGCGGCATGTACCACTGAGGCAGCACGAGCGGTAGCTGACCGAGGAAGAGCGCCAGCGGGACAGCATCTTCGGCGAGCGGAGCGTCTGGGTCGGCGGCAAGCGCCAGACCGGCGAGCTCGTCCTCGGAGAACCCCGACAAATCCGCCCCCAAACTGTCTTGCTCGACGGCCTCTGCCGCCTCGCCCTCACGCGGCGCCATCACGTCGCCACCCGGTAGGTCGCCCGACCCGCCGCCTTCGCCTCGGCCAACTCACGGCCGTGAAACCAGCTGATCGCCACGTGTGTGCCGTACCGACTGCACTCGACGACGTTACAGACGACCGTCATGACTTCGGCCAACGGCAGCCCGCTCCAAGAGCACGGTCATGACTTCCTCGACCGCCCTCGGCTCCTGCGCCGCTCACTTCCCGGGAGACCGGCTTCATCGCCACTATCCTTGCCGAAGTTCTCGCCCTTGGCGCGCCGCCCAGCTGCACGGCCGGCGCCGTGCCTTAGTGCTAAACACTTCATCGTGGCCCGTGCTGCCGATCCTGACCTCAGCTTGCAGGAGGCGGCCGAGTTGCTGGGCGTCCACTACATGACCGTCTACCGCTACGTCCGCACGGGCAAGCTCCAAGCCAGCAAGGACGGTGCCCAATGGCGAGTCAGGCGGCGCGACGTCGAGGCCCTTCGCCGGGGAGATCGGGCGGCTCCGGCCGGGCGAGGTGCTCCGTCCACGGTCAAGGCTCGCGCTGGACTCGAAGCTCGAATGCTCGCGGGCGACAACGCCGGCGCCTGGCAGATCGTGGAAGGCAAACTGGCCGGTGGACTCGACCCCTCTGGCGCCCTCACCGACTTGGTCGTGCCTGTCATGCGTTCAGTCGGCGACCGTTGGGCTCGTGGCGAGCTGACCGTCGCCGACGAGCACCGAGCGACGGCAGTCGCCCAGAAGGTCGTCGGGAGGCTCGGTCTGCAATTCGGGCGCCGCGGGCGCCGACGTGGCGCCGTCGTGCTGGCTGCTCCCGCCGGCGACCTCCACACGCTCCCCGTCGCCATCGCTGCGGACCTGTTGCGCTGGCGTGGCTTCAATGTGGTGGAGCTCGGCGCCCACACACCCGCAGCGGCCATCGGCGAGGCGGCGGCGAGGACCGGCCAGCTCCGCGCCGTCGGGATCGTATCGACTACGGCAGGTCTCAACGGTGCCATCGGCGAAGCTGTCACGGCCGTGAAGACCGCCGCGCCGGGTGTTCCCGTGCTGCTCGGTGGCGGAGCAATGAGCCGTTCGACTGCGCGACGCCTCGCCGCCGACCTGTACACCGGCACCGACGCCGACGCTCTCGTCGCGGCGATCGAGGCGATCACCGACGAGCGGCGGCCCTGAGGGCCGGCGAATCCGCCGAGGGTGTTGGAAGAAGGGCGCACGTCGTGCCGCCAACGCAAGCGCCTGCCGGTAGATACCGACCGATACCCGCAACGTCATGAACGGCGAGCGCCAGAGCACCCGTGCGAGGGCCGAGCTCGACATGGACCGACGACGAAGACCGAGCGAGGCGGCGAAGATTCTGCGACCCTGCTGCTCGAGCTCGAAGCGGACCGAAAGTGAGTCGCCCGGGGCCGTGTAGGTGAGCACGTATTCGACATCCATACCGATGAACGGCGAGACGTGCATCTCCTTGTCGAATCGATGCGTGCCGGGGCGGCCGACGACATAGGCGACGCGCTCGTGCCATGGGGTGTTCTCCACTTCGGCCACGAGTGCGACAACCTCGGCGCCCGCCTGGTCGAAGCAGTAGTACAGGGCGATCGGGTTGAACAGCCACCCGAAGGTGCGAACGTGAGCGAGCATGGCCACGGGGCCGTCCGGCCTCTGGCCTGTACGGCCCTCGACGAGATCGCGGACTGCCTGGTCGAGCGGTACCTGCGGTGGGCCGAGAAAGTCCTCCCGCCGGTACTGCGCCGGGGCGCCCCTCCTCTTCGACCACAGCCAGTGGAGCGCAAGTACGTCGTCCAGCTCTGCAAGGTCGATCAGCGGCATGGCCAGCCGATACCGGAATCGGCGAAGTCGAGGTCGCGTGCGGACATGGGTGACCGTGCCCTCGTACACCCCGCTACGAAAATGCCGAGGCGATCCTCTCGTCGGCGCCACCACGACGGTCATAGGCCGACGCCGAAGGGCTCGCATGCCTCGAGGGCGCTGCGGACCCCGTCCTCGTGGAACCCGTCGCCGAAGTAGGCGCCGCAAAACGACACCCGGCCGGAGTTGAGCTCCAGCCGCCGGCTCTGGGCGATGGCGGCCGCGGTGTCGAGAACCGGGTGGGCGTAGTCGAAGCTTGCGATGACTTTCTCGGGATCGATCACCTCGTCCCGGTTCAGCGTCACGAACACGCCCTCTCGGGTCTCGAGGCCTTGGAGAGTGTTCAGGTAGTACGTCAACGTGGCGCGCTCAGGCTCGGGGTCGGCCCGGTGGTAGTTCCAGCTCGCCCAAGCTCTGCGGTTCGAGGGCATGAGGCCCGTGTCGGTGTGCAACGTTGCCCGGTTCGGCTGGTATCGGACGGCGCCAAGGACGTCGCGTTCGAGCCGCGTCGGGTCAGAGAGCAGGCCGAGCGCCTGGTCGCTGTGGGTTGCCACGACGACGTGATCAAAAGTCTCCGAGCCCGTCCTCGGGCTCCACAACTCGACGCCACCAGGCGTTCGCCGGATCTTCCCGACCGGAGTGCCGAGGCGCAACCTCCCAAGAGCAGCCAACGGGGCCACGATGGCATCGACGTAGTGGCGAGCTCCCCCGCTCACGGTGCGCCAGCCGGGCTGATCGGCAAAGCGCAGCAAGCCGTGTCGCTCGAAGAAGCGTGCGAAGCGGGCTGCCGGGATGGACATGAACGTCCCCGGGTCGGCCGACCAGATGGAGGCGCCGAGCGGCACCAGGTACCAATCGAGGAAACCCCGCGACCAGCGGCGAGTCGCAAGCACGTCGGCCAGCGTGACGTGTTCTGCTGGAGGGTCCTCGAGGAGACGCAAGGCCGTCCGGTTGAATCGACCGACATCGGCCAGCATGCGCAGGAACGCCGGCCGGACGATGTTGCGCCGTCGGGCGAAGACCGTGGAGGGCGACGTGCCCCGCCACTCGATCCCACTGTGCTCGTCGGACATCGAGAAGCTCATGTCGCTTGGCTGAGTTGCGACTCCGAGGCGCTGCAACAAACGAACGAAGTTGGGATAGTTGCGTTCGGTGTAGACGAGAAACCCCGTGTCGACCTCGACGGTCGCATCGGCGAGATCGACCCGCACAGTGTTGGTGTGACCGCCCGGCCGCTCGCCGGACTCGAACAGCGTCACGTCATGACGGTCATGGAGCAAGTGAGCGGCCACGAGGCCCGACACCCCACTGCCGACAATAGCGATACGCAACGAGACGCCTCCTCGCGGGCGATGCCCGCTTTCGTTTATTTAGCACTAATATAACGTCCGTGCGCCGCTTGCAGCCGACGACTACTTCATGACCCGAGGAAGCATCGAGATGAGAGGGCTTGCACGAGGAGTTGACGCGCTGCTGGAGGCGAGCGTGGTCGGCAGTTACTCGCGCTTCGGTATCGCTTGCCGGCGACGTCTCGAGCACTGGGGCGAGCCGCCGCGTCTCGAAGGGTCGGCGTTCATCGTCACGGGAGCGTCGTCCGGCATCGGGCGGGCGGCCGCCGTTGGTCTCGCCCGGCTCGGCGCCGCGGTGTGTCTCCTCGGTCGTGACTCCAGGCGGACGGAGGCAACACGCAAAGCCGTTCTCGAGGTCAGTGGCGCCGGCGAGGTCGAGACGTCGCTGCTCGATGTCGTGGACTCAGAAGCCGTGGCTGAGTTCGCGGAAAGGTTTGCGGACCGACACGGCCGCTTGGATGGGATCGTCCACAACGCCGGCGCTCTGTTTCCTCGCTACCAGACGACGGCGGGCGTGGAACTGACCGTTGCCACCCACGTGCTGGCACCGTTCCGGCTCAACTGGCTGTTGGGACCGATGCTTCGCAGCGCGGGCGGCTCCGTCATCGTCACGGTGGCCTCCGGCGGGATGTACGCCGAGCGATTCGACCTCGGCCGGCTCGAGATGTCGGCGGACACGTATCGGGGCGTGACGGCCTATGCCCGCGCCAAACGGGCACAGGTCGTTCTCGCACACGAGTGGGGACGGCGTTGGGGCTTGGACGGTGTCGCCAGCTACTCGTCTCACCCGGGCTGGGTGGACACCCCCGGCTTGGCGGCGGGACTGCCCGCCTTCGCCAGACTCGGGCCACTACTGCGTTCGCCCGAGGAGGGAGCGGACACGATCGTGTGGCTGGCCGCCGGCGGGGCGCTGCCGATACAACAAGAAGGCTTCTGGCACGACCGCAAGCGCCGGGGCGAGTACCGGCTGCCCGGTACGGCTCCGACGGCAATCGATCGTGCTGAGGAGGGGGCCAGACTCTGGGACTGGTGCGCCGCCCGTACAGGCCTCGGCGCCACGTCCGGGAGCGGTGGCTCTCGAGGCGCAAGCCTGTGAGCCTCGGCTTCTCCCCCGCCGGCGCGGGCGACCGCTGCGGTGTCATGTTGTTCACCCGCGACTTGCGGATTCGCGACAACCCTGCGCTCGCGGCGGCTGTCGGCGAACATGGAACGGTCGTGCCGGCCTTCGTATTCGACGACCAGCTGCTCGGCGGTGATGTGCTCGGCACCGGGAGGGTGGGTTTCCTGCTCGAGTGCCTCGACGACCTCGACGAGTCGCTGCGCGATCTTGGCGCCGGCTTGGTCGTGCGACGAGGCGACTGGGTCACCGAGACCCTGAGGCTGGCGGCTGCGGCCAGCGCCCGCACGATCCATCTGAGCGACGATCTGAGCCCGTTCGCTCGAAGGCGCCTCGACCGACTGGGCGCCGAGGCGGCGCGTGTCGGTGTCGAGGTGCGCCGGCACCCCGGCGTCGCCGTCGTGCCGCCGCGGGCGGTGACGCCAGCTGGAGCGAGTTACTTCCAAGTCTTCACTCCGTACTTCCATCGATGGATCACAGCCCCGCTGCGCCCCGTTGCGGCAACGCCCCGCCGGATCCGTGGCAACGAGACGATCCCGCTGGGAACCCTGCCATTTCTCCGAGATCTCGCCGCCGGGCAGCGCTGTGCCCCCAGCCTGCTCGGCGGCGAACACGCAGCCCACTGGCGGTTCGCCGGATGGGCCGAACGGGAGCTCGATACCTACGACCGCCACCGGGACGATCTCGCCGTCGAGGGGACGTCTCGCCTCAGCGCCTACCTGCACTTCGGCTGCATCTCTCCGTTGACGGTGATGAAGGAGGTGCTGCACAGCCGAGGGGGTGGCGCCTTCCTACGGCAACTGTGCTGGCGGGACTTCTTCTACCAGGTCCTCGCCGCCCGCCCTGATGCGGCCTGGGGTGACTTCCGACCCCGAGGCGACGTGTGGGACGAGTCGGTCGAGCTGCTCGACGCCTGGAGCGAAGGCCGGACCGGCTATCCGGTCGTCGACGCCGGCATGCGACAGTTGCGGGCGGAAGGCTTCATGCCCAACCGGGCGCGCATGATCGTGGCGTCGTTCCTGACAAAAGACCTCTTCCTCGATTGGCGAGCTGGCGCCCGGCACTTCATGCGATGGCTGCTCGACGCCGACGTCGCCAGCAACAATCTGAATTGGCAGTGGGTGGCCGGAACGGGAACGGACACGAGCTCACATCGGATCTTGAACCCCACTCTGCAGGGACTCAAACACGATCCCGACGGACGCTACGTACGCCGGCACGTGCCCGAGCTCCGAGGCGTGCCAGGCCGTAGCATCCACGATCCAGATCCGGTGGATCGGCGGAGCCTCGGCTACCCGATGCCGGTCGTCGACCACGCCCAAGCTGTTGCCCGATACCGGGCCCGCCGGGTCCCGACCGGCACGGCGGCCGCGGCGACGGGACGCTGAGGCACTGGCTCGATACGGCGGACGTTCAGGTCTGCCGCACCCGCAGGAGCCGGCTCAGCCAGTCGGGAAACCACCAGTTCCACTTGCCGAACAGGACGATCAGCGAAGGGACGAGCAGCGCCCGGATGATCGTGGCGTCGAGCAGGATGCCGATCCCGAGTCCGGTAGCCAACACTTTGATGTCGGTGATCGGCGCGGAGGCGAGCGAGGCGAAGGCAAGAAAGAGGATCAAAGCGGCGCTCGTCACCAAGCGGCCGGTGCGGGCAAGGCCATGAACCATGGCCTCGGTCGTGGAGGCTCCGCCGTCGTATTCCTCACGCACCCTCGAGAGGATGAAGACCTCGTAGTCCATCGAGAGACCGAAAAGAAACGCGAACACGGTGATCGGCACCCAGAACGTGATGGCACCGGTGGAGGCGATCCCGAAGATGGCAGTGGAGCCGTGACCGTCCTGCCAGAACCAGGTGAGAATCCCGAAGACGGCGCCGAGCGAGACGATGTTGAGAACGACGGCCTTGGCAGCCAGAACGACCGAACGGAACGCCCGCGCCAGCAACAGGAACGTGAGGATGGCAAGAACGAGGACAAGTAGCGGGACGTTGCCATAGACGGCGTTGGTGAAGGCTTGCTGGCCCGGACCGGTGCCGGCGACGCCGAAGACGCCGGTTCGCCCCGCCAGTCGTTGCTCGACGGCCCGGACGGGTCCGAGTGTGGCGCTGTTCACGGTCTCCTCGGTCGGAATGGCGATGATGTCGGAGGTGCCGGCACGCGACCCGCTCGGGCCCGAAGGCAGCGTCACGGTCTCGATGCCATCGACTGAGACGAGAGCACGGGCCACCGACGGGCCGGCCCGCTTGGTTGCCAGCACCTCCATCGGCGTGAGCACGCCGGCCGGAACGCCGCCGGAGAGGAGGCCTTCATAGAGCTTGTGCGCCGGCCCGCTACTGGCTTCGGCGGCGGCCGAGGTCTGGCCAACGCGCAGGTGGACGGCCGGGGCGATGGCGATGCCCAGTAGCACGACGGCGGCAGCCGCACCGAGCCATGGGCGCCGGGCCAAGCCACTGCCCCAGCGTGTCCAGGCGCGGCTTGCGGTCGCCTCGTTTCGCAGTTTCGGCCAGTCCCACCTCGGCCCGACGCCGGCGAGGATCGCCGGCAGCAAGGTCAGAACCACGGCGACCGAGACGAGGGGGATCAGCATTCCTCCGATACCGGTGCTGCGGAGGAACGGCACCGGCAGGACGATGAGCGAGACGAGCCCGATGGCGACCGTGACACCGGACAACACCACAGACCGGCCCGCCGTCTCCATCGCCCGCACGACGGCCTCCTCGTTCGACTTGCCGAGGCTGCGCTCCTCCCGCCAGCGCGTCACGAGCAACAGCGAGTAGTCGATGGCGACGCCGAGCCCGACGAGGGACACGAGGAACTGCACGACGAACGACACCGGGGTGAGATAGGAGAGCCCGAGCACGACGAGCAGCGTCGTCGGAATGGAGACGGCCGCAATGAGCAGGGGCACGAGGGCGAGGAAGGAAGCAAAGACGAAGGCCAGCACCGCTAGTGCTCCCAGGCCGCCGAAGATCGTCTCGATGAGAACGCCGGGGCCGGTCGAGGACCCGCCGCTGCTCAGCTGAGAGATACCCGTGACACCGACCTGATCGCCGGGTAGCGCACGGGCGATGGCGCGGATCTCGGCGTTCGTCACCCGGTCGGCGCCGAGACTGTTGTTCGGCGGGGCAAAGACGTACGCGAACGTCGTGCGGCCGCTGTTCGTGATGAGCCGGCGGTCGTGGGTGACGGAGTAGTCGACGAGGCGGACCTGGGGAAGCTCCCGCCGGACGGAGGCGAGCCCGGCCGCCAGCCGCGGCTCCTCGCCCAGAACGGTCTCGCCCTTCGGCACGGTGATGACGGCGATCGATGGTGTCGTCGAGCCGCCGTTGCCGTAGAGGTGAAGAATCTTCGCGCCCGTCTCGTATGCCGGCTGGCCGGGGAGCGAGAAGTCGTAGCTGAGCCGGCTGGACAGGTGCGAGGCGGCAAAACCGCCGGCAGCGAAGGCTACGAGCCACAGCAACAGGACGCGGCGGCGGTGCCGGATGACGGCGCCGGCAATCCGCCCGAGAACGGGAACCTCGCGGTCGGACCGATGCGCGGGCATGGCTCCAGGTTGGTTCATCGGCGATGTTCTTTCGGCAGAGAATCGTTCGGTTCGGAATGATCCTAGAGAAACCCATTCGAGATGTAAAGTAGTGGGCGTGGATCCTGGGTCGGAATGGCGCCATGACAAGAGGGCCGACTCCGAGCAGAGCGTGGGCTACTCCTTGTCCCAGCTGGGCTTCGAGACAGCACGGCGCTTCGGCGAGATCATCGCCACTGTCGGTCTCGAGCCCCGGCAATTCGCTCTCCTGAGGGCAGTTGCCCGCAGTGACGGTCAGTCCCAGCAGGCCCTGGCCGAGCACCTCCATATCCCGGCGAGCACGATGGTGGCTGTCGTCGATTCGCTCGAGCACGCCGGACTCCTCGAGCGGCGGCTGCACGCATCGGACCGCCGCACGCGCACCATCCACCTGACGCCCGACGGCGTCGACGTGCTGGCAAGAGCGTCGACGCTCGCTTGGAGTTGGGAGAGCGTCATCTGTAATGGATTCCAGCCGACCGAGCGCGCTCAGCTACTCGGCCTGCTCGCCCGCGTCGCCGAGAACATCGGCGTCGTCAGCGGGTCGTTGCCTGATGGAGGAAGCGGTGCCCGGCCACCGCGCCCGCACGCCGTGCAGCAGGATTGAGCCATGAACTCACCGAATGACGAGGAGACTGCGCTCCGTCTCGCCTGCAACCGCTTTCTCGTCGGCCACGGCGCCCGTACGACCGCCGAGCTGCTCGCCGACATCGATCCGGACACCGAGATCGACCGCTACGGCGACGGCGGCGTCGTTGGCGAGCTCGAAGCCGAAGTCGCCGAGGTCCTCGGCAAGGCGGCTGCGGTGTTCCTCCCGACTGGCGTCATGGCCCAGCAATCCACATTGCGCGTCCACGCCGAGCGCCGAGCCCGTTGGACCTTCGTCGGCCATCCGGCCTGCCACCTCGATTGGCGGGAGGGACGCGGCTACCAGAGGTTGCACGGACTGACGTTTCGTCAGGCCGGCGAGCTACGACACCCGCTGCGACTCGACGACCTCGAGGCCGTGGGCGAATCGCCGGCGGCTCTGCTCCTCGAGCTCCCACAACGCGATCTGGGCGGCTGGCTGCCGAGCTGGGAGGAGCTGCTCGCCCAAGTCGCCTGGGCGAGGGAACGCGAAGCTGCCGTCCACCTCGACGGTGCCCGACTCTGGGAGGCGGCCGCCGGCTACGAGCGCTCCCCTGCAGACGTCGCCGCCCTCTTCGACACGGTGTACGTGTCGTTCTACAAGGGGCTCGGCTCGATCGGCGGCTGCTGCGTAGCCGGACCGGCCGACATCGTGGCCGAAGTGCGCGAGTGGAGGACGCGCCACGGCGGAACCGTGTTCGGCCTCTGGCCGTACGCCGCTTCCAGCCGAACCTCGCTGCGGCGACGGCTTCCTCGTATGGCTGCTTACCGCCGGCACGCCCTCGCCATCGCCGAGGCGCTCAGCGATCTCCCCGGCGCCGACGTTCTCCCGGACCCGCCGCATACTTCCCACCTCCATCTGCACCTGCACCGCGGCGAGGACGAGCTCCGGGCGGCTGCGCTAGCCCTGGCGCGGGACGAGAAGATCTGGACCTTCGCACGCTGGTTCCCCTGTGACACGCCGAACGTGCAGCGGATCGAGTGCCCGATCGGGGACGCCACGATGGAGTTCTCGCCGGAGGAGTTCCGCCGGATCATCAGCGTGCTCGTCGACGGCGGCACGTGACCCGCCATTGCGGGCGACGTGCTCAGATCGCCCGCATGCGGTTGTTGCGAGTGTTGTGCTCGACCTCGGCCAGACCGAGCACCTCGAGCACCGGCGGCACGTAGTTGGCGAAGCGTCCCCGCAAGCCCTTCTTCAACCCGTACCAACCCTGCACAGGGTTATCGCTCGAGCGTCCCCAGGCTTCTACGGTGCCTTCTGCTGCCGGCTTCTGCTCATCGGCGTTGCCGAGCACCATCCAGTCCCCGTGATCCTTCAGCATGGCTCGGAGATCCTCGATGCACCGGAGGTCGTACCGCAGCTGGGTGGATCCCACCTGCACGACGAGTGCCGGAGGATCGGTCTCCTCGTCCCGCCAGGCTTCGAACTCGGAGCCGCCCGGTGGTGTCGTCAGGATCCAGGGATCCCCGGCAGAGCCTGATCCTTCTACATCCCTCGCCATCGGCTGCTCCTCTCGTCGGGCTGTTCGTATCATGACAGGGCATACATGACATCTTGTGTCAGGTATGTGAACTATCCTCGGGTGCATGCGAGCGGGGCGCCTCGTGAACCTGCTGCGGCTCCTGCAGACCCAACAGCACTGGACCGCCCGCGCCCTCGCCGTCGAGCTCGAGGTGTCCGAACGTACGATCCTGCGCGACATCGAGGCACTGAGCGGCGCCGGTGTTCCCGTCTATACAGTCCGGGGTGCAACCGGCGGGGTCGAGCTGCTCGGGACCGGACTCGATGATCTGCCCGTGCCTGCGGCGGCGGGATCCCGGAGCGCGACGAGCCCGGCAAGCCGGCGCGCCCGCGTCTACCTGTCGCCACGCGGACGGCAGATGGCGGCGCTCCTCGGCCGTCCCGCCGGTGTGCGAGTACGCAAGGAGGCACCGCCGCCGGCGGACCGCCCCGACTGGGTGGAGGCCTCGATACGCATCGAATCGATCGAAGGGTCCGTCGTCGAGCTGCTCGCGTTGGGAGCCGACGTCGAAGCCCTGCGACCGCTCGAGCTGCGTGCCAGGCTCAGTGCGGTCGCCAGCGAAATTGCTCGGATATATGTCGGCTGACCGGTCGCGAATAGCCCCTTGACGACGCCTTCTGTGCCGCGTACCGTCACTGCGTTGCCAACGAGGCACGTCAGGAATCAGGCTTCGGGAGCAGCGGCGCTCGGAGGGGGCCAAGGCGTCGTCAACTCCCCAGGGAGAGCAAGGGGAACCGCTTTGACGAGGACGCGAGGGAAAGCGCGACGCCATTCCACCTGGAGGCTTCTGGTGGCGTTCTTGGCCGTTGCCATATCCATGGGTTTCTATGCGGCTGCCTCGGCCCCGAAGGCCGGAGCGGTCGGGTACACGCCGAAAGCGCAGGGCGAGCTCGACTGTAACGGTGACAGCCCCGTGCAGAAGGCCCTCCGGCATTCCAACCTCTGCACGGACATTCGCGGCTTTGCCGGTGTCAACAACGCCAACACCTGGGGTGGCAAGTTCTACGACAACGGCGTCTACATCGGCCACGACGAGCCCGACATGACGTTCAACTCGTCGGTGCCCGGTTCGGGCGACAACGTCACGTGGTCCGACCGGATCGGCCAGGACCCAGCGGCGGCACCAACGACAACCGATCCCGGCCACGATGTGACCCACTGGTTCCAACTGACGCCGGCGCCCTGGTACTCCATGGCGATCTGTGACAGCAACTCATACCCGCAGTTGCCATGCACCGCCGAGAGCGACGCCAATGCGCCCTCCGGCAGCTACCCGGGTGCGGGATCGGCCTTCATGGAGATGCAGCTCTACCCACCCGGCGAGCCGCCATTCGTGGACTCGACGAGCTGTGATGACACGCACTGGTGCGCAGCGTTGACCATCGACAGCCTTGAGTGCACGGACGAGTTCGCCCAGTGCAACAACGACTGCGAGGAGCCCGTCAACTTCGCGTTCATCCAGACCGACGGCGTACCGGCCGGCCCACCGAGCCCTCAGGCATCCGACCTGCAGTCCTACACGCCGAATGCCCAGACGCTCCTCATGAACCCCGGTGACCAGCTGAAGATCCACATGTGGGATGCGCCCGTTCGAGGAGGCCATGGCAGAGCTTTCGAGGTGACCATCAAGGATCTCACGACCGGCCAGAGCGGATCCATGCAGGCCTCGGCCAAGAACGGCTTCCAGAACACGTCGATCCTCAACTGCTCGGGTACTCCGTACAACTTCCAACCCGAGTATTCGAGCGCCGCACAGCAGAACATCGTGCCGTGGGCCGCACTGCAGACCAACATCAGCACGGAGTTCGAGACCGGTCACTTCGAAGGTTGCTCGTCGGTCAAAAAGCCGTTCAGCCTCTCGGTCGGCGACGGGATCACCGACACGGCGTGGTCCAAGTGCGTCGGCGGCTACGAGACAGGCGGCTCTGAAGGCGCCGAGGACAGCGATGCCCTGTGCTATCCGGCCGGCGACACTCATGGTGCGCTCAACACGGCACCGGACGAGGCAACCGGCTGTCAGGACAACTACTACCAGAACGGTGACCTCGACTTCGACGGTGAGCCGTACTACCCGGACTGGCCAAGGAGTTCGCAAGCGACGGCGAGGTTGGCGGGAAGCTTTGTGCAAGGTCTGCCCACCTCGTCGGGAACCCAGTACTCGTCGTTCTTCTTCCAGACCGACATCGCCCTCAGCGAGCCCACCTGCAAGCTGAAAGACCTGAGCGGGTGCACGGTGCCGCCGAACGGCCCAGGCCACTTCTACCCCTATTGGACCGAAGCACAGCACGGGGGAAAGTGCGTCATCGAGTTCGGGAACGTCTATGACGGCGCCCACGTGAACGACTTCGGGCGCGACCTCGAGTTCGGGTCCGATCAGTTCACCCGTCTCGGTTACCCCGAGTTCGAAGGCCCCTCCTACGACAACACCTGCCCAGCGACGACGTGAGGCGGAACCAGCTGATGGGCGAGAGCGTCAGCTGAGCACTGCGGCCGGAGCGCCGCTGGAACCACCGGCCGGGTCCGAGAGCCTCTCGGACCCGGC
>JBEKYM010000058.1:0-17122 GCA_049510975.1 Acidimicrobiales bacterium
CGCTTTCGTCCCGCCGCGATGCCGAGGTCTGCTTCTCTTGCCTCGCCCGGACCGTTGACGACGCAGCCCATGACGGCAACCTGGATCGGAAGGTTGCGATTCTCGAGGGCGGCTTGCGCTGCCTTGGCGACGCCGATGACGTCGATCTCGGCTCGGCCGCACGATGGGCAGGCGATGAGGTCAAGGCCCTTGCGCTCGCGCAGTCCGAGCGCCTCGAGAAGCTGCCGGCCGGCGCGGGCCTCTTCCACCGGATCTGCGGTGAGCGAGTAGCGGATCGTGTCGCCAATGCCTTCGGACAGCAACGTAGCGATTCCCGCTGTCGCCTTCAGGAGGCCTGCCGGCGGAGGCCCGGCCTCCGTCACGCCGAGGTGGAGCGGGTGATCGAAGGTCTCCGATGCCAGCCGATATGCCTGGATCATGAGCGGTACGTTGGAAGCCTTCACGGAGATCTTGACGTCGTGGAAGTCGACCTCCTCGAAGTAAGCGAGCTCCATGCGAGCGGATTCGACGAGCGCCTCCGGCGTCGCCCCGCCGAAGCGCTTGTAGAGCTCCGGGTGCAACGATCCGGCATTGACGCCGATGCGGATCGGGACACCCCGGTCACGAGCCTCGGCCGCGATCTGCTTGATCTCCTCCGGCTTGCGGAGGTTGCCAGGGTTGAGGCGCAGGCCCTGTACACCGGCCTCGAGGGCGGCCAGCGCCATCTCGTGGTGGAAATGCACGTCGGCCACGATGGGCACGGGCGAACGGGGAACGATCCGAGCGAGGCCCTCGGCCGCCGCCTGTTCGTTGCAGGTGCACCGCACGATGTCGGCGCCAGCAGCAGCCAGGGCGTACACCTGCGCAAGGGTGCCGTCGACATCGGCCGTCTTCGTGATCGTCATCGACTGCACCGTGATGGGGGCGTCGCCTCCGACGGCCACGCTGCCGACGTGGATCTGACGCGTCTTTCGACGTTCTGAAGTCGCCACCGCAGGTCGTGCCATACGTCGAGACTACCGGCGCGAGCGCTCTCGCCAGGGGGCGCGGGCGACAACTCTCCGGGGCTACCCCCCTGTCAGGTGCACGGGCCGGAGGATGTTCGAGTACAGAGCGCCGATCCCGACGATCACGATGAACGCCAGGAAGATGTACGCAAATGGCAACAGTTTGGCGACATCCGCGTGGTAGGGACGACCCTTGCGCGAGCGGATGCGCTCGTAGACGGCGATGGCAACGTGGCCGCCGTCGAGCGGCAGCATCGGAACGAGATTGACGACCCCGATGAACAGGTTGATGAAGGCGAGGAAGAGGAACAGCGATCCGATCCCGAGGCCATAGAGCTGCGAGCCCAGCTGGACCGCACCGAGGATCGAGACGATCTGACCGTTCGAGGATCCGCCGGACGAGCTCGAGCCGGCACCGGCCGCCGCGCAAGCCTTCGAGGTCGGCGTCGTGCCGCTGCCCGCGGAAGCAACCTGATGGCCGAACGCCCGCAGACCGCTCAGCGAGAAGAAGTCGCCCAAGCCGGAGAACGTCGCGCTCGTGAGCGAGCCGAACTCCGAAGCCGCCTTCGGGACCGAGACGAACGGGTTGTAGGTCTCTTCACGAGTGAGCGAGATCTCGACGCCGATCTCGCCCTTGGTGTGGTGCTCCACGACCCCGGAGGCCGAGCATGACGTGACCTGGCGACCCGCCGGCCGGACGGCGAGGGGGACGAGCTTGCCGTGACGGCGCACCACGACGACGAGGCGCTTGCCGGCGCTGTTGGCGATGACGGCCGTGAGGGCTGCGTAGGTCGGTGTCAGCCGCCCGTCGATGGACACGAAGACGTCGCCCGGCTTGAAGCCGGCAAGTTGAGCCGGACCGGGGTGGTTGTCGAACGAGATCAGGCTCGACACCGTCGGCGCACTCGGGACGGCGTCGCCGAAGAAGGTGAACACCGACCAGAGCAAGACAAAGGCAAGGAGGAAGTGGACGAGGGAGCCGGCGCTCGCCACAAACACGCGGCGCGGGAACGTCGCCTGCCGATAGCTCCGAGGTTCATCCTCTTCGGCGACGTCCTCCAGCATCGTCATGCCGACGATCTTGACGTACCCACCCGCCGGGATCGCCTTCACGCCGTAAGTCGTCTCGCCTCGGGAGACAGCCCACAGACGCGGCCCGAAACCGAGGAAGTATTCGGTCACCTTCATGCCGCTGAGCTTGGCCGTGGCGAAGTGGCCCAGCTCGTGGAGCATGATCATCGCGAAGATCGCCAGCACGACGACGATCACGCCAACGGCGTGCAAGACCACCCCAAGAGCTACAAAGGCCACGACCACGAGGGCGACACGTGCCAGCGCTGGCAGCAGGCTGGCGGGTTTGCTGCGGTCACCGGGGCCGCCTCCACCAACAACGCTCAAGCTGCTCGCTCCCGCCGATCGACAGCTCGCTGCGCGAACGCTCGCGCCTCGGCGTCGACGGCCAGCACGTCCTGCACGCTCCTCAGTTTGACCGACACATGGGACTCGAGCGTGTCAGCCACGACCTCGGCGATGGCCCCCCATGACAGCCGTCCGTCGAGAAAGGCCGCGACGGCCACTTCGTTTGCGGCATTCATGCAGGCGGGAGCGCTGTCACCGGCTCGCCCGGCGGCATAGGCGAGGGCGAGGCAGCGGAAGGTCTCGAAATCGGGTTCCTCGAAGTCGAGCCGTGAGGCACGCAGCCAGTCGAGCGTCCCGTAGGCCTTCTCGAGCCGGTGCGGGTACCCGAGGGCGTAGCCGATCGGGAGCCGCATGTCAGGGTTCGAGAGCTGTGCCAGGGTCGCCCCGTCGCAGAACTCCACCATCGAGTGAACGATCGACTGAGGGTGGATGACCACGTCGATCTCGTCATAGGACAAGCCGAACAGCTCGTGCGCCTCCAACACCTCGAGGCCCTTGTTCATGAGCGTGGACGAGTCCACGGTGATCTTCGGACCCATCCTCCAGGTGGGATGGGCCAGTGCCTCGCTCACCGACACCGAAGCGAGCTGCTCGAGGCTGCGCCCGCGGAACGGCCCGCCGCTCGCCGTCAGCACGACGCGGGAGACCTCGGTCGGCGCAGGCCCGAGACATTGGTGGATGGCGCAGTGCTCGGAGTCCACGGGGATGAGCTCGGCGCCGGGTGTCGCTCGGGCAGCCTGCACCACAGGAGCGCCGGCTACGAGGGACTCCTTGTTGGCGAGGGCCAGACGGCGACCCCCGGACAGCGCCGCCACCGTCACGTCCAAGCCCGCAAAGCCGACCACGGCGTTGAGCACGATCTCGCCCACCTCGGCGAGCGAGGCGAGCGAACCCGCACCGGCGCGCACCTCGACGCCGTTCGGGAGCAGCGCGCGAAGGTCAGCCTCCAGGGAGGCGTCGGCGATGGCGACGACTTTCGGGTGCCACGTGGCGGCCTGCTCCGCCAGCTCCAGGACCGAGGAGCCACCGCCGAGGCCGGTGACTTGGAAACGGTCCGGGCACGAGGCGAGGACCTCGAGTGCTTGGGTCCCGATCGATCCAGTCGATCCTGCGATGACGACGCTGCGGGGCGGGCTCATGTCTGCCCGTCAGCCGTGGAAGAGCCGGACGAGGCAGTAGGTGGCGGGGAGCACGAAGAGAAGGCTGTCCACTCGATCGAGCATGCCGCCATGGGCAGGGAGCAGCGTTCCCATGTCCTTCACGCCGATGTCACGTTTGATCATCGACTCCGCCAGGTCTCCGAGCGGGGCGAACACCGCCACCACCAGTCCGAGCTCGAGCGAATGAGCGATCGTCCAGGGGTGCATCCGGCTGACGACGGCGACCGAGACGGCCACTGCAGCGAAGCAGCCACCTGCCAGCCCCTCGAAGGTCTTGTTCGGACTGACCGAGGGGGCCAAGGGGCGGCTGCCGATCCAGCTGCCGAAGGCATAACCGCCGACGTCGTAGGCGACCGTCGCCACGATCGCCCCGAGCAAGTAGGCGACGCCATGGCGGTCCGGGAAGACATGGGGGTCGAGCAGCAGCGTGGCAAAACTCCCGCAGAGCCCCACCCACGCCCACCCCATCACCGTCGCGGCGAAGTTGGCGACCGGCGCCCGCTTGGTCAGGCCGAAGAGGTACCAGCAGAGCGTTGCGATCACGACGCCGGCGCCGACGAAGGGAACCACTTGGGGTCCCGTGAAGTACCCGCCGAGTGCGACGGCAACCACGCCGAGCAGACCAACGAGCACAGCGGGCCGGAACCTCGCCTGGCGGAGAGCCTGGAAGCACTCGGCTGCGGCCACGACGAGAACGACGGTCACGAGGCCGAGCACAACCGGCGGCCCTGCCCAGAACAATGCCAGGACGGCAAAGCCAACTGCCAGACCGGTAACGGTGGCGATCACCGGGTTGCGTTTGGCGGCCGGCTGCGGAGGTGGGGCGGGAAGGTGCGCTGGTAGCGACGGTGCCGTCGCAGCCGGTGCAGCCGGCGATGCCGGTGACGGCGCGCCGGCCGGCGAGCTCGGCGTCGCAGCCGCCCGAGCCGAGCGGGCACCGGAACGGGCTCGTTCCACGAGCGAGGCCCGTGCCCGGTGCATTCCCCGGCCTGCACGACGAGAGAAACCCTCACCCGCCCCGGAGTCAGCGTCGTGCCTCGGTTCCCAGCCCGGGGCAAGCGCCGGCTCGATCTCCTCGCCAGCGCTGCCCGCCGATGGAGGCGAGACAGCGAGCTCGTCGCCTTCTTCGCCGGTCTCCGGCAACAAGATCGGACGCGCTGGCGCCGTACCGGCGCCGATTGCAAAGTCGAAGGCGAAGGGGTCAGGCTCGTCGATTCCGAGCCCGTGCTCGGCGACCGAGGAACCCTCGTGGACGATCTCGGCAAAGGTGAGATCGTCGTCGTCCCAGTCGGCCTCCACCTCGCGCCAGACCGGGCCGGGATAGGTCGGAGCGGGATCAGCAAGGGCGTGCTCGAGCAGCACCCGAGGGACCTCGCGCGTGGGCGGATCCCGCCAGTCCGGCAATGCCGGCGTCAGCAAAGCATCGTCTGCCGACGGATCGGCCGCGCCGAAGTCACCCCAGATCTCGTCATCGGTGGCGAAGGTGTCCGCTGTCTCCACCTCCACTGCCGGCGCGGCCGGTGCCACCTCTTCGGCTTCGGCGGCGGGGACGGTCGGAGCGAGCAGTCCGGCGGCCACGCCGGCCTCGACGCCGGCAATCCGGGCGCGCCCATACACGGGCGGCCGACTCGCCGTTGCGGGTGTGAGGTCCTGCGAGGACGAGTCGACGGGCTCGTGCTCGGCCGCCCCGACCGGAACCTGAAGCGCCGAAGCTGCCTGCTCGGCCAGGTCCGAAGCGTCGTTCGGCTCTACGGCCTCGTCCGCATCGATGGTGTAGTTCTCGGGACGGTCGTCTCGGTCTTCCAAAATGTGGACTCCCTCATGACGCGAGCCAAGGTCAGCGCTCAGAGCTCGAGCAGCTCTTTCTCCTTGGTGGCCAGCAGACGCTCGATCTCGGCGATCATCTCGTGCGTCAGTTTTTCGAGTTCCTTCTCCGCTCGGTCGAGCTCGTCCGACGAGATATCGCCATCCTTCTCGAGAGCATCCAGGTCATGGCGGGTCGCCCGTCGAACGTTGCGGACGGCTACCCGACCTTCCTCGGCACGGTGCCTCACGACTTTCACCAGCTCCTTGCGGCGCTCGGTCGTGAGCTCCGGAAAGACCAGCCGGATCACCGTTCCGTCGTTCGAGGGGTTGATGCCGAGGTCAGAGGCCGCAATGGCTTTCTCGATGGCTTTGAGCGCACCCTTGTCGTACGGAGAAACGACCAGCACGCGCGGCTCGGGCACGCTGAATCCGGCGAGTTGCTGGAGAGGTGTCTCGGTCCCGTAGTAGTCGACCCGCAGCTTCTCGATGAGCGCTGGTGCGGCCCTCCCCGTCCGCACCGTGGCGAAGTCGACCCTGGCGTGGTCGATCGCCTTGTGCATCTTCTCCCGGCACTCTTCGAGTGCGGTGTGGATGAGTTCGTCGGCCTCGCTCGTCACGAGATCAGCGTACCGATTTGGTCACCCGCGAGGGCGGCCCGAATGTTTCCCGGCTGCATGATGTCGAACACGAGAATCGGGATGGAGTTGTCCCTGCAGAACGTGATGGCGGTGAGGTCCATGACCCGCAAGTCGCGTGAAACGACCTCCATGAAGCCGATCTCGTCGAACCGTACGGCATCCGCGTCCAGCCGGGGGTCGGCGCTGTACACCCCGTCCACGCCGGAGTGCGTGCCTTTCATGATGGCGTCAGCTTCGATCTCAGCCGCACGCAGGGCGGCGGGAGTGTCGGTGGTGAAGTACGGGCTCCCCATCCCGGCCGCCAGAATCACGACGCGGCCCTTCTCCAAGTGACGGATGGCCCGGCGCCGGATGTAGGGCTCGCAGACCTCCGCCATGTGCACGGCGGAGAGCACGCGGGTGGGTTGCCCTTCGCGCTCGATGGCGTCCTGGAGAGCAAGGGCGTTGATCACCGTGGCGAGCATGCCCATCGTGTCGGAGGTCGCCCGGTCCATTCCCTCGCCGGCACCCGTGGTTCCTCGCCAGATGTTGCCTCCACCGACGACGACGGCCATCTCCACGTCGAACTCGGCGCGGGCGGCGGCGATCTCGCGAGCGAGGCGGCTCACGGTGGCGGCGTCGATCGTCTCGTCGGACGCAGCGCTGGCGAGCGCCTCGCCGGAGAGCTTCAGGACGACACGCCGCCAACGAGGCGACACCGGTGCCCCGTTCAGGTGGCCGATCGGCGCGTCCGACATCTCAGGAGCCGACGACGACCTGGGCGAAGCGACGGAGCTCCACGTTGCCGTTGGCTCGGAGCATTTCGGCGATCGTCTGCTTCTCGTCTCGCACGTAGGGCTGCTCGAGCAGGCAGCGTTCCTTGAACCAGCCGTTCAGCCGTCCCTCGATGATCTTCGAGAGGGCAGCTTCGGGCTTCCCCTCGTTGCGGGCGATTGCCTCCACGGTCTGGCGCTCGGTCTCGACGACCTCGGCCGGGACATCCTCGCGACGCAGGTACTCCGGCCGCGTGAAGGCGACGTGGACGGCGATGTCGTGCGCCAGCTCCGGCGCGCCGCCACCTAGCTCGACGAGAACGGCATTGACGCCGCGCCCATTCTGGATGTGCAGGTAGCTACCGACCACCGAGCCTTGAGGCGCCTCGAAACGCTTCGTCTGGCCGATGGCGATGTTCTCTTTCAAGGTGAGGGCGAGCTTTTCCACCCGCTCGCGCTGCGCCTCGAGGGCGGTCTCGCCCCCGCTCGCCAGCTCCGCCGCCAGCTCGTCGACGAGCTGGACGAATTCGGCCGATTTGGCGACGAAGTCCGTCTCGCACTCGAGGGCGGCGATGGCGCCGACGCGCCCCTCGACAACGACGGCCACGGCGCCTTCGGCCCGTTCGCGGTCGGCCCGCTTGCCGGCGCTGATCTTGCCCTTCTCGCGGAGCCACTGCTCGGCTTTCTCGAGATCGCCGTCGCACTCCTGCAGTGCCTCACGGCAGTCGAGGATTCCGGCGCCAGTGCGCTTACGAAGCTCCGCAACCTCTTTCGCTGAAAATGATGCCATCCGACTTCAACCCTCCGTCAACGTGTGTGTCTCGGCGACTGCGACCGGTCCTCCGTCCGCTTCGCCCTCAGAAACCCCCGCCGTCTCTACCGGCGGAGCAGCAACCTCAGCCGGAGCCGCCTGAGCTGCCGGCGCCTCGGCCGCAGCCGGAGCAGGGGCCGGGGCCGCCGCGGGCGCTGGTGTGGCACCGGCGACGGTTTCGGCGCCGGTGCCAGCACCAGCGTCCGCCACAACCGATGCAGCAACAGGAGCAACAGGAGCAACAGGAGCAGCCGGAGCAGCCGGGGCCGCAGCCACAAGCGCCCGCCGCGAGGCGATGAAACGACCCTCGGCGACCGCATCGGCGATGACCCGGCACATCAGCCGCCCTGCTCGAATGGCGTCGTCGTTGCCGGGAATGACGTAGTCGATGACGTCGGGGTCGCAGTTCGTATCCACGACGGCGACGACCGGCATACGAAGCTTGTTGGCCTCGGTGACGGCGATGTGCTCCTTCTTCGTGTCGATCACGAAGATGGCGTCGGGCGGGCGCTGCAGGCGGCGGATGCCACCGAGGTTCCGCTCCAACTTGTCGAGCTCACGCTGGTGCTGCAGGGCTTCCTTCTTCGGCATGGCGTCGAAGTCGCCGGCGGATTTGGAGGACTCGAGCTCCTGGAGCTTGCGCACGCGACCTGCGACGGTCTGGAAGTTCGTGAGCATGCCGCCGAGCCAGCGCTGATTCACATACGGCATGCCGCAGGCGACGGCGAACTCGGCCACAGGGTCCTGAGTCTGCTTCTTCGTGCCGACGAACATGATGGTGCCGCCACCGGCAACGAGATCTCGCACGAAGGCGTAGGCGGTGTTGACGCGTTGCAGCGTCTGATTGAGGTCGATGATGTAGATGCCATTGCGCTCGCCGAAGATGAAACGCTTCATCTTCGGGTTCCAGCGACGCGTCTGATGGCCGAAATGCACTCCGGCCTCGAGCATCTGCTTCATCGTGACGACGGCCACGGTTCATTGCCTCCCGACGGTTGCGCTGATCCGGGCACGGCGCCGGTATGGCGACCGCGGGTGTACCCGGACGAGACTTCGATCAATGGTGTGAGGGCCGGTCGGTCCTCAGCGCACGATCGTAGCCGCTCCGACCCGGGCCTCAGTCCGCAGCTGCTCCCGGCGGCAGGGCTCAGGAAATCTGGTCGCGGAGCTTGTGGCGGAGCTGGTGAACGGCCTTCGTGTGGATCTGGCAGGCGCGACTCTCCGTCACTCCGAGGATCTCGCCGATCTCGGACAGGTTCAGGCGCTCGTAGTAGTACAGCGTGAGGACGGTGCGCTCACGATCGGCGAGGGTGCCGATGGCGCGGGCAACGAGACGTCGGGTTTCTTGGAGCTCGAGACGTGCACCGGGCCCGTCGTCGCTGTCGGCGATCGTGTCACCGAGCGTCCGAAACCCCTGCCCACCGGTGAACAACACCTCGTCGAGCTGGAGCACGCTCGCCCGCGTCGTCTGACGCAACAGGGCGTCGAGCTCGTTCTGGGAGATGCCGAGCTCGGTCGCGAGCTCCTCGTCGGTCGGCGAGCGCTGCAGCTTGTGCTCGAGCTTGGTGTAGGCCTGATCGGCCGCCCTGGCCTTGGCCCGCACCGACCGGGGCACCCAGTCGATCGAGCGGAGCTCGTCGAGGATTGCGCCCCGGATCCGAGGTACGGCGTACGTCTCGAACTTGAACCCCCGATCGGGGTCGAACTTGTCGATGGCGTCGATGAGACCGAGAATTCCGTAGCTGACCAGGTCAGCTCCGTCCAAGGTGTCGGGCAGCCGCGACAGAACGCGCCCCGAGACGAACTTGACGAGCGGCGAGTAGTGCAGGATGAGCCGGTCCCGCGTGGCGCGGTCGCCGAGGGCCTTGTACTCGGCCCAGAGCTCATCGACCGTCTCGACACGATCGACGCTCACCGGTGTCATGCCCTCGGGTGGGCGCTTCGGTATGCGCCCACCAATCGTTCCGTCGAGACGTGTGTGTAGACCTCGGTCGTGCGCAGGCTGGCGTGGCCGAGCAGCTCCTGCACGACCCGCAGGTCAGCCCCACCGTCGAGCAAGTGGGTGGCGTAGGTGTGTCGGAGGGCGTGCGGATGGGTCGGCACGGGAGAGCGACGATCGAGGATCCGCCGGACGTCCCTCGGCGTCATGCGGCGCCGGCGGGCGTTGAGGAAGACGGCCGTGGCGTCACCCGACGAGTCAGTCGTGCCACCCACCGGAAGAAACCCACCCCTGCCGCGATCGAGGTACGCCGACAGCGCCTCGACGCTCGGTCGGCTCAGTGGGACCCGCCGCTCCTTCAATCCCTTGCCCCAGACCGTGACGCTCCGGGCCGGCAAGTCCAAGCTGTTGACGTCGAGCCCGCACAGCTCGGCGACGCGCAACCCGCTGCCGTAGAGGAGCTCGAGCAGGGCGTCGTCGCGCAAACGGCGGGCCGGCTCGGCCTCGTCGGCCGCTCGAGGTGCCTCGAGGAGCTCGGACATCTCCGACTGGGAGAGGACCCGGGGCAGGCGCGCCTCGCCCGAGGGAGCGCTCAGCCGGCGAGAAGGGTCAGTGGCAATGACACCGGTTCGGCGCAGCCAGGCGAAGTAGCAGCGGAGGGCGGACGCCTTGCGGGCGATGGTCCGGCGAGCGTACCGACGCGTATTCAGGAACGCGAGGTATCGACGGAGCGCCAAGCGATCAACGCTTGCTGGTCCCTCGCCACCACCGCGGTCCAGCCACTCGAGAAAGCCAGCCACGTCTCCCTCGTAAGCCTTCCGTGTGGCAGGCGACAGCCCGGCAAGCGAGCGCACGAACCCTTCGAGCTCGAAGCCCATCGCTGCCAAGGGTAGTTGAGTAGCGGGCTCCCTCGCGCGTTTCACGCTCCAGGGCCACCTCGGACCCCCATCGGGGCGCGTTGTGGGGGAAGATGGGGACATGGCAAGCCGAATCCTTCTCGTCGAGGACGACGAGCGCATCCGTACCTCGTTGCGCTTGTCGCTCGAGGACGAGGGCTATGACGTCGAGGAGGCCGAGAGCGGCGAGGAGGCGCTCGAGGCACACGCCCGCTCTCTCGTGGGACAGAGCTTCGACCTGCTCGTGGTCGACATCATGCTGCCGGGAATGGACGGTTTCGCCGCCTGCCGGGAGCTGCGCAAGGTGAGCTCGGTACCCATCATCATGGTCACTGCGCTCACCGATACGACCCACGTCGTCGCCGGGCTCGAAGCGGGCGCCGACGACTACGTGACCAAGCCCTTCGAACCGAAGGAGCTGGCCGCCCGCATCCGGGCTCTGCTGCGGCGTGCGCGCGCCACCGACGGCGGGCCGGTGTCGCTCGTGTTCGGGGATCTGGAGATCCTTCCCGAGGCCGGCGAGGTACGCAGCCGCGGCGAGGAGGTCCACCTCACGCGGACGGAGTTTCTCCTGCTGTGTGAGCTGGCGGCCAACGCCGGCAAGGTGCTGTCGCGCGAACAGCTGCTCGAGCGGGTGTGGAGCTACGACTACTTCGGCGACGGGCGGCTCGTCGACGTTCACGTCCGCCGCCTCCGCACCAAGGTCGAGCAAGATCCGAGCGAGCCGCGGCACGTCCTCACGGTTCGCGGCCTCGGGTACAAGCTGGCGCCGTGATCCGGGCGGAGGCCCGCGCGTCCCGGCAGGCCGAGTCTCCCGAAAGTACCGAGCGCAGCGATCGCTCGGCGAGCCGCCACCCTCCGAGGCGGCATCTCGGGCTGGCCGCTCGCGTGACGACGACCTTCGCCCTCGGTGCCCTCGTGCTGTCGGGCGCCTTGGCCTCCATCACGTACTTCTCGGTGCGCTCCTCCTTGCTCAACCAGGAGAAGGCGTCCCTCGCGCACGAGGCGATCGCCAATGCGGAGGCGGTGCAGGGCCAGATCGAGGCACCTGGCATCAACAGCATCTCGGCGGCCCTCGTGTCGGTGAACAGCGCCCGCGGCACGCAGTCGATCCTCGAGCAGACCGGCGACTGGTACCCGTCCTCCCAGAGCGTGCAGGAGACCGACGTGCCCGTGGCCCTCCGCCAGCTCGTGCTTGGCGGCCGTCTCGCCGATCAGCTCGTCGACCTCTCGGGCACTCCGGAGTTCATCGTCGGGGTGCCCTTCAACACGCCCAATGGCGCCGTGGCCTACTTCCAGCTCTTCAACCTGAGCGAAGTGGCGGGCACGCTCCGCACGTTGTTCGGATCGCTGCTGCTCGCCGCCGTCGTCACCACCCTCGGTGGCGCCGTCGTCGGGCGCTGGGGGGCCAGCCGGGCGCTCCGACCGCTGCGCCAGACGGCCCGGGCGGCACTGGCGATCGCCGGCGGCGACCTCGACACGCGCCTCGGGAGCGACGCCTATTCCGACTTGGCCGTGCTCACGTCGGCGTTCAACCAGATGGCCGACCGATTACAGGAGCGGATCGAGCGCGAGGCGCGTTTCACGTCCGACGTCAACCACGAGCTGCGGTCGCCGCTCACGACGGTCGCCACGGCGCTCTCGGTCCTCGAGGGACGGCGCGACGAGCTTCCCGAGCGGGCCGGCAAGGCACTGGACCTCCTCAGTGCCGAGGTTCGGCGCTTCCGGCGTCTCGTGGACGACCTCCTCGAGATCTCTCGTCTCGATGCCGGCCTCGGGGACATCAACACCGAGGAGGTCGTGCTCGGACCACTCGTGGCATACAGCGTGGCGGCGACGCGACACGCCATCCTGATCGACGTGCCGCCGGCGGTGGCAGGGCGAAGGGTGATCGTGGACAAGGTCCGTTTCGAGCGGGTCGTGGCGAACCTCGTCGAGAACGCCGACCGCTATGCCGGCGGCGCGACTCGGGTCGTCGCCGAGGCGGACGGGAAGTGGGCGCGAGTTGCGGTCGAGGACCGCGGGCCTGGCATTCCCGCCGAGGAGCGAGAGCGGATCTTCGACCGGTTCTCCCGCGGCACGAGCGGGCGCCGGCGAGGCGCCGGCGAGGGAACCGGTCTCGGACTGGCGATCGTGGCAGAGCACGCCCGCCTGTTGGGAGGTCGCGTCTGGGTCGAGCCCAATGGCTCGAGGGGGGCGCGTTTTGTCATCGAGCTGCCCGCCCTTCCGGTCGCCGGGGACGAGCCTCACGGGCCGGCGCCGAGGCAGGGGGGTCCGAAGCGGTCCTCGGGGAGCGAGCCGGCACGCCGTCGCTCGGCGGCTGGGCGCACGGCGGCTTCGGCGCCCGAGCGCACCTCCGGCGAGCGTGTCTCGAGCGAGCGTTCGCCGAGGAAGCCGAGGAGCCAGTGAGCCTCGCAAGCCGCCGGGGCGGCCGGCCCGCGGCCTGGACCCACCGAGTGGGCGTGCTCTTGCCGGTCGCACTGTGCTGCCTCGTCCTCGTGGCCGCCGGCTGCGGCGTGCCCTTCGACGGCGCCCCCGTCGCGCTCGGCGGCGGGGTGCCGGCGCAGCTGCGCGGGACGACCACGTCGACAACGACTGCGCCCAGCAGCGGGAAAGCCGTGCTGGTGGAGGTGTACTACGTGAAGGACTCCCAACTGCAGCTCGGAGTTCAGGACGTATTGCCGCCGGTGACGCTGGCAAAGGTGCTGGCCGCTCTCCAGTCCGGGCCCGGGTTGAAATTCGGTGGCGGCGGCTTCAGCACCAACCTTCCGGTCGGTTCAGACCTGCAGCCGCTCGGTGTGACGGACGATGTCGCGAAGATCGGCCTCAACTCGGCGGATCTCGGGCTCGGGCTCGCGCAGGAGATCCTCGAGCTCGGCCAGATCGTCTACACAGTGCTGGGCAACCACGCCGAAGGGGCCAAGGCTGTCCAGTTCTTCTACAACGGCTCCCCCGTGATCGTCGTCAACGCCAACGGCCAGACGGTCAGCGGGCCAGTGACCGAAGGCAGCTATTGCGTCGAGTTCGCCGGCGGTTGCCCAACCCCACCGAAGCACTCGACGACTACGACGACGACAAGACCTTGAGCCTCATGGTCCGTCCGCTGCCGGGCGATGATCCAGCACCGAGCCGCGGGCTCAGGCGTCGATGCGGTCCTGCCGGCTGTCCCACTCGAGCCGAGGGGCGTCGGACCACAGCCGCTCGAGGTCGTAGAACGAGCGAGCCTCGTCGCTGAAGACGTGCACGACGAAGTCGCCGTAGTCCATGAGCACCCAGCGTGCGTCGTCCAGTCCCTCGACGGCACGCGGAGACACCCCGCCGCTGCCTTTCAGCTGCCGCTCGACCTCTTCGGCGATGGCTCGCACCTGGCGGTCGTTGCTCCCGCTCGAGATCACGAAGTACTCCGTGATGGCGATCAAATCACCTACCTCGATGACCACTGTCGGCTCGATGGTCTTGGCGGAAGCTGCTCCCGCCGCGACGGTGACAAGATCGGTGGTCAACGGGGCCACTCACCTCCTCGACACAGGCCTTCGCCTGAGCAGCACATCATCTCTCGACAACATACAGGGAGCGTTCGCGAAGCAGGCGGATGGCCTCGACGGGCACGAGGAAGTCGAGGGGTCGGCCCGTGGCTGCCCGGTCTCGCAGATCCGTGCTCGATATCTCGAGGTCGGGGATCTCGACGATGCTGGCGTCCCACCCTTCGAGCTGGGCTGGATCGACCATGGCGGCTCCAGGGCGGTTGACGACGGCGAGCCGGACCCGACCCCGCAGCTCCTCGACGCGCTCCCAGGTGTCGAGCGTCGTCACGACGTCGGCTCCGATGACGAGATGGAGCTCGGCGTTCGGGTGGCGACGCTCGAGCTCAGCCACGGTGTCGGCGGTGTACGACGGGCCGCCTCGCTCGATCTCGATCGCCGAGGCCTCCACGCCCGGGCAGCTGCTCACGGCGGCCTCCACGAGCGCGAGGCGGTCCTCGGCCGGGCTGACAGGTCGGGCGCCGACTTTCTGCCAAGGCTCGTTCGCGACGACGAGCAGCACTTCATCGAGCTCGAGCTCGTGGCGCACGTTCACGGCCGCGACGAGATGGCCGACATGCACCGGGTCAAAAGTTCCCCCGAGGATGCCGATGCGGGGCGGCCGCGGATCGGGCTCAGACACCCGCAAGGCGTGCGACGACGGGGGCGAAGGGATCCACGTCGTCACGGTGCAGAACCCAATACGAGAAACCCAGCTCTTCCCGCCGCCCGACCAACGTCTCGACGATCTCGTCCTCCGTGCCGATCAGCACCGTGGACGAAGCCGCCACGTCCTCGGCCGGATAGCCCATCAACGCCGACATCTCCTCGGCGATGACGGCCTTCGGGCGGCCCAGCTGGGCCACGAAGACGAGACTCTGCAGCTCGAGGTCGTCGAACCTGGGGCCGGCGGCCTCCTTGATCCAGCCGATCCGCTCGGCATAGGCGGCCGGTGCCGTGCCGGCGATCGACTCGGCGTCGATGGCGCCGGAGCTGAGGCGAGGGTTGACGCCGATGATGTCGGCGTGCTCGACGGCGAGGCGAAGTACGCGGCGACTGCCCCCGCCGATCAGCAACGGCGGGCCGCCGGGAGTGTGTGGCTTCGGTGCGCAGGTCGCATCGGTGACCTGGTAGTGCTCTCCCGAGAACGTGACGGGCTCGCCACCCCAGAGCTGCTTGAGGAGCTGCACGCTCTCCTCGAGGCGGCTGACACGAGTCGCGGGCTCGTCGTAGGTCATGCCGGACTGGTCGTAGTCGGTGCGCAGCCATCCTGCTCCGATGCCCGCCTCCAACCGCCCTTCTGAAACAAGGTCCAGCGTCGCCAGCTCCTTGGCGAGGACGAGCGGGTGCCGATAGTCGTTGTCGAGGACGAGGGAGCCCACCTTGAGCTGCTGGGTTGCCTCGGCCGCAACCGTGAGGGCGACGAGCGGCCCCCATTCGTCGCCGAAATGATCCGGGATGAACATCGTCGAGTACCCGAGGTCTTCGAGCTTGCGCGCCTCGTCTCGCCAAGCCTGCCCGTGAGGGGCGTTCGAGTACTGCACACCGAAGCGAAACGGTCGCATCCGCCGAGGTTAGACGCTGCCCGACGAGCTTCCCGCTGGCTCTAACCTTGCGGTCATGGACGCCCTGGAGACGACAGAGGAGACGGCGGCTGCCCGCTGGCACCCCGCCTCCTGGCGCGACTACGAGGCGACGCAGCTGCCGACCTGGCCTGACCCGGCCGTCGCCGACGAGGTCCACGCCGAGCTGCGGAAGCTTCCTCCCCTCGTCTTCGCCGGTGAGGCGCGGCGTTTGACCCGTGCGCTTGCTCAGGTGGCGGACGGGCGGGCGTTTCTCCTGCAGGCGGGCGACTGTGCCGAGTCCTTCGACGACTTCTCCGCCGACGCCATCCGGGACAAGTTGAAGGTGATCCTGCAGATGGCCGTCGTGCTGACCTACGGCTCGGGCGTGCCCGTGCTGAAGGTCGGCCGCATCGCCGGCCAGTTCGCAAAGCCGCGGTCCTCGCCGACCGAGCGCGTCGGTGACCTCGAGCTGCCGGCGTTCCGCGGCCACATCATCAACGACGACGTGCCCATCCCCTCGGCACGGGTGGCGGATCCGAAGCGGATGCTGCGGGCCTACCACCAGTCGGCCTCCACGTTGAACCTCCTGCGGGCGTTCACCAAGGGGGGTTTTGCCGACCTGTCCCATGTGCACTCCTGGAACCAGGAGTTCGTCGTCTCCAGCGCCGAGGGCCGGCGTTACGAGGCCATCGCCGAGGAGATCGATCGTGCGATGCGCTTCATGCAGGCATGCGGAGTCGACCTCACGGCCGACTCCCCGATCCACCAGGTCGACCTGTTCACGAGCCACGAGGCGCTCCTGCTCGACTACGAGGAGTGCCTGACTCGCCAGGACTCGCTCTCGGGAGACTGGTACGACTGCTCGGCCCACCTGCTCTGGATCGGCGAGCGCACCCATCAGATCGACAGTGCCCATGTCGAGTTCGCCCGCGGCATCGGCAACCCGATCGCCGTGAAGCTCGGCCCGGCCACAGAGGTCGGTGACGTGCTGCGCCTGTGTGAGCACTTGAACCCCGAGCGGCGACCAGGCCGGCTGACGCTCGTGACCCGGATGGGAGTCGATCGCGTCCGCTCGGCCCTGCGACCCCTCGTGCAGGCGGTGACGGATGCCGGGCACCCTGTGACCTGGGTGTGCGACCCGATGCACGGCAACACCTTCGCGAGTGAGTCGGGCCGCAAGACGCGCCACTTCGACGATGTGCTCGGAGAGATTCACGGTTTCTTCGAAGTGCATCGCTCCATCGGTACGTGGCCCGGCGGCGTCCACATCGAGCTCACGGGCGACAACGTGACCGAGTGCCTCGGCGGCATCGGCGACATCCTCGAGGAGCAGCTGCCGCTGCGCTACACGACGACCTGCGACCCGCGCCTCAACGCACGCCAGTCCATCGATCTCGCCTTCCGAGTCGCCGAGCTGCTGCGCACCCGTTCCTGAGGGGTCTGGTCGGGCCGGCGGCTGGCGTCGCCGGCGAACCGTGAGCACAGAGTGACCTAACTCGGCCTGTGCGGTCACCCTGTGCACACGGTTGGCGCCGGCGTGGGCTCGGCGGGGCTGGGTCGGCGAACTGTGAGCACAGAGTGACCTAACTCGGCCTGTGCGGTCACCCTGTGCACACGGTTGGCGCCGGC
>JBEKYM010000059.1:0-15700 GCA_049510975.1 Acidimicrobiales bacterium
AGCATGCCCCCGTCGGGCAGGCGCACCCCGACGGCATCGCCGGCGAACAGGTAACCGCTGCCGGAGTCGAGCAGGCCGACGTGGTGCTTGGCGTGCCCGGGAGAGTCGATCGTCCGCAGGCTCCGGCCGCCGCCGATGTCGATCTCGTCGCCGTCCTCGAGCACGACGATCCGCTCCGCCGGAGTCGGGTCGAGGCGCCCGTAGAGCGAGTCGAGGAGCGGCCCGTACACGCGGGAGGCCGAGTCGACCAACCGCTCCGGGTCGACGAGATGGCGGGCACCCTTCGGGTGCACGTAGACGGATGCGTTCGGGAACGCCCGGGCGACGTCGCCGACTCCGCCGGCGTGATCGAGGTGGATGTGGGTGACGGCGACGCCGGCGAGGTCGTTCGGGCCGACCCCGAGCTCTGCCAGGGCGGCGAGGAGGGTGTCGATGGAGCTCTGGCTGCCCGTTTCGACGAGCACGGGGCGCTCGCCCTCGATGAGGTAGCCGGCGGTCATGCGCTCCCACCCCCCGAGCAGGGTGTCGATCTCGAGCACGCCCGGGGCGAGGCGGATCGTCATGGCGAGCCGCTCACCTCCCGGGCGGATCCACCGCTATGCACGTGACTGGCGCTCCCGCAGCCAGGTGCGGGCGATGACCGAGGCGTATCGGGGCCCGTACAGGAGGTTGTTTCCCTTCTTGGAGCGCCCCGAGCTGCGCGGGTGCCACACGGTCGGGCGCTCGCCGATCCGCCAACCCCGCGAGGCGGCGCTGATGATCAGCTCGGCCGTCTGGTACTGGTCCTGCTCCAGCAGGACGTCCTTCAACACGTCGATCCGCAAAGCACGAAACCCATTCGACGTGTCCGTCAAGTTCTGCTTCGTGAGCCGATTGATGACGGCGGCGAAGACGAGGACACCGGTCTTTCGCAGCTGGTCGCCAGAGTTGGCGCCGGTCTCGTCGACACCGAGGCGCCGGCTGGCGACGACGAAGTCGAAGTCGTCGTCGACGACCGGCCCGAGGAGGTCGGGGATCTCTTGCGGGTCGTTCTGCCCGTCGGCGTCGAGGGTGACGACGTACTCGGCGCCCTTGGCGATGGCGAGCTCGTAACCGAGCCGGAGGGCGACGCCATGGCCGAGGTTGATCGGGAACTTTGCCCAATACGCCTCATACTCGTCGCAGACGTTCTCCGTGCCGTCGTCGCCGCCGTCGATCACGACGAGGGTGGAAGTCTTGAGCCCGTTGACCTCGGCAGGCACA
Organism: Acidimicrobiales bacterium; assembly: GCA_049510975.1. Classification (GTDB taxonomy): domain Bacteria; phylum Actinomycetota; class Acidimicrobiia; order Acidimicrobiales; family Bog-793; genus JAKACA01. Next base: position 1,243 of record JBEKYM010000059.1, read on the forward strand.
GCCTTGAGGACGGCACCGATGTTGTCGACCTCGAAATAGGAGGCGATGAGCACGAGCACCGGGTTGAAAGCGAGATCCGGCCGGCGCCGCTCTAGGTCCTCCCTCGTCAGGTTCATGGCCAGCCGCTTCATCTCGTTGTAACGGCGCTGAAAGCGGTCCTTCGGACCCCTCGTCGGTGGGATGTGGTCGATGACTGGCATTTAGTGGTCACTTCCCATCTCGATGACGACTTTGACGTCGTTCGGGTCACGTTGCAGGGCGCTGGCGAATTCCTCCGCCGGCACCGTGCGTGTCAGCAGCTTGGCGAGCCAGCCCTTGTCGGCCTTGGCCAACGCCTCGGCGGCTGCCTCGTAGTGGCGCCGGTTGGCGTTCACCGACCCCACCACGCACTCGTTCTCGAGCACCATGTCGCGGTTCAGCCCGCCGGCGTCGATCGACAGTGTTCGGCCCGCCCCGGAGACGCCCGTCAAACACAGCACGCCGCCCGGGGCGAGGTGGTCCATGGCGTCGAAGATGAGCGAACCGACGCCCGTGCACTCGACGACGATGTCGGGCGAGGCGCAGGCATCCTCGACTTTGCCGGTGTGATAGGTCGCCCCGAGGGCCGCGACCAGATCCGGCTTCAGACCGGACGTCACCTGGTCGATGACGTGGACCTCGAGGCCACGCTGCACGCCGATGAGGGCCGCCAGGAGGCCGATCGGGCCGGCGCCGGTGATGACCGCTCGCGACGGCTCCCACTTGGCGCGGTTGCCGGCACGCTCGGCCTGCTCCCAGGCCTTGGCCACGACGCTCGTGGGTTCGAGGAGGACGCCGAGGCGGCCGAGCGTCGGATCCACTTTGACGACGGCGTCGGGCTCGGCGCGGTAACGCTCCCGCATGAAACCGTCGACTTCCTTGATGCCGTGCTCGGTGTACTGGCCGTTGCGGCAGAAGTCCCACTCGCCCGCCGCGCAGCTGTAGCACGGCACCGGGTCGGGACGGCGGACGATGCCGACGACGTAGTCGCCGACCGCCACGGGAGCTCCGGCGGGCGCCTCTGCCACCCGCCCGATCGACTCGTGCCCGAGGACGAGGCGCTTGTGACCCGGCGGCGCCCAGCCGTACTCTCCGGCCGAGATCTCGAGGTCCGTGCCGCAGATGCCGACGGCGAGCACATCGACGAGGACGGGCCCGTCGCTCTCGGGCGGCTCGGCAAAGTCGTCGAGCTGTGCACTTCCCGCTGTCCCGGGAAGGATCGTGATCGCCTTCAACGTTGTCTCCTTTGACCTACGTCTGACCTACGTGCGAGCTGTGAGCCGGTCTGCTGTGGTGCCGCCGGCGAGGACGTGCGGGGGCGTGACGCCGCGGCTGGCTGAACCGTCGTGCCCCATGATGGCCGATCTAGTGGCCGAGGCCGAGGCGGTCACGCGACGGGCCGTGGCGCTTGCGCCGCGCCCGCCGCAGCGGCACGGTGACGCCCAGCAGGCGCTCGCGATGGGTCATGCCGGTGCCGAGGTGCTCCTGGAAGAGCCCGACGGCCGTGTTGACGAGCGACACGTGCGAGAAGGCCTGCGGGAAGTTGCCCACCTGGCGCTTGGCGATCGGGTCGTACTCCTCCGAGAGCAGCCCGAGGTCGTTGCGGAGAGCGACGAGGCGCTTGAAGAGCTCGACCGCCTCGTCGTGGCGCCCGATGAGGTGCAGGTCGTCCGCCAGCCAGAACGAGCAGGCGAGGAACGCGCCCTCGCGGCCGCTCAATCCGTCGACGTGTTCGGAGTTCGTCGAGTCGTAGCGCATCACGAAGCCGTCCTGGGTGAGCTCGCGCTGGATGGCCTCGACGGTCCCGATGATCCGTTCGTCGGACGGCGGCAAGAAACCCACCAACGGTGCCATCAGCACACTCGCGTCCAGCTCCTGCGACCCGTAGTACTGGGTGAACGTCTTGCGCTCGGCGTCGTATCCCTTCGCCAGCACCTCGGCATGAATCTCGTCGCGCAGCGCCCTCCAGCGGTCGAGAGGACCGTCGAGATCGAACTCCTCGATGTCGCGCACGGCGCTGTCGACGGCCAGCCAGGCCATCATCTTGGAATGGGTGAAGTGCCGCCGCGGTCCGCGCACCTCCCAGATGCCGTCGTCAGGTTGCTTCCAGCCGGATTCGAGGAAGTCGAGGATGGCTCGTTCGAGGTCCCAGGCCGGCTCGCTGGAGGGAATGCCGAGGCGCCGGGCTTCGTGCAGGGCGCTGATGACCTCGCCGTAGACGTCGAGCTGGTACTGGTCGGCGGCGGCGTTGCCAACCCGCACTGGCGCTGAGCCCTCGTAGCCGGGCAGCCAAGGCACTTCGTACTCGCGCAGGTTCCGCTCGCCGGACGGGCCGTACATGATCTGCAGCTTCGAGGGCTCGCCGGCGACCGCTCGCAGCAACCAGTCGCGCCACGCCGTTGCCTCTTCGGCGTAGCCGGCAGCCATGAGCGACGACAGCGTCAGGGTGGCGTCGCGCAGCCAGGAGTAGCGGTAGTCCCAGTTGCGGTTGCCGCCGAGGCTCTCGGGAAGCGAGGTCGTCGGCGCCGCGATGATGCCACCGGTCGACCGGTACGTGAGCGCCTTCAGGGTGATGAGCGAGCGGACAACCGGCTCCTGCCACTCGCCGAGGGCAAGACCGTCGAGTTGCGCCCAGTCCTGCCAGTAACGCGTGGTCTGGTTGACGGCGAAAGCGGCGTCGATCGGCCGGGGCGAGTCGTTCGTCGAGTTGAAGTAGCTGAGCACGAACGGGACGCTCTGGCCCTCCCGGATGACGAACTCGGCCACGGTCGACATTCCCTCCCCGTGACCGTGCACCGGCGACCACAGGGCCACCGCGTCCGGGCCGGCGATGGCCACGAGCGTGCCGTCGATGTGGCGGACCCAGGGGATGACCGCGCCGTAGTCAAAGCGGATGCTCAAGTCGATCCGCATGTCGACCGAGCCCTTCGTGCACTCGAGGAAACGCACGATCTGCGGGAACTCGTCTCGCACCGTCATGCAGTCGGTGATGCGGACGGAGCCCTCGGGGAGATCCCACTCGCTTTCGAGGACGAGGGAGTCGCCGATGTAGCGGCGGCGGGTGGCGAGCAGGGGGTCGCCCTTGCCGGGAGGAGGGCTCGCCTTCGGTGCGATCCGCCAGTAACCGTGGTCCTCGTTGCCGAGCAGCCGGGCGAAGCAGGCGGCCGAGTCGAAACGCGGGAGACAGCACCAGTCGATCGAGCCGTCCCTGCCGACGAGGGCGGCGGTCATGGTGTCGCCGATGAGCCCATAGTCCTCGATGCGCAAAGCCACGGCGACATCATGGCCGACGAGCCGCCGGCGATGTTGACGCTCGCGTCGGGGGCCGGCGATGTTGAGGGTCGCGCCGGCCGCCGGTGATGTTGACGCTCGTGTCGGGCGCCGGCGATGTTGACGCCCTATTGGGCGTCAGCCCGTAATGCAGCTCCCCGTGGCGACGCTCGATCCGCCCGGCCGGCCCTCGGCGAGGCGGACGCGCTGCAGGACGCCGGGCGAAGCGAGAGCGAAACCGATCTCGGTGTTCGTGGAGTCCCGTGAGAAGACGACGCCGATCACCTCGCCGTCGGGCTCGACCAGCGGGCCGCCGGAGTTGCCCGGCCGTACGAGTGCCTGCAACTCGTAGATCTGGCGCTGCGTGCTGGACGTGTCGTAGATGTTGGGTGACTCCGGGTCGAAGCGGAGGAGCACGCCGGCCCGCTGGGCGTTGAGCTGCGAGACACCGCCGGGGAAACCGAGCACGACCGCCTTCGTCCCACGCCCGACGAACTGGCTGTCGAGGGCCAGCGGGGGGACGGTCAGGTCCGGCACGCGAAGCACCGCCAGGTCGTAGTTCGGGTCGAACAGGACCGGCGTCGCCGGCTCGGACTGGACGCCGTCGTACTCGGTGATGTTGCTCGAGCCGGCCACGACGTGGGCATTCGTGACAACGAGCCCGGGCGCCACCACAAAGCCGGAACCCTCCACGATGACGTTGCCGCAGCCCTGGGCGACGATCTGTACGGTCGATCGGCCCGCAGCCGCCACCACCCGCCGCACGTCGGCGGCCGTTGCCGCCGCCACGGGGCTCGCCGGCAGGGCAATGCCAATGCAGGGGATGGGGAGGCCTGTCTGATCGAGCAGGCACGCTTTGTTGGCGAGCTCGCTCGGAAGTGGCGGCATCACCCGGGTGACGAGGCGCACGACCTGGGAGTTCTCGATCTGGCTGGAGATCACGCCCACTTGGCTGTTGGCGAGCACCGAGGCGAGCAGCCAGACCATCACGAGGGTGCCGGCGACGGCGATGACCGCCCCGCTGCCGGCATCCACCGCAGCGATGGGATGTCCTCTCAGGTGCCGCCAGATCTTGGCGCCGAACTGGCGCCCGATGCCCCAGGTGATCGTGGCCGGCACGAGCAGCAGGAGCAGCGAGACGAAGGTCCGCACGAAGACTCCGTGGAGGTGAGGCTCGGCGGCGACGATGAGCACGATGCCGAGGACAAGGCCGACGAAGCCCCCGAGGAACGACAACACTTGCACCGCCGCTCCCAGCCGCAGCCCGTGCACGGCGGCTGCCAGCACGATGACGACCAGGATGATGTCAAGAATGTCCACGCCGGCGCCCTACCCCTCGGTGCCGGTGTCGCGGGCCACGACGTCTAGCCGCTCGTCGATGGGGCCGAGGTGTCCGGCCCAGCGGGGCCGGCGCTCGCCTCGCCGGAGTTCGCCTCGCCGGCGCCGATGGGCTCGATGCCGAGGTCGCGGTAGCTGAGCACCGCCACGTAGGGAACGCCCAGCTCGGCGAAGCGGGGGGCGATCGCCTCGCCCCGGTCGAGGATCGTGCAGGCGGCCACGATCTCCGCGCCGGTGTCGCGCACGACCTCGTACGCATCGAAGAGCGATCGGCCGGTCGAGACGGTGTCCTCGATCACGACGACGCGCACGCCTGGCCCGATCGTCGCGCCCTCGACCCGCTGCTGGCGGCCATGGTCCTTCACGGCTTTGCGAACGGAGTACCAGCTGCCGTCGGTCAACAGGGCCACGGCGTGAGCGACCGGGTCGGCCCCCATCGTCATGCCGCCGATGGCGTCGAAGACGACGCCGTGACGGGCGAGCGCACTGACGACGGCGAGGCCGGCGGTGCGCAGATCGGCACCGCGAGCCACGGCTCTGCGCATATCCACGTAGTCGTGGCTCATACCGCCGGAGGAAAGCGGAAACGGCTGTTCTCGCCGCTCGTACCCCCGGGCGAGAACGAGCTGGCGGAGCTCGTCGTGCAGGTCGGTCTCCGACATCACGGTGGCGTCCATAAGCGAAGCGAAGTGTAGGCCCCGACCGGTCGTCATGGTCCGCGGCCAATCGGCCGATCTGGAGCCACGAGGCTGGTCGGAACGGCAAGGTGGGCAAGAATTCACCGGGAAACACCCTCACGGTGCAGCTTCAACTGTGCAGTGGGACTAGACCGTTACCTGTGGGCGGCTCCCCGCGCGACCCGAGCTCGAACCGCCTTGCCGGCAAAAAGCGCCGAAGCGCGAGCGCGCACCGGCACGAGGCTGTGCAACCGGAGCACCACCACCGCGACATCTCCGGCGGAGGCGCTCGGGCGGCGGTGTTCGGCATCAGCGACGGTCTCGTTTCCAATACCTCGCTCGTGCTCGGGATCGCCGGCGCCAGCTCCGCCTCCGGCCTGGTTCGCCTCGCCGGGCTGGCCGGCCTCTTCGGCGGTGCGTTCTCCATGGCAGCGGGCGAGTACATCTCCATGCGCGCCCAAAGCGAGCTCTTCCAGCGCGAGATCGAGATCGAGCGCCGCGAGATCGAGCGCCGGCCCGAAGGCGAGCTGCGCGAGCTCGTTCACCTCTACGAGACGCGCGGGCTGCCCCCCGATCTCGCTCGTCAGGTTGCCAAAGAGATGATGTCGAACCCGCAGACGGCCCTCGAGACCCACGCCCGGGAAGAGCTGGGCATCGACCCGAGCTCCACCGGCAAGCCAGTGCAGGCGGCCGTCTCCTCGTTCGTCACCTTTGCCGTGGGCGCCTTCATGCCGCTGCTTCCGTTCCTGTTCTCGCGCGGCACGGGTGCGACGCTGGCAGCCGTCGCCATCGCCGGCGTGTCCGCCCTCATCGTCGGCGGCCTGCTTTCGTTGTTCACGGGACGCGACTGGTGGTTCTCGGCCCTGCGCCAGCTCCTCATCTGTGCTGCCGCCGGGGCGATCACCTTCGGGCTCGGCTCTGCCATCGGCGTGAGCGGGGTCGGATGACGCCGACGCGCCAGCCGGCCCCGCCAAAACGGCGGGTCATCCCGACGCTCTATCTCGTGCGGCACGGCAAGGCCGAGAACCGCGAGCGATGGCAGCCGCCCGACTCCGAGCGTCCACTCACCAAGCGCGGCATCGAGCAGGCTCGGGTCATCGCCAGCCACCTCGGCGACTTCGGCGGGCGGCGGCCGTCACGCGTGCTGTCGAGCCCTGCCGTCCGCTGTCGCCAGACGGTCGAGCCGCTGGCGGAGGCGAGCAAGCTCGAAGTCGTGCAGGCGGAGTGGCTGGACGAAGGCTCCGACGCGGACCACGCGTTCGATCAGCTGCGGAAGCTGGCGGCGCGTCTCGACCCGCCATCGGGCGTTGGAGGCCCGATCGCCGCCTGCACGCACGGGGACGTCATCTGGGGCATCCTCGAGCGCCTCCACCGGCTCGGCGTCGACCTCGGCACGCGGCCCGATGCCCCGAAAGGTGGGGTCTGGATCATCGGAACGACGGCGACGACGATTACTGGCGCCACCTTCTACCAGCCCGACGAGGCACGAAGGACCAGAGCGTGAGTGACGTAGCCGCCGGCGGCGACGGACCCGACCTGCGCGCGGAAGTGGTCGACAAGCAGATCGCCGGCACCCTGGCGCTCGTCGGTGGTGCGGAGTGGCAGCCCGGATGCGAGTTCGACGCCGAGCTGCTGGCGCGCTCCGGCGGCACCGACGTCGTCGTCCTACCGACCGCAGCCGCTTACGAGCACCCCGAGCGAGCGGTGGCGACTGCCAAAGCGTGGTTCGGCACGCTCGGCGGCCACGTCACCGGCCTCATGGTGCTCAGCCACGCGGACGCGTGTCAGGAGGAGCACGCAGCCGTCGTGCGAGCGGCCCGTTACCTGTATCTGTCCGGCGGCTCGCCGCTCCATCTCCGTTCGGTGCTGAAAGGCTCGGCCGTGTTCGAGGCCCTGGCGGAGGCGTGGCGTGGAGGCGCCGTCATCGCTGGATCGTCTGCTGGGGCGATGGTGCTCTGTGACCCGATGGTCGACCCACGAGGTGGCGCCTACACGGTCGGGCTCGGGCTCATCGAGCAGGTCGCCATCGTGCCGCACCACGACGGCGGCGGCGCCGGCCTGCTCTGGCGCACGCTCGCGCTGGCACCGGCCGGCGTGGCCGTCGTCGGCATCCCGGAACGAACCGCGCTCATCCGCGAACCCGGCGGCGGCTGGCGGACCGCCGGACAAGGCGACGTCTCCGTCTTTCTCGATGGCCACCCCGGCTCGATCGGGGACCTGCAGCGCTGAGTTGTCAGTCCGCCTCGGTGATGGTGACCGACTCCATCACGACCCGCTCGCGGGGTGACCCGGAACCGGTCCCGATCTTGTCGATCGCAGCGAGCACGTCCCGGCCCGTCACGAGCTGGCCGAAGTACGAGTAGAGGGGCGGCAGCCGCACTCCGTCCGGACCGGAGATGACGAAGAACTGGCTGCCGTTGGTGTCCGGGCCTGCGTTCGCCATCGCAAGCGAGCCGATCTGGTACTTGCCCGCCGGCGGCAGCTCGTCCTCGAAGCGGTAGCCGGGACCGCCGGCGCCGGTGCCTTCGGGGTCGCCCCCCTGCAGCACAAAACCGGGGATCACCCGGTGGAAGAAGATGCCGTCGTAGTAGTGGTACCGCGCCAGGAAGACGAAGTTGTTGACGGTTCTCGGCGCCGCCAGAGCGTCGAGTGCGAACAGCATCGTTCCCTTCGTGGTCACGATCTCGGCGCTGTAGCGCTTCGACAGGTCGATGCCCATCGCTGGCGGACCGGAAAAGCGCTGCTTCTTCGGGGCGGAACCATCCGCCGGCGGGAACTCGGTCGCCACGCTGACCTCCTAGGCCTTGACCTGCTTGAGGGTGACCTTCAACAGATACACCTTGACGGTGGGGGTGCCACCGGAGGACCCGTCGGCGCCGATCTTCTCGACCACGCTCATACCCGACACGACCTTGCCGAAGATCGTGTAGGTGGGCTCGCCGTTGAGCGTGCTCTGCCCGCCCGGCAGGACGAAGAAGAACTGGCTGGCGTCGGTGCTGGCGTTCTGCACGCTCGAATCCGAGTTGCTGTTGGCCATGACGAAGTCACCTGGCTGGTAGCAAGCCGCCGTCACCGTCTTCGTGCACGACTCCGGCGGGAAGTTCCCCGTAAAGGTGTAGCCCGGGAAGCCGACGGTCTGCTTCGAGCCGGCGGGGACGCCGGTTCCGGTCCCTGCCGGATCGCCACCCTGCACGACGAAGCCCGGGATGACCCGGTGGAAGAACGTCCCGTTGTAATAGTTCCACTGGGCGAGGAAGACGAAGTTGTTGACGGCGGCATAGGAAGCGGCCGCCTTCATCTGCACGACGACGTCGCCGAGTGAGGTGTCGAAGGTGGCGTCCCACACCGACGTCGCGCCGATGCAGTCCGGCGGCGCCTTCGTGAACCACACCACCCGCTTCGTCTCCCCCTTCGGGGCACACGTCGGAGCGACGGCCGCCGTTGTGAGCGGAAGGGTCGACGGCGGGGGGAACGTCGACGTGGTGGTCGTCGAAGAACTGCTCGTGGTCGTGTTCTTGACGGCGGCCTTGTGGTGGTCGCCGGAGATCTGGATCAACACGATGATGAGGACAACGGCGGCGAGGATGGCGCCGAGCGTCCCGGCGCGACGCGTCGTGCTCCGTCGTTTGCGCTGTTTTTGGATGATGGCCTGCTTCTCAGCGCGCAAGGCACGCTGGCGGGCTCGTTTGTCGCTGGGCACGGGCGCAGAGGCTACCGGTACTTGGGTAGGTGTGGGAAAGCGGGGCGCCGGCACGGCCGCCCGCCGTGCTCACGCGCGCCGGCGCAGCCGGTCACCCGAGACGGCCGCCCGACCCAGGTAGCTTGTCGCCGTGGCCCTCGTCGTGCAGAAATACGGTGGCACCTCGGTGGCAGACGCCGATCGGATCAAGGCCGTCGCCGACCACATCGCCCGCACCAAACGCGCCGGCGACAACGTCGTCGTCGTCGTGAGCGCCATGGGCAAGACGACCGACGAGCTTCTCCACCTCGCCCACCAGGTCTCCAAGGTCATCCCCGGACGTGAGATGGACATGCTGTGGACCGCCGGCGAGCGCATCTCGATGGCACTGGTCTGCATGGCACTCGCCGAGCGGGACGTACCGGCGACGTCGTTCACCGGCAGCCAGGCCGGCATCATCACCGACGACCTCCACACCAAAGCCCGCATCATCGAGGTGAGGGGCGATCGCATCCGTGAGGCCCTGGCGGCGGGCTCGGTGCCGGTGGTGGCGGGTTTCCAAGGTGTTTCTACGGCTCGCGACGTCACGACGCTCGGCCGAGGCGGCTCCGACACGACGGCGGTGGCACTGGCAGCGGCCCTCGGGGCGGACCGGTGCGAGATCTACACCGACGTCTCCGGGGTGTTCTCCGCCGACCCGCGCATCGTGCCGGCGGCCCGCAAGCTGCATCGCGTCTCGTTCGAGGAGATGCTCGAGATCGCCGCAACCGGGGGCCGGGTGCTTGCTCTGCGCTCCGTCGAATTCGCCCGAAACCACCACGTCACCCTCGTCGTACGCTCGTCGTTCACGTGGGAGCCGGGCACGCTCGTCACCGAGGAGGACCCAGATATGGAGCAACCGGTCGTCTCAGCCGTCACGAGCGACACGTCGTCGGCCAAGATCACGCTGTCCGGGGTCGCCGACCGCCCAGGCATCGCTGCCACGCTGTTCCGGGGACTTGCCGAGCGCTCCGTCAATGTGGACATGATCGTGCAGAACATCTCCCACGACGGCACGACCGACATCTCCTTCACCGTGCCGAAGGACGACGTGGCCGCGTCGCTCGAAGTCGCCGAGGCGATGCGCCCCTCCCTCGGGGCCGTCTCGGTCATCGCCGACCAGGACGTCGCCCAGGTCTCCCTCGTCGGCGCCGGCATGAAGACCCACCCCGGCGTCACCGCCACGATGTTCGAGACCCTCGCCGCCTCCGGCATCAACATCGAGATGATCTCGACCTCGCCGATCCGAATCTCGTGCATGGTCCGGGCCGAGGTCGCCGAACGTGCCGTGCAGGCCCTCCACGAGGCCTTCGGGCTCGATGGCTGACGGCTGCGGCGCCGGCGCTGCTGTGGTTTCTTCTGGATGGTTCGGCGGGACACATCTGTCCCCGCGACCCATCCAGAATGCGCCGGCGAGGGTCTCTGGCGGCGATTCTGGGTGACGTTTCGGGACACATGTGTCCCAAAGGTGCACCCAGAATGCGGCAGCCGCAACCCCCTCCCGCCGCCCAGCACCCGCCGGCGCACGGCCGAACCCCAGCCCCGCATGGCCAGCCCGTAGAATCACGCCATGAGAGTCGGCGTCTTCGGAGCCACCGGCCAGGTCGGTGGGGTCATGCGGTCGGTGTTGGCCGAGCGGGGTTTCCCGGTCGAGGAGATCCGCTACTTCGCCTCGGCGCGCTCAGCCGGGCGGACGCTGCCTTGGGGCGACGGCTACGTCGTCGTCGAGGACACCGAGACGGCCGACTTCGCCGGCCTCGACATCGCCTTGTTCTCCTGCGGTGGGGCCGCCTCCCGCGTGCTGGCGCCCCGGGTGGTGGCGGCCGGCGCCATCGTCATCGACAACTCGTCCGCCTGGCGCATGGACCCTGACGTTCCCCTCGTGGTCCCGGAGGTGAACGCCGAGGCGCTCGCCTCCATCCCGAAGGGCATCGTCGGCAACCCGAACTGCACGACGATGGTGGCCATGCCGGTGCTGAAGCCGCTGCACGACCTGGCCGGGCTTCGCCGGGTCGTCATCTCCACCTACCAGGCCTGCTCGGGTTCGGGCCTCGCCGGCGTCGCCGAGCTCGACGAGCAGGCCCAGAAGGTCGCCCCCGAAGCGGTTGCCCTCACCTTCGACGGGTCGGCCGTCAGCTTCCCGCCGTCCAGCAAGTTTCCCGGACCGATCGCCTTCAACGTCCTGCCCATCGCCGGCAAGCTCGTCGACGACGGGGCGGGCGAGACCGACGAAGAGCAGAAGTGGCGCAACGAGGCGCGCAAGATTCTCTCGATTCCGGAACTGCTGGTCTCCTGCACTTGCGTGCGGGTGCCGGTCTTCACGGGCCACTGCAACACCATCAACGCCGAATTCGAGCGCCCGATCACACCGGACGAAGCCCGCTCCGCGCTCGCCGGCGCACCCGGAGTCGAGCTGTCCGACCTTCCGACACCGCTGGCGGTGGCGGGCGGTGACGTCTCCCTCGTCGGCCGCATCCGGATCGACCAGAGCGCTCCGAATTCGCTGGCAATGTTCGTCGCCGGCGACAACCTCCGCAAAGGCGCCGCCCTCAACGCCGTGCAGATCGCCGAGGAGCTGCTCGCCCGCCGCAGGTGAGAGTTGCGGGTCGAGTCGTACGGCGCCGCAAGCACTGAGGATCAGTAGGCCCGGCCGAACACGAGGCGCGTGCCGTAGGCGGACGGCGAGCCGCAGGCGACGCACGAGCCCTGCTCCGGCACGCCGTCGAAGGGGATGCAACGAGGCGTGGCCGTCGTGGCATCCTTCAAACGTTGCTCGCAGTCCGGGTCGTCGCAGAACAACGCCAGCGCAAAACCCACCTCCACAGCAGCAACCAGCTCCTCCCACGTGTCCACGCTGACCGTATGGTCATCCCGGAACTTGAGGGCGCGGGCATACAGCTCGTCGCGGAAGGCTGCCAGTCGGACCGGGATGTCCGCAGTCAGCTCAGACAAGGCCACGGTCGCCTTGTCCTTACGGTCCGACGACAGCCGGGAGGCGACGAGCGCCGTGCCGGCGGCGATGTCGCGGGGCCCGAGCTCGATGCGAAGCGGCACGCCGCGCAGCTCCCAGTCGTTGAACTTGTTTCCGGGCGAGAGCTGCATGCGGTCGTCGACCTTCACGCGAACGCCGGCAGCTGTCAGCTGACTGCCGAGATCGCGCGCCACCGCCAGCGCGGCGGCGGCTTCCTCGCCACGGCCGATCGGCACGATGACGACCTGATGGGGAGCAAGGCCGGGCGGGAGGATCAGCCCTTTGTCATCGCCGTGACCCATGATGACGGCCCCCACCATGCGAGTGGAGAGGCCCCACGAGGTAGTCGAGCAGTGCTCGAGCTCGCCGTCCTCGTTCTGGAACGTCATGTCGAAGGCGCGGGCGAAGTTCTGGGCGAGGTAGTGGGACGTGCCCGACTGCAGCGCCCGACCATCCCGCATCATCGCCTCGATGGTCGTCGTCCGCTCTGCCCCGGCAAAGCGTTCGCTCGCCGTCTTCTCCCCGACGAAGGGAGCAAGAGCGGCCACCTCCGTGGCCAGCCCGTTGTACATGCCGAGAGCGAGCATCACCTCGGCCCAGGCGTCCTCGGCGCTCGCATGGGCGGTGTGACCTTCCTGCCAGAGAAACTCCGTCGTCCGCAAGAACAACCTCGGCCGCAACTCCCAGCGGATCACGTTCGCCCACTGGTTGAGGAGCAGTGGCAGGTCGCGGTAGGAGGAGATCCACTTGGCCATGTACTCGCCGATGACGGTTTCCGAGGTGGGTCGGACGACGAGCGGCTCCTCGAGCTCGCGGCCGCCGCCATGGGTCACGACGGCGAGCTCCGGCGCGAAACCCTCCACGTGCTCCGCCTCCCGCCTCAGATAGGACTGCGGGATCAGCAAGGGGAAATAGGCGTTCTCGTGCCCTGTCTCCTTGATGCGGCGGTCGAGATCGGCCTGGATGAGCTCCCAGATGCGGTACCCGTAGGGGCGCATGACCATGGTGCCCCGGACCGGGCCACGATCAGCCAGCTCGGCTTTGAGGACGAGCTCGTTGTACCAAGCGGAGAAGTCCTCGCTCTGCGGCGTCACGCCCCGCTCGTTCCGGGTGGCGTTTCGGTCGGGGTGGTCGGTGTCGGGGCGGTCGGTGCTGGAACGAGCGCCGGTGGTTTCCTCGTGAGCCATGGCGATGTTGCTACCACACGAGCCTTGCGGGGATAACCCGTGCCGGGCCGGTACCCACGTAGGCTGACTTCTCATGTGGCAACAGCAGGCCTCGGCGCTCCGACCGCTTGGGGCCGGCGAGCGGATCGACGTCGCCATCAAGATCGTCCGCCGCAACTTCCTCACCTTCGTGAAGGCCGCCCTACCGGTGGCCGTCGTCGCGACCATCGTGTCAGTGCTGATCGCGCTGACGATCGTTTCCTCCGCCATTCACGGTTTCAGCTCGTCCTACAACCCGGTGACTGGCCAGACGACGAGCGACGGCTCGGTCGGAACCCTCGCCGGCGGCCTCATCCTCCTCGAACTGTTTGCGTTCGCCGTCGGTGCCCTCATCACGGCGATGGCGATCCGGATCGTCGGGAACGCCTACCTCGGCCAGCCGGCGGGATGGCGCGACGCCATGTCGTTCGGCTTCCGCCGCCTCCACTCCGTGCTCTGGATCGAGCTGATCATCGGTGTGACGTTGTTCGTCATCGAGATCATCTACGTCGTCATCTCGGCGCTGGCCTCCCACCTCGGTCCCCTTGGCTTCTTCGTCGCGTTGGCCGAGTTCGCCGGACTTCTGTGGTTCGGCGTCAGCATGGCCCTGGCCATCCCCGTTGCCATGCTGGAGAACGTTCGCGGCAGCAAAGCACTGGCGCGGTCGTTCAAGCTGGTGCGGGGGAGCTGGTGGTCGACGTTCGGGACGCTCGTGTTGGCTGGCCTCATCTGCTTGGTCACGATGGTCGTGTATTTCATCATCCTGTTTTTCCTCGCCAGGCTGCTGCAGGGAGGCGGCGTTGTTACCGCCATCGTGTCCGCACTGACCTCGCTGGCGATCTACATGTTGATCTTCTCGTTCGTCGCCGCCGTACTGGTCGTGATGACGATCGATCTCCGTGTCCGCAAAGAGGGTTTTGACATCCAGCTGCTGGCATCTCAGATGGGAAGCACGCCGACAGGATCCGCCCTCTCCTTCATGCCGCCGGCTCCCGGTGGTTACGGCGCCTTCCCCGGCGGTGGGTACCCCGGTTACCCGCCCCAAGGCCCCGGTGGATATGGCGGTTACCCGCCGGCGCCGGGACCGGGTGGATATGGCGGTTACCCGCCAGGTGGATATGGCGGTTACCCGCCAGCGCCGGGACCGGCTGGATACGGCGGTTACCCGCCAGCGCCGGGACCGGCTGGATACGGCGGTTACCCGCCCGCGCCGGGACCGGCTGGATACGGCGGTTACCCGCCGGCGCCGGGACCGGCTGGA
>JBEKYM010000060.1:0-15529 GCA_049510975.1 Acidimicrobiales bacterium
ATGGCCATGAGCGCCGGCACCCGATCAGGAGGCATCGTCATGCGAGTCATCGTCGACTACGACCTGTGCGAGTCGAACGCCATCTGTATGGGCATCCTGCCCGAGGTCTTCGAGGTGCGCGACGACGACTTCCTCTACGTGTTGAACGAGGAACCGCCTGAGGAGCTGCGAGGCAAGGTGATGGAGTGCGTAAGGTCGTGCCCGAAGCAAGCCATCTCGGTCGAGGGGTGAGCGCCGGGGAGACGCCGATGGCACGACCCGTCCGGGTCCGCATGGCCCCGTCCCCGACCGGCTACTTCCACGTCGGCTCGGCACGTACGGCGCTCTACAACTGGTGCGTCGCCCGCCAGAACGAGGGCGGCGTGTTCGTGCTCCGCATCGAGGACACCGACCGCGAGCGCCACCAGGAGGAGCAGTACCAGGGGATCCTGGACGCACTCATCTGGCTCGACATCGACTGGGACGAAGGTCCGTACCGCCAGTCGGAGCGAGGAGCCCTCTACAACGCCACGCTCGACCAGCTCTGGGACGCCGGCCACATGTACGCCTGCGACTGCACCCGCGAGGCGGTCGAGGCGCGAGCAAAGCCCAACGCCACCCCGGGCTACGACGGCTTCTGCCGGGATCGGGGGTTGGAGCGGGGGCCGGGGAGGGCGTTGCGTTTTGCCGTTCCCGACGACGGCGTGACCGTCGTGCACGATGTCATCCGGGGCGACGTCGAGTTCGCCAATCACACGATCGAGGACTTCGTCGTGGCGAAGTCGAACGGCGACGCCCTCTTCGTCCTCGCCGTCGTCGCCGACGACCGCGACATGGCCATCAGCCACGTCATCCGTGCCGAGGAGCACCTGCCGACGACCCCGAAGGCGGTGCTCATCTGGGAGGCGCTGAATGCAGCCGCTCCTGCCGGCGCCCTGCCGCTCCCCTTGTTCGCCCACCTGCCCGTGCTCGTGAACGAGAAGCGCCAGAAGATCTCCAAGCGCCGCGACCGCGTCGCCATCGAGGACTACCGGGCGGAGGGCTACCTGCCCGAGGCGATCGGCAACTACCTGGCGCTGCTCGGGTGGAGCTTCGACGACGGCCGAGAGTTCTTCACTCGCGACGAGCTCGTGAAGGCGTTCCGGCTCGAGGATGTCAACCACTCGCCGGCGTTCTTCGACATCCAGAAACTCCTGCATTTCAACGGCGTCTACCTGCGCGAGCTCAGCGACGGCGACTTCACCGACCGCTGCCGGACCTGGGCGAGCGAGACCGGCGACGAGCTCGGCACCGCCCTCTACGACACCGATGAGTGGCGAGCGCTCGCCCCTCTCGTCAAGGAGCGCGTGGCGGTGTTGAGCGAGGTGCCGGCATACCTCGAGTGGCTCTTTGCCGGCGAGTTCGTCGTGGAGGAGGCTTCGTTCGACAAGGCCATCGGCGGCGACTCCATGGCCGGCTCCATCCTCGGCGACGTCCGGCAGGGCTACGGGGCGCTCGAGAGCTGGGAGGCCGGCGGCTTGAAGGAGATCCTCACGAGCGTCGCCGATGCCCATGGCCGCAAGCTCGGCAAAGCCCAGGCACCCATTCGAGTGGCCACGCTCGGCCGTACCGTCGGGCTGCCGCTGTTCGAGTCGCTGCAGGTGCTCGGCCAGGCCGAAACCCTTCGCCGACTCGACCTCACCCTCGCCCGCCTCGGCGCCTAGTCTGGCGTTCCAGGCAGGGCGAGACAGCGGCCGGGCCAACTGACCGCACCGCAGCAGCGCCCGACGTGTACAGGGGGACTGAGTGTTGTTTACGGTGTTCCGGTGGTTCCGGCGCCTGGTCTACCTCGTCGTCCTCGTGCTCTTCGTGTACCTCGTCGTCACGTCCGCCCAGGTGGTCGTGGCCTCCAGATCGCCCCTGGCATTCGCTCAGGTCAAGCCGGCAGCCGCCATTGTCGTCATCGGGAGTGCCACGAGAGCGACGCCGCTCACGGCCGATCTGAAGTTGCGCTGCCAGGAGGCGGTCTCGCTGTACCGCGCCAAGCGCGCCGCCAAGGTGATCACGACGGCCGACCCCTCGGTTGAGAGCTACCTGCGGGCGCACGGCATCCGTCACTTGAGCTTGGTTCCGGCCTCCGACATCCCGGGCCAGCTGAGCGCGGCGCGCCGGCTGCTGCCGAGCTCGGCCGGCGCCAAGGTCATCATCGTCGCCGACCCCCTGCAGACGAAGTGGCTGCAGGAGCTCGCCACCGCCGAGCACCTGCACGCCCAGATCGCGGCAGTGCCGGAGCCGAAGGGGAGCTTCTGGCACGACGTCGGCACGATCTGGGGTCAGGCGGTGGCCGTCGGACTCGGCCGTTTCGTCGGGTACGAGAACACCGGCTGGATCGGCGGCTGAATACGGCCCCACCTGGGCCTCGGTCCGCGAGGCGCCGACCAACTGTTACCATTCTCAGCACCCATTCGGGGGTGGTGTAATCGGCAACACGACAGGTTCTGGCCCTGTTATTAGGGGTTCGAGTCCTCTCCCCCGAGCTCTCGGACCGCCGGGCCACCTCGATTGGGGTGGTCCCGGCGTCTCGGGACATACGGCGGAAGTAGTCAGGCGGAAAGGGGCAGCAATGCCACGACGGATCGAGCGGCGGGCCGGGCGGAGCCGGCGCGCCCTCAGACAGTGCCTGCTCGTCGCCGGCCTCGGCATGCTCAGTGCCGGTTGCGGGCTTGCGAGCGACGCGCAAACGGCCATCACCGGCCCACTCCTGGCGCTGAAGGACAGCGACACGGTCGTCGAGCAGAACCTGCAGACCCTGCAGACGGTGCTGCAGTCCGGCGAGCCGGCGAGCGCCAGCAGCATCGCCACGACGCCGGGGCCCTCGACGGGCTACGGCGAGATCAGCGTGAGCCAGGCCGCCGGCCAGCCGACGGTCATCGCCGGCTGGAATCAGCTCTCCGACGACTGCCTCGGCATGGTGATCATCACCACCGGCGGGGCGGCCGTCCTCGGGCAGTCGCAGCCGGGCACGTACTACTTCTGGGTCATCCACACGACGTCGCCGGCCTGTGACGCCGCCAGCTTCGCCGCAACGCCGGCCGCCCCGAGCGCCTGGGGCACCGGCGACCCCTCCGGGTCGGGGTTCCCGCTTCCCTGACCCTAAGGTCGTATCCATGGACAACGGCCCACCGCGGGGTACCCGCGACCTGACTCCGGAGGCGGTCGCCCGCCGGGAGGCAGTGATCGCCGAGTTGGCGCGCAGCTACGGGCGCTTCGGGTTCCGCCGCATCGAAACCCCCTCCATCGAGGACATCGACCGCCTCTCCTGGGGCGAGGGGGGCGACAACGAGAAGCTGATCTACCGCATCCTGCGTCGAGGGCTCGACCCCGTCGTTCCGGCCGGCACGCCGCTCAGCGATCTCGTCGACCTCGGGTTGCGATACGACCTGACAGTTCCGCTGACGCGTTTCTACGCCAACAACTCCGGCAAGCTGCCGGCGCCGTTCCGGGCGATGCAGATCGGGTCGGTCTGGCGGGCGGAACGTCCCCAGAAAGGCCGCTACCGCCAGTTCACCCAGTGCGACATCGACACGATCGGAGAGCCGAGCGTGCTCGCCGAAGCCGAGCTGCTCGAGGGAACGCTCGTGGCGCTGGCGGCCATCGGCATCGAAGGCGTGACCGTGCGCGTGAACGATCGCCGGCTGCTGGCGGCCGTCGCCTCCGAGGCCGGCGTGAGCGACGAGGCGCTCGGATCGTTCTTCGTCACCCTCGACAAGCTCGACAAGATCGGTTGGGACGGCGTCAAGGCGGAGCTGGCCGATCGCGGCTATGCGGATCTCGTCGGCGGCCGTTGCGAGGAGATCGTCGGCCTGCTGGCCAGCGCCGAGTCGCCGGCCGAAGCGCTCGATCGGGCTGGCGACCTGCTGCCGGGCCTGCCGTCGGCGGTCTTGTCCGACCTGCAGGCGACCATCGCAGGCCTGGAGCGACTCGAGGCGGCGGCGCCTCCCGGCGCTATCGGTTCCCGGCTCGATGCCACGATCGTGCGCGGCATGGGCTACTACACCGGCCAGATCTTCGAGTTCGCCCACCCGGACTACCCGAGCTCGATCGCCGGCGGAGGCCGCTACGACGACCTCATCGGCCGATCTCTCGGGAAGCCGGTGCCGGCGTGCGGCATCTCGATCGGTTTTGACCGGGTCGTCGAGATGGCTCGCTTCGAGCAGCCCGACCTTGGGGTCGCCGTCCTGTACGCCGAGGACGAGCAGGCTGCTGTCGTGCTCGACACCGCCCGCCGCCTGCGCTCGACGGGGGGCGCCGCCGCCCTCGTCGTCCGCCGCGGGCAGATGCGCTTGCAGCTGGACGCCTTGAAAGAGGCGGGCTACAGCTCCTTTGTCGTCGTCGAGGGCGGGTCGACCTCGCCGGAGCGTCCGCTGCGGGACTGAAGGCGCCCGCCCCGGCGGCTCAGCCCTCGGTCAGCTTCAACGTGACGAGCTCGAACGGGCGAAGCTCCAGATCGACGTCGCCGCCGGCGCCAACCTCGATCGTGGCGAGCTCACGTTCGAGGGAGTCGGTGCGGGCGGCGCCGGCGATGGGGGAGAGACCGCCGTCCCCGGCGTGAACCCGAGCGTGCCCGTGGGAGCCCGCCGGCTCGAAGAGGCGCACGACCACGGCGTCGCTGTCGTCGGCACGCTTGATGCTCGAGACCATCGCCCCCGCCACGTCGACCACCGACGCCCGCGCCGGCAGCGACGACCTGGCGTCACTGGCCCAGGCAGCTGCCGCTGCCGGCACCGGAACCGGCCGTAGGCGCAGGTTGAAGCCCTCCGCCTCGTCGACGATCGAGCCCGGGGATCCGAGCGACGCCGCCAAGCCCGCATGCGGCATGAGGGCGTAGGCGAAACGATGCGAACCCTTGTCGGCATCGGGGTCGGGCCACGTCGGGCCGCGCAGCAACGAGAGACGCATCACCGACCCGCGGATGTCGTAGCCGTACTTGCAGTCGTTCAGGAGAGCAGCGCCGCACCCCGGCTCGCTCAGGTCTGCCCACCGCTGCGCCGGCACCTCGAATCGGGCGGCATCCCAGGAGGTGTTGGCGTGGGTCGGCCGTTGCACGTAGCCGAACTGCACTTCGTAGGAGGCGGAAGGCGCCCGCACCGCCAGCGGGAAGGCCACCTTCAAGAAACGATGCCGCTCTTCCCACTCGACTTCGGTGGCGAACTCGAGCCGCCTCCCGCCGGCGGTGAGGCGGATGTCCTGGGAGAGACGGGAGCTGCCGAAGCGGTGCACCACCCGGACCGCCACCCGCACGGGCCCGTCCTCGACGACCTCGATCGACTCGGCCGCCCGCAGTTCGACGGCGCGGGCGAAGGTTCCCTGGTCGACGTCCCAGGCGTCGGCGTCGTTCGGGAGGTCATGGTGGAGCTGGAGGACGTTGCCCTGCAGGCCGGGCGTGATCAGCTCCCGGCCGGTCGAGTCGTGGCGGAGCGACGAGACCGTCCCGTCGGGCTCGATGCGGGCGGTCAGGCGGCCGTTCGACAGGACGAAGCAACCTGCCTCGCTCAGGACGGTCGCCGGCGTCAACCCGGCTGTCGTCGCCGCTGCTGCCGCCGGCGCCGGCGCGAGCTCGTAGCGCGCCCAACCGCAGCCGGGCACCGAGGCAAGCCACCCGAGCCTGCCGCCGGCGAGGAGCTGAACGGGCTGGGCGCTCGCCTGGCTGCCGGCAGCGGTCGCAACGAGCGGGGCGTCCACGTCGAGGCCCGTGCCGGCGAGGTCGGCCCGGTCCAGCTCGACGAGATCGCTTCGGTCATGGGAAGCGGCGTTGAACACGAGCACGCTCGCGGCCGACGCGCTGCCCTCGCCGACGCGGGCAGCGACTGCACCGCAGGCCCGCTCGATGACGTCCTCGGCGATGATGCGGACCGTGGCGTAGTCGGCCTCCGAGTCCTCGTGCACCCAGTGGATGCTCGATCCCGGCAACATGTCGTGGAACTGATGCAGCAGGACGAGCCGCCAGGCGCGCTCGAGCTCACTGCGCGGGTAGTCGCCGGCCAGTCCGGCCACCGCCCAGAGCTCGGCCTCCCGCAGCAACTCCTCCGATCGGCGGTTGCCGAGCTTCACGTGCGCCTGTGTGGTCTGCACGGCACGGTGCTTCTCGAGGTACAACTCGCCTACCCACACCGGGAGTCCGCCGGGGCCGGCGGCATGCGCCGTGGCGACGGTTCCCGGGCGAGAGGCTGCCAGCGCTTCGTCAGCGGCGAGGGCGTCGGCCTCGACCGCCCGGAAGAAACCCGCCGCCGTTCCCAGCTCCACCTTCGGCAGCCCGTCGAGGTCCTTCAGCCGCCGGAAGGAGTCGAGCATGGCGCGGGTGGGCCCGCCACCGCCGTCTCCGTACCCGTAGGCGTAGAGCGAGCGGCCGGAGATGCCGTGCTGGGCAAACTCGCGCTGGCCCTTCAGCAGCTGTGCCACCTGGAACTCGCCGTTGTAGGTGTCGGTGGGCGGGCAGTGGGCGAGCACCCGCGATCCGTCGATGCCCTCCCACCAGAAGCTGTGATGGGGGAAGCGGTCGATCTCGTTCCAGGAAAGCTTCTGGGTGAGGAAGAAGCGCACGCCGGCGGACTGCAGGATCTGCGGCAGGTTGGCCGAGTAGCCGAAGGCGTCGGGCAGCCAGCAGTCGTGCGTCTCGATGCCGTAGTGCTCGAGGAAAAAGCGTTTCCCGAACACGAGCTGGCGGACGAGCGATTCACCGGAGGGCAGGTTCGTGTCCGGCTCCACCCACATCGAGCCGACTGGCTCGAACTGGCCGGCGGCGGCCTTCTCCTTCATGCGGGCGAACAGGCTCGGGTAGTCCTCCTGCATCCAGGCGTGCTGTTGGGCCTGCGAGCACACGAAGACGAAGTCGGGCTGCTCGTCCATGAGGGCGATGGCGCTCGAGAACGTGCGCGCGCACTTGCGGCGGGTTTCTCGGATGGGCCATAACCAGGCCGAGTCGATGTGCGCGTGGCCGACTGCCGTGGCGACGTGCGAGTGGGCCGGGGCGGTGGCGGCGAGCAGCGGCTGCCAGACGGGGCGCTGTGCCAGCACCGACGAGCGGACCGCTCCGAAGTCGAGCGCGAGTGCGACCCGGTCGAGCGTGCGCACGATCTCGACGCTGCGGTAGTCGCCGGCGCCGAGGGCTTCGGCCAGCTCGCTGAGGACGCGCAGGTCGGTCCAGGCATCTTCCAGCTCGCGGTCGTGCACGGCCAACTCGGCCCGCTCGAGGCGGTACAACGGTGCCCCTTCGTAGTCCGGCAGCAGGAGCGGCCACTCGATGCCGCCCCAGGGGACATAGGGGTTGGCGGCAGCTTCGAGGTGGAGCTCGACCGGCTCGCCGCCGGCGGCAGCCGGCGTGATCGTCGTCTCGTTGTGGCGAGGGTTGATGCCCTGCACCGGGTTCCCTCCGTCCCAGAGAAGACCCTCGCCCCCAAAACCCACCATCCCCCGGTAGCCGAGGTCGATGCGGGCGACGACACGCTTGCCGGCCCAGGCCTGCGGCACCGTCCCGCTCAGGCGGAACCATGCCGTCGACCAGGCGCCACCCCACGGCTGGCCGACGCTGAACGGCTTGAACTCGCGGGCGTAGGCCTCGCCGGCCTCGATGGGCTCGCCGCGGACGAAGTGGGCAGCCACCTCGAGAGGCGCCGTCTCCGGGTAGAGGAGGGGAAAGACGACTTCCCGGACCAAACGCCGGACCCTGCGCCGCTGGATGTCACCTTCGTTGCCCACCATTGCTCCTTCTCTCGGTGCCCGGCGGCCACGATGCTACGACCGGGCGGCCCAGCATCACGAGGCGACGGCGACGGCCCTCGATTCGAGCGCCGGCTCACCCTCGAAGCGCGCGTCTCCGACGACACGCACGGAGCCATTGGCTTCGAGGAGCCAGCAGCCGCCCCCGTCCGGCGTCGGAGTGGCGCTCACGACGGGCGAGGTTGCCGACGACAGCCCCGTGAGGTGCTCGGCACCGCCGAAGGGGTAGACGCCGCCGGTCGAGGTGACCACCCAGTAGCCGTTCCCCGTCGGGTTGGCGATGATGGCGACGACCGAACCGGTGAAGTGGTGGCCGGAGAGCGAGCCGTCGTTCCTGGCGTCGCCGAAGGCGAAGACGTTGCCCGTGTCGCCGACCATCCAGTAGCCGCCCCCGTCGGTGGTGGAGGTGGCCGAGACGATCGGTGACACGAGCGGGTGCGAGACCGACCCGTGCGAGTGGGCGTCCCCGAACCCGAAGACCCCGCCGCCGGCCGTCACGATCCAGTAACCGCCGCCCGCACCGCCACCTCCGGCCACGAGGGCGACGAGCGGGGTCGTGTGCCGGTCCGGGGCCAACGATCCGTAGCTGCGGGCCGTGCCGGCGGCGCTCACGGTCCCGTCGGCTTCGAGGGTCCAGTAGCCGCTGGCATTCGGCGGAACGGCGACGTCGACGATCGGGCTCGGCTTGCTCGTGCCGCCCTGCCCGGGAGGCAGCCCGCCGAGGTCGCCGTAGCCGACGATCGTGCCGTCGGCGGCAGCCACGGCGTACCCGTCGTCACCGAGGGTCACCTCGATGGCGTGCGGGTCGATGGCGGTCGTCGAGCCGATCGCGGTGCGGGCCTTCACGTGGAACACCCAGGGCACATACGGGCTCACGGGCAGATCGACGGAGCGGGCGCCGGCGGGAACGTTCACGTACGGCGAGAAGAGCCCGGGACGGGACTCCTCGCCGGCGATGTGGGCCGAGACCGAGTACCCGACGATGGGCGAGCCTCCGTCGTTCACGGGCGGGCTCCAGCTGACGGTCCCCATGCCGGGGGAGGCCAGCACGGCGACGCCAACAGGCGCTCCCGGTGCTCCCTTCTCGTAGGTGAAGGTGACCGGTGCCGGTTGGCTCGTTCCCGCCAGGGTGATGACCGTGATGGCCACGCGTGCCCCGACCGTTCCCGGTGGGACGACGGCTTTCACCGCCGTGGTGCTGTAGCCGAGGTCGTCGAGCGGGTTGCTCACGTTCTTCGTGAGCGTCGAGCCGAACTTGACGGCAGTCACACTGCCAAGACCCGTTCCCGCGATCGTCACCGCCTCACCACCGCCGGCCGATCCGGTGGGCGGCGCGATCCCGGTGACGACCGGCTGCACCGACTCGTAGTAGGCGAACGACGTCGTCGGGGGCTCACCGGCACACACCGAGGCATCGCAGACCGACATGAACCCCGACCCGGCGACGGCCGCCGGCGTGAGAAACGTCAGCTCGGTGTCCGACACGACCCTCAGATCGGTCGTCGTGCTGAGGAGCTCGAGGCCGTTCGTGCCGTAGTAGGCGATCCCGGTGACGTCCTCGAGGTTGCTGCCGGTGACCGTGATGATGCGGCCGCCCGCCGTTGACGAGTCGTGAGCCGACAGCGCGCTCACCGAGATACCACCGGGCGCCACCGGGACGGTGACCACGTTGCTCTCGATGCCGGCCGACACGATGCTCAGCTGGAAGCTCGTCGGCGGTGAGTCGCCCGCCGCCCGCACGTCGGCACGGTGCCCGGCCGGCCCGAATCCCGGCGAGAACTCGGGCACGTCGAATTCGACCGTCGTGGCCGTGATGATCCCCACGAAGAGCGTCTGGTCGAGCTGCGGGTCGCTCGGCACGTTGGCCTCGACCTCCTGCAGGCTGAAGTAGTTGAAGCCGGTGCCCGTGACCGTGAGGATCGGCGGCGTGAACGGGTCGGTCCCGAACGGCGACGTCGACCCGACCTCGTCCGGGCTGACCGACGAGATGACCGGAGCGGGGGCGTAGTCGAACTCCGTCACGGCGGGGACGTTCTCGGTGCCGGGAGCCGGCAGGAACAGGTTGTAGATGAGGCCGGTCGGAGGCGGCAGGATCGTCTGGACGGCGCTCGTCCCGAACGAGTTCGTCACCGTCACCTCCACCTGGCACAGGCTCGACTCGGGCACACCTTCGGCGACGGTGGCACAGTCGGTCGAGATCTGTTGGGCCGGCACCTGCGCCGTCAGCTCGGTGTCGGAGACGACCGTGACGCCGGAGGCGGCGATACCGCCGAACTCGACGGTCGGGGCGCTGTGGACGCCGAGGCCTTCCTCGAAGCCGCTGCCGTAGATGGTGATGGTGCTGCCACTCGGGGCAGAGGTCGGCGAGATGTAGTCGACAGAGGGAACAGGGCTCGAGTCGCTGCCGGCGAGGTAGTGGAATTCGACTGCAAGGCTCGGGGCACTCGTGCCACTCGTCCCCGAGACTTGCACGAGAACACCGCCGACGGGAGTGCCGCCGTCGAAGGGCTGAGTGGGCGAGGCAGGGGTGTCCAGGGTGATCTGCGTCCCGCCGTCGGTGATGTCACCCGGGGAGACACTCTCGCTGGCGGGCCCGAACTGGACGGCGGTGACACTGGCGAGGTTCGTGCCGGTGAGGGTGACGGTGGTGCCGCCCGTGTAGCTCCCGTGGCTCGGGGAGATGGCGCTCAGGCTTGGGTGCGAGCCGTCCGACGAGCCGTCGGAGCACAGCAGTGAAGCCAAGCCGGGGGCGCCGTTCTCGCCGGTGGCGCGTGGGCTGCCGAGCCCGCTGGCGAGGTCGAAGCCGACCGTGGCGGGGTAGGCGCCGTCGTGGGCGCCGAGCACGTCGTTGGTGCCGACGGTGATGTCGTTGAAGGCTTCCGCGTAACTGACCGGGTTGGAGGCGATCTGGTACAGCGCCGGGCTGGCAAAGCCGACGGGCCCAAGGTGCAACGTGGCGCAGTAGTTGTTCGTGAGTGCGAGGAGGGCCGCCCACTTGGGGGCGGAGGCGGACGTCCCGCCGATCGTCATCCAGCCACCGCCGTAGTAGATCGTGTCGCCGTGCAGCTCGTCGGCCGACGCCGTCACGTCGGGGACCTCACGGCAGTCCGTCCCAGCGGGGGCGCCACAGAGCGAGCCGGTCGAGTAGCTGTTGACGATTCCGGGAGTCGTGGCAGCGGCCTGCCAAGCCGGCATCGGCCAGACCTGCGAGATGCCACCACCGCCAGCACCGTTCTCACCGAAACCCCCGATCGCACCGGACCCACCGTCGTTCCAGACGGTTTCGACGGGTGGGACGCTCGGCGACTTGAGGCTCGTGCCACCGACGGAGATGGCAAAGGGCTGGGAGGCCGGGTCGCTCACCGAGAGGGACGTGTTCGTCGTGTCGTTGCGGAAGCACGTCTCCGAGCCGGCGTCTCCGGAGGCGACGACGAAGCTCTGGCCCTGGAGTGCCGCTTCCTCGAAGAGGATGTTCTCGGTCTGGATGAGCCCGGGCGCCGCCTCTTGCATCTGGGTTTCGCACAAGCCGTAGCTGACGTTGATCACGCTGGCGAGATCCTGGTTCACGATGGCGGCCATCTCGTCCACCCATCCGATGAGCGTGCTCGGTGCGTCGTAGACGTCGATATGGGCGGCGGGCGCGTAGGCGGACACGTCTTCGACGTCGAGGGTGGCCTCGCCTCCGCCGTAGCCGGGCGGCTCGCCTCCGTCGACGTTGACGAGCGACACCTGGTTCGTGTGGTCTGCCCCGAGGTAGCACTCGTCGAAGGACTTCAGGTCGCTCATGGCAAAGACGTCCTCTTCGAACAGCGCCACGGTCTGGCCGGCCCCGAGCACGCCGTCGGAGTACAGGCCGTCGAACCCGTAGGCGTGCGCCACCTCGTCGTCGGTGAAGGAGTTCTCCTGCTTGGCGGCGTAGGCGGCGGCCGCACACGCCACCGGCGCACCGTCTCCGGCTTCCACGCGGGGCGCGGCCGCTCGCACCGAGGTCGTGCCGGCGGAGGAGCCGGACGGGGCGGTTTTCAGGGCGGCCGCCGGGCGCGTCGGGCTTGGTGTGGCGAACGACGTCGGTGTGACGAGCTCGTTCAGACCGAGAACAGCGAGCACGTTCGCAGCGATATCAGCGGGAAGCCGGGGGGCGCCGGCTGCCCACTGCCCGAGGCGGCCGTTCTCCAGGCGCACGGTGTCGAGCCCCGTGTGGAACGCCGCTTCCATTCGCGATGCCGATGCCTCCACGGGGATGACCAGCCCGTCAGCTGCAACCGGGAGCACGCGCAGTCCATCGGAAACGAGTGCGGATTGCACGCTTCGGCGTGTCGTCGCCGTCGGGGCGAACTCCCGGCTGAAGGCTGCCGGCGACAGGTAGTGGCGGTAGAGGCCCGAGCGCGGTGAGGACACCGAAGTGGCGTATTGGGTCAGGGCTGAGCCGTCGAGCGGCTGAAGGACGATGTCGGCGCGAACGGTCGCGCCGGCGGGAACGTCCCCGAGCACTCGAGCCCCGAGGGGCAGCCGGGCGGGGATGCCGACCGGTCGGAGCTGGACCGAGCTCCCGTGACGGCCGGCGGTGTTCGTCGCTGCGACGGCACCGGCCGGAGCAAGTCCGACGCCCATGGCCAGCAGGGCGGTTGCTCCAAGTGTGAGGGCACTCCCAAGCCCTCGGGTGGATCGAGCCCTGGTCATGCCTGCCCCCTTTTGTCGGCGCCCTGACGCGTCGAGTCGCCGATGTCTAGCACCGGCGGATCCGCGTGCGGCGACAGCGCCGAGGTTCGTCAGGCGACGACCGACGCCGGCCAAGCCTCGGTTGTCAGAACACGACGGAGGCTCGCCAAGCCTCGGCGGGGCCGAGGTCGCCGAACGTGTCGATCTCGCCGTCCACCGGGCGCCCCCAGCACCAGCGAGCCAACGCCCAGGCGCTGCCTCGGATGGCGACGTCGCCCTTCGCGTGCTGCCGCGACACCGTCCGGGCACCCGTGTCGATCGTCCACTCGGCGCCGTCGACATCGGTGGCGTGCAGGTGCACCAGGCAAGAAGGTGTCTCGCCGGTAGCAGGCGCTGGATGCGGGGTCGACGTGTCCTCGTCGGTGACGTCGCTGAACCGGAGGAGGGCGAACACCTCCGAAACGGTGTCAGCGGCGAGCGACGGCTCGAAGGATGAGACGGTCGAGCCGGTCGCCAGCTCGGCATCGACGCGATGGATGACCGTCTCGTGGAGTAGACGGCGCCACCAGAACTCCGCACCGGCGGGCGAAGTCGGGCCGAAGTTCCAGATCAAGGCGTCGGCAGGCACGCTCTGGAGCGCCTCCAGGAGACGATGGCGGCGGGACGTCAGCCACTCTGGTGAAGTCGTGGTTTTGCCTCGGGGTGGGATCTCCGACCCGGCCGGCGGCCCTTGCGATCGAAGCTCGACAATGGTGCCGACCCAGTTGAAGACGCCGGCGAGGTGGCCGAGGAGCTGGTCGAAGTCCCAGTCCGGACATGACGGCACTCGGGCGCCCAGGTCCGCACCCGGTGCCGTGGCGAGATCGAGCATGCGGGCGCTCTCGCGTTCGATGCCCGAGACGGCCAGTCCGCGGTCCATCGCCGTAGTCTGCCCGCTCGTCGAGCCGGGTGCCGCCTCGCCGCTTGGAGCCTGGGGCGTCCATGATGGCGGCTGTGGAAGCACGAGGAGACGACCGGGCGTCGGCGGCGGTGGCCGCGTATCGACCGAGCGGCGATCGCGAGCTGGCGGATGTGGGACGGCTCCTCGACGTGCTCGGGGTGGCCGAGGACCCGTGGTCGCGGTCGGAGCCGGTGCACTTGACGGCCTCGGCGCTCATCGTCTCGGAGGGCGGCGACCGCTTGCTGCTGCGATGGCATGAGCGTTTCAGCCGATTCCAACACGTCGGCGGCCACGGGGATCCGGGTGAATCCGATCCGCTGGCTGTCGCGCTCCGAGAGGCAGCGGAGGAGACCGGGCTCGGAGATCTGCGTCCTGTCCCGCCGCCCGGCGGCGCTCCCGGCAGCTCCATCATCCATATCGCCGTCGTTCCGGTGCCGGCGCGTGAAGACGAGCCGGCCCACGAGCACGCCGATCTGCGCTACCTGCTCGAGACGAGCCGACCGGAGGATGCTCGACCGGAGTCCCCGAGCACTCCGTTGCGTTGGTTGAGTTGGGACGAGGCACTTGCTCTCGTGACGGAACCGAACCTGCGAGAGCTGTTGGTCCGAGCGATGGAGGTGGTGAGCTCGTAGCTGCCGTCGTGGATGCGGGCTTCTGCCTCGGGCCTAGGTCCGTGCCACCGGAGACACCTGGCTCGGACGCAGTCAGGGATGCTGTGGCGTCTGCGGTGCCTTCGTCTGCTCGGCCGTCGCTCCCACGACCTCCAGCAACTGCTCGAGGTTGGCGAGGCGCTCGTCGGCGTCGCCACCGAGCTTGGCAAGGAGTGTCGTCACGCCCGCCTGGCGGTAGAGGCGGACTCGCTCGGCGATCATGTCCGCCGTCCCGAGCAGGTTCGTCTGGAGGCCCAGCTCGAGCGGGACGCGAGCCGCCGCCTGCTCGCGCTCACCCGCGCGCCAGAGTCGCTGGACCTCGGCGACATCGTCGGCGTAACCCTGCCGGGCAAAGGCGTCGTTGTAGAAGTTCTGTGTGGCTGATCCCATCGCCCCGATCGTGAAGGCGTAGCCATCGGCGTGCCGGCGACCGGCGCCCTCGACATCGTCGGTGAACTCGACGGCGACCGGGATGCACAGATCCAGCTCGGCGAGCGAGCGTCCCGCCCCCGTTGCGCCCGCACGGAGGTGCGAGAGGAAGACCTCGGCGTGTTCGGGCAGGAAGGAGTTTCCGATCCAGCCGTCGGCGAGCTCTCCGGTGAGCTCGAGGTTGCGCGGGCCGAGGGAGGCGACATAGATGGGGATGTCAACCGGCGACGCGGCGGAGCGCATCGGGCGCCCGGCCCCACCGGAGAGCGGGACCTGGTACACCTGCCCGTCGTAGTCCAAGCGGTCGCCGCTCGCGACCGTGCGGATGATCTCGATGGTCTCGCGGGTCGTCCGCAACGGTGATCCGTACGGCACGCCGTGCCACCCCTCCATGACCTGTGGTCCGCTGGCACCGATCCCGAGGATGAAGCGGCCGCCCGAGAGCGCTTGCATGGACATGGAGGACATCGCCAGCATGGCGGGCGACCGCGCTCCGACTTGGACGATGGCCGTGCCGAGGCGGATGGACGACGTCCTCCCCGCCAAGTAGGCGAGTGGCGTGAGGGCATCGTGGGCCCAGAACTCCGGCATCCACGCCGAGTCGACGCCGAGTCGGTCCGCCTCGATGGCGAGCTGCATCGATCCGGGGTCCCCGCCGCCGAGGAAGACACCGACCTTCACGACTCGTCCGGCCTGTCATCGGCGCCTTCGGCGAGCAGCTTCACCCCGGCGAGGTTTGCCTCCATGTTGGTCTGGAACTCCTGCAGCCGCCGGCTGATGATGCGTCCCTCCTTCTCCGGCATGGCGTCGATGGCGATGCTGAGGCCCGAGCGCGCCGGTCCGATGCGGGCGGACTGGATGAGCCGGACCTGTCCGTCGACCTGCTCCAAGGCGAACCGCCAGGTTGCCATCGGTTCGCCCACTTCTCCGTTGGCGTAGGCAAAGGACCGTCCTGGGTCACATTCGGTGACGGTGCAGGTCGTCTGCCAGGTCCCGAGGGCCGGGTGCGAATTCTCGCCCTGGAAGCGCGCACCGACAGCCGCCTCCGTTGCACCGTCCAGCCACTCGGCGCCCTTGAACTCGTTGCTGAAGCGAGCCGGCAGGTTGATGTCGGTGA
>JBEKYM010000061.1:0-14678 GCA_049510975.1 Acidimicrobiales bacterium
CGTTTCTGGCCCGTCGAGTCCTGGCACCCCGGAGCCACGCCGCCATCGTTCGACAAGCAGCCGGTGCGCGACTGGGCAGAGTCGACGGGCTGGGACAAGGCCTCGGCGCCACCGGTGGTGCCGGCCGAGGTGATTGCCCAGACCCGCGAGCGCTACATCCGTGCGTACGAACAGATCTCGGGGCGGCGGTTCAGCGACTGGCCGGGCGCAACTGCCGGCTGAAAGATGGTCGTTGAGGTTCAGGTCGGGCAGGGCGACGAACGCCGCCTCGCCGGTCTGCCCCAGGTTGCCCCAGGTTGCCTCAGGCGCCGGCGGCGAACTGCTCGACGAGCCGGTAGGCCTCGTCGTCGTGGTATTGCACCGGCGGTGACTTCATGAAGTACGAGGAGGGGCCGACGAGCGGTCCGCCAAGCCCCCGGTCGAGCCCGAGGCGGGCGCAACGGAGGGCGTCGATGATCACGCCGGCCGAGTTCGGGGAGTCCCAGACCTCGAGCTTGAGCTCCAGGTTGAGGGGAACGTCGCCAAAGTTGCGGCCCTCCATGCGGATGTAGGCCCACTTGCGGTCCTCGAGCCAAGGGACGTGGTCGGAGGGCCCGATGTGGACGTCGTTGGCACTGAGGGCGCGGTCCAGCTGGCTCGTGACGGCCTGCGTCTTCGAGATCTTCTTCGACTCGAGCCGGTCGCGCTCCAACATGTTCTGGAAGTCCATGTTGCCGCCGACGTTCAACTGGTACGTACGGTCGAGCACGAGGCCGCGGTCCTCGAACAGGCGTGTGAGGACGCGATGCACGATGGTCGAGCCGAGCTGGCTCTTGATGTCGTCGCCGATGATGGGGACGCCGGCGTCGGTGAAGCGCTTCGCCCAGACGGGGTCGCTGGCGATGAACACGGGGATGGCGTTGACGAAAGCCACGCCGGCCTCCAGTGCTGCGGTGGCGTAGTGCTTCTGCGCTTCCTCCGATCCCACCGGGAGGTAGGCGACGAGGACTTCGGCTCCGCTTGCGCGCAACACCTCGGCGACGTTGACCGGAGCGGCGGGCGACTCTTCGACGACCTGGCGGTAGTAGCGGCCGAGACCGTCGAAAGTTGGCCCGCGCTCGACGTTGACGCCGAGGGTCGGCACGTCGGCGAAACGGATCGTGTTGTTCTGACTCGCCCAGATCGCCTTCGACAGGTCGAGCCCGACCTTCTCGGCGTCGACGTCGAAGGCGGCCACGATCTGGGTGTCCCCGACGTGATAACCGCCGAGGACCACGTGCATGAGACCCGGGACGGTCTCGGAAGGGTCAGCCGTGCGGTAGTACTCGATGCCCTGGAGCAGCGAGCTGGCGCAGTTGCCGACGCCTGCGATGGCGACCTTGATCGTCTTGTCGGTCATTCGTGGTTCCTTTGATTCGCGAGCAGTGCTCTGGCTTGAGGGATGGCGTGATGCGAGTGCCGACGAGGGTCGGCTTATGACACTTCGGCTGCTGGTTCCGAGGAAGCTGGGCGTTGCGGGGGCGCTCCGCCGGAGACGTCGGATCGGCCGGATACTTCGGCGGCGATGAGTTGCTCGATCCAGTCCAGTTCGAACTGGAACGAGGCGTTGGAGTGCTCGACGAGGGAGCGTTCGAACCGGTCGAGGGGACGCTGCGGCGTGTCGCCGGCCCGCGAACCGAGCGACAGCCTGTCTTCGAGCTGCCGCCGGCGACGCTCCAGCAGGCGCATGCGAGCCTCCGGCGACAGGTGGCGGGCGAACGCCCAGCGGAGGGCGAACGCCTTGCCGTCCTTGCCGTCAGCTTGGTCGTCGGTGAGCAGCCGTCCGAAGATGGCCTCGCCGCGGTCGGTCAGGGCGTAGACCTTGCGGGTCCTCGAGCTCGTGGTCGTGCGCCCGGGACGCGGGGATGCCGCCGCTCCGTGAGCGGCCAATCGAGCTCGAAACGCCGCCCGCTCTCCGGCCAAGGACCCCGTCAGGGCGACGACCTCGGCAGATGGACCGCTCGGCTCCGGCTCGGCGGACACGGCCCGGACGGCTCCCTCGTGCTCCAGACGGGCGAGCGCCGGGTAGAGCGAGCCGAAGGACAGGCTCGAGAGCAGACCGAAGTTGCTACGGAGCCGTTTGCGCAGGTCATAGCCGTGCATGGGCTGCTCTTTCAAGAGCCCGAGGATCGCCATTTCCAACACGAGGGTTAACTATAGCCGATCCGACATATCGTGTCGATATGTCGGACCTCCATGTTTATCCCACGCAACGGGGTCCGGCTTCGCGGCGGTGCGCCGCATCTAGGGTTGTGGCGACATGGCTGAGCTCCAGCAACCACCGGGCGGAGGTGGCACGGCCAACCCCGGCTGGTACCGGGACCCCTGGGGGCGCTCGGCCTGGCGCTGGTGGGACGGCTGGAGCTGGACGGGGTGGATCTCGCCACCGGAGACGGTGGGCCCGGGCGTCATCCGCCAGCTCGCAGTAGAGCCGAGGAAGCTGTCGGACGGCCCGCCGGAGGCACCGATGCGGGAGCGCATCCCGGGGGGCTCGCCGGCCGGCGTGGGTCCCGCCGAGAGCGGTCAGCCGCCGGCGGGAGTGGGGCCGGACGGAGTGGGGCCGGCAGGAGTGGGGCCGGCGGGAGTGGGGCCGGCGGGAGTGGGGCCGCAGGGAGTGGGGCCGCAGGGAGTGGGGCCGCAGGGAGTGGGGCCGCAGGGAGTGGGGCCGGCAGGAGTGGGGTACCGGACGCCGGGGTACGGGATTCCCGGGTCGGGCAACGCCGGCGTGTCGTCCGTGTCGCCGTACGCACCGCCGCCGTGGATGGCGGTGGAAGCTCCCGTGGCCGAGCCGGCGCGACCGGTGGCTCCGCAGGATCGGCGGCGGCTGGTCTTCGAGATGCTCATCGTGCTGGCCGTGTTTCCCCTTCCCTATGTGATCTCTGCGCTTCAGGACCTCACCGGCTATCTGCTCGGGGAAGGGGCGGGCAAACGGATACCGATTCTCTTCGCCGGCCACGTGGCCGCGGGTTTCCCGTTCATCCTCCTGCAGGTGCTGCTCCCGCTCGCAGCTGCAGCGCTCGTCCTCTACCTCCTGTCGGTCCCCGGAGGCGACGGGGGGCCGTCGGCCATCGGGCTCGACCGGCGGAACCTGCGGGGCGACCTGGCGCTCGTTCTGCCGGTCTTCCTCGTGTGCAACCTCATCCCGATCCTGGGCGGAGGTCTCCTGCTCGAAGCGCTCGGGGTCCATGCACCATCACCGTCGACCGGGGGTCTGCCGGCGTACTACAGCGTCGCCTACGTGGCGATGGCCATCGTCGCCGGAGTGGTGGAGGAGCTCGTCGTCCTCGGCTACCTCGTGCGCCGGCTCGAGCAGCTCGGGCTGAAGCCGGTGTTCGTCGTGCTCATCGCCGTGGCGGTACGCGGCTCGTATCACCTCTACTACGGCTGGGGCGTCCTTCCGATCCTCGTCTGGGCGACGGTCACGGTCCTCGTGTACCGGCGTTTCCGAAGGCTCTGGCCCTTCGTGTTCGTGCACATGGCCTGGGACTCGGGTCTGTTCCTGGCCGGGCACTTCCTCGAAGTGGAGGCCGTCGTTCTCACAGTTGCCTCGATTGCCTTCACGTCGCTCTGGTGGCAGTACGTGCCGCGCAAGCCCGGAACGGGGTCCGGTCCCGCAACAGCGGCCGGCATGTGGTCCGGGCATTAGCCTGTCCCGGGATGGCAACCGTCGGCAGCGGGTCACAGAGCTTTTGGGGTGCGGGTGGCCCGCCGCAGCCCGGCCGCATCGAGTACCGGCTCATGCGGGAGTCGATCGTTCGCCAGTATCGCCGGGGACGCCTCGGGCGCCTCGACGTCTGTGACGCTCAGCCCGAACTGCTTCGGGTCGCACGCAACCTCGGCCGAGAGACGACGACGCTTTGTCCGATCTGCGAGGAAGCCAACCTCGTGCACGTCTCGTTCGCCTTCGGCCCTCGCCTGCCTTCGAGCGGGCGGGCGTTGGCCCCGGGCGAGATCACCAAGCTCACTCGCAACCGGACCGAGCTCGCGTGCTACGTCGTCGAGGTCTGCGTGGGGTGCTGCTGGAACCACTTGCTGCGGATGTTCACGGTCGGCGGTCGGGGTGGGACGCGGATGCGCGGATGAGCTGGAGCAAGGCAGTCTGAAGTCAGAGCCCGACAACACCGCCGGCAGCCTTGAGGCGCTGGACGGAAGGGAGATCAGCGATGAGCGAGCACGTCAGCGTGCCCTGGGTACAGAGCAAGAAACGCCGCCACGGCGCAGCGCCCCTCGTCATGGTGACCGCCTACGACGAACCGTGGGCGAGGCTGGTTGACGCCGCCGGCGTCGACCTGATCCTCGTCGGGGACACGCTCGCCGAGATCGTGCTCGGCTACGAGAACACTTTGAGCGTCGGCATCGAGCAGATGGCCCATCACGTGGGGGCGGTGGCTCGAGCCCGCCCGCGTGCCCTCGTCATCGGCGACCTGCCCTGGATGAGCTACCACACCGAGGTGTTCGACGCCGTGAGAAATGCCGCCGCGCTCGTTCGCGCCGGCGCCGGCGCCGTGAAGCTCGAGGGGGGCCGGCGTCGTCTCCCCGTCGTGCGAGCGATCCTCGACGCAGAGATCCCGGTCATGGGTCACCTTGGGCTCACCCCGCAGTCGGTGCACGCCATGGGTGGTTACAAGGTGCAGGGCCGCGAGGCCGCCGGAGCCGAGGAGCTGCTGGCGGATGCAGTGGCGTTGGCGGAGACGGGGTGTTTTGCCGTCGTGCTCGAGGGCGTGCCCGACATCCTCGCCGACCGGGTGACGGCGGAGATCGACGTCCCGACGATCGGGATC
This sequence comes from Acidimicrobiales bacterium, assembly GCA_049510975.1. Lineage (GTDB taxonomy): Bacteria > Actinomycetota > Acidimicrobiia > Acidimicrobiales > Bog-793 > JAKACA01. Next base: position 4,800 of record JBEKYM010000061.1, read on the forward strand.
GGCGCCGGTGGGGGCTGCGATGGCCAAGTCCTCGTCTTGCACGACCTGCTGGGTCTGTCGAGAGGCCCCGCACCGAAGTTCGTGCGGCGCTACGCCGACGTGGGAACGATCGTGTCCGAGGCCGTCTCCCGGTATGCCGCCGACGTCCGCTCGGGGGCCTTTCCGTCCGACGCCGAGTCCTATCACGGTTCGAGCGAGCTGAAGGAGGCCTTGGCGGCCCTGCCGTGAGGACGCTGCCGTGAGAGCTGTGCCGTGACGACGCGGCCGTAAGGGACGCTGACGTGACGTTGTGACACACCCCTGTGCGCATACTGCTGGGGTGGCGGTCGTGGGACATCGAGAGATCGATCCGAGTCAGCGGGCTGCGGGAGCAGTCGAAGGCGTCGGCTACGATGACCACGTCCTATCTACCCCTGCCCCGGTCGCACCGGGGCCCCGAGCGCTTGGCGCCGGGTCCGGAGGAGGTGCGTGCCGCTATGCGGCCTTATGAAGTCATGGTCATTTTCGATGTCGGCCTGGAAGACAGCGACATCCGCCAGCGCGTCGAGCGGGTTCACGAACTCGTGCGAGCCAAAGGCGGCACTCCTGGCAGCGTGAGCCACTGGGGGCGCCGGACCTTCGCCTACGAGATCAAGCACCGCTCCGAGGGCTATTACGTCGTCGTCGAGGCTACGGCCGAACCAGCCGCCATGGCGGACGTGGATCGCTACCTCGCCCTTGAAGACGCCGTCCTGCGCCACAAGGTCATCCGGCAGCCGGATCATGTAGCCGGCCGTGCCGCTTCGGCGGGTCGCAAGCGCCCGCCGCGGACGGCTACGCCCGCTGCGGCGCCAGCCAAGCCTGACGCGCCCGCCGCTCCTGCAGCGGCACCCATCGCGGCAACTGCCGCCGACACCGCTGGCAGCGACGCCGCCGAGACTTCCGGCGACGAGGCAACCCCCGCCAGCTGAGCGACATGACGACACAGGAGAACTGAGATGTCTGGGAACACCATCGTGCTGGTCGGGAACGTCACCCGTGACCCGGAGCTGCGTTTCACGCCGAGCGGGCAACCGACGACGACTTTCGGCTTGGCGGTCAACCGCCGCTGGCAGAACCGCCAGACCCAGGAGTGGGAAGAGGCCACGTCCTTCTTCGACATCGTGTGCTGGCGGGAGCTGGCCGAGAACGCCAGCGAGAGCTTGCGTCGGGGCTCGCGCGTCATCGTGACCGGGCGCCTCGAGCAGCGCAGCTGGGAGTCGGCGGACAACGAGAAGCGCTCGAAGGTCGAGGTCGTGGCCGACGAGCTCGGGCCGAGCCTGCGCTGGGCGAGCGCCTCGATCACGAAGAACGAGCGAAAGGGCCCGGGCGAGGGTGGCGGCGGCCGGCCGTCGGCTCCGTCCAGCGGACCGCCCCGGTCCGAGCCGGAAGCACCGTATTCGAATTACGACGAGGAGCCGTTCTAAATGGCACGGAACAATGACCGCGACCGCGGTACACGGCGGGCACCGAAAGAGACGGCGCGCCGCGGCAAGAAGAAGGTGTGCATCTTCTGCAAGGAGCACATCGCCTGGGTGGACTACAAAGAGATCGGGCTTCTGAGGAAGTTCATGTCCGACCGGGGCAAGATCCGGGCACGTCGGGTCTCCGGCAATTGTGCCCAGCACCAGCGCGACGTGGCGCTCGCCATCAAGACAGCTCGCGAACTGGCGCTGCTGCCCTACACCCAGCGCACCACGAGCGACCGACCGTCGCCTCGCGGACCGGGCCGAGGCGGACGCGGGGCGCCGGCTCCTGACGCTCCTGGCGCGCCGGAGGCCGATGATGCTGCCACCCTCGACGGAGAGCTGCCCGACGACGATGTGCTCGAGGTCGATGAGCTGACGCTCGTGCCGGCAACGGAGGACGAGTGATGAAGCTCGTTCTCCGTTCCGACGTGCAGGGTCTGGGCAAGCGCGGCGACATCATCGACGTTGCCGACGGCTATGCCCGCAACCACCTCATTCCCGCCGGCCGGGCCATCCCGGCGACGCCGAAGATCGAGGTGCAGGCGAAGGCGATGCGCCGATCACGAGACGTGAAGGACGCCCGGGACCGCGAGGGCGCCGAGACGGTGGCACGCAAGCTCGTGCCCATGGTCATCAAGATCCCGGCTCGGGCGGGCGCCGAAGGGCGTCTCTTCGGGTCGGTCACGACTCAAGACGTCGTCGAAGCCGTGCAACAGCAGGCGGGCGTCACCCTCGACCGCAGGCGTCTCACCACACACGACGCCATCCGCTCGATCGGAGTCCACGAGGTGGGAGTCCGCCTCCACCCCGAGGTCGAGTTCCGTGTCACCGTCGAGGTCGTCCCCGTCGGGTGAGGTTGGCGGCCGGCATGGAAGCCCCGCGTCGGCCGGTTGCCCGTTGCCCACAGGGGTTGTCCCCAGTCATTGCACACGTTTGGGCACTATCGCCCAACAGGGCTGATCGGCAATCCTGAGGCTCAACATGGCAACCCTCCCCCCGATCCCGAACCCGTCACGTCAAACCCGTCGCACCCGACCGGGTTTGTCCGATGCCGGGGGTGGTGCAAGCGCCCCCGGCTCGGCGGGCGGCAGTCCGATCAGCCGTATCCCGCCGCACAGCTTCGAGGCTGAGGAGTCGTTGCTGGGGGCAATGCTGCTGTCACGCGACGCCGTCGCCGTCGCCGTCGAGGAGGTCTCGGCGGAGGATTTCTACAAGCCGTCGCACGCCCACATCTTCTCGGCCATCACGACGCTCTACGGGCGCGGGGAGCCGGCCGACGCCGTCACCGTCGCCGAGGAGATGCGCCGCCACGGCAGTCTGGAGGCGTCGGGCGGCGCCTCGGCCCTCATCTCGCTGCAAGCGAACACGCCGGCAATCTCGAGTGCCAGCCGGTATGCCCGCATCGTCCAGGAGCACGCAGTGCTGCGACGCCTCATCGGCGTCGCCTATGAGATCGCCGAGATCGGTTACGAGCTGCCGTCAGACGTCGTGGCTGCAGTCGACCGGGCCGAGGCGATGGTCTTCGAGGTCGCTCAGCGCCGGTCGAGCGACTCCACGCGATCGCTGAAGGATCTGCTCGCCGAGAGCCTTGATCACCTCGAGTACCTTGCCAACCTCGGCGAGACCATCACCGGGGTTGCCACGGGGTATCAGGATCTCGACCACGAGCTCTTCGGCTTGCAGCCGTCGAACCTGATCGTCGTCGGGGCACGGCCTTCGATGGGCAAGTCGGCCTTCGCCCTTGGCTTGGCCGCCCACGCCGCCCGCACCGGCGTGCCCGTGCTGTTCTTCTCGCTCGAGATGAGCCACCTCGAGCTCGCCCAGCGCGTGCTGTGCGCCGAGGCTCGCGTCGACGCCGGCCGGTTGCGCAACGGAAAGCTCGTCGAGAGCGACTGGTCCAAGATCGCCGGGGCGATCGGACGCATCGGCACCTCACCGCTCTATCTCGACGACAACCCGAACGTAACCGTGATGGACATCCGAGCAAAAGCCCGGCGGATGAAGAGCGCCGAGGGTGGGCTCGGCCTGGTCGTGGTCGACTACCTCCAGCTCATGACCGGCCGGACGTCCGCCGAGAGCCGGCAGGTCGAGATCTCCGAGATCTCCCGCGGGCTCAAGATCCTGGCGCGCGAGCTCCAAATCCCCGTCGTCGCCCTGAGCCAGCTCTCACGAGGCCTCGAGTCCCGTGCCGACAAGCGCCCCATGCTCGCCGACCTACGGGAGTGTCTTGCGGGTGGCAGCTTGATCGCTCGAGCCGACGGCGCCGGCGCGGTCACCATCGCGGAGCTGGCGCGCTCGGGCGAGGAGAACGTGCCCGTGTGGTCGCTCGGGGAGGGCCACCGCCTCGTCCCGTCGGTCATGGCCCAGGTGTGGTCGACCGGCATCAAGCCCGTGTACGCGGTGCGTCTGGCCGGCGGCCGCCTGATTCGTGCCACGAGCAACCACCCGCTGCTGACGCCGAACGGCTGGACGTGTGTGGGCGAGCTTGCCGCCGGCGACCACCTCGGTGTGGCCGACTTCCGCGGGCGATCGGACTTGTTCGCCCGCGGACGCCGAGCGGCCGGTGCCCGTGCCGGTGCCGGTATCGGAGGTGCAGGCGGAGACGAGGCCTCCGCGGCGGCTTACCGTACCGCATTGGCCGTGCGCGAAGTTCCTTCCGGCCCGATCCGCCGACGAGGAGATCCGTGCGTGGCTTGGGCGCAGGTCGAGTCGATCACGCCAGCGGGCGAGGAGGAAGTCTTCGATGCCTACGTGCCCTCGACCCACAGCTTTGTTGCCAATGGGATCCTGTCCCACAACAGCGGAGCCATCGAACAGGACGCCGACGTGGTGATGTTCATCTACCGCGACGAGGTCTACAACCCGGACTCGGCCGACCGCGGCGTCGCCGAGATCATCATCTCCAAGCATCGCAACGGTCCCACCGGCAACGCCAAGCTGAGCTTCATCTCCAACTACGCCCGGTTCGGGGATCTCGCCAAGATGTGAGTCCGGCCGCTCGGCCGAGGCTCAGGACGCTTTCCGGCGCCTCGTCGAGCCGGCACCGCTTTCGGCTTCGGCTTCCGCGGCAGTCACGGCTGCCTCGAGCTCATCCCGGCTCATCTTCGACCGTCCGTTGACCTGCAGCGCGGCTGCCCGTTCCAGCAGCTCGGCCTTGGAGGCGCGGGCCTCGGCGGTGCTGGCCGTCCTCGTCGTGGGCCGCTTCGCGGTCGACTTGACCACCTCCGGCGCACTCGACGAGGCGGTCGTGTCGGTGTCGCTCCGGGCGGAGCTCGCCGGCGCCTGCTCGCCGCCGGCACCAGCGCGCTTTCTCCTTGCCGCGTCGACGCTCGCCCGCAGCGCCTCCATGAGGTCGACGACCGGTGCGCTTGCCTGCTCGGGAGCGCTTGCTGTGACGACCTCGCCGCGGCTCTTGCGCTCGATGAGATCCTCGACCGCCTCGCGGTAGGTGTCGCGGTAGGCATCCGGCTGCCATTCCGTCGTCATCGAGTCGACGAGCAACTTTGCCGTGTCGAGCTCGCGACCTTGGAACGTGACGTCCTCACCCGGCAGCGTGCCCAGCTCGGTGACGGGGTCCCGTACCTCGTCGGCGAAGTACATCGTCTCGAGGGCGAGCACGCGCTCGTCGGGACGGATGGCCACGAGGTGCTGCTTGCCGCGCATGACGAAGGTGGCGATGCCGACCTTCTTCGTCTCGTCCATGGCTTGGCGGAGCAGGGCGTAGGCACGCTCGGCGCCTGCGCCCTGGGGGGCCAGGTAGTACGTGGACTTATAGAAGACCGGGTCGATGTCGTCGAGGTCGACGAAGTCAGTGATCTCGATATTGCGCGAACGGCCCGGCTCGACGGCCTCGAGCTCCTCGGGCTCGACGACGACATAGCGGCCCCCGCCGAGGTCGTAGCCCTTCACGATGGCGTCGTAGGCGACCTCGTCGCCGGTCCGCTCGTTGACGCGCTTGTTCCGGACGCGGTCGGACGTCCCTCGCTCGAGTTGATTGAAGTGGATCGTCTTGTCATCCGTGGCCGAATACAGGCCGACGGGGACGTTCACAAGTCCGAAGCTGAGCGCTCCGGTCCAGATTGGCCGCGCCATCGGGCACCTCCGCTCGTTGCCAGGCCCAGAAAGTCAATCATGATTTCGAGCCCTTGACCAGGGCAGAGCGCAAATCCGCCCGTCGGCGGGATTCTGGAAGCAAGGACCGGCCGCGCCGCACAAGCGCTGGGGGCAACAGCTCAGCGGCGCGGCCGGTATCCAACAGACCCGGGGGGCGTTCGGCCGAGGGGGGTCGGCTCCAGGTCTACGGCCCGTTCGTACCCGCTCCGAGCAGCCCCCAAACGTCCCGGATTTGTGGCGGGATCGCACCTATCCACCACTGTGACACACCCCATCGGCAGACTGTTCAGTGAAAGTTCGCATCGGCGATCGCAAGGGAGGTGACGTGGCACAAGCTTTGAAGCAGACAGGCGGGCGCTCGGTGGATTTCGCCACGGCGCTGGCTCACGGCGTCGCCGATCTGGCGGCGGAGGACTTGGCTCACGACGCCCTGACGCTCACCTTCGGCCTGAGCGCCTGGATGCGTCGGAGTTCCGTTGGATACGAGCAGGCATGGGCCGGCGTGCTGCTGCTGCGGTCCGCCCTCCTCGAAGTCGGCGGGCTCGACCGGTCGAGCGAACCCATCCCGCTTCGCGCCAGCGATCCCAAGACAGCACTCGTCTCGATGACGGTCTATCTCGACGGCCTCGTCTCGAGGGCTGCCGGCGCCTCTGGCAAAGGTCGCTGGGACGTCGTCTGCGACGCCGTGGAGCGTTTTGCAGCCTGACGGCTTGCGTCGTTCGATCGCCGGCTGACTACGATCGTCGGCGCCATGGGTGCGCTCTCGGGGACCGAGCTGAGCGATGCGGCCGGGGCGCTGCAGGGCTGGTCGGTGGAAGCTGGCGAGGGCGCGATCGTGAAGGGGTTTCGATTCGAGAGCTTCGTCCTCGCCTTTGCATTCATGACGGCGGTGGCTCTCGAGGCCGAGCGTACGAACCATCACCCGGAGTGGACGAACGTCTACTCGCGGGTCGATGTCCGACTGAGCAGCCACGACACTGGCGGAGTGACCGAGCGGGATCTCGCACTGGCCCGGTTCATGGACGCCGTCGCGGCGGGGCTCACGTCACCGCTTTGAGGGGCACGCCGGCGAGCCGGCGGAGCGCCTCGTCGATGATCTCGGGGCGCTTGCAGAACGCGAACCGGATGCGGGTGCGGCCAGCCAGAGCGTCGTCGAAGAACACCTCGGTCGGGATGGCGGCGACGGCGGGGTCGGCGACGAGCGATCGGCAGAACGCCCACCCGTCCTCCGCTCCGAACTGGCCGATGTCGACGGTGGCGAAGTAGGTCGCCTGCGGGCGGCTGACGTCCCAGCCGAGTCGGCCGAGGCCGTCGCAGAAACGGTCCCGCCGTGCCCGCAGCGCCTCGGCGGCGGAGACGAAGTAGTCGTCGTCGAGCTCGAGCCCGATGGCGACGGCGTACTGCAACGGCGTTCCACTCGCGTAGGTGAGGAACTGCTTGACCGAGCGGACGGCGTCGACGAGAGCCGCAGGTCCGAGCAGCCAGCCGATCTTCCAGCCGGTTACCGAGAACGTCTTGCCGGCGCTCGAGATCTTGACGGTCCGCTCGCGCATCCCCGACAAGCTGGCGAGTGGGATGTGGTCACCGTCGAACACGAGGTGCTCGTACACCTCGTCGGTGACGGCGATGAGGTCGTGCTCGACGCACAGCCGCGCCACGACCTCGAGCTCCTCGCGTGAGAACACCTTGCCGGTCGGGTTGTGGGGCGAGTTGAGGAGCACGAGGCGGGTGGCCGGACTGACGGCGGCCCGGAGCTCCCCCTCGTCGAAGCTCCAATCCGGTGCTCTCAACCTCACGACCCGCCGGCGGGCGCCGGCGAGCTCGATCGTCGCCGCGTAGGAGTCGTAGTACGGCTCGAAGGTGACGACCTCGTCGCCTGGCTGACAGAGCCCGAGCATCGCCGCCGCGATCGCCTCGGTGGCGCCGGCGGTGACGAGAATCTCGCTGTCGGCGTCGTAGCGCTGCGACCACCAGCGCTCCTCATGGGCGGCGATCGCCCGGAGGAGCTCAGGCACTCCCCGGCCCGGCGGGTATTGGTTGGCCCCCCGCCGGATGGCATCGACGGCGGCTTCCAGCACGGCCTTCGGGCCGTCCTCGTCCGGGAAACCCTGCCCGAGGTTGATGGCCCCGCGCTCGAGCGCGAGAGCGGACATCTCGGCGAACACGGTCGTCCCGTAGGCCGCCAGGCGGCCCGGGCGCTGGGAGGCGGTCTCCGCAGAGCCAGGTGGTTTGAGGAATCCAGCTGAGTCGTCCACGAGCAGGCACGATAGGGCCGTGCACGAATGGACTGACGCCACGAAGTCGCTCGCCTCCGACGTGATCGCCTACGCCACCGATCGGATCCATCTCGATCCGGTCCCGCTCGACGGGCCGCAGGCGCTCGCCGAGCTGCAAGCGGCCGTGGGTGAGACGGTCACTCCCGACGGCATCGGTGGGACGGAGGCGCTCCGGCTCTTCGCCGACATCCTGGCCCCGGCCTGCATCTCCATCGACCACCCGAGGTATTTCTCCTTCATCCCATGTGCCCCGACGCCGGCGAGCACGCTGTTCGACCTCGTCGTGAGCGCCTCCTCGCTCTATGGGGGCAGCTGGCTCGAGGGAGCCGGGGCCGTCTTCGCCGAGAACCAAGCGCTGCGGTGGCTGGCGGACCTGGCCGGGTTTCCTGCGGGAGCCGGCGGGGTGTTCGTGCAAGGGGGGACGCTCGGCAACGTGTCGGCGCTCATTGCCGCTCGCCACTACGCCCGGACCCAGCTGGCAGCAAGCGGTGAGGATCCGCCGGTTCGTTGGGCCGTCGCTGCCAGCGTGGAGGCGCACTCGTCGATCACGAGCACAGCGGCGGCCCTCGACGTGGACCTGCTCGCCATCGAGCCGGACCGGCACGGCCGCCTCACCGGTGAGGCGCTCGAGGCGACGCTCGCTGCCGAGCGCGACTCTGGCGACGGCCGCCGCGCCTTTGCCGTCGTCGCCACGGCCGGCACCACGAACCTCGGGATCGTCGACGACCTAGCGACGGTCGTGCCGGCGGCACGGCGAGCAGGGCTCTGGGCCCACGTCGATGGGGCCTATGGCGCCGGTGCGCTGGCCGCGCCCAGTGTTCGCCCTCTCTTCGAGGGGATCGAGGAGGCGGACTCGTTCGTCGTCGACCCCCACAAGTGGTTGTTCGCACCGTTCGACTGCGCCGCTCTGCTGTACCGGGACCCAGGCAAGGCGCGGGCGGCTCACGTCCAGCACGCCGGGTACCTCGAGCCACTGCGGACCGGAGACGACTGGAGCCCGTCGGACTATGCACTGCACCTCACACGGCGGGCGCGGGGGCTTCCGTTCTGGTTCTCGCTCGCGACCTATGGCACCCGCGCCTACACCGAGGCCATCGAGGGGACCCTCGCCCTTGCCCGCTACACGACCGAACGCGTCCGTTCCCACCCCGATTTGGAGCTCGTGGCCGAACCGATGCTCTCGGTCGTCGTCTTCCGCCGCGTCGGTTGGACTCCGGCGCAGTACTACGACTGGTCGAAACGGCTCCTCGAGTCGGGCGAGGGTTTTGTCGTGCCGACAACCCACTACGGCGAAACCGTGCTCCGCATTGCCATCGTGAACCCTCGGTCGGCGCCGGCCGACGTCGATCTCGTGCTCGACACCTTGAGGGACTGAGGCGTGGTCCCGAGCAGCTTCACCGGTTTTTTCCAGGCGGCTTCGGCGGCCGCCGGTGCCCTCATCGGGCTGTTGTTCGTCGTCGTCTCGTTCCGCCCGGACGACTTCGTCGGGGCGAACGCCCGTGCCGGCGCCAGGGTCCGCGCCGCCAGTAGTTTCACCGGCCTCGTGAACGCCTTCTTCGTTGCGCTGCTGGCGCTCATCCCAGGCACGAACCTCGGGTTCGGCGCTTGCGTCATGGCGCTCGTCAGCCTGTTCGGTACGGTGCGCCTCCACCTGAGGCACCTGGGCAAGCTGCAGGCGGCGATCTTCGCCGCCAGCCTGGCCGCCTTCACCGTCCAGCTCCTCTACGGCATCGGGCTCACGCTTCGACCACACGACAAGGCGTTCCTCACCGGCCTCACGTTCGTGCTGATCGCCTCCTTCGCGGTGGCTCTCGGGCGAGCCTGGTCGCTCCTGGAGGGCAAAGGCTCGTCCGATGTCGTCGTTGCCGGCGATCAGGCTGGGGCCGGCGCCGGCGCCGGCGAACCGTGAGCACAGAGTGACCGCCCGGGGGGTCCGCCGGTCACTTTAGGTACACGGTTCGGCTGAGGCCTCCCCGCCGGCGACCGCCGGCCCCGGCCCCCGC
>JBEKYM010000062.1:0-13616 GCA_049510975.1 Acidimicrobiales bacterium
CGGGCGCTCTCCGAGGCAGAACTGCTCCTAGCGGAGGGAGGGGGATTCGAACCCCCGGGGCTCAACACCCAACGGTTTTCAAGACCGTCGCATTCGTCCGCTCTGCCATCCCTCCAGCTGGGACGTTACCGTCGCCTGCTGACGTCATCCCAGAATCGATCCCGAACCGCTGATCGCGTCCGAGGGTCGCAAGGATACGGGCGCGCTTTCAGACGGGCCACCTGACTCCTCTCGGCCACGGTCGGAGGCGAGCCCTTCGACCAGCCCCGAAGCCGGACGTTGAAACGTCGAAACCGGCCCTTGCGTGCCGGCTCCAGGGCAGCAAGAGTGCATGGCGGAGTCGGCGACCAAAGGAGAGCGGTATGCCTGAGATGACGAGCTATGAGCATGGTGTTCCCTCGTGGGTGGACATTGGGACGCCTGACGTCGAAGCAGGGCTCGGCTTCTACACCGAGCTCTTCGGATGGACCGGCGAGGACATGGGCGAGGAGGCCGGGCATTACACGATCACGTCGAAGGACGGGAAGCAGGTGGCGGCCATCAGCGCTGCTCAGGATCCGGGACCGCCCCGCTGGACGACTTACGTCAACGTGGACGACCTCGATGCCGTGGCTGCCAAGGTGGCGCCGGCGGGCGGGACGGTGGTCTTCGGACCGACCGACGTCATGGGTGCCGGTCGCATGGCGATCTTCCAGGACACGACCGGAGCATTGATCGCCGCCTGGCAACCTGCCGAGCACATCGGCGCCCAACTCGTGAACGAGCCCGGCGCCTTCATCTGGAGCGAGCTCGCCACCTCCGACCTCGCGAGGTCGAAGGCGTTCTACTCCGAAGTGTTCGGCTGGGGCTGGGGAGGCGCAGACGAGTACGCCGAGGCACAGGTAGCCGGACGCACGATCGGCGGGGTCATGCCGCGCCCGGAAGCGCTGCCGGCCGAAGTGCCAGACAGCTGGACCGTGTATTTCGGGTCTGGCGACGTCGACGGCGACGTGAAGCGGGCAGCTGACCTGGGTGCGAGCGTCCTGGTCGAACCGACCGACATCCCCGGCACCGGCCGCTTTGCCGTCCTGGCAGATCCCCAAGGGGCCACGTTCGCTCTCTTCAAGGGGTAGCGCTCGTCGAGCTGGGCTCGCCTCAGATGGGGGCTGCCCCCACGATTGGGGCCGGTAGCGACGTCCCGGCCTCCGATCCGAGGGATGCGGCGTCGCCGAAGTTGTACACGTTGCCTTTGGCCGAGATCAGCCAGTAGCCCCTGCCGTCGCGGGTGCGAGCAATCGCGACGATCGGGGCCGGCAAGGTCTTGCCCGCCTCGGAGCCGTGGAAGGCGGCGCCGCCCAGGTTGTAGACGTTGCCTTTCGCCGACACCAGCCAGTAGCCGCTCGCCGCCGTCGCCACACCGACGATGGGGGCCGGCAATGTCTTGCCAGCCTCGGAGCCGCCGAAGCCGGCGTCGCCGAGGTTGTAGACGTTCCCCTTGGAGGAGACCAGCCAATACCCCTTGCCGTCGGAGGTAACGGCTACGGCGACGATGGGGGCCGGCAGCGTCTTGCCCGCCTCGGAACCGTAAGAGGCGGCATCGCCGAAGTTGTACACGTTGCCTTTGGCAGAAACCAGCCAATACCCCTTGCCGTCTCGGGTCCTCGCGATCGCCACGATCGGGGCCGGCAAAGTCTTGCCTGCCTCGGATCCGTATGGGTCTGCGTCGCCGAAGTCGTAGACGTTGCCGGCGGCGGAGGCGAGCCAGTAGCCCTTGCCGTCGGCAGTTCGTGCCATCGCCACGATCGGGGACGGCAGGGTCTTGCCCGCCTCCGAGCCGTAGAAGTCGGCGGCGCCGAAGTGGTAGATGTTGCCCTTGGAGGACACCAGCCAGTAGCCCTGCGCCCCGCCGACGAGCGGCTCGGCCGTTGCCGAGGGTCGGCTCGCGCTCACGACGCGCCCTGCGACGGCGGTGCCGGCGGCGGCCACAGTGCTCGAGCAGACCAGTGCCGTCAGCAGGCTGACGAGAACGACAGCTGCCCCAAAACCCTTGCGATACAACGATGGCATCTGAAGACCCCCGCCTCTGTAGCCAAAGACTGCCAGCGAACGGTACCAGGGAGCGCTGGTCGGACCCAAATGACGCGGCTCGCTCCTCTGCCTCGAACCAATCCGACAGCTAGGGTGCCGACGATGCCGAAAGGTCACGGCGATGCCGACGAGTGAGGGCGTGTGAAGCGGCTCTTGCGGCGGCGTACGGCACGTCCGCGACTGCTCGGAGTCCTCCTCTGTTACAACGACGGCGACCTCGTAGCCGAAGCTGTGCGGTACCTCATCGAGCAAGGACACGACGTCCTCGCCTGGGATCACGGCTCGCAGGACGAGACTCCTGCCGTTCTCAGTCGGCTTCGCAGCGAGCTTGTCGAGCTGACAACGGTTCCGAGAAGCGTCGACTTCTACGAGCTGTACCACGAGATGTCGCGGCACCTCATGACGAACTACCTGGATGCCTACGACTGGATCTCCTGGCCAGATCAGGACGAATTCCTCGAAGGCCCAGACCGCGCCCGTCCCTACCGCGACTGGCTCGAAGAGGTGGCGGAGTCTCCGTACGACTGGCTGCAGTTTCGGAATTTCAACTACTGGTGGTGCGCAACCGACGACGGCGAGGTCGCGTCAGCCGTCGATCGGGTACGTCATTATTCGCTCTTCGCCGACTGCGGTCCGCGCATACGCGCCTGGCGGGCGTCGGCAACCAACGAGCGGGAGTTCAACCACAACCCTCCCAAGGGCAACCGATATCCGGCACTCTTTAACCTCCGCCACTACCCGATGAGAAGCGAGAGGCAGATGGAGCGCCGTCTGGAACGTGACCGGGCGGGCCTGCGGCGCGGCGGGTCGAACTACCACTACGACAACATGAGCTCGTGGCCCGAGCGCCTGCGGATACCGCCGGAGTCATTGCACTTCGACGATGGCGGCGAGCTGAACCCGGAACCAATCTTCGACTGGCGCGGCATCTACGGCGACGAGTCCACCCTCGCCGAGTGAGCGACCCTGATCGCTCAACGCGCCGAGCCAGGGTCAGAGCCAGGCCGTGAGATCGGCCACGTCCACCACGGGCAGGCCCCACCGCAGCGCGAACCGCTCCAGTTCCGCGCCTCCCGCCATGACTCCGTCAGGCCCCATGACCTCGCAGATGACGGCGACGGTGGGGAGCCCAGCGGCCTCGCACAAAGCGATCGAGGCCTCGGTGTGGCCGCCGCGCTCCCGAAGGCCGCCTGCTCGAGCCGCCAGCGGGAAGACGTGTCCGGGCCGGAGAAAGTCCCCAGGTACGGCGTCCGGGTTGGCAAGGCGCCGGATGGTGGCGGCACGTTCCGGCGCCGAGACACCCGTCCCCGTTCCAGCAGCGAGGTCGATGGGCAGGTGGGGTGCGGTTCCGTGACGGTCACCGGCGCCCGCGAGCCGGGGTATCTCCAGCCGATCGAGCCGAGCTCGGTCGCACGGCACCGTCGTATGCCCACAGGCGTGGGTCAACAGGAAGACCATCGCCTCGGGCCGCAAGCGAGCACCCGCAAAGACGACGTCGCCTTCGTGTTCACGTGTAGGGTCCCAGACCACCACGCCCCCGCCCGAGGCGATCTGGGCAACAGCCTTCTCCACGCCGAGGCGTCCGCTCAACGGTCCTGCCCAGGGCAGAGTGCCGATGACCGCCGCCAGCGCTGCTCCGGTAGCGCCATTGTTGTGTCGCGCCAGCTTGGCGACGAGGTCCGTCTCGAGGTTGACGCGCTGGCCGACCTCGAGGGTCGACAACGTCGTCTCGGCAAGTGTCGTCGGGATGAGCGCCACGCAGAAACGGTCCTTACCGGTCTCGGCGACCGTCAGGCTCACGCCGTCGACGGCGACCGAACCCTTTGGCACCAGCTCTGACATGACATGTGACGACGTGCGAATCCAGAGCCGCCGGCCGATGCCTTCCACGTCGATGCGGGCCACTTTGCCGGTGCCGTCCACGTGCCCTTGGACGAGATGGCCGTCGAGGGCGCTGCCGACCTGCAGCGCCGGCTCGAGATTGACGCAAGCACCCACATCGAGGTCCCCGAGGGTCGAGCGTCTCCGGGTCTCGAGCGACAGGGCCGCAGCGAAGCCCTCTGGGTCAATCGCGGCGGCGGTGAGGCAGACGCCGGCAACTGCCACGGAGCTCCCTTCCTCCAACGTGCTGGCGACCTTCGGCGCCTGCACGTGCAGCCTCGTGTCATCGATCGCTGTGACGACCCCGATTTGGCGGATTCTTCCGGTGAACATGGTGAGCTCCTCTGCCTCGGCCGCGCCACGAGGGCGGGCGGGAGAAGCGGCGAGATGCCGGCTCTCGGCGGGGTATCACCGCATGGCTCCGGACTTCCACCGAATCGACCCGCGCCAGGCGGGTCCGGCGGGCTGTCACCGCCGCTCCTCGGAATCGCACCAAGTGAAGGCTCAATTTACCTCGCCGACGAGCAACCGTCGAGGGAGCGTCATGGTGGCCAGCCCTTCGTCGGCGAAGTTGGCGCCCGGACCCGATGGCGGAAATCGTCATGATCGTGTCATTGCAGCCATCGCCTAGCCCCTTCAGTATGGAGGGGTGCGCAGGCGTGTCGTCTTTGTCGTGTTCGAGGGTTTCGAGGTGCTCGATTTGACCGGGCCGATGGAGGTGTTCTCGGCCGCGGGACGCCTGCTGCCAGACGGGCCGGGTTACCGCACCGAGGTCGTGAGCACTCATGGCGGAGGCGTGCGTGCTTCGTGTGGCCTGGAGATCCGGGTAGACCGAGACCTCTCCAGCTGCCGCGGGCGGATCGACACGCTGGCGGTCGTCGGCGGGAGCGGCACGCCCGATGCCGTAGCCGACGAGCATCTCGTCAGCTGGGTGCGATCGGCCGCCGCTCGGTCGGTGCGCGTCGCATCGATCTGCACGGGAGCCTTCGTCCTTGCCCAGGCGGGCCTGCTCGACGGGCGCCGCGCAACCACTCACTGGTCGGCATGCGAGCGGCTGGCGGAGTCGTTCCCGGCGGTGAAGGTGGAGCGCGACCCGATCTTCGTGCAGGACGGCACCGTCGTCACGTCGGCCGGCGTGACCGCCGGCATCGACCTCGCCCTCAAGCTGGTGGAGGACGACTTCGGCCCCGAGCTCGCCCGAGCCGTCGCACGCTGGCTCGTCATGTTCGTGCAGCGGCCCGGCGGGCAGGCCCAGTTCAGCAACCAGCTGGCTGCACAGCGACCCGCCACCGCGTCGCTTCGCCGCCTGGAGGGGTTCATCGCCGACCATCTCGACGAGGACTTGGGTGTCGCCGCCCTCGCCGAGCGTTGTTCCATGAGCCCGCGGCACTTTGCCCGCATGTTTCGTGCCGAGTTCGGCATCACCCCGGCCGCCTACGTCGAGGCGGTCCGCCTGGAGGCGGTCCGCCGTCTCCTCGAGACCACGTCGTTCGGGGTCGACGAGATCGCACGTGCCTGCGGCTTCGGGACCGTCGCCACGCTGCACCGCTCCTTCCGGCGCGTCCTCGCCGTCACACCCGGGCAATATCGCCAACATTTCGCCTCAGCCGTGCCGGCCTGAACACGCCCGGTCTCTCTCGTACCAGAAAGGAAACGACATGCAGGTCGTGGTTGCATTGTTCGATTGCTTCACCGCGCTCGACGCCGTCGGGCCATACGAGGTTCTCTCTCGCTTGCCAGGCGCCTCGGTCGTCTTCGCGGCGACGACTGCCGGACCGGTGCGCACCGACACCGGCAGCCTCGCCATCGTGGCCGATGCCGCCCTTTCTAAGGTCACGTCCTGCGACGTGCTCGTCGTACCGGGTGGTCCGGGCACGCGGGCAGCCGTGAACGACAAGGCCCTTGTCGACTGGGTCGCCGCCACGCACGCCAAGACAGCATGGACGACGTCGGTTTGCACGGGCTCGGAGATCCTCGGTGCAGCCGGACTGCTCAACGGCCTCGAAGCGACAACACACTGGTCGCGCGTTGCCGCCCTCGAGTCGTACGGCGCTACCTACTCGGAACGCCGAGTCGTCCAGCAGGGCAAGATCGTCACCGCCGCGGGTGTGTCGGCGGGAATCGACATGGCATTGACGCTGGCAGGGCTCATCGCCGGGATCGAGCGGGCCAAGGCGATTCAACTCGGCATCGAGTACGACCCGCAGCCGCCCTTCGACGCCGGTTCGGTGACAAAAGCCGGCCCGGAGATCGTCGATCTGGTGCTCGCTCGCGCTACTTCTCGATGACGATGCCAATCGGGTGATCGCCGGCGGGCAGGGGCGTGCCGGCAGTGTTGGACACGAGGTTGACCGGGGTGACGGCGTTCGACCCGTAGTCGGTCACGTAGGCGGTCGCGCCGCCCGCCGAGATGGCGATCCCTTCCGGCTCGTCACCCACCTTGATGGGGGTTCCCACCGACCCGGAGGCCAGGTGGATGGGCACGACGGTGTTGTCTCGTACGTCGGTGACGAGAGCCGTCAAGCCGTTGGGCGTGATGGCGATCTGGGAGAGTTCCGACCCCGTCCCGACTCGGATGGGCGTGCCGGCGGTTCCCGTCGACAGCCGGATGGGCGTGACGCTGCCGGCGCCACCGTCGACGACGTAGGCCATCGTCCCGTTCGGCGTGATGGCGATGGACGTCGGTTCGAGACCGACGCGAATGGGCCGGCCGGCCTCGCCGGTGACGAGGTTGATCGGCGTCACGGTGTTCTCCCCTGCATCAGTGACGTAGACGGTGTCGCCGTTCGGACTGAGGGCGACGCCGGTCGGCACCAAGCCAGCCGGAGCGATCCCGGAGAGCTGCCGGGACAGCAGGTTCGTCGCGACGACCGAGAAGCTTCTCGGGCTCACCACGTAGGCCCTGGAACCGTTTGAGGACGTGGCGACGGCGGTTGGAACAGAGCCGACCGTCAGCTCGGATCGGATCTTGCCGGTAGCGACGTCCACGACCGCGATCGTGCCGATTCCGCTCGTGACGATCGCCGTCGAGCCATCCGGTGTCACGGCGATGATGTCGGGCTGTTGCAACGAGGCGATCCGGACGACCTTTGCCGGCACCGTCGTGATGGCGACGAGTTGATTGGATCCGGAGTCAGCCACGAGCAGTGTCGCCCGGGGGCTCTGGCGTGGCAACGCGACGAAGAGCGACACGACGGCCACGACGACCGCAGCCGAGAGTCCCCACCTGATCCGGCTGCGCCTCGAAAGCGGAGATCCGGGGGTGGCTCTCAGCCGAGCCGGTCTCCTCCGAGCCGCCGGCGGCGAGCCAGGGACCGTCACCTCACTGTCAGGACCGAGGATGAGGTCGGGGACCGGCGGCAGGTCGGCAGAGTCCATGGGCGGGGAGATTCTAGAGACCCACCGGCGCTCGGGCATACTGCCTCGCTGGGGCCCGCCGGCGACCTCGCTCAGCCCGATCCTGTCTGGCCCCGCACCGAGGCCAACCACGATTCGGCCTCCAGCCGGCGCTTCGACGACGCCTCTCGCAGCCTTGGGCCGTGGTGGCCGGCCGCCGGGTACGACCCGAGGAACTTGAGAGCTGCCAGCACCATGTGCAGCTCCTTCATACAGTCGCCAACGACCTCGTCGGTGACATGTCCCTCGAGGTCGATGACGAAGCAGTAGTCGCCCAGTCCCTGCTTGGTCGGTCGGGACTCGATCTTGGTGAGGTTGAGGCTGCGCGCCGAGAAGTGAGAGAGGATCTCGTGCAGGCTGCCGGGTCGATCTGCGTGCTGGAAGCACACGATGCTCGTGCGATCGTGCCCGGTGGGGGCCGGAACGCCGTCGGGTGCCACGAGCAGGAAGCGTGTCTGGTTCTCTCCGAAGTCCTCGATGCGCTCGGCGATCGCCTCCAACCCGTAGAGGCGCCCGGCCAGCATGGGTGCGATCGCTGCCGTGCCGATCGTCCCCTCTTGGCCGACGAGCCGAGCGGCTTCGGCCGTCGAGTTCGATGCCACCACCTCGGCGCCGCCGAGCACGTCGCGGATGAATCGCCGGCACTGGGCGCTCGCGTGCGGGAACGACACGACCCTGCGGATGTCCGCAACCCTGGTACCGGGCGCGGCCAACAGGTGCAGATGGATGTCGAGCACCGACTCGGCTTGAATGAGCAGCTCCGACTCGAAGACCAGGTGGTCGAGGGTGACCGGCACGGTTCCTTCGATGGAGTTCTCGATCGGCACGAAACCCGCACCCACCTCACCCGAATCCACCGCCGTGAGCACGTCGCCGATCGTGGCGAAGGGAACGAGGTCGGAGCCGGCCAGGTCGGGCTCGGCGAGCAACGCCTCCTCCGTGAAAGTGCCGGGGGGCCCGAGGAAGCCGATCGTCGGCCACCGTGAGCTCGAAGGTCGCACGTCAGCGTCCATGCGGGCAGGATAGTGAGCACAATGGACGAACTCGACGTGCGCAACCTGGTAGATGACATCCAGTCGGGCGCATGCTCGCCGGACGAAGCCGTCGCCCGGCTCCGGCGCTTGCCCTTCACCGAGCTCGGCTATGCCAAGGTGGACCACCACCGGCCGTTGCGCCAAGGGATGGTGGAGGCGATCTATGGACCTGGCAAGACGGCTGCGCAGTGTGCCGGCATCGTCGAGGAGCTGCTCGCCGGCGGCAGCGGCCCAGTGCTCCTCACTCGTAGCAACCCGGCTCAGTCCACGGCCGCCATGGCACGCAGCCCGGGCGGCACGTGCATCCCGTCGCCGGGGCAGGCTGGTGAAGCGGACGAGGGGCGCCTGGCGACGCTGTACTGGCGGGCGAACCCACCACGTCCAGGCCGCATTCTCGTCTGCTCGGCCGGTACAGCCGATCAAGGCGCCAGCGACGAGTGCGTCGCGACATTGCGGGCCTACGGCTACCGCCCCGACGTACTGAGCGACTGCGGTGTTGCCGGAGTCCATCGCATCCTGGCCGCCTATGACGATCTCGCCGATGCCGATGCCGTGGTCGTGATCGCCGGGATGGAAGGGGCGCTCGCCAGCCTCGTGGGCGGGCTGACACCGGCGCCCGTCGTCGCCGTGCCAACCTCAGCCGGCTACGGCGCCGCTCTCGAGGGCGTCACGGCCCTGCTCGCCATGCACGCCTCGTGTGCGGCCGGAGTCACTGTCGTCGGGATCGACAACGGTTTCGGGGCGGCTTGTGCGGTCGCTCGGATGCTGCGATGAGCCCCGAGCGGCGCATCGCCTGGTTCAACTGCTTCTCCGGGATCGCCGGCGACATGACCCTCGGCAGCCTCGTCGACGCTGGTGCCGACACCGACGAGCTCGTCAAGCTGCTCGGGCGCATCCCCGTCGGCGGCTGGTCGCTCGAGTTCGAGCCGGTCCTCCGCAATGGCCTGGCAGCCACTCGAGCGATCGTGAGCGCCAACGACGACGGGGTCGTGCGCACGTTCATGCATGTGCTCGGCCTCCTCGAGGAAGCTCGGCTGCCCGAGCGGGTACGAGCCCGTGCCGTGGCCGCCTTCTCCGTGCTGGCTGAGGTCGAGGGGCGCCTGCACCGGCGGCCGCCTGCCCAGGTGCACTTCCACGAGGTCGGCGGCCACGACGCCATCGTCGACGTCGTCGGCTCGGCCATCGCCCTCGAGCTGCTCGGTGTCGACACGGTCTCGTCCAGCCCTGTCGTCAACGGCACCGGCGTCGTGCGGACCTCGCACGGCGTGCTCCCGAACCCGGCACCCGCTGTGGTCGAGCTGCTCGTCGGGATCCCGACAGTCGGTCGAGACGTCAACGTCGAGCTCACGACGCCGACTGGAGCGGCCATGCTGCGCGCCTGGGGGAGTCACTTCGGTCCGCTGCCGGCGATGACGATCGAGCGCTCGGGCTTTGGAGCGGGCTCACGCGAGCTGGAGGGAACGCCCAACTGCACCCAGGTCGTGATCGGGACGGCCGCCGCGATCGAGGGCTCCGGCATTGGGCCTGCGGGTCAGCCCCTCGTCGTGCTGGAGTCGAACCTCGACGATGTCACGGGCGAGACGCTCGCCCATGCCGTCGGGCGCCTCCTCGAGGCCGGCGCCCTCGACGCCTGGCTCCACCCTGTCGTGATGAAGAAGGGTCGTCCCGGGCACGTGTTGAGCGTGTTGTGCGACCCGGCCCTTGCGAGCGAGCTCTCGGCTGTGATGAGCGCAGAAACGGGCACCCTCGGAGTCCGCGCCGCCGGCGTACAGCGCTGGTCGACCGAGCGCGAGCCGGGCGTGGCGGAGGTCGAGGGCCTGCCCGTGAGGGTGAAAGTGAGCCCGGGTCGGGTGAAGGCCGAGTACACCGACGCTGCCCGAGTTGCTCGTCTGAGCGGCCTTCCGCTCATCGAGGTTGCTGCCCGGGCCGAGGCGGGTTTCCGGCTGGTGCAAAACGATCCCGCCGTTGACGAGGACCTCAGCCCGCCGCCACCTGGAGCGTGATCGACTCGACGTCGGAGCCCACCTTGATGCGCAGCACGTAGCGCACCCCGCTCCTGCACGCGAGCGGCGGGAGCGAGATGTAGATCGAGCGGCCGGCGCCGAGCGAACCGATGATCCGGCCGGCAGTAGAGGCGTGGGTTGGCGGGCCGGCGAGGGTCGTCGTAGTGGACTGATGGCCGGAGGAGTGTCCTTTCGGCGCGGTCGTCACGGGGGTGAGCGTTGCGAACACCCGCACATTGGAGGCGGGCACGTTACCGGCGTTGGCGATCACCGCATCGACCGTGAGCCGACTGGTCGGCTGGTAGTAGGAGATCGAGCCGGGCGGCGGGATCTGCAGCGTCGTAGTGGTCGTCGTGGTGCTCGTCGTCGTCGTGGTGCTCGTGCTCGTCGTGGAGCTCGTGCTCGACGTCGTCTGCCCCGGAAACGTCGTGGTGGTCGTCGTCGTCGAGGTCGTGGTCGACGTGGTCGTCGTCGAGGTGGTCGTCGTCGTGGTGGTCGTCGGAAGCCCGGTGATGCGCAACGCCGGCGGCTGCACGGCGACGGCGACGATGAGCAGGTCATGATGCACCCTGAGGGCGGCGGTGGAGCTGAGGAGCGAAGCGAAGGTGCTGACGGCCGCCGGCGACCACTCGGTCGAGTCGTACCACTGCGAGGCCGGCAAGGCGACGGAGCGGGTCACATATCCGGGGAGCGCATCGATGAACTCGGTGTAGTCCCGATCGGAGCGTTGCAGGTCGGCGGCGGCCGAAAGCAAGGTGGCCCTTGCCTCCCTACCGTTGCCCGCCGGGCCGATTGCCTGGGCGATGCCGCCGGTCATCGTTCGAGCGGCTTGGGTACGAGCAGCGAAGGTGGCGGCGAGATCACCTGCTGCCCGCGCATTGGGTGCGGGAATGCCAAGCTCGGCCAACTGCTCCTGCACGTCGCTCGAGCCCGAGACGAGATGGCCCAGTGCCGTATCGATGCCGGCGCGACCCAGGCCCACTGGTTTCGTGCGGACGTCGGTCAACCAGGGCAGCAAGTTGGTCGACTCGTCGATGATCGGCACGACACCGGTCGCGTAGGTCCGCTGCGACATGACCGAAGCCGGTCCGGAGGAGTTGACGACGTCCGCCGCTACTTCGCCGATGACGATGGCAACGACGACCATCGCGACCACCCAAGCGGCGATCCGACCGCGGGATCGGTGTGCCACCTGGAGCCCGCGGCGACGGCGGAGAGCCCCGAACATGACCAGCCGAAGCTAGTGCCTGAGGCGCCCTGACTCCCGTCCCCCGGCCGGTTGGCTTGTGGCGCCTGCCGGGTGGCAGAGCTCAGCCGCCGACGGCCCCGCCGGCGATGCTGACGTCGCTGTGCGTGGAACGCCAGTTGACCGTCGGGCGGATTGCCTCAAAGTTGACGCGATCCTTTTGATCCCTCGCCGTCTCGACCAAATGCAGGACGGTCTCGTCGACGAGCAGGTGGGGCTTCAAGCCGAGGGAGGGGAGCTTGGTCGTGACGGCGTTGTAGTAGTGGTCCTCGCTCTCGACGCGCGGGTTCGGGATCGAGTCGATCTTGACGTCGAAGGGCGCCACGCGAGCGACCCACTCCGCCAGGTCCTTCACCGAGAACGACTCGGTGAACTGGTTGAAGACACGGAACTCACCGGTCTCGGCGGGGTTGATGCAGGCAAGCTCGACACAAGCGAGCGTGTCACGGATATCGAGCATCGCCCTCGTCTGACCACCCTTGCCGTAGACGGTGAGCGGGTACCCGACGGCCGCCTGCACGGCGAAACGGTTCAGCACGGTGCCGAACACGCCGTCGTAGTCGAAACGCGTCTGCAAGTCTGGGTGCAGCGACGTCTCGGCAGTCTCCTGCCCGTAGACGATGCCCTGGTTGAGGTCGGTGGAACGCAGGCCCCAGATACGGCAGGCGAACTGGATGTTGTGGCTGTCGTGCACCTTTGACAGGTGGTAGAAGGAGTTCGGTTGCTTCGGGTAGGGCAGGATGTCGGTCCGGCCCTTGTGGGTGATCTCGATGAAACCCTCTTCGATGTCGATGTTCGGGGCGCCGTACTCGCCCATCGTCCCGAGCTTGACGAGGTGGATGGACGGGTCGATGTCCTTGATCGCGTACAGCAGGTTGAGCGTCCCGACGACGTTGTTGACCTGGGTGTAAACCGCGTGCTTGCGGTCGATCATCGAATAGGGGGCCGAGCGCTGCTCGGCGAAGTGCACCACGGCCTCAGGGCCGAAGTCCCGCAGGCTGGCCTCGAGGAACTCGCTGTCGGTGAGATCACCGATGAAGGGTTGGATCGTGTGGCCGGAGACTTCTTTCCACGTCGACACGCGACGCTGCATCTGGCAGATGGGGACGAGGCTGTCGACACCCATCTCGTAGT
Organism: Acidimicrobiales bacterium; assembly: GCA_049510975.1. Taxonomy (GTDB): domain Bacteria; phylum Actinomycetota; class Acidimicrobiia; order Acidimicrobiales; family Bog-793; genus JAKACA01. The sequence goes on from JBEKYM010000062.1 coordinate 12,762, forward strand.
CGTAATTCCTGCGTGCGAAGCTGTCGATGATGCCGACGTCATGTCCGCGGGCAGATAAATGCAGGGCGGTCGGCCAGCCAAGATAGCCGTCGCCTCCGAGCACGAGGATCCTCATGGGGAAGCTGATCTCCTTGTCAGTGATCGACTCTGAGCAGAGGGTGTCGAGGCTTCGACACCGCTCATGCTGTTCGACCTTCGGGCGCGCGTCAGCCTAGCCGTCAGCGCGTTCGGAGGCAGTGTATCCCTCGGAAGGCTCGGAGCGCCCGTCAGTCTGGGGCCCGGTGTCACCGGAACGTCATCCGATGCGCGACACTGCCCTACCGGCCGGTGTGGCGCAGCTGGAAGCGCAGGCGACTTGTAATCGTCAGGTCGTGGGTTCGAGTCCCACCACCGGCTCTGTAGACCACCTGGTCAAGCCTGTATAACTTTCCTTCATCGCTTCCAACAGCTAGATTCATCCCAACATTCATCCCAACAGATGAGGGAGTTACACGTGTCTGGGAGCATGCGCGAGAAGCGCGACGGCGTCTGGGAACTGCGGGTATTCCTTGGGCGTGACTCCACCGGGCGCGTGCGCCACAGAAGCGTGACGTTCCGAGGAACCAAGCGTGCTGCCGCTCGCGAGCTGACGCGCTTGGCAGCCGACAATGAGTGGAGCGCGGCGATCGCCGAGCCTGGTCCGGTGGAGTGGGGACCGCTCACGACGGTCAACGACGCCATCGAGGGCTGGAAACGCAATGGCTGGCAGGACCTGAGTCCGAACACGGTGCGCGGCTACCAGGGCGTGTGGGATCGTCACGTCCGCGCGTCGATCGGGACGCGCCGAATCGCGACGCTGAGCCCCTACGAGCTCGA
>JBEKYM010000063.1:0-13506 GCA_049510975.1 Acidimicrobiales bacterium
GGTGCGGGACGGCTCGGCGGATCGCAGTCATCGAGCCGGGGCTGGCGGCGGCGACGGCAGACATGAGGCCGGCGGTGACGGCGGGGCGGGTGACGGCGACGGCGGTCATGAAGCCGGCGGCGACGCGGGGGTGGGTGGCAGCGATGCGATCGATCGGCAGAGTGGCCGCGGGGCCGCTTCCGATGGCGAGGGGGCGGGGGGTTGAGCTCGGGGAGTGATCTTCGCGAGCTCGTGACGGAGCGGTCGATCATCATCTGTTGCGGGTCCGGCGGTGCGGGGAAGACAACTTCCTCTGCGGCCGTCGCCCTTGCTGGCGCGTTGGCAGGGCGAAAGGCGTGTGTGGTGACGATCGACCCGGCGCGGAGGCTCGCCGACGCTTTGGGGATCGGGGAGCTGTCGAACGAGCCGAAACGGATCGAGGGCCCGTGGCCAGGCGAGCTCTGGGCCGTCATGCTCGATGCGAAGCGGACGTTCGACGATCTCGTCGAGCGTTACTCGGCGGACCAGGAGCAGGCCGACCGAATCCTCAACAACCGCCTGTATCGCAACCTCACCTCCGCCCTCTCGGGCACGCAGGAGTACATGGCCGCCGAGAAGCTCTACGAGTTGAACGCCTCTGGTGACTTCGACCTCGTCGTCGTCGACACACCTCCCACCCGCAACGCCCTCGACTTCCTCGATGCGCCTGGGCGGTTGACGAGGTTCCTGGAGAATCGGGTGTTTCGCCTCTTGCTCATGCCGACCCGGGCGTCGCTGAGGGCGCTCACGATGGCGACCCAAGCGTTGCTGCGAACGATCTCAAAGGTGGCCGGCTCCGAGATCGTGGAGGACGCCATGGCGTTCTTCCGAGCCTTCGACGGTATGGAGGAGGGCTTTCGCGACCGTGCCCGCGGCGTCGAGGCCCTGCTCGCCGATCCGGGCACTGCGTTCGTCCTCGTGGCGGCGCCGAGGCGGGACTCGGTGGCCGAGGCGGGTTTCTTTGCGGATCGGCTCGCAGAGGCGCATCAGCCCGTGGCGGCGCTCATCGTCAACCGGCTACACCCGGACTTCGGCGCGGGTGAGGCCGGCATGGACGCCGGCGCCGGCGTGGCGGCCGACGCGCGTGCGGCTGAGGCGGGGGAGCTCACGAAGCCGGCAGCCGCGGCGGCGCTGGCTGGGTTGCGCCGGAATTTGCAGGATTTGCAGGGCTTGGCCGACCAGGAGCGTGGGTACGTCGCCACCTTGGAGTCCCGCATCGACGGGGCGGTCGTGAAGGTGCCCTACCTCCCGAAGGACGTGCACGACCTCGGCGGGCTGGGCCTCGTGGCCGAGTGCCTAACGGGGCAGGTACTCTCCGACCGTGCCTGACATACTCATCGTGGCCGATGCCCCCACCGTCCTTGCCGAGGTGCGTTCGGCGCTCGAGGACGAGGATACGGACATCCGGGAGCTGCGGGTCGGCGCCCAGGTGCGAGGCGCCGTCGAGGACGATCCGCCCGACCTCCTCATCACCGACCTGCAAGTCGGCAGCATGGGCGGCGTCGCCATCTGCCACGACCTCCGCCTCGAGGAGTCCGGCGAGCGCCAGATCCACGTGCCCGTGCTCATCCTCCTCGACCGTCGCGCCGACGTGTTCATCGCCAAGGAGTGCGACGCCGAAGGCTGGCTCGTCAAGCCACTCGACCCGCTGCGTTTGCGCAAGGCGGCAGCGGCGTTGCTGGACGGGGGCACCTATTTCGACGAGTCCTACAAGCCGGTGACGCTCGCCAACCAAGGCTGAGGCGCTCCGCCCCCGCCCCCTCGGGCGCCGGCGCTTTGGGCGCCCGGATCTGAACCGTGTGCACAGGGTGACCGGACGATGCGGTATGCGGTCACTTTGTGCACACGGTTCGAGGCGACCCGCCCGATGTGCCGGCGGCCGGCGATCCGTGTGCACAGGGTGACCGGGCGATGCGGTGTGCGGTCACTTTGTGCACACGGTTCGAGGCGATGGCCGGCCGGCGTGTGCTGGGGCGCATCGGGGTGTGGCAGTGGGTTCTTCGCCAACAGGGCCGGCGCGGCCGTAGCCTCTCGGCATGGCGAGGGGGCAGGGCCGCTCGAACGTTGCCGCAACGGCGAGCGCTGAGCGCGACCTGTCTTCGTCGGGGGGCAAGTTCGTCGAGCGGCTGCGCCTCGTCGAGGCGCTCGTGGCGAACCGAGTCGGGCTCGTCGAGGCGGGGGCCGGGTATGGCAAGTCGGTGCTGGCGTGGCAGTACCGACGCCACCTCGGTGTGGCGACGGCGCTCGTCCCCATCGGGCCGCCGGACGACGATGCGGCCATCTTCACGGCTTCCTTGCGTCGCGCACTGCTGGCTGGGCGGCTCTCCGACCTGGCGTCGGCGACCAACGTCGACGATCCCGTCGGCGCACTCGACGGGCTCCTCGATGCCCTCGTCGGTCTCGAGTCGCCGCTGCTCGTCATCCTGGACGACGCCCATCACCTGAGCGGGACGGAGGTGAGCACGCTCGTACTCCGGCTGGCGCGCGGCCTGCCCGCACCTCATCGGCTTCTCGTGACGGCACGCCGCCTCGGGCCGGGACTGGAGCCGCTGCGGGCGCTCGGGGGGACGGCGTTTCTCGATACGGAGGCGTTGAGCTTCACCGCAGCGGAGGCGTCCGATCTCGTGTGCAGCTACCTGGGGCGGCCAGCACCGGAGCGGCAGCTGAGCCTGCTCCTCGAGGCAACTCGCGGGTGGGCGACGGCCCTCGTGCTCGCCGCCACTTCGGGCACGATCTCCGAGGGTGGCGACGTCGGCGCCGGCGGGGCAGGAGGGGACGTCATCGCTCCGCTGCTGCGGACCATCACGGACGTGATGCAGCCGGCCGAACGCGCCGGCGCTGTCCAGTTGGCGCACGTCCCGTTGCTTTCCGGGGAGGTGGCCGACGCCGTCACGGGGATCGACGGGCTGCTCGACCGCATGGTGGCGGCGGGCATCCCGCTCGCACGAACGGCGTCGGGCTGGTGGGAGATGCCGGGGCCGGTCACGAGTCATTTGGCTTCGAGGGCGCCGCTCGTCTCCGCCACGGCGCAATCGGCCGCCCGTGTCTACGAAGGTCACGGCGAGCTGCTGGCGGCCTTCCGGTTACTGCTCGAGGCCGGGCTGCACAGCGATGCGGCTGGTCTGCTTGCCGGCATCTCGCCCGAGCGGGTGGACGACATCGGTTGGGCCACACTGCGAGATTTTGTCGACGAGCTGCAAATGTCCGCAGTCGAGACGCACCCTCGCGTGCTGCTGCACCTTGCCCGCGTGGCCGAAACGGCGCATCGGGCCGACCTCCGCACCGCCGCCCTCGAGCGGGTCGCCGACATCCTGGCGCGGCAAGGGAACGATGGCGATCGGGTGTTACGGCGCGAAGTCGACGCCGAGCGAGCCCGAGATCTCGTGTGGGACGAGCGCACTCGAGGAGAGGCAAAGGCACTGGCGACCTCGGTCATCGACACCGCCGGCGAGAAGGAAACCACTGCCCGGGCGAGGGCGCTCGACGTGCTCGGTCGCCTCGCCTCGTGGTTCAGCGCCGAAGGGCCACAGCCGGAAGCCGAAGCGTTGCTGGAGGAGTCCGCCCGCCTGGCGCGCCGCATCGGGCAGCGCACGTGGGAGGCGCAGGCGTTGGTGGCGCTGGCGATGGGTTTCTTCTTTGCGCTCTGCCGTTACGAGCGGGCGCTCGCCACGCTCGACGAGGTCCTCGCCCAGCTGCCAGCTCGGAGCCGCTACCGAGCGCTCGTACAGAGCTTTCGCTCCGATGTCCTCGTCGAGCTGGGGCGCTTCGCCGAGGCGGAGGCGAGCATCGACGACATGCGTGAGATCGGGCGAGCCGTGCGGGAGGAGTGGGTTCTTGCCTACGCCGGCTGGAGCGAGGCGGCGCTGGCCTCCTACAGCGGGGACCGTCCGAGGACGGTGCGAGCCGTGGCGGACGTCGAGTCGCACCGGGACGTCTGGTACGAGCAGGCCTCCGGCGTCGAGTTCCTCGTGTGTGCGGCCGACAATCTCGACCGGGCGGGTGAGCACGAGTTGGCGAGCGAGTACCTCGCGCGGGCGGAGGCGCGGATGGCCGGCGTGGAGCGACCCGTGCGTGTGTTCGGGGCGGCCATCCTCGGGCGCTCCGGCGATCCGGTCGAGGCAGGCGACATCATCGAGGCAGCCCTTGCCGGCGGCGACCTCGAGCCGCAGGAACGCTGGCCGCTCCTCCTGATGCGAGCGAACGCCGCCCGCCGGCGAGGCGACCCCTTGGCGGGCGCCCTTGCGGCCGAAGCGTTCGACACGTGCCGCGACCTCGGGCATCCGCAGGGGCCGCTCGTGCGCGAGCGAGACGTGGCGGAGGCGCTGCTACCGCTGGCGGTGGAGGCAGGATCGGCTGCGGCCACCGCATTGCTGTCGGGGGCGGGACGGCTGGCCGTCGAGTTGCTGGGAGGTTTTGAATTGCGTCGCGGCGGGCGTGGTGTCGAGCTCCCGCCTGGGCGACCGGCAAAGGCTGTTCGGGCGGTCGCAGCCGCCGGCGGGCGGTTGCACGCCGAGGAGCTCCTCGAGATCCTTTGGCCGGAAACGGACCTCGAGGCGGGGCGCAACCGGCTCCGCAACCTCTTGAGCCGCTTGCGGGTGGCAGCCGGCGACGTCCTCGTGCGCGATCAGGAGGTCGTCATGCTGGCGCCGGGTTTCGGGCTGGATGCCGCCCTGTTCGAGTCGCAGGCGCGCTCGGCGCTGGCGGCCGCTGCCGGGGGCGACACCACCTCCGGGGTAGGTCTCGCCCGTTCCGCTTTGGCCCTCTACCGCGGTGACCTCTTGCCGGACGACCGGTACGAGGCCTGGGCGGCCGGGCCCCGCGAGCGGCTGAAGACTCGATTCGTCGAGCTGCTGGATCTGCTGGCGGACGACGCCGAGCGACGGGACGAGGTCGACGAGGCCGTCCGCTTTCTGCGGCGGGCGACCGAGGCCGAGCCTTACGACGAGTCGCGCTACGTGCACGTGGCCGAGCTGCTGGTCTCGCAGGGGCGGACGGGATCGGCGCGGGTTGTGCTCGGGCGTGCGCGAGCCGCGCTCGACGAGCTGGGGCTCGATCCGTCCCCGCACCTCGCCTCCCTCGAAGCCGAGATCGGGATGGAGCGCGAGGGCTGAGGCCTCGCTCAAGCGGTCCCGCCCAGAGCCAGCGCCGCGTTTAACGCTGGTTGGACACGGCTTCCGTACCTTTGCCGACGGTGCAGGTGTCCTTCCTTCTCCGACTGGTTCCCGAGGCGCTCTCTGAGTCGCGCATCGTCGGCCGGATCGAGGTCGTCGAAACGGGCGAGCAGGCGACGCTGCGTGATGCCGAGGAGCTGATCGGGTTTCTTCAGGCTCATGGCCAGCGTCGGCCTTCGAGCGGACCGGACCCTGCGCCGACAAACGAAGAACCCTCGGCTCGCCGCGGGTCCGAGACAGCGAGGTGGACACGATGACACGACAGCACGTTTCGACCGCCAGAACGGCCTGGCGACTTCCGAGGAGATGGACGGCCGCCGGTCTTGTGCTGCTGGCCATGTTGTTCAGCCTCGGCCTCTCGGCCAGCCCGGCGCTGGCGTCGGCCTCGGCCGTCGGCAAAGCGTCGATCCAGGTGAGCTCCCTTTCGGCCGACGCGTCGATCGTCAACTACACCGTCGACTTCGCCTCGACCCACGCGCTGGTGGCCAACAGCTCGACGATCACCTTGACGGCGCCCGCCGGCACCGTCATGCCGAGCGGGTGCTATCTCGTCTCCGATGACACCAACCCGGGGTTCTCCTGCGGCAACGGGGTTGTGACGGGGACGACTGTGGTCATCAACGTGCCGAACGCGGTCGCCGCCGGCGATCCCGTCTCGGTGATCGCCAAGGGCGTCGTCAACCCGCCGACGAACGGGAACAAGACCTTCGCCGTGTCGACGAGCTCGGACACGCGTGCGGTCGACCTCCATTACAAGCTGACGAGCGAGAAGAGCGTCGGATCGGCGTCCTTGCGGGTCTCGGCGCTGTCGGCCTCGGCGTCCGGTGTGACGTATTCGCTCAACTTCACGAGCCCGGGCCGCCTCGTTGGCGGTGAGTCGACGATCACCGTTGCGTTCCCGGCGGGGACCGTGCTGCCGTCCGGCGGCTGCCAGACCTACATCATGATCAACGAGTCCAGCGGCGACGAGAACGGTTGCACCGAGGGGTCCACGGACGGCACGACACTCACGGTGCTCGCTGCCATGACGACGAACGCCGGCAACGCCATTGCCATCATCGTCAACGGCGTCACGAACCCGGCGACAACCGGTGCGACGCAGATCAACTTGTCGACGTCGTCGGATCCGAAGACCGTGCATCTGCACTACACGATCGCCCACCCGAAGTCCGTCACGAACCCGTTCCTGCAACTCAGCACGTATTCGCCGGCGGCGACTGCCACTTGGACCGTCGGCTTTGTCGTGCCTGACCGCCTTACCTGGAGCCAGGTGGCGGCAACGTCGTCGACGATCGACCTGACTGGTCCGGCAGGGACGGTGTTCCCTGCCGGAGGCTGCAGCGTCTACACCGTGATCGATGCCAGCCCTCCGGCGGCACAGGGACCCGAAAGCGGATGTGTCTCGGCCGCTGTCAGCGGCGGGGGGACGTCGGTCGCCATCAGTCCGGGCTTCGATACCAACCCGGGCAATACGATCTTCGTCGTCATCGCCGGGGTCACCAATCCGACGACGATGAGCTCGCTCAGCGTCTCGACGAGCACCGACCCGGCTGCGATCAGCGTTCCGCTCTCCGGTCCGACGGCGATGAGCGACACGGCGCAGCTGAGCTCGACGTCGGCATCGGCCACCGAAGTCCTCTACGCGGGCACGTGGGCATCAACCGGCGCGCTGACGGCGGACGCCTCCACGCTGACGCTGAGCTCGCCAGGGGCTACCTTGCCGCTGTGCGGTGACAGCGCCCAGTACGTCATCGTCGATGACACCACCGGTGCCGAGCTCGGCAGCTGCCCGGTGTCCGGGAGCATGCCCGGCGCGTCGATCACCATCGAGTCGGGGTTCTCGACGAGCGCCGGCGACGAGCTCTCGGTCCTCGTCACCGGGGTGACGAACTCGTCCTCGAGCGGAGGGAGCACGTTCTCGTTGACGTCTCCGGCCGGAGGCTTCTCGCTCCCGATCACACTCAGCGCCGAGTCAGCGGTGACCGCTCCGATCGTGAGCCTCACCTCCACCTCGGCCTCGGCGAGCGTGACGGGCTACTCGGCGACGTTCACCGTGGGGAACGGTCTCATCGTCTCGGGGATCGGCGACGACTTCTCGACGATCACGCTGGCTGCTGCTGCCGGGACGGTCTTCCCCTCTCGTGGCTACGCCACTGTCTTCAACGACACCACCGGCACCGTCGCAGGCTCGACATACGTCGGTTCTGGGGCTCAGGCGACGGTGTTGCCGGGATCAGGTGCCAGCCTCGGCTTCGGTCCGGGCGACGAGGTGACGGTGGATGTGTTCGGAGTGACCAACCCGGCCTCGAGCGGGAGCGACTTGTTGTCGATCTCGACGACATCCGATCCGGCTGGTGCGACGGCGGCCTACAGCGTGACCGGTGCGAAGTCGGTGTCCAAGACGATCCTGCAGCTGAGCTCCTTCGCCTCCGGCGCCAGCAACGTGACCTACGCCTTCACCTTCGTGACGGCTAACGGCCTCGTGACGACGACGGACTCGACCTCCACGATGACGGTCGTGTTTCCTGCCGGCACGGTTCTGCCTTCACCGGAGGACGTCGTCGTGGCGAACGACACGACCGGTGCGTATTGCGGCGGCGGGTTGTCGTCGTCCGGCACGACTGCCTCGATCACCTTGACGACGGGCAGTTGCCCGGGGCTGAGCGGGGCCGGGGACGTCTTCACGCTCGCGATACCCGGGGTGACGAACGCTCCGTCTCATGGTGCCAAGTCGGTGACCGTGTCGACGAGCTCCGATCCTGGGGCGGCGGCGATGACGTTTCACTTGTCGTGAGGTGAGCGACCTGACGTGACTTGATGTGAGGGGCGGGGGCGCCGGCGTGGCCTGAGGGCTGCGCCGGCGCTTTCGCGGGTCGGATCGGGTGGCGCGCGTCGCCCATCCGGCTTGTCCATGATGGAGCCGGAGCGGCTCCGCGAGCTGGCTGCAGTATCTGGACCAGGGCCTTCGTCATCAGGCTGCGCCAGCAGGCGCCCCTACGAGCTGTCGGTTGTCCGCGACTACGATGGGGGCCGGCGAGGTTGACCACTCGCCACCGGGAAGTAGCGCAGCTTGGTTAGCGCGCAGCGTTCGGGACGCTGAGGTCGCGGGTTCGAATCCCGCCTTCCCGACTACAGAAGCCCTGGTCACGATGTTACGGAGAGTAACTCTTCCTGTTCTGGATCCACGGCCGCGCGCGATCCCCTGCGCGAATTCTCCGCGCACGACGCTTCGCTCGAGAAGGTCCGTCGACACGCGTTCGAAATATTTCGAACGACGCGACGCTCGACTCCCTGGCGCACTGGAGCAAGGAAAATCGGGCCCGAATGGCCCCAGTCACCCGATCGCCCGCCGGCGCCGAGGCGATCCTGTAGTAGCGAGAGGTAGTCATGCCCTACGCAAAAGCCGGCGACATCAAGCTGTACTACGAGGTGCATGGGAGCGGGGATCCGCTCGTGCTGATCCCGGGACTGGGCTCCGACACCAGGCTCTTCTCCACGGTGGTCCCACGGCTATCAGAGCGAAATCGGGTCGTCGTGCTCGACCCGCGAGGAGGGGGTCAGAGCGACAAGCCTGCGGGCCCGTACTCCATCGGGCAGATGACCGACGACGTCGCAGGCTTGATGGGCGCCCTCGGGATCGCCCGTGCTCACGTCATGGGCTATTCGATGGGAGGCAAGATCGCTCTCCAGTTGGCGGCAGATCATCCCGAACTCGTCGACCACCTGATACTGGGCGCAACTGCTGCCAGGCCGCCGGTCACGCGGCGGTTCACCCGGCGCTGGCTCATGGTGGACGTCATCTCCAGGCTCCCGGTGTTGCGTAAGGTCGACGCCCAGCCCACCTACGCGTTCGAGGCCCAGCGACGAGCGTCCGCAGCATTCGACGGACGCACCCTTCTCACCAAAGTGACGGCCAGCACGCTGATCATCCGGGCCAGGCGAGACCACATTGTGTCGCCGAGCGCCACGAAGGAGCTGCTGGCGATCCCGACGAGCTCGCTTGTCGAACTCCCCGGTGGGCACATCACGCTGGTGATGATGCACGGTAAGGAGCTGGCCGGGGCGGTGTCGTCGTTCTTGGAGTCCGCACCCTGAACGTCGTGATCGGAGCCGACGAGAGCGGTGGGAGTTCCTGGACCAGGGACGCTCCGGTTACCCCCACGAACTCCAAAGCCCGGCCATCGTGGCGCAGTTCGCCCGGCTGCTCGGCATTTCGTCCGCGTAATCTGCAGGCGTGTCGCCAACGCCGCCACCGCAGTCGGTCTTTCAACTGAGGATCCAGCTCGCCGATACCTCGCCCGTGGTCTGGCGCCGGATTCTCGCGCCCGGCAGTGTCCGGCTGCCCAAGCTGCACGACTATCTCCAAGCCGCGATGGGATGGACGAACTCGCACCTGCACTGCTTCATGATCGACGGAAAGCTCTACGGGATGCACTTCGATGACTGGCCCGAGGACGAGCTCGACGAGAAGGAGTTCACGATCTACCAGGCCGTCGGCGACGCAGGTCGCTTCAGCTACGAGTACGACTTCGGCGACTCCTGGACCCACGACGTCGTCGTCGAGGAGCGGAGCTTCCAACAACTCGGCCTTAAGTTCGCCGTCTGCCTGGACGGCCAGAATGCCTGCCCACCCGAGGACGTCGGCGGTGTGACGATGTTCGAGCGCTTCAAGAAAGCGATCGCCGATCCAACCGACGAGGAGCATGATCAGTACCTGCTCTGGGTGGGAGGGCGCTACGACCCCGAAGCCTTCCGGCTAGCGGCGGCGAACGCCGCCCTGCAGCGGGTGCGCTGATGAAGACTCGGGGCTCAGACCGGGTCGCTGCTGGCGTAGAGCAATCGCATGCAACGAGCGGCCCGCTCTATGGCCACAGTCGACCAACTGGGCGGTGCGAGTCCCCTCCTGACGCGGTCAAGAGGCGCGGGCGCTCCGGTTCATGTGCTGCACACCGTGGCGTTCATACGTCGCTTGACGCTCGGCAACACAACTATACTGTTGTGTTGTGATCCCGGAATTCGAGGACGCCACCGGGAACCTGCCCCCGGGGATACATCCAGCAACCTGGGAGGAGGTAGTAGATCGCTTTGGCTTGACTCCGTGGCGGCGCCAACTTCTCGAAGGGCTCCGGCGAGCGTTGGACTCCCTCGAGAGCGCCGGATGTCGCAGGGCGCACATCGATGGGAGCTTTGTAACACGAAAGGACATTCCGGGCGACTTCGATGGCTGCTGGGAGGCTGCCGGCGTTGATCCGGTCAGACTCGATCCTGTGCTGTTGGAGTTCGCGAATCTCCGCGCTGCGCAGAAGGCGAAGTTCCTCGGCGAGCTCTTCCCCGCGGAGGCGGGAGCTGATCCCGACGGAAACTCGTTTCTTGATTTCTTTCAGATGGACAGGGACGGAAAGCCGAAAGGGATAGTCGCAGTGGATCTCGGGAAGTGAACATGATCACGAACGAACGGCAATACAAAATCACCAAGGCTGCTTCGAGACGACTCCAGGAAGGTCTCGACGCGGCAAAGAACCGCGAACCGAGCGCTGGAGTGCATCCTCGCATCCATTCAGCGATGCAAGAGGGCATTCGCAGTCAGCTCGATGAGCTGGACGAGCAGATCGCTCAGTACGAGAAGCTTCGCAGAGGCGAGGTGCGAGTACGAGTATTCACGTCTCTGGCCGGCATCGCCCTTGCGTTGATCGAGGCAAGGATCGCGGCACGCCTGAGCCAGAAGGAACTGGCAAAACTGCTGCAAGTCCCCGAACAGCAAGTCCAACGATATGAGTCGACGAACTACTCGGGCGTGAGTCTTGAACGGCTTCAAGAGATCGCTGACGTGCTTCAAGTCGGTGTTGAGGAGCGAGTCACCTACTCGGTGCCTCTCGCCAACACGGAGAGCTGACGCCTTCAGGGCTATCCCCCGCCAGCGACATGGGACCAGCCTGAGGCGAGTACGCGGTCTCGAAGATCTGAAGCCCCATCGAGCCGGCGAGAGGGCTATTTATGGTGCAACGTCGTCGGTTTGTCGGCTGCTCGGAGTTTCGCCGTCCTCACCCACGAGCGGCTGCATCGTCAAGGCTCCCGACTCCTGGCGGATGAGCACCGTCTGATTCGTGCCGGGCGAGCCAGCGTTCTCGCCGAACCAACTGCGGAGTATCTCCGGAAGGCGGTTGGCACCGTCTGCCTCGCGTACGACGTTAAGCGCGATCTTGACGAAGACTCCCGTGAGCCGCCGGCCGTCGACGATTAGCTCTGCCTCTCCGTCCGGCAGACCGGCATTGCGGGGGCGGTCAAGCCAGATGAGCGGCCGGTCGTTCGACTGGCTGACTCGAAGCCGCCACTCCCCGGGCGTCCTGGCCTTGCCGTCGAGATACCGACAAAGTCGGTAGTCGACCAGCTCGGCCACCATCTGGCCAAGAATCAGATCCGACACGAAACCAACGGACGGGACGAAGTCGTCATCCTGGATCCTGAAGAGACCCGTGCCGTCCGCTCCCCGTAGACGCCCGGTCCACGCGGCGATCGGCCACTCTCGCCAGTACCGCTCCCAGTCTCGGTCAGGATCGCCCAAGTGCTCAGCGACATCTGCAGCCAGCCGCGGGTCACCTCGCATGATCTCTCTGGATCTCGCGGCGAGCGAAGCCACGGACACTCGACTGCTCAGACCGCCCAATTCGACAACGGCCTGCAGTGTTACCAGTTTGTAGCTCTTCGTAATCGACTCCCGTTCGATGGCTCGGAGGAACTCTCCGAACTGGCGCGCAGCGGAGCGCTCAGGCTGAGTGAGGAGGTCCAAGCCGTCGAGAGCACCGAACCAGCCGGCGTCGCTCTGGGAGCCGGGATTGAAACCGGCCTTCCACGCTTGTACCGCTGTCGGGCGGCGCCCTTCTTGTTCGGCGTACTGCCTGCAGTACTGCTGGAGGACCGGACCTCGTTCTCGCCAAGCGAGCTCCGCGAGCAGGTCGACGATCTCGAGGTCATAGCTGACCAAGCAGCCGTCAGGCAGGCCGAAGTCGCCAGAGCGCATCGCCTCGATCACAGCAGCGGCCGACTCATATGCCGCGGTCGACAGACCGAGCAAGGTCCGCGGCTTGAACAGGAAACTCCGATGGTTCCCGATGAAGTCGATGACCTCCAGCCGGTCCTTGCCCGGCGACACGCGCAGGCCCCGTCCCAGCTGTTGGAGGAACACGACAGGCGAGTCGGTCGGCCGCAACATCAACACCGTGTCGATCGCCGGTACGTCGATACCCTCGTTGAAGACGTCGACCGTGAAGACGACGTCGACCTCGCCGGCGCTGAGCGCCTCGAGGGCGGCCTGCCGACTGAAGCTTCCCGCACCACTGTGAACCGCGACGGCTCGGACGCCATGCTCGTTGAAGAACGCCGTCATGAACCTTGCATGGGAGATCGAGCAGCAGAAGGCGAGCGTCCTCTCCTTCCCATATTGCCGCCACGCATCGAGTTCCTGTTGGGCGCGGTCGATCGTTTCGACGGCGTTGGCGAGGGCTGATGGATCGAAGCGGCCGTTTCTCCAAGGCACATGAGCGAAGTCCACCACGTCGCGCTCGGCCCGGTACTCGAAGCGGCTGAGTTCGCCCCGCGAGATCCCCTCGATGAGACCGCACTCGAAGACGAGGTTGTCGCCGCACAGGGCCAAAAGGTCGGCGCCGTCCATCCGCTGCGGTGTTGCCGTGAGACCGAGTAAGAAACCCGGCCGGAAGTGCTCGATGATCCGCCGGTACGTCGGCGCCGCCGCGTGATGGAACTCGTCGATGACGACCAGGTCGAAATGCTCCGGACCCCAGCGCGACAGAGCCCGACCCAGCGACTGCACCGACGCGAAGACGACGTCGGCATCCGGTGTCTTGTCGCTGCCGGTGAACAGCCCGGCGTCGCAGTCCGGCATCACCGTCCGGAAGATGTCGCGGCTCTGGCGAAGGATCTCGTCTCGGTGGGCAACGAACAGCACGCGGCGGACGCCGGTCTCTCGTGCATGGAAGGCAGCAAGCCACGTCTTTCCGAGGCCGGTGGCCAGTACGACGAGACCAGCTCGATGGCCCTCAGTGATGTTCGACGCGACAGCATCGAGCGCCTCGCTCTGAATCGGCCATGGCTCGACGAGGACGGCTAGCTCCGGCTGCTCCTCTGCCACCTCGGGAACAGCAGTGTGAACCGTTGCCGGCGGCGGCACGCGCTGTCGGTAGGAACGGAGCCACTCGTGGGTGAGCGGGACGTTGCGGTGGTCAACCCATGATCGCTCGAAGGCGGCGACCAGCCCGGCGTCGTGGGATGTCAGTAGCGACCACTCGATTCCGACCTGGAT
>JBEKYM010000064.1:0-13224 GCA_049510975.1 Acidimicrobiales bacterium
GGGGCCGGCCGTCGTGCCCGAGGTCGACGGTGTCGAGGTGGTGGACGGCGTGGCGCCGGGGCCGGCCGTCGTGCCCGAGGTCGACGGTGTCGAGGTGGTGGACGGCGTGGCGCCGGGGCCGGTCGCGGTGCCCGAGGTCGACGGTGTCGAGGTGGTCGACGGCGTGGCGCCGGGGCCGGCCGTGCCAGGGGTGGCGGGCGAGGCCGGACCAACCGGTTCCACGGCGGTTGACGGTGTCGACGTCGTCGTGGGCGACCCCGGGGTAGTGGGTGCGTTGGGAGGTTGTGCGCCTTCCTGGCCGGACGGCGTCGAGGAAGTGGACGTCGACGACGGACTCGACGTCGAGGACGGGCCGGACGGGGATCCGCCCGTGGACGGCGACGACGGGGATCCAGCCGTTGACGGCGACGACGGGCTCGAACCTGTAGATGGAGAGCTGCCGGATGCCGGGTCGACGAGGCGGCGCCGGAGCACCTCCTCCGGCGAGAACGGCGTCGATCCGGGCGCCGGTCTCGACTGGGGTCGGCCAGGCTCCTCGGGCGTCGAGGGTGTCGTTGGAGTGGACGTCATGGGAGTCTCCTCTGGCGTTTCGCTGGCCTCGGACATGGCAATTGGTCGATGGAGTAACGGACTTGCGGCAGCGGCACGCGACGCGGCAGCGGGCGCAGGTGACGCCGACAGCGAGATGAGGCGGGATCGGCCCAAGGTACGGCTCTCGGCCCGACGGCTGTCCCCCAACAGCTCACGGCGTCCTCCTCGCCCTCTGGCGTCCTGTGTTGCCGCAGCAACGTCTGCTGTTCCCGTCCCGCACTTGCCCCATAGCGCCGCTTGCCCGATCGCCTACGTCGCTGCCTCGCAAACACCCTCGACCAACGTGAGGCACGCGCCGCCACGCCGTTGGGGCGGGAGCCTACATGGAGCGCACTGGCGAAGAGCAAACGACGGGGCGAAAGCCGGGCTTCAGGCGGGGGAGGCTACGGGCGCGCTCGGTCCCGGCACTCTGGCGGCTGAGGACGGCGGTGCGGCTGTCGTCTCCTTGAGCGCCGCATCGACCTCTCGACGAAGGCGGTGCACCGTACTCTTGCGCTCTTGCAAGGCGCGGGTCGCACCTTCTTGGCGCTGATGCTCGCTCTGGAGCAGTCGCCGTGCCTCGGCCAATGACTCGGAGATGTCGCGCTCGCGCTCGGCGATCGAGTCACGCACGAGGCGCCGGACCTCCTCCTGGAGATCGATGAGCTCCCGCTGGAAGGACGAGCTCACGATCGACTGTGTCTGGGTGCACTGCTCGCCCAGCCAGTTCCGGAACTCTCCCGTGAACGACGTCCGTGACTTTCCCTTGAACGCCGAGTAGGCGTACAGCGCCCCGAGGCTGATCCCGATGGCGATGCCGATCGGCGGCGTCAGGATGGCAGCCGCAGAGACGCCAAGCCCGCCGCCGGAGATCAGCCCTCCGAGTGACTTTCCAGAGGAGAAACACGACAAGATGCTCATCTTGTCGTAGCCCGACAGCAGGCCCCCTTTGCTCATCGTGAGCGAGGAGAGCTGCTCCTGCAAGCGGCTGGCGGTGGAAGTGCTGAGCGAGTCGCCCACCTCGAAGGAGGCATCGATGTCTTCGAGGAGCGACTCGACAATCTCGCTCAGGCGTTTTGCCGCCACCTCGTTCAAGTGCGATGCCAGAGCTGTCAGGTCTGCGATCGCCTCGCCGGGCAGGCTCTCCATGTCGCTCTTGGAGGGTTTCTTCAGTCGCGCTTCGTAGCGTCTGCGTATCTCGGTCAAGCCGGCGGCGGTCTCCTCGGTCCGCTGCAGGGTGAGCTTGCGGATCTCGGTGTCAAGACGCCGCGGCAGCTCCAGCTTGCCTTCGTTCAGCTCCTTCAGGCGCTGCTGCTCGGCCTCGAGCCGTTGCTTGGCATCGCCCGAAGGCGAGATGAGGCCAAGCTTTTCGTTCAGGCTGCGCTCGGCAACCGCCAGCGGGCGTACGACCTCGCGCAGCACATTGGCGTCGCGCAGCACGGCGGCCCGGGCCACCACGAACTGCTGAAGGGCGGCCTGCAACTGCGGAATGCCCGACTCCGCCAGCATCTCGGCGGCGTCGTCCTCGTCGTCGCTCTCGTAGGACCGCAGCGCCAGCAGGCTGCTGACGGGCACGATCGGGCACGAGACGAAGCGCGGAGCCTGCTCGTGAAAGATGGCGGTGTTGTCGGCGAGTATCTGTCGCCAGCCGCGGTTCGCATCGATCTTGGTGAAGACGATCACGACGGTGTCGATGCGGGCCGAGGCTCGCCGGAGGAACTCGAGCTCGGCGGCTCGGAACTGTGCACCCGACTCGGAGACGAACAGGAGAGCGTCGGCAAACTGAAGCGACTGCAGCGTCAACTCGGCGTGGCCCGAGTGGAGACCTCCGACCCCGGGAGTGTCTACGAGATTGATGTGACGAAGCAACGGGGAGGGAATGCCGAGCAGGACCGAGCGGATGCCGGCCTCGTTGCGAGGGTTGCCCTGGATCGTCGCCAGCTGGCGGGCCGTTTCGAAGTCGACCTCTTCGTCCGCCTGCTCGCCGTAGCGCTGGACGGCAGCATGCTCGGTCTCGGAGTAGGAGAACGAGATGGGCGCCCCTGTGACGGCATCCACTCCGACCGGCGACATGTTCGGCCGCTGCAGCAGGGCGTTGACGAGCGAGCTCTTGCCTCGTTTGTCCTCGCCGGCGACAAGCACGACCGGCAGCGAACCCGCCGGCTCGCTCAAGCGGGCCAGGAGGGTCTCGGCCACTTTCTTGCTGCCCTCGTTGGAAAGCGCCTGCGAGCTGGCGCGAATCAACTCCTCGACGCGGGGGTTCATTGCAGTTCCTTCCAGAGAATCTGGTACGAGCGGATGACAACTCTGGCGACGGCCGCTTGGCCCGGGTCCGCCCGGGTCACACGGAACGTCTGCCAGCGGTTCATCCCGGCCTTGGCGGCCGCCAGCAAGTCTGGCGTCGAAGCGTCGCTCAGACCGAGCCGGTTGGACGTCGTGCCGGGCGCAAAGAGCTGGGCCATCTCGGCGAGCATCTCCTGTGGCATCTGCACCTTGCCGACGTAACAGCGGTGGAGCACCTCGAGCTCGTAGACCGGATGCAGCGCCGGCTCCAGGCGGAGCTGTTCGATATCGGCAAGCCACGTATCGATCTCAGGATGACCGGTCCGGTCGGCGGCATACGCGCTGCGCTCGAGTGAGTCGAGGACCGAACGGACTTTCAACACGTGGTCCTGCGGTCCGAGAAAACGCATCAGCGAACGCTTCACCTGGGCGATCCCGGAGATGTCGGAAAGCTCGCGACGAAGCGGAATGGCGCCTTTGACACCATCCCTCAAGAAACCCACCGCCCGCTTGACCCCGTACATGTCGAGGAGGTCCAGGAGGCGTTCGCGGTCCTCCGGTTCGACGGGCGCACTCGCCGAGGCGAAGCGGTCGGTCGACCAGACCAGCCGATTGAAGGCTTTCTCGTCCATCTCGGCCAGCTTGGTGAGGTGCTGCACGTCCCGTTCCATGAGCGCGGCGGCTTCCGAGGTCTCGGCCACGAGGCCGATCACCGGAACGACCGAAGCGACTTCGGCTTCGAAACGCCCGGCGTACTGATCGGCCAGCTCGACGGCGACGCTCCACGGATCGCCCATCGGGTCGCCAATCTGATCCGCCTTCGCCAGGACGCCGACTGCGTTGGCGGCCGACTGGAGCGAGTCGGTGCCCCCTGCTTCCTTGAACATCTGCAGGGCGGCATAGTCGTCCTGCATGACGGCCTGGTTGAACAGGAACACGATGGCGTCCGCCCGCCTGGCCGCTTCCGACGAGCCGGCGCTCAGCGCCAGCAGCTCAGTCGTGGAGGCGCTGTAGTCGGCATGCACCGATCCCAGTCCGGGCGTATCGACGAGCGTGACGTCCTTCAGGGAATCGTTGGCGAGATAGCAGTGCAGGCCCTTCACCGTCTCAACGGGGACACCGAGTGTCTCGGGCAGCAAACCGTCAGGTGCCAGCGGGAGGGCTTTGACGATGCCGGCGGCGGTCTCGATCTCCACCCGCTGGGGGTGGCCATATCGAAACCACGTCACGAGGCGCGTGCACTCGCTCTTGTTGGTCGGCGCCACACGCTGGCCGAGCAAGGCGTTCACGAGCGTCGACTTGCCGGAGTTGACGGGACCGACGATGGCGACGCGTACGGGCTCCCGGAGACGCTGTTCGAGTTTCGAGCACTCGTCCTGCAGCGAGGCAGGCGCCCGCGTCGCCATCAACGTGGAGACTCGCTCGATCAACTCGCTCGCCGGCATCGTTCGTCAAGCTACCCGCGGTCAGTCGGGGGCGCGGAAACGCTCACTGGTCGGCAAGCCTCCGAGCGGCCAGTCTCGGCTCGATGGTGCCACGGGTGCGCCTAGCGGAAGCGGGCCCGCTGTCCCGGCATCGCCTCGAAGGTCAGGGCGGTATTGGCACCCGGGCGGACAACGATGCTCGTGCTCGTCGAGAACAGCGGTGTCGAGCCTGCGTACGCCTGAACGCGTACGAGGTGGGTACCCGGTACGGCGGGAAAGAAGAAGCTGGCGTTCGCCCAGAGAAAGAACCGGCGGTTGAGGAAGTCCAGAGCAAAGGCGGTGACTCCGGGGTCGGCGGGTCCCTGCCGGCTGATCGTGAGGGCGAGTCCGCCAGGCCCGGGCACGTGCGGCCGCGGGCCGTCGATCGTGTAGCCGGTGACGGGCGCCACTTGCAGCAGCGGTTCGTCGAGGCCGACCCTCGATCCGGCGGCGGCCGCCACGTGCCACACCTTTCCGGCACAGGTGGCCCTCACTTCCCAGACCTGGTTGCCTCCCGACACCGAGCGCGCCCGAGCGATCACCTGCCCGATCTCGATGGGCCGGCCGTCGCCGACGGTCAGCTCGAGGAGCTCGAACGGTGCCAGCTGTTGGGGAACGGCCATACGCCAGCTGCGCTGCAGCGTGACGACGTACGACGACGGGCTTTCGCTCATCTGATTTGCCGGCGCCAGCGGTGCCGGTTGCGCCGGAGGCACGGCGGGAACCGCCGGAACCTGCCGCTGGGGCGGGGGGCCGGTCGGCACGGGCGGCCGCTGTTGCGCAGGCCGCGCCGGCGACGGGGCCAGCTGGGCCGGCTGGGCGGGCTGGGCTGGCTGGGGCTGGGCTGGCTGGGGCTGGGCTGGCTGGGGTGAGTGGACCGGTGGCGGCTGAACACGAGGCGGCGGAGTCACGGCTGGCGCTGCAGCGGCAGGCGCGGTCGGCACGCCTCCTGTCGGCGTCGCAACCCGCGGCGACGGCACCGCGCCGGCGGGTGATCCCGACCGAGGGGGCGGGGGTGGTGGAGGCGGCGGCACCGGGTGCCGCGACGGCCGGCGAGCCGGGCCGGAGCCAGCACCAGGCGGCGGAGGGGGAGGTGGAGGCGGAGGCGGCACCCGACGCGCCGGCTTCGGCCGCGAAGCGGGATCCCAGCCGGAAGCGCCGAGCGCCACGACGGACTTGGGGTTGTCCTGCACGACGGGCCGGACCTCGAGCCTGCGCCAAATCGTGTCGGCCACGAGCGGGATCCGGCTCGAACCGCCGATCAGGTAGATGTCGGCGAGGTCGGAGGGCGTCTCGTGGGCATCCTCGAGCGCTCGCTGCAGCGTGTCGACAGTGGCGTCGACGTCAGCGGCGATGAGCCCTTCCAGCTCAACTCGGGTCAGTTGGATGGCGCGCTCCAGGCCGGGGAGCCAGAGTTGGCAGGCGGACACTTCGCTGAGGGTTTCTTTGGCCCGGCGGACCTCGGCTCGAAGGGTGGCGGCGTTGTGGCGGTCCTTGGTGTTCTCCGCATCGAGGAGTGCGAGCCAAGCCTCGTCGTCCGCCCCCACGAGCGTGCCGACATAGTCGATGATCCGGCGATCGATGTCCTCGCCACCGAGGGGGTCGCGTCCGGCAGGCTGCCCGGCCACCGTGAAGTCCTGTTCGGTGCGTCTGAGCACGGCGGCGTCCATCGTCCCGCCGCCAAAGTCGTAGACGGCGATGCACTTGCCGATCGGCGTGGCCATGGCAAAACGGGTCGCCGCCGCCACCGGCTCGGGCACGAGGGTGGCGACGCGCATGCCCGACTTCTCGATGGCCTCGCGAAGGACGTTCAGACGGGTGGCGCTCCAGTCGGCGGGATGGGTGACACAAACGGTCGCAGGTACCGTTTCGCCCTGTTGGCGACAGGCCTCGCCGTACACGCGGCGCAGGACTGCGGCTACGAGGTCGACAACGGGGACGAGTTGGTCGCCGAGAAAGATCTCTCCTTCGCCGATCGCCCGCTTCGGCGTCGGCTCGAAGCGCTCGGGGTTGAAGACGGCCTGATGGAGCGCAGCCGTCCCGACAAGAAACTCCTCGTCCTGGGTGAAGAACACCGACGACGGCATCCTTGAGCTGCCGTTCGACTCGACGTCGATCACGGTGGCAGTCCCGTCACGGGTGGCGGCCACGACCGTGAAGCTCGTCCCGAAGTCGATGCCGAGGTGCCAATCGGTGCTCATGAGCGGTGGGTCCCGATCAACAGCCACCGCCGCCGGCACACGTCACCCTCGTCGAGGTCCCGACGCAGAGCAGTGGGCGCGCCAAGATCGGTGCGCAGCTCAGTTCGACAAGTTCCACCGGGACGGGCGTTCGCACTGGCAAAGAGGATAGGGCGCCCGTCGCGTACCGGCTTCCTGCTCAGCTGCGAAGGGCTACAACCGGCGCAGGCGAGCCTCGAAGAACGAGTACAGGCCGAAACACAACAGCCCGACTGCCACGAGTCCGATGATGGCGGCGCCGTAGGCCTCGTGAGCGAGCGACTTGAGGGCGGCGTCGACCGTCTTTGCCTGCGAAGCCTTACCGGCCGAGCCGGCCTCGACGAGATACCAGCCGACGAGGGCGACGAGGAAACCCCGCGCCAGGTTGCCGAACGCGCTCAGCGTCCGTACCTCGGCTGCCCGTTGTGAAGTGCTCCTGGCCGAAGTACCGAAGGTCGTCACGGTGGCGGGTGCGTCCGGATGCGTCGAGCGACTGCGATGGCGGCTTCGAGCTGGTGCCGCTCAGGCAGGAAGCGTGAGCGGAAGGCCTGCGGCCACCCGCAACCGCCGGCGGCGCCGTTCTGAGGTGCCCGCCCAGATCCCCTTCAGAGATGGATGAGCAAGGGCGTACTGCAGGCAATCGTCCGCCACCGGACAACGGGCACACACCCGACGCGCCTGGATGAGGCTGGATCCCTCGGAGGGAAAGAACCGCTCGACGCCTTGCCCGCGACAAGCGGCGGAGTCCTGCCAATCAGGACGCTTGAACAACTCGCGAAGCTCGGGCAACGGACCGGTCGACAACATCATCGCCTCGACCAGGCGAGTGTCGAGATCGTCAAGATCCAGCGCATTTGCAACGGTCACTGCCCCTCCATTCCGGACGATGGCCACCAGGCCTCTTGCTCGTTTTGCTCGTTCCTGCCAGCACATACCCGCTTATGGCCAGGCGAAACCTCCACCCGGCGCCGCGACCGAACCGTTTGCCCGCTCGAGCACGCGGGCAGGGTCGGCTCCAGAAACGATGAACGACTGCAAAGAACGAAGCCAAGGAGGACGCTGATGCCCCGCGCATGGAGCGCCAAGCGTGAACGGCAGTACGAGCACATCCGTGACGGCCTCGAGCAGCGCGGGCGCACGCCCGACCTTGCCGAGCAGATCGCCGCTCGCACGGTCAATAAGGAACGAGCTCGATCCGGGGAGGCGCGCCAGGCCAGCCGGACGTCTACGGAGGATCTGTCCTCGAGTCGGCGCGGCGGCTTGCGGTCCCACAGCGGACCGGGAGGGCGCACAAGGGACCAGCTCTACAACGAAGCCCGCAAGGCAAATCTCCGCGGCCGCTCGAAGATGAACAAAGCGGAGCTCGAACGCGCTCTCGGCCGTTGACACAGGTCCGTCTCGCCGGGGTTCGCGCCACTTGACAGTTGCCGACAAGGAAAAGCCGCCAACTGTGACCTCTCTGGCACCGTAGTTCGGTACCCTGGCGGCTCGAAGGGGAGCCGAGACGAAGGGGCGGTCATGGACGGACACCTTGAAGTCGAAGTCGAGCAGTCCGGTGAGACCCCGGTCGTGCGGGTCGTGGGCGAAGTCGACATCGCCACGGCGCCTGCATTGCGGGAACGCCTGGAACAGGTGCTCGCGTCGGCGACTCGCGTCGTCGTCGACCTGAGCGAGGTGACGTTTCTCGATTCGACCGGCCTGAGTGTGTTGGTCGGAGCCTGGAAGCAGCTGTCGGGCGAAGACTCCGAGGGCGACCTCCGCCTCGTCGTCGTACGCCCCACGATCCAGAAGGTGCTCGAGATCACCGGGCTCGATCAGGTCTTCTCGGTGTTCGCCACGTTGGCGGAGGCTCTCGCGGCCTGAGGACCGCCCGGATTCAGGCGCCTTTCAGCGACTCAGGCGCGACGCTCCGTCGCCTTGGAGTGCCGCTGATACCACTCGTCGAAGGCCTCCGGGCGCA
The DNA here is from genome assembly GCA_049510975.1 of Acidimicrobiales bacterium. Taxonomy (GTDB): domain Bacteria; phylum Actinomycetota; class Acidimicrobiia; order Acidimicrobiales; family Bog-793; genus JAKACA01. Next base: position 8,496 of record JBEKYM010000064.1, read on the forward strand.
TGGCCGGCGCCCAGAGGTACCCCTGCCCGAGGTGGCACCCGAGTGCGATGAGCTCGGCGCGCTGGGCGGGGGTTTCGACGCCTTCAGCGCACAGCTCGAGGCCGAGGGCATAACCAAGGCTGACGATGGCGCGCACGATGGCAGAGTCGTCGGCGTCGTGCGGCAGGCCGTCGACGAAGGAGCGGTCGATCTTGAGGGTCCGCACCGGCAGGCGCTTCAAGTAGGACAGCGACGAGTAGCCGGCGCCGAAGTCGTCGACGGCGATGCGGATGCCCGAGTCGGAGATCTTGCGCAAGATGGGGACGGACGCGTCGACGTCCTGCATGACTGCGCCTTCAGTGATCTCGAGGCAGAGCAGATCGGACGGCACGTGGTGCCCCGAGATGGCGTCGCGGCAGCGGGCCAACAGGTCGCCCGAGAGCAGCTGGCGGGGAGACAGGTTGACGGCCACGAACAAATTGCCGGCGCCTGCCAACTGCTGGCGCCATCGCTCGAGCTGCGCGACGGCCTCGTCAAGCACCCAGGCGCCGATCGGGACGATGAGGCCGGTCTCTTCGGCCGCCGGGATGAACTCGGTGGGCGAGAGCGTCCCCCGCTCGGGATGCTCCCAGCGGAGCAGGGCCTCGACGCCGACCGGGGTCTCGTCGGGGAGGCTGACGACAGGTTGGTAGGCGACGCGGAACTCGCCTCTGTCGAGGGCACGCCGCAGCATCATCTCGATGTCCAGCCGCTTGGCCGCCCGGTGGCGGAGCGCCTCGTCGAACATCTCGGCGCGGGCGCGGCCGCGCTCTTTGGCTTGGTACATGGCGGCATCGGCGTCGCGCAGCACGGTGATCGGCGTGCCTTCCTTCGAAGCCACGACGATGCCCACCGAGACGGTGACGTAGAGCTCCTGGTCGCCGATGTTGAAGGGGTTGTCGAACAGCTTGAGGACGCGCTGGCCGACCCGCTCGGCCTCCTGGGCGTCGATGACGTCCTCGCAGACCATCACGAACTCGTCCCCTCCAAATCGCGCCACCGTGTCGCCCGACCGGCTCTCACGCAAGAGCCGCGCTGCGAGTTGCACGAGGAGCGAGTCGCCTGTCGAGTGGCCGAGCGAGTCGTTGACGAGTTTGAAGTGGTCGACGTCGATGAACAGCACCGCGACGCGCTGGTGCGAGCGTTGGGCGCGGGCAAGGGCCGTCTCGAGGCGATCCTGCAGCAGGTACCGGTTCGGGAGACCCGTGAGCGGATCGTGCATGGCAAGGCGCTGCAGCTCCCCTTCGACCCGCTTGCGATCGGTGATGTCAACGATCTGACAGAAGAAGTACTCTGCCTCTCCGGACTCGTCGCGCACGACCGACACGTGCAGCTCGGTCTGGACCACGGTCCCGTCCGGGCGCACGTAGCGCCGGTCCATCTCGAGACGATCGTTGCCGGCGCGGGCCGTTCGGTCCGCCGACAGGGGGTCGAACTCGTCGAGCTCAGCTGGATGGGCGAAGTCGTTCAGCGTCCGGCTGACGATCTCCTCCGGGGAACGCCCGATGAGGTGGCAAAAGGCGGTATTCACGCGCAGGATTCGCCCGGCCAGATCCGTCACGACCATCCCGACGCCGCCGAGGTCGAACGCAGCGGCGAACTGCTCCTCGGCGACCTGGCGGGCACGAGCGTTCGCCTTCTGCTCGGTGACGTCTCGGACCGAGCCCGCCATGGAGACGGCCGCACCACCGTTCTCCCGGAACGCCTCGATCCGCGCCGCCAGCCAGCGGACGGCGCCGGGTTCGGGGGCGACCCTGAACTCCGTCTCGAAGAATTGTTGGGGACCGGTGATCCACTCCCGGATCTCGAGCAGGAAGCGGTCCCGGTCGGCGCCGTGCATGCGCCCGAGAAAGTCGCCGTACTCCGCTGATCCCTGGACAGGTATCCCGATGAGGCGCCGCAGCTCGCGTGACCACTGGCTTGCGCCCGTCTTGAAGTCGTATTCGAAACTGCCGACCTGGGAGATCCGCTGCGCCTCTTCGAGGCGACGATGGTCGTCGGCCGCCATCTGCTCGAGGGCGCGCCTCGCCGTGACGTCACGAGCGATGGCGGCGGCGCCCACCATGGTGCCGTCGGGGGCACGCACCGGGTACACCGTCGACTCGATCGAGACCTCCGTACCGTCACGGCGGATCCGAACGAGCTCGACGCCTTCGACCGCTTGGCCGCTCGCGAGCCCCTTCAACATGGCCGAGAGCTCGCCGCCGGCGTCGGCTACCCCGAGCGAGGCGACGTTGCGGCCGAGCATCTCCTCGGGGGCGTAGCCGAACAGCTGCTCGGCTCCCCCGTTCCAGCTCGTCACGATGCCGTCGAGATCCATCCCGATGATGGCGTCGCTCGACGACTCCACGATGGCCGACAGCCGTGCCATCGTCGCCTCGGCCGTCTTTCGCTCGCTGACGTCGGTGCTCACGATGACGATCCCGCCGATCTCGTCGTGCTCGTCGAGCATCGCGGTGACGAGCACGAGCACTGGCAGCACGGAACCGTCCTTGCGATGCACGAAGAACTCGTCGACGACCGGAGCGCCCTCGCCGAGCCGGTTGATGAGCGCCGTCAATCGGGGCTCGTCGAACTCGAGGGCGACGGCATCGAGGAGGTTACGCCCAAGCATCTCCTCGGAAGAGAACCCGAGCAGTTGCTCCGCCCCGGCGTTCCAGTACGTGACCCGGAGACGGACGTCGGTAGCGATGACGGGCTGTCCGATGGCTTCGAGCAGGCGCGCCTCGAATTCGACCCGCTCTCCGGCGGGCTGGACACTCACTGCGGGCGCCTGCGGGAGCTCTTCGCCACGACGGGAACCGTCAGCGCTCGACCGCCTTCAACGCCGTGCCTGGGAGCTCGGTCCACACCTGGTGACATTGCCCACCTCAGGGGTGCTGAACCGCACGGCACTCGGAGGCGTTCCACGTGTCTCGTCGCACCTCGGCCGATCGTCCCTGGTCGAGATCCGCATGGATCAACGCTACTCTGCCGTACCACTCGTTCCGGGCTCGTAGTCTCCACGGATGGACGACAATGAGCTGGACGTTCCCGACGGCGGGCATCGGCAGGTGCGGTTCTCGGCGCCGGCAGAGGCGACCGAGATCGTGCTCGTTCGCCACGGCGAGACGATCGCGGCAGATCCTGCTGTGCCGTTCCCGCTCGTGGACGGTCATGGCGACCCCGAGCTGGCCCCCCAGGGCATCGAGCAGGCGCGCCTCGTCGGCGAGCGGCTGGCCGGCTCGAAGATCGATGCCATCTATGTGACGACACTGCGCCGGACTCACGAGACCGCGGCCCCGCTGGCGGCCCTGACCGGCCTCGAGCCCATCGTGGAGCCGGGCCTCCGTGAGGTGCGCCTCGGTGACTGGGAGGGTGGCCTCTACCGGCACAAGGTCATCACGGCCGACCCTGTCGCCATGGAGATGTTCGAGAAGGAGCGATGGGACGTCGTGCCCGGGGCCGAGTCGAACGAGGAGCTGGCAGCTCGCGTTCGTGCCGGGATCGAGCGCATCGCCCATGACAACCCGGGCGGGCGCGTCGTGGCCGTGTCCCACGGCGGCGCCATTGGCATGGTGCTCTCCATTGCCACCGGATCCCGCCCGTTTGCCTTCGTGGCGGTCGACAACGGTGCCGTGTCGACGATCGTGGTGAGCGGCGAGAGGTGGTTTCTTCGCTCGTTCAACGACGTCTGCCATCTCGCCTGAGGCTTACTCTGCGGCGCCTCGCCGCTTTGCGTGAGGGTAGGCACACCATCATCCGCGGACGTGACACACCCCGCGCGTACCCTGCCTTCATGGCCTGGCGCGACGGTCCGCTCCTCGGATTCGATCTCGAGACCACCGGCATCGACACCAAGGCAGACCTGCCTGTCCAAGTCGCCCTCGTCTGGACCGAAGCCGATCGAGTCGTGACGGCCGATACGTGGCTCGTCAACCCCGGGCGGGACATCCCTGACGAGGCCATCGCCATCCATGGCATCTCGAGCGAACGAGCCCGTCTCGAAGGCTGCTCACTCGGCGAGGCGACCCTGCGCATCCACGCGGCCATCCGGCGGGCCGCCGCCGAGGGCGTGCCGGTCGTCGCCATGAACGCCAACTTCGACGTCAGTATCGCCGAGGGCCTCTTTGCCACGTATCGCCTTCCTGCGCTCTCCTGGCACGCACTCCTCGACCCACTCGTGATGGACCGCCACTTCGATCGGCTCCGCGAGGGCAAGCGCCGGCTCGATGCCCTCTGCGACCATTACGGTGTCCGCCTCCGCCAAGCCCACGACGCCTGCGCCGACGCCGAAGCCGCTGTGGCGCTTGCCCGCTGCATCGGCCGGCGGTACCGCGAGTGCGGCGACTGCGATCCGGAAGTGCTGACGAGGCGCCAGGTCCAATGGCACGAGGAGTGGGCGGCCGATCACGACAGCTCCTGCCGGAGCCAGGGCCTTCCGGGCCTCGGGCAAGAGGAGTTCAGCTGGCCGTGCCGGCGCCAGCCTCTGCCGGCTCGCGTCGTGATGAGCCGCGAGCTCGAGATGGCACGCCGGCGGCACCCCACGGTCACGTCACGCAACCTCGGGTCACGCGTCGCCTGATCGGTGGCGGCGGCGGGGGCCGGCGGCGGCCGGCGGGGGTCGCCGGCGGGGGACGGCGGACGGCGGGCGGCGGGGGCTGGCGGACGGCGGGGGCCGGCGGGCGGCGGGGGCCGGCGGACGGCGGGGGCCGGCGGACTGCCGGGGCCG
>JBEKYM010000065.1:0-12946 GCA_049510975.1 Acidimicrobiales bacterium
CTCCTGAGGGGTGCGCTTGAACCTGGTGATCATGCGGTGGGTCAGGCCCGGCTTGATCGAGGCGACCAGGCGGGCGAGGACGAACAAGACGAGGACGAGGCCGACGAGGACGAGGCCGGCGGCAAAGGCCCGCTCGACGTCCTTTGCTAGGGGCAGCTGGTAGAACTGCCAGACGAAGGTCGGAAGGGCCTCTTGGGTGTTCCGGAACGGATCGGCGTTCATGTACGCGCTGCTCGAGACGGTGACCAGCAGCGGCGCCGTCTCGCCGACGATGCGGGCGATACCGAGGAGCACCGCCGTGGCGATACCGGTGCGGGCGGTTGGCAGCACGACGGACCAGACCGTGCGCCATTCAGGGGCGCCGAGTGCCATGGAGGCCTCGCGGAGCGAACCGTGCACGACCTTGAGGACCTCCTCGGTCGTACGTGTGATGTTCGGCAGCAGGAGGATCGAAAGCGCCAGGGAGCCGGCAAAGCCGCGAAAGCCGTAGTGGAACTCCGAGATCAACAGGACATAGATGAACAGCCCGGCCACGATCGAAGGGACGGCGCTCATGGCGGTGATGACGATGCGGATGGCGCCGGTGATGCGGCCGCCGACCTCGTTCAAGAACACCGCAGTCGCCACACCTGCCGGAGCGCCGATGAGGACGGCGATGCCCACCTGCTCGAGCGTGCCGACGATGGCATGCGAGATGCCGCCGGCACTTGCCGGTTCGGTCTGCGTGACGGCGTGTTGGTCCTGGGTGAAGAAGTGCCAGCTGATGAGGCCGTGGCCGCGAGAGAACAGGAACCCGATCACGAGGCCGAGCGCCACCACGACTCCCACCGAACCGAGGGTGACGACTGAGGCGATCACCCGGTCGATGGCAACCATGCGGTCGAATACTTGCCGGTTGGCGAAATAGTAAATGGCCAAGAAGACGACGATGGAGACGATCACGAAGCCGCCGGCGCCCGAGAACAGCGTCAATTGGTAGAAGACGAACCACACGAGGCAGACCGCTGATATCGCGGAAGCAAGGAGGAGGGCGAGATCGGCTCGGCTGAGCGATGTCGGGCGGCGCCGGCGCCCGCTCTCCGTGGGTTGCTGCCCTCTGCCCTGGACCGCCTGCCGCAACGTCGTGATGGACATCAGGCGCTCGCCCCAGTACGCGAACGGTTGACGATGTAGGAGGCGCCGAAGTTCACGATGAGCGTGAACACGAACAGGACGAAGCCGGCGCCGAGGAGCGCTTCAGCTCCGAACTGACCTCCCTCGCCGAATTCCCGGGCGATGAGGGCGGCGATGGAGTTCGCCCCCGGCGAGAGGATATGGGCCGTGATGATGAACGAAGGCGAGATGATGATGGCGACCGCGATGGTCTCGCCGAGGGCGCGACCGAGCCCGAGCATGACTGCGCCGATGAAGCCTCCGCGCCCGAAGGGAAGGACCACGGTGCGGATGACCGACGCCTTTGTCGCTCCGAGGGCCATGGCGCCTTCCCGCTCTCCCGGTGGGGTCAGCGAGAAGATCTCTCGGGAGACCGAAGTCACGATCGGCACGATCATGACGCCCACGAGGATGCCTGCGATGAAGGCCGAGTTCGTGAAGACGGGGTTGCCGCCACTTTTGAACAACGGCATCCAGCTCAAGTGGACGGACAGGAACTTGGCAACGCCCTCGAGGTTCGGCTGCAGCAGGAACAACCCCCACAACCCGAAGATCACCGAGGGCACGACCGCGAGCAGATCGATCAGGGCCACGAGGGCTCGCTTCAAGCGCAGCGGGGCGTAGTCGGTGATGAACAGCGCCGCGCACAGCGAGACGGGCACCCCGACGATCAGGGCGATGACGGCGATGACGACGGTCCAGTACAGGACTGCGAGGATGCCGAAGGTCGGGTGCGTCCCGGTCGGGTTCCAGGCCGTCGTCGTGAGGAACGTGCCCCATCCTTCCTTGTCGATGGCGGGCAAGGACTTGATGAGCAGGAAGGCCCCGATGAGGAACAGGAGGATAAAGGCCGCCAGCGCCGCCGTACGGACCGAGCCGCGGTAGAAGCGGTCTTGGCCGCTACGAGTCACGCGAACTTGCCGCGGGACGGGCGGCCCCATCGCCGAGGCGGAGTCAACGGCTGTGGCCACGTCCGCTGGCGGCCTGCCGTCAGATGTAACGCTCACGCGTGGGCTCCTGGACTCCGTTTGAGAGGGTTGCGGTGGGGCACAAAGGTCGTCGGGCACCTCGGGGCATTCGCCTCTCTCATGTCTATCGAACGGGTTGAAACGCCAACACAACGTGAGGCGTCGGTTATCTGAACTCCAGGTGAATTCCTGGTGAACAACTTCGCTGCCTGCACTCTTGTCTTCGCGCCCGAACAACCGATCGCATGAGCTGGCGGCGGTCGATGACGGCTCGGTTCGAGGTGCCGAAGGACCCAGCACTACCGCCGGCGAGCGCGACGCTGCCCGGCCCTTGGGGGGCCGGGCAGCAATCAGTTTCACAACCTGCTCAGCTCGAGCAGGTTGGCGGTGCGTGCTTGCTGCTCTACGGAGCCGTGTTGCCGTCCGTCGTCCACACCTGGCAGTAGCCCTCGGGGTTCGAGATGGCCTCGTTCGCTGCCGTGGTGCTTCCGGTGATGGGGTCGTCCGGCGAGTAGGTCGTGTCGCCGTCGGCAGCGAGCACGGCGGAGGCCGGCGTATCCACGGTGTTGATGTCCTGCCCAGCTGTCTGCAGTGGGAAGGGGATGAAGCCTTGCGCCGAGATCGTGTTGGCGATATCGGTGTGATACCAGTCGCCCGTGCTCGGGTTGTCGACGTCTTTGTTGCTGACATCCGTCTGCGGTTTGCAGAGGAAGCCGATCTCGCTGACGTAGTTGATCGTCGCAGCCGTGGCGGCCGGGAAGCCGTACTGGGCGTTCACCGTCGAGTTGAACGAGCCGTTCGAGTACACGTTGAACAGGTCGCGGGTGACGGGGAACTGCGCCGAGCAGCCCGTGCCGCAGAGGATGTCCGCAGCGGTCGGCGTGATGCCGTTGATGGCGCCGAGCAGCGTCGTGGTGTTCGGCTTGTTGTCGGCGCACTGTGCCGTCTTGGGCTTGTTGCACTCCACCTGGTACTTCCCGTAGGAGAAGAAGAAGATGGCGTTGCCCTCGTCACCGACGTTGACGATGCTCTGACCCTCGTTCTCGAAGATCGTGTGCGACTCGCCGTACGTCTCACCTGTCGGGATCTTGCAACCCGCCGGCTTTGACGTCGAGGTGATGGAGTTGACGTAGGCGTTGAGCGTCGTCGGGCTGGAGAAGCCGAGGGCGGTGGCCCACGTCGACTCGGTGCCGGAGCTGAGCTGTGCGACGTACACGCAGATGCCGCTCGTGGACGTGCCACCGACCTGGTTCCACTTCGTGTCCGTGCCGTTCCAGATATCGGTCAGCTGGGTCGTGGTCAGGTTCGTGACGCCGCTCGAAGCCGAAGTCTTACCGTTCACCTTCGGCATCGTGAACCACGAGACACCGTCGGTGGCGTAGGCCACGAAGTTCAGGCCGGGGTAGTCGCTCGTCTTGAACTGGCGCGACGAGCGAGCGTAGTTGACGACTGCGGTCGGCTCCGCCGTACCGCCACCGTCGTTGCCCGTGCCACCGAACTCGATCTGGTCGATGCCGGCGCTCGAGCCGAGAGCCGGCTCTTCTGCTGCGACATCGTTGATCGGGTTCTCGGTGTAGCCCTCGCCCACCTGGTTGCCCTCGTTGTTACTGGCGCAGCTGAAGTCGAGCGTCTGGTTGGTCCCGCTCGGCTGGGTCATGTAGCAACCCAGCGAGTCGTTGAACAAGGTGTCCAGCGCTTGCATCATGTTGTAGGTCGTGGACGAACCGGAGCCCAGAATGACGTTGTTGGCTGCCGGCGTAGTTGACGCCCCCGCGGGGCCAGCGATCGCCATCGTTGCGAGGATGGCGCCCGAGAGCACGCCCCCTGCGACGATGCGCCGCCTGCGCCTCATCAGTTTCTGCATCGTGTGCCTGTCTCCTGTTTGTTGGTAGGACCGGGCGATCGGGAACCGAACGCCATGAACGATCCGAGGCGGAGCATAAGCAGGCCATCTGTCCTGCTAGAGGACGGAAAGTGAACAGCAGGTAAAGGTTTGGCCCCAGTTGCGTTCCGCGCCGGCCGAAGATGAACCGGAGATGAACGAGATCGTGGTTCAGCAGGATTCCAGTGGATTCTTGACGTTGACGTCAAGAGCAGGCGATACACTCCTGCCGATATGACGTTGACCTCTCACTCCAACGAGGCTGCGGTGATGCCCGACGTGGCAGGGCATGGCCGGCGCCGGTCCACCGGCACCACCCACCCCTCCCGCTACAAATGGATCGCGCTGTCCAACACCACCCTCGGGATGACGATGGCGACGATCAACTCGTCGATCACCTTGATCGCCCTACCCGACATCTTCCGTGGGATCGGTCTCAACCCGCTCGCTCCCGGCAACGTGAGCTACCTGCTCTGGATGCTCATGGGCTTCCTCGTCGTCACGGCCGTGCTCGTCGTGACGTTCGGGCGCATCGGTGACATGTACGGCCGCGTCAAGATGTACGTCCTCGGGTTCGCCGTCTTCACCGTCGGTTCGATTCTGCTGTCAGTCGTGTGGATGCACGGCGGCGCCGGCGCCTCTTACCTGATCGTCATGAGAGTGGTGCAAGGGCTCGGCGCGGCCATGCTGATGGCGAACTCCGCCGCCATCTTGACCGACGCCTTCCCGGCCAATCAGCGTGGCCTTGCGCTCGGCATCAACAACGTCGCCGCCATCGCCGGCTCGTTCGTCGGTCTCGTCGTCGGCGGTCTCCTCGGTCCCGTCGATTGGCGTCTCGTCTTTCTCGTATCGGTGCCGTTCGGGCTGGCGGGCACCGCCTGGGCATACCTGAAGCTGGAGGAGCGAGGAGAGCGCAAGCCGGCTCGCCTCGACTGGTGGGGCAACGTCACTTTCGCCGTCGGTCTCATCGCTGTGCTCGTTGGCATCACCTACGGCATCCAGCCCTATGGCGCCCACACGATGGGTTGGACGAACCCGATGGTCATCGCCAGCCTCGGTGGCGGCGTGGTGCTGCTGGCAGCGTTCTGTGTCATCGAGACCAAGGTGACCGATCCGATGTTCCACCTCCCGCTCTTCCGCCTGCGCTCGTTCGCGATGGGCAACCTCGCCTCGCTCCTGTCGTCGCTCGGCCGTGGCGGCCTCATGTTCATCCTGATCATCTGGCTGCAGGGCATTTGGCTGCCGCTCCACGGCTACTCGTTCGCCGAGACACCCTTGTGGGCCGGGATCTACATGGTGCCGTTGACGGTCGGGTTTCTTGTTTCGGGACCCGTCTCGGGGTACCTGTCGGACCACTTCGGTGCTCGACCGTTCGCCACCCTCGGCATGATCCTGTCGGCGGGCGCCTTCTTCGCCCTCGAGAAGCTGCCGGTCGACTTCTCCTATTGGTGGTTTGCGCTGCTCCTGTTCCTGCTCGGCGCGTCCATGGGGCTCTTCGCTTCCCCGAACCGCGCTCAGGTCATGAACAGCCTTCCACCGGGTCAGCGCGGCGTCGGCGGCGGCATGAGCGCGACGTTTCAGAACTCTGCCATGGTGCTGTCGATCGGTGTCTTCTTCACCCTCATGGTTCTCGGACTCGCCGGCTCCTTGCCCGGGCATCTCGATGCCGGTTTGCTGAGTGCCGGAGTGCCGGCCGCCAAAGCCACGCAGATTTCGCACATCCCGCCCGTCGGCACGCTGTTCGCGGCGTTCCTCGGTTACAACCCGATGGGGGTGCTGCTCGGTCCGGCCCTGCACCAGCTCTCTGCTGCTCATGCTGCGCAGCTGACGAGCCGGAGCTACTTCCCAGGACTGATTGCCACGCCCTTCCACGCCGGCCTCGAGAAGGCCTTCGACTTCGCCGCCGCTGCCTGCCTGGTCGCCGCGATCGCGTCCTGGCTCAGCGGTGGCAAGTACATCCACGGCGCTACAGAACCCGAATCTCGCGAGAGCGTCGAAACGGTCGAGGCGATGGGAGCCGGCCTCGTGCCGCTCGAGGGCGAGGCCGGCGACGCCCCCGGCGAGACGCACGAGCTCGAGGCCACGTCCACCCTTCACAACGGCTCCTCCAAGGTGTTGCGGTGAGCGCCGCCACCGGGACCGTCGCCGCTCCACCGGCGGACTCCCCGTCGGCGCCCAAACTGCTGTCGATCGGCGAAGCTGCCGATCTGCTCGGGACGACGACGCGTACGCTCCGCTACTACGAGGAGCTCGGGCTCGTCAGCTCGTCGAGAGTGACCGAGACGGCCCAGCGCCGCTACGGGCCCGACGAACTGGAGCGCTTGCGCCGCATCCGCGAGCTGCAGACGCTGCTGGGCCTTGAGCTCGACGAGATCGCCGAGCACCTCGGCGCCTCCGACCGGCTCGATGGGCTCCGCGAGGAGTACATCGCCGGCCCACCGCCCGGGCGTCGTGACGAGATCCTCCTCGAAGGTCTCGCCATTCTCGAGCGCTTGCGCGGTCGAGTGCTGGAGCGTCAGGAAGGACTGGCCGCCTTCTCTGCCGAGCTCGAAGCTCGCATCGGTCGCTACCACGCCGCCCTCAAAGAGCACGGCGTGGGGCAGCCGCCGAAGCGTCGATAAGCAACATCCCAGATCCTGGGCGGCCACGGCTCAGTGCTGAGCGGGCTGTCAGTATGGAGGAATGCGTTTTGTCGTGATCGGTGGTGGGCCTGCCGGCCTGCGGGCGGCATCGACGGCCGCCCGGCTCGGGGCCGAGGTGGTCGTCGTGGAACGAGATGTCGTCGGTGGCGCTGCCAACTTGTGGGACTGCATCCCGTCGAAGGCAATGATCGCGACCGGGGCCCTCGTGAGCCGGGCGAGGCGGGCCGAGCTCCTCGGCCTCGCCCCCCTGTCGCCAGCAGTCGACTTGAAAGCCCTCTCGCTGCGCGTGGCCGAGGTGGAAGCGCGCCTCGTGGCGTCGGGTACGCGCCAGCTCGAGAGCCAGGGCGTGCGCATCCTCCGCGGCTCCGCCCGCTTGACCGGTCCCCACGGCGTCGCCGTCGACATCGAAGGCGAACCGTCCGAGACCATCGATGCCGATGCGGTGCTCTTGTCCACGGGGTCGTCGCCTCGTATCCCCGAGTGGGCAGACATCGACGGCGAACGCGTGCTGAGCACACGACAGGCCTACCCGCCGCCGAGCATCCCTGAGCATCTCGTGGTGATCGGCTCGGGCGTGACGGGCGTGGAGTTCGTCCACATGTTCGCGTCGCTCGGCTCAGTGGTCACCCTGATCGTCTCGCGCCAGCAGGTTCTGCCGGCGAAGGATCCGGAGGTGGCTGCTGCCCTCGAAGCCGACTTCCTCGCCCGAGGCGTGAGGCTGTGTATCGGCGCCCGTGCCGTGGCGATCGACCGCCGGGATGCCGGCGTGGCGGTTCGCTGCGACGACGGCCGAGTGATCGAGGGCAGTCACGCTCTCATCTGCATCGGCTCGGTCCCCTGCAGCGCCGGCCTCGGACTCGAGAACGCCGGCGTGACCGTCAATGCGGGCGGCTATGTGCCGGTCAACCACCACTGCCAGACGAACGTCGCCCACATCTACGCCGCCGGTGACCTCTCCGGCCGTCTCCCCCTCGCCTCGGTTGCTGCCATCCAGGGCCACAAGGTCGCCGAGCACGTCATGGGGCTGCACACCCGTCAGCACCGCCACCTCGACTACGACAAGGCGGCCTCGGCGATCTTCACCGAGCCCGAGATCGCAGACGTCGGTCTGGCCGAGGCGGATGCCTTTGCCCTCGGCCGCAAGATTCGCGTCACGAAAGTGCCGTATGCGGCCAACTCGCGGGCACTCATCGACGGGGATTCGAGGGGTTTCGTCAAGCTCGTCTCCGATCCGGCCACGGGTGTCGTCCTCGGTGGCTCCATCGTGGGAACACACGCCGCCGAGCTGGTGAGCGTGATCGCCCTTGCCGTGACGGCCAACCTGCGCGTCATCGACCTCGCCGAGAGCCTCTTCGTCCACCCTGCTCTCGCCGAGGCGCTGGCGGAGGCTGCTGAGTAGCCGGGGCGGCTCAGTGGGCTGAGTCGTCGGTCGGTTGGACACGAGCGCTCGAGGTGCCTCCCCCAGTGATCGATGGCCCAGGGCAGCCTCAGCCCGGAGAGCAGGACGAACCCGGCGACCTCGCAGCCGCGTACCAGGAAGCACCGTCCGGGCTGAAGTCGCCCGTTCGCTCGTCCTGGCGGTACGTGACCGTAGGCGGGTCCCCGCCGGCGATGCGGGCGACGGCAGCGAGGAGGCGGCTGACGTCGGCTTCGGTCGTGTTGATGCCGCCGCTTGCCCGCACAGCTCCCGGCATGCGCCGGCGGTCGCCTCGGGCCACCTCCTGGCGAAAGGCGCCGACTTCGTCTTCGTTCAGGCCGAGCAGGCGGATGAGGTAGGGATGCGCACAGAAGCAGCCGTGGCGAACGCCGATGCCTTCCTCGGCTGAGAGCCGTGCCGCTACGAGGGCGTGCGACACCCCGTCGACGGTAAAGGTGGCAACGGGGAGGGTGTCGGTCGCAAGGCTCGGCCCGAGCAGATGGACGCCCGGGACGGCGGCGAGTCCTTCTCGCAGCAGCCGGGCGATGTGGCGATCATGCGCCACGATCGCCGGCCAGCCCAAGGCGGTGAGCGTGTCGATGGCGGCGTGCAGGGCCACGGCTCCGACGACGTTCGGCGATCCCGCCTCCTCCCGGTCGGGCGGATCGGTCCACACGACGTCATCGAGCTCCACGAGGTCGACGGCGCCTCCGCCGGCGAGAAACGGGTCGCCCTCCGTAAAGGCCTCCCGCGGACCGATCAGCACGCCCGCCCCGAAGGGGGCGTACATCTTGTGCCCGCTCCAGGCGATGAAGTCGCAGCTCTCGGGAAGCGGTCGGTGCGGTGCCAGTTGTGCGGCATCCACGGCGACTCGGACGCCACGGGCGTGAGCCGACGCCACGATCTCCTCGAGCGGCGGCAGCCATCCGGTGATGTTGGAAGCGCCCGTGATGGCGAGCAGCCGAGGCGCCGGCAACTGATCCAGCGCCGTCTCGACGTCGCCGGCGGTGAAGGTGCCATCCGCCCGGCACTCGACGTGCCGGCACGTGGCCACCCGCGACCACGGCAACAAGTTGGCATGGTGTTCGACCACGGTGGTGAGGACGACATCATCAGGGGACAGCCGGAGGCGATACGCCAGATGATTGAGCGCCTCGGTCGTGTTGCGACAGATGATGGCGACGTCGTCGCGACCCTGGCGGCCGGCAAAGCGCATCATGGCGTCGCGGGCGTCCTCGTAGGCGGTCGTCGCCCGTTGCGACTTGTAACCGGCTCCACGGTGGACGCTCGAATACGAGGGAAGAAACCCCTCGATGCGATCCAATACCGAGGGCAGCACACCAGTGGAGGCGGCGGCGTCGAGCGCCAGATAGGGACGTTCGATGCCATCGACGCATGGCACGAGCATGGAGTCACCTACGAGCGGGAGCGGGGGACCGGTCATCGGTGGAGAGTCTGCTCCCTCGAGCGCTCCCGCCGGCGCCAGCGTTTGACGCCGGCAGCGTGGATGCGCCGGGCGGCCGCCACGTCGTCCGCGCCGGGTCCGTGACCCTCGGCGCCCGGTGTCTCGAGCACCGCCGGCAGGTGTTGCAAGCGAGGATGGCCGAGGAGCGAGCCGAGGGCGGTCGGTCCGATGAGCCCGTCCCCGACGTTGGCGTGGCGGTCCCGGTTGCTTCCGAGCTCGGCTTTCGAGTCGTTCAGGTGGATGAGGGCGAGGCGCTCGAGACCGATAGCCCGATCGATCGACTCGACCACGGCGTCGGCCCTCGACAAGGTGGCGTAGTCCACGCCGGCAGCAAACAAATGCTGGGTGTCGAGACAAGCTCCGAGGCGCTCGTCGCCCTTGGCCGCCTCCAGCACGGCGGCCAGCTCGGCGAAGTCCCGCCCGCAGTTGCCGCCGGCGCCGGCCGTGTTCTCCATGAGCAGCGGCCCGGATCGGCGCGAGAGGAGATCCTCCACGTCGTCGAGCGCTCGTCGGAGCTCGTCCGCCATCGGCTGCAGCACCGCATCGAAACCCGCCCCGAGATGGCTTCCCAAGTGAAGGACGAGGCCGCCGGCTCCCATGGCAGTCGACACGCGGAGGTTCTCGACGAGGGCCGTTCGAGACTTGGCGAGCATCCCCGGATCGGTCGTGGCGATGTTGATCAGGTAGCTGGCGTGGCAGAACGTCGCCCGCACGGTCGCGTGGCTCAGCTGCGCCAGGCGGTATTGCTCGAGGAGCTCGGGTTCGAAGACGTTCGCCTTCCAGACGCGAGGGCTCGTCGTGAAGATCTGGACGACATCGGCCCCGATGTCAACGCCCCGCTCGAGCGCCGGCAACAAGCCTCCGGAGGCTCGAACGTTCGCCCCGATCAGCATGGGGCTCGACTCGGGATGACGAGCGAGCCCGGCCGTGCCGTGCTCAACCGCCGAGCGCCGCCCGGATGGAGGCCAGACGCTCAGGATCGACTCGCCACCACATCCATCGGCCGCGTTTCTCCCCGATGATCAAACCGGCTTCGGCGAGCACCTTGGTGTGGTGCGAGATGGTGGGTTGGCTCTTGGCGAGCGGAGCCTCGAGGTCGCACGAGCAGACCTCTCGCTGTGCTCCGACGAGCGAAAAGAGACGCAGCCTGACCGGATCGGCCAGGGCAGAGAGGACGTGAGCGAGCTGTGCAGCATCGGCGCGGCTGAGCGGCGACTCCACGACAGAGGCACAGCACAGCTCGTTGTCGGTGTCCGGTTCGGTAGCAGTGGCCTCGGTCATACGACCTCCAACATATTGACAACTGTCGATTCATCGCCCATACTGGGATCGACGCACGTGAATCTACCAGGAGGGTCCGATCGTGTCCCGTGTCCAGCTTGCTTTGAACGTCGCCGATCTCGACGAGGCCATCGTCTTCTACTCGAAGCTGTTCGCCACCGAACCGGCGAAGGTCCGCCCGGGCTACGCCAACTTCGCCGTCGTCGACCCTCCGTTGAAGCTCGTGCTCATCGAGGACGCCCAGCAGGTCCCCGGCACCTTGAACCATCTCGGCGTCGAGGTGTTCAGCACCGAGGAGGTCACGGCCGCCCAAGCGCGCCTGGCGGGCGAGGGACTCGCCACCGTGAGCGAGGAACAGACGGCCTGCTGCTACGCCGTGCAGGACAAGGTGTGGGTCGACGGTCCGGGCGGAGAGCCCTGGGAGATCTACACGGTGCTCGCCGATGCCGAGATGCCCGCTGGCAAGCTCCGTTCGGAGGCGGCCGGCGAGGCAGCGTGCTGTGCCACGAGGCCGGATCTCGCGGGGGCGGCGCCGGCAGCCCAACCCTGTTGCTGAGCGGGCGGCGACCGCCGGCGGGAGGAGGCGAGAGTTGACCGACGTCGCCACCGGCGAGACGTCGGGCGATGCTCGAGCGGACGCAGCTGTCATCGCTCGGCTGTCGGTTCTCGACCGGTTCCTGCCGGTATGGATCCTCGTGGCGATGGCTGTCGGCATCGGCCTCGGCCGGGCCGTCCCGAGCCTGAACACGCGCCTCAACGGCATCCAGGTCACGAGCGGGACGTCGCTGCCGATCTTCATCGGCCTGCTCGTCATGATGTACCCGGTCCTCGCCAAGGTCCGCTACGACCAGCTCGGATCGGTCACGCGAGACCGGAGGATGCTCGTCTCGTCGCTCGTGCTCAACTGGGTGGTCGGGCCGGCCGTGATGTTTGCCCTCGCCTGGCTCCTGCTGGGCGACCTGCCGGCCTACCGCACCGGGCTCATCATCGTCGGCCTGGCTCGGTGCATCGCCATGGTCCTCATCTGGAACGACCTCTCGAACGGCGATCGCGAGGCGGCAGCCGTGCTCGTGGCCATCAATTCGCTCTTCCAGGTGGTCGCCTTCGCCCTGCTCGGCTACTTCTACCTCGAGGTGCTGCCGCGCTGGCTCGGGCTCAGCACCGTCGGCCTGCACGTGTCGGTGTGGCGGATCGCCGAGACGGTGGCCATCTTCCTCGGGGTGCCCCTCGTCGCCGGCTACCTCACGCGTACCCTTGGCGAGCGAGCCCGCGGGCGGGAGTGGTACGAGACCAAGCTCCTGCCCCGTCTCGGTCCCTTCGCCCTCTACGGGCTGCTTTACACGATCGTGATCCTCTTCGCCCTCCAGGGCCACACCATCACGTCCCGTCCCGCCGACGTCGCCCGCATCGCCCTGCCCTTGCTGGGCTACTTCGCCATCATGTGGTTCGGGTCGTTCGCGCTCGGCAAGGTCCTCGGCCTTCCCTACGAGCGCACGGCCACGCTCGCCTTCACGGCTGCCGGCAACAACTTCGAGCTCGCCATCGCCGTTGCCATCGGAGTCTTCGGCGTCACGAGCGGCGAAGCACTCGCCGGCGTCGTCGGTCCGCTCATCGAAGTGCCCGTGCTCGTCGGCCTCGTGTACGTGTCGCTCTGGGCGCGGGGGCGCTTCTTTCCGACTCCGGCCCGGACCGCCGTCGGGCCGGCCGCGCCGGAGGCGGCACGATGACCGACCGTCCCGTCGTGCTCTTTCTCTGCGTACACAACGCCGGGCGCAGCCTTGCCGCCAGCGTCCTGCTCGATCACTACGCCGAGGGCCGGGTCGACGTCCGATCGGCCGGGTCCGAGCCCGGCAGAGAGCTCAACGCATCTGTCGTTGCAGTCCTTCAAGAGCGAGGTCTCGACACCGCACGAGAGTTCCCGAAGCCCCTCACCGACGAGACAGCTCGTGCCGCCGACGTCGTCGTCACGATGGGCTGTGGCGACACGTGCCCCTACTATCCGGGCAAGCGCTACCTCGACTGGCAGCTCGACGACCCGGCCGGCCAGGGGGTCGAGGATGTGCGACCCATCGTCGACGAAATCGATCGCCGCGTCCGCTCCCTGCTGGGCGAGCTCGTCGGGCCACAGGGGGCGCTCGA
>JBEKYM010000066.1:0-12939 GCA_049510975.1 Acidimicrobiales bacterium
TTGTTGGTGAGCGTCCCGCCATTCACGTCGGCGTAGCCACCACCGCTCTGGCTGTCGAGCACGAACGTGCCGTCGTTGGTCACCCCGGTGGCGCCCAGGTGGGCGATCGAGTTGGCACCCGGTACGCCGAGCACGCTCACGGTCTGTCCGCTCGGGATCGTCCCGTTGAGGTCGATCGTGTTGGCCATGGAGAAGAACCCGCCGCCAGCGCTGTCGTTCAGCGTCGAGGAGCTCGAGAGCGCCACCGTGTTGCCGGACTCGACGCCGCCGGACTGGTTGAACGTCGAGCCGTTCACCGTGAAGGTACCGCTGTCTCCGATCGTGCCGGCGCTGTCGGTGAAGACGGCCGAGCCGGTGAGGGCGAGGAGGCCGCCGCTCGAGACGTTGAACGTTCCGCTGTTCGTCGTGGTGGTCGACTCGTTCTGCTGGCTATTCGACGAGGCGATCGTCACCGTCCCCGTGCTGGTGTTCGTGAGGTTCGCCTCGATGTAGGTGTCGTTCGTGCCATCGGCAACCGTCTTGAACGTGCCGTTGTTCGTCAGCGTCGTAGCAGCGACGTTGTCGTTCGACAGTTCCGCATAGCCCCCGCCGGACTGCGAATCAAGGGCGAAGGTGCCGTTGTTCGTGACGTTGGCCGTGAGGTCGCAGACGGAGTTGGTACCGGGAACACCGAGAACCGACAACGTCTGACTCGAAGGGATCGTCCCGCTGAGAAAGTCGGTGTTTGCCATGCTGAAGCTCGCTGCTCCGGCGCTGTCGGTCAGGGTCGACGAGTTGCTCAACGCGACCGTGCCACCGGATTCAGCTCCACCCGATTGAACGAAAGTGGCGCCGTTCACGGTCAAGCTGCCGCTGTCGGTCAACGTGCCGCCACTGTCGATGAAGGTCGATGAGCCGCTGAGGGCCAGCAGTCCTGCGGCCGTCACCGTGAAGGTGCCGTTGTTGGTCGTGGTCGTGTTCGAGTCCTGCCGCGTGTTCACGCCGGCAATGGAGACGGAAGCGCCGGGGTCGTTCGTGAGGTTGGCTTCGATGTAGTCCTCGTTCGTGCTCTCACTCGTGGTCTCGAACGTGCCGTCGTTCGTGAGCGTGACACCCGACCCCCCTTCCAACCCGGCGTAGCCCCCGCTGGACTGAGTGTCGAGGACGAAGACGCCGCTCGAGGCGATGTCGCTGCCGGTGGCGGTCGAGAGCGTGAGGGTGCTGTTGGTGCCGGGAACACCCTCCACCGCCAGGGTCTGGGTGCCCGATGCACCACCGAGCGTCAGCGTCCCAGTTGTCGCACCGTTCTCGATCGTCACGGTGTAGGTGCCTGCCAGGGTGATGCAGGCGGCCGACGTCGAGGTCGGAACCGACCCGGTCGACCAGTTGGTCGCCGTGTTCCACAGGCCCGAGGTCGCAGCCTTCCAGCTGTCGGTGCAGGTGATCTGCGGGCGGACGCGAGCGATGGAGCTGACGACGGAGCGAGCGGCCAGATGGGCGGCCCTTCCGAGAGCGTCGTTTCCGGCTCGATCGACTGGCCTTGCCGTGTGACGGGCCGCTCCGAGGTGGAGGGGAGCAGCTGAGGCAACGCCTCCCATTCCCATCGGTGCTACGAGGAGGATGGCACCGAGGCCGATCGCTCCCCGCACGGCGGCGAGGCGTCCGGAACGTCGAGCGCGGCCGACGGTACGTGACGTGGTGTGCATTAGTTGCCCCTCTCAAATGGATCTGCGGACTGACCGGTGCGTTCCGACCAGGCAGAAAAATCGCCATCCCAACTAAGTGCTCGCATGTTAGTCAGGCTTTCGCTACTCATCCAGTGGAAATCGAATGCCAGCTTCACCTGCTGCCTGTTTCGAGAGCCGTCGTGGTCCGGGAGGGGAGATCCCTCGCCGAGCATCTTGCCGGCGACCCGTCACACGAGCGTCACAGCCTTCTCGTCACCCTGCCAAGCGGGCTGACCAAGTGCCATACTCCGATGCTGTGATGAGCGATGGCCGCCGCTCGGCGCTCGAAGTCTCCGGCATCAGCGTCAGCTTCGGCGGCCTTGCCGCCATCGACGACGTGAGCCTCAGCGTGCGCTCTGGCGAGATCGTCGGCCTGATCGGGCCGAACGGCGCCGGCAAGACGACGTTGTTCAACGTCATCTGCGGGTTCGTCCGCCCCGACCTCGGGTCGATCGCGATTGCCGGCAAGGTGCAGCGACGGATCCGACCGCACCAGCTCTCCGGGCTCGGAGTCGGGCGCACCCTGCAAGGCGTCGGATTGTGGCCTCACCTGACGCTTGCCGACAACGTCATGACGGCTCTGCACCAGCGCTCCAGGGGCGATCTGGCTTCGGCGATGCTCGGACTGCCGCGTTCGTCACGGGACGAGCGACGGCTTCGTGAACAGGCAGTCGAGGCACTCTCCCGACTCGGCGTGGCCCAGTACGCCGATCGGTTGCCGACGACGCTGCCCTATCCGGTCCAGAAGCTCGCCTCACTGGCTCGCGCCCTCGTCACCCACCCCGACCTGCTGCTCCTGGACGAGCCGGCGAGCGGGCTGTCCGAGGCCGACATCGAGACGCTCGGCACACTCGTCGCCGGGCTGCGGAGCGAGATGGCCGTCCTGCTCGTCGAGCACCACATGGACTTCGTGATGGGGCTGTGCGACCGCATCGTCGTGCTCAACTTCGGCAGCGTGCTCGCCGCAGGCACTCCCGAAGAGATACGGGCCAACCCGGCCGTTGCCAAGGCTTACCTGGGCGAGGAGGTGCCGTCCTGACGACCACACTCGTCCTCGAAGACCTGAGTGCGTCATACGGACCGATCCGGGCGCTCGACGGCGTGAGCTTCAGCGTGCCCGACGGCGCCATCACGGCGGTGCTCGGCGCCAACGGAGCCGGAAAGACGACGTTGCTCCGCACGATCACCGGCCTCGTGCCGCCGCAGCGGGGAACGGCCCGCTATGGCGATGTCGACCTCGCCCGGCTCGACGTCTCCGACCACGTCCGGCACGGCGTCGCCCACGTGCCCGAGGGGCGGGGAGTCATCGTCGAGCTGACCGTCGAGGAGAACCTTCGTCTCGGCGGGCTGTTCCGGCGTGACCGGATTGGCCTTCGCCAGTCGGTCACCGAAGTGCTCGAGCTGTTCCCGCCTCTCGCCGACCGGCGGCGGCTGTCTGCCCACACACTTTCGGGCGGGGAGCGCCAGATGCTCGTGATCGGTCGGGCGCTCGTCGCCCGACCTCGCCTGCTGCTGCTCGACGAACCGTCTCTCGGGCTCGCACCGCTCGTGACGGCACAGCTGATGGAGCTGCTTCGGCGGCTCGTCAACGAAGAGGGCCTCACCGTCCTGCTGGTCGAGCAGAACGCCCGCAGCGCCCTCTCGGTCGCCGACCGGGCCGTCGTGCTCGCCCTCGGCCGAGTCGTCATGGACGACTTCGCCGAAGCCGTCGGAGCAAACGACTCGCTCCGCCATCACTACCTCGGGTACTGAGAGGCTGCCGATGCGACTGTTCGTCAACTACACCCTCGTCGGAATCACCCAGGGAATGATCTACGCGGCCGTCGCACTGGCGCTCGTCCTCGCCTGGCGGTCCACCCGCATCCTGAACTTCGCCCAGGGCGCCATGGCGATGATCACGACCTACGTCGCCGAGACGCTGCTCGAGCACTCCGTCGGGTACTGGGTCGCGTTTGCCGTGGCAATTGCCGCCGGCCTCCTCATCGGCGGGTTGACCGAACGCTTCGTCATCCGCCCGGTCGAGTCGCGCAACCCGCTCAACGCCGTCATCGTCGCCATCGGAGTGCTCATCTTCCTCGAGGCGTTGGCGGCTGCCATCTGGGGGTCGGCGGAGCGAGGCTTTCCTGCTCCCTTCTCCGCCGTGGGCTTTCGCGTCGGTGGCGCCGGCATCGAGCTCAACCCCTTTGACGTGTTCATCATCGTGGCCGTCCTCGTGACGATGGGGTTGCTGCTGGGCCTGTTTCGCTTCACGTCGCTCGGCTTGCGGATGCGTGCGTCGGCGTTCTCCCCAGAGGTCGCCGGCATGCTCGGTGTTCGCGTGAAGCGCCTGCTCACGGTCGGCTGGGCGCTCGCGGCCGGCGTCGGGGCTCTGGCTGGCCTCTTCGTGGCGCCGACGGTCTTCCTGTCGCCTTCAGACATGGACTCAATCCTCATCTTCGGCTTCACCGCCGCCATCATCGGCGGACTCGACAGTCCGATCGGAGCGTTGGTGGGGGGCCTCGTATCCGGCGTCGTGCTGTCCTATGTGGGCGGATATGTCGGTTCGTCCTTCCAGGCGAGCGGCGCCGTCGTCCTGCTCGTGCTCGTGCTCATGGTGCGCCCCTCAGGCCTGTTCAGCTCCTCGCAGCCGAGGAGGGTCTGAAATGGACGAGGTCACCGTCGACACCGGCGCTGCGGGACCACCGGCGGGACTTCCGACCACGCCGACCGGCTCCGGTCGCCTGCGGCTCCGACTCCCGCGTCAGCCCCTCCTGCGCCACGGCGTGCTGACGCTCTTGGCCGGCGTCGCCTGCTACCTGCTCTCGGTCCAAGTCTCGAGCTTCACCAACTTCAACATCGCGGAGGTCGCCGCCTACACCGTCGTCATCGCCGGGTTGGCGCTCCTCGTCGGCGGGACCGGGCAGGTCTCCCTCGGCCACGCCGCCCTCATGGCGGTCGGTGCGTACGCCTACGCCGACGTCGAGGCCCACAACCCACATCTGCCACTGGCAGTCGGGCTCGCCTTCGCCACCGTGCTCACGGCCGCCGCCGGCGGCCTCGTCGGAGCAGCCGCAGCGAGACTGCGAGGTCCGTACCTCGCCGGTGTCACCCTTGCACTCGGTCTTGCCGTGCCACAGCTCGCCGATCACTACTTCTCGAGCGACCAGGGAATACCTGTCACCTTCACGCCGCCTTCCACGGTCGAGGCAAACCACTGGCTGGCATGGATCTGCATGCTTTGTGCCCTCGGTGTCCTGTTCCTGCTCGCCAACCTCCGCACGAGCCGTTGGGCCCGCGCCTTCTCGGCGGTTCGCGACGACGAGATCGCCGCCTCGCTCGCCGGCATCAGTGTGGCGAGAACACAGATTCTCGGCTTCGTCATCTCCGCCGCCTGCGCCGGGCTCGGGGGGGCGCTGCTCGCCATCTGCAACCTCGGAGCCACCTCGGGCGCCTTCCCGATCAGCCTGTCGATCTTGCTCATCGCCGGCATGGTGATCGGAGGAACCGGCACCTTGGCGGGAGCGGCTTGGGGAGGCCTGCTCGTCGTCTACGGCCCGATCTGGCTGGACGATGCCGCCCACTCGACGACGTCCTCGTTCGGCGTCAACCTGCCCGAGATCGTCTTCGGAGCACTCATCGTCCTCGTCGTCATCTTTTTCCCGGACGGCGTACAGGGGGCGATCAACCGTGTCGTCCGCCGCCTCCGACAGAGGTCGCGGTGGTAATGTTTCCGTAATCAAATTGTCAGAAGAGTGACATCGACCGTCGAGCCAGCGGTCGGTGCAGCTCGAAATGAGACAGGGCAGCACCCGGGCGCCAGCGTTGTCGCCGTTGTTGGCTCAGCCGACACATCGATGCCCGCGATCGGGCTCAAGACGCAGGGGGGAAACGTTGAGAACCGCCTTCAGGATCAAGCGAAACTCGTCGGTTGTCGCCGTGCTGGCGGCGCTGGCCGTCGTCACGGCTGCCTGCGGCACGGCAGCCAACTCGACGACGACGACGAGCAAGTCGAGCCAGAACAGCACGCCGACCGCCTCTGCACCGGGTATCACCGCCAAACAGATCACGCTCGGATCGACCCAACCGCTCACTGGCCCGGCCGCGCCTGGATACAGTGAGATCGCCCCGGCCTCGAACGCCGTGTTCCAGTGGGTGAACGCCCATGGCGGCGTCTTCGGGCGCAAGATCGTCTACAACTACCTCGACGACGCCTACAACCCGTCAGAGACGGTCACAAAGACGCGGCAGCTCTTGGCCGAGCCGATCTTTGCCGACTTCGACCCGCTCGGCACCCCCACTCAGCTCCAGGTGCAGGCGCTGTTGAACACCGACAAGGTGCCGCAGCTGTTCGTTGCCTCCGGGTGCGCCTGCTGGAGCCTGCCCGCCTACCCGTACACCTCGGGATGGCAACCCAACTACATCATCGAGGGAAAGATCCTCGGCAAGTACATCGCGTCGAAGTACGCAGGGAAGAAGATCGCCTACATCTACCAAGACGACGAGTTCGGTGAGGACGGCGTGAAGGGTCTCGATCAGGAGATTCCAGCCGCCAGTGTCGTCGCCCGCGAGCCCTACAGCGTCGCGCAGCTCAGCCTGGCCGCCGGCCTCAGCGACCAGGTCTCCAAGGCCCAGGCGGCCGGCGCTCAGGTGGTCGTGATGTTCACGATCCCGGCCGCGTCCGCCGAGGCGCTCCTCGGAGCCGCCGCCGTGAGTTACCACCCGCAGTTCGTCATCTCCAACGTGGGGGCCGACGTCACGACCCTCGAGGGCCTCGTGAGCGCCATCTCCGGCGGCAAGGCGGGAGCGAGCTTGCTGAACGGCATCGTCTCGGACGACTACCTGCCGCCCCCGAGCGACTCGTCCAACCCGTGGATCCAGCTGTTCCACCAGATCTACGAGACGTACGACAACCCCACGAAGAACAAGTTCGACGGCAACACGGAGTACGGCATGGCTGTCGCCATCACGATGGTGGAGCTGTTGAAGGCCGCCGGCCCGAACCCAACACGGGCTTCGCTCATCGCCACACTGGCGTCGGCCGGTCACATGCTGGTGACCCCGGGATCGGTACCGCTGTCGTACTCGTCGACGGACCACTACGGCTATCAAGGCACCCAGATCGGCCAGATCGAGAACAGCAAGCTGTCCGTCTTCGGCTCGGTCTACGAGACGACGAACACCGGTCCGATCACAGCGGTGACACCGACGGCGGCGACGCCACCGAGCTTCACGAACCCCGGCTTCTAGAGCGGACTGCTACCGCTTGCTGCCGGCGACTCGTCCTGACGGGTCGCCGGCAGCTCTCGGCTCACTCGGAGTCGCCGTGCTCCCCGCGTAGGTACCGCTCGAGCTCGGCGGCGATCTCGTCGCCGGAGACGGCTTCGAGATCCTCGAACGCCGTAGCCGGTTCGCCTTCGAGCTCGTCCACACTGCGTTCGAGCTGTCGCACCATCGCCAAATGCTCCCGGCTCTGGCTGATGAGCTCGTCGACCTTCGACTTGGCGGCCTCTGCAGCATCGGCCAGCATGTCGGAATCGATGACGAGCCCGGACACCGATGCGAGGCCGTCGAGGAGCACGACCGCAGCCGCCGGGAAGGGCATCGCCGCCACGTAGTGAGGCACCCGTGCCCACAGCCCGACCGCCGGGATGCCCGAGCGCGCCAACTCGAGCTCGAGCACCGCCTCGATGCCCGCCGGCACTTCGATCGCCCCCGTGACAAAGCCGATCTGGGCTGCCAGCTCGGGCGTCGTCGCCGTCGAGGCGAGCCGCACGGGACGGGTGTGCGGCGCAGCCGCCGGAAACCCTCCGAAACCCACCATCAGCCGTGTCCCCATCCCCTCCGCCACTTCGGCCACGGCGCTCGCGAAACTCCGCCAGCGGAAGTCCGGCTCGGGACCGGAGAGGATGGCGACGCCGGAGCCCAAGCGGTCGACGCCGACCTTGATGGTGGCTTCGGGCCACGTGACGCCTTCGTTCATGCCGTTGGCCACGAGCAAGCGTGGACGGCGAGCGCGCTGATCGATCAGCTCCTCGGAGTCGAAGACGGCGTAGGTCCGGGTGTCGATGGATTCGAGCAACCCCGTCATTGCCGTCGAGCCCGCCATGCCTGCGTCCACCCAACCGTCGAGCGCCACGACAAGCACCGGGCTGGCGGGCGCCGCTTCGCCGGTCAGGCGGTACAGCGGGGCGGGGTTGCTCACGGGCGCAGCCCGGCGGCATCGGCGGCGGCGGAGGCCGCCTCGGCAAGGTTGCGGACCTGGGCGCCGTAGCCCTCGACGCTCGTCGACCGGTCGCCGCCGGCGGCTCCCCCGAGGTAACGGGTGCCGACGCCTTGCAGGATGCAGGCGAGCTTCCAGTACCCGAAGGCGACGTAGTAGTCGAGCTCCCCGACGTCGCGGCCGGTGCGCTCTGCGTACATCGCCTTCACCTCGGCGCGGGAGGCGAAGCCGGGGACGATCGTGGGCGCCACGCCGCCGAGCACGGCTGCAGCGTCCCCGGGCTCGGTCCAATACACCATGAGGAGGCCGACGTCGGCGAGCGGATCGCCGAGCGTGCAGATCTCCCAGTCGAGCACGGCCGCTACCGTCCCGTCGCCGGCGAGCATCGTGTTGTCGAGCCGGTAGTCACCATGCACGATGGCGGTTCCCTCCTGGGGCGGCACCGAGTCGCACAGGCGCTCCCACACACGATCGACGGCCGTGACGCGTTCGACTCCCTCGACCTGCGACCCCTCGAACTGAGTGTGCCACCGCTTGAGCTGGCGGGCGATGTAGCCGTCGCGCCGGCCGAGGTCGCCGAGACCGACGACGTCCACGTCGACCGCGTGCAGGTCCGCCAGCACCTCGACGAGCGACTCGCTCGCCCGCCGGCGGCCGGCTCGGTCGAGCACCGCCTCCGCGATCGTGGCGTCGCGCAACACGTTGCCGCGCACGAACTCCATGACGTAGAACGGCGATCCGTTCACGTCGGGATCGGTGCAGAGGCCGAGCGTGCGGGCGACCGGCACCGGAGTCGGCCAGAGCGCCGTGATCACCCGGTGCTCGCGGGACATGTCGTGCGCCGTCGGCAGCACGTGCGAGGTCGGGGGCCTCCGCAGCACGACCTCGGTCGAGGCGGCATCGGTCACTTTGTAGGTCAAGTTCGAGCGGCCGCCGGCGACGAGATCGAACCGGAGTGGCGGGACGAGCCCGACGTTGCTCTCCAACCACTGCGTGACCGGCTCGACGTCGATACCTTCGACCTGAGTGCCTCCGATCGTCACGGCCTCATGCCTCGACGACGTGGAGCGAGTGGTCGGCAACGTTGCAGCGGAGCGGGCCGCCATCGGCCGCCACGAGGATGTCCTCGATCCGAGCCCCGAAACGCCCCTGCAGGTAGATCCCCGGTTCCACCGAAAACGCATGCCCGGCCCGCAGCGGAGTCCGGTTACCGGTGACGAGATAGGGATCCTCGTGCTCCTCGATGCCGATTCCGTGGCCGATGCGGTGGATGAAGGCTTCGCCGTAGCCGGCCTCAGCGATCGGATCTCGCCCGGCGGCGTCGACCGCCTCGCAGGCGGTCCCGAGCACGGCCGCCCGCACGGCGGCGGCTTGGGCAGCCTCGAGGACCGCGTAGAGGGCAGCGAACTCGGGGTCGGGCTCGCCCGTCACGATCGTGCGCGTGATGTCAGAGCAGTACCCGACGGTGTCTCCGAGGCGGAGCGTGCCACCGAAGTCGCACACGACGGGCTCGCCTGCGCCGATGATGCGCTCGCCGGGCTCGTGGTGCGGACTGGCCGAGTTCGGCCCGCTCCCCACGATGGCGAAGTTGACCTTGTCGTGACCCTCGGCGACCAGCCGGCGCCCGAGCTCGGTCGAGACCTCGGCTTCGCTGCGCCCGATGAGGGCGATGTCGCCGGAGAGCAAGGCGGCGGCCACCCGGTCCGCTGCTGCTCCGGCCGCAGCCAGGGCGGCGATCTCGGCAGAGTCCTTCACGGACCGCAACGGCGAGGTGACGGCGCTGGCCGCTCGCCACGTCGCCGCCGGCAGCGCCTGTTGCAGCGCCAGCAGGTGCACCGACCAGGCGCGGTCGGACACCGCTAGGTCGCGGCGGGAGCCGACGATGGCGGCGATGACCGAGATGGGGTCCTCCGTCTCCCGCCACGGCCGCAAGGCGAAGAGGCGG
This sequence comes from Acidimicrobiales bacterium, assembly GCA_049510975.1. GTDB lineage: Bacteria > Actinomycetota > Acidimicrobiia > Acidimicrobiales > Bog-793 > JAKACA01. The sequence continues at coordinate 9,851 of JBEKYM010000066.1, forward strand.
GAGTCGTGAGCCACGCGGGGTGCCTCCAGCGTCGGCACGACAAGGGTGGCGTCGTCGTCGGCGGGCAGCACGAGCATCGTGATTCGCTCCAGGGGCATCGCCTGATAGCCGGTCAGCCATGGCAGATCCGCCCCGAGCGACAGCAGGAGAACGTCAACGCCCGCCTCCCGCATGGCATCACGGGTCTGCGCCAGGCGTGCGCCGCGGGCGAGCACCGGGTCGAGCATGCCGTCGGTCACGACGTGGCTGCCAGCGTCCCGCTGGCACTGCCGGCGGCCTGGCGAGCGTGGTAGCTCGACCGCGTCAACGGTGAGGACTCCACATGCAAGAAACCCATCGCCCTCCCCATCTCACCAATCTCCTCGAACTCATCCGGCCGCCACCAGCGCTGAACCGGCAGGTGCGCCGCGCTCGGCCGCAAGTATTGACCGATCGTCACGATGTCGACACCGACGGCCCGGAGGTCACTGAGGGTGGCCTGGATCTCCGGGAGGGTTTCTCCCATCCCGAGGATCATGCCGGATTTCGTGACCAACCCCGCAGCTTTGGCGCGGGCGAGCACCGTGAGGCTCCGCCCGTAGGAAGCGGAGGTTCGGACAGCACGCTGCAGCCGGAGGACGGTCTCGATGTTGTGATTGAGCACGTCCGGTCGGCTGGCGAAAATCCGTGCCTGCGACGCTTCGACCCCCTTGCAGTCGGGGATCAGGACCTCCACGGCCGTGCCCGGGCTGTGCCGGCGGATCGCCTCCACGGTGGCGGCGAAAGCGGCCGCCCCCCCGTCCTCGAGGTCGTCGCGGGCGACCGCCGTCACGACCGCGTGCGCCAGGCCGAGGCGCCCGACGGCGACGGCGACGTGCTCGGGCTCGGCCGGGTCGAGGGCGAGCGGGTGCCGAGTGTCCACGAGACAGAAACCGCACGCCCGCGTGCACCGCTCCCCGTTGATCATGAACGTGGCCGTGCCGTCCGCCCAGCACTCGGACAAGTTCGGGCAGCCCGCTTCCTCGCACACCGTGACGAGATGGAGGTCCCGGACCATCGACCGCAGCTCCATCACCTTCGTGCCGAGCTTGACCGGAGCAAGGAGGTACGACGGCTTCCGGGCGGAAAAAGCGATGCCGGCGTCCGGGTCGACGCCGGCGGCCGCCATCCGTCGGTGCATCGGCCGCACGATCACTGGAGCGACGGCGGCATCCCCGGGTCCGACCGGGGCGGCGGGAGACGCCTGGCCGGGTGTCGGCAACCGCCAGGACGCCTCGTGACGCTCGACGGCGCGCTCCTCCGTCCCGAAGGAGAACGCCCGAGCTGCCCTCGCGCTCACGGCTGCCACGAGGTCGCGCATGGTGACGGTCACGCCCTCTGCCGCCAGCGAGGTGACCGCCTTGTCGGCGATCCCGCAGGGGACGATGTGGTCGAACATCGCCAGATCCGGGTCGAGGTTGAGGGCAAAACCGTGCATGGAGCGGCCATGATCCACCCGGACGCCGATGGCGCATATCTTGCGAGGCGCCAGCCCCGACGGCTCGACCCACACGCCGGGGTACCCCTCGAGGCGACCGGCGCCGGCCAGGCCGACGTCTCCGAGCACGTCGATCACCAGCTGCTCGATGCGGTGCACGTAGTCCGGCACCGATCCAGGGCCCATGGGAACGTCGAGCACCGGGTAACCGACGAGCTGTCCGGGGCCGTGATAGGTGACGTCGCCGCCCCGATCTGCTCGCACGACGTCTGCCCCGGAGGCTTCGACGCCAGCCAGCAGATGCTCCGGCTTGGTGCGAACCCCGAGCGTGTAAACGTGCGGGTGCTCGAGCAGGAGGAGGTAATCGCCGGCGCGCCGGTCTCTGAGGGCGTGCTGGAGATCGAGTGCTTCCCGATAGCGAACGCGGCCGAGCCAGCGGATGCGGAGTGGGGTCACGGCTTAGAGCTCGGCGGCCCAGTCGCGCGTTTCGATCTCGCGGGCGAGATCGCGGAGGAACGCAGATGCATAGGCGCCGTCGACGGCGCGGTGATCGAACGACATCGCCAGCATCCCGACCGAGTGGATGGCGATCGCCTCGGTGCCGTCCGGCCCAGTCACCACGACGGGCCGGCGCTTGACGCCGTCGGTCGAGAGGATGGCCACCTGCGGCTGATTGATGATGGGCGCCGTGATGACCGTGCCGAACGGCCCCGGGTTCGTGATGGTGAACGTGCCGCCGACGACGTCGTCCGCCGAGAGGCGCCGCGATCGCGCTCGCTCGGCGAGATCCGCCACGGCGCGGGCGAGGCCGCGGAGCGACTGCCCATCGGCCTGGCGCACCACTGGGACGATGAGCCCCTGGCGGTCGAGGTCGACGGCGATGCCGAGGTGGACGTCCTTGTGGAGGATGAGGGCGCCGTCGCCCACGGAAGCGTTCAGGTTCGGGTAGTCCCGCAGCACATCGACCACGGCCCGGGCAACGAAGGGAAGAAACGTGAGCGACACGCCCTCCTCCTCCTTGAAGCGGTCCTTCTCGCGGCGCCGCACCCGCTCGATGCCCTCGTAGTCGGCTTCGACGACGACGAGGGTGTGGGCGGAGGTCGCCTTCGAGCGGACCATGTGCTCGGCCGTGAGCCGGCGGATGTTGGAGAAGGGCACGACCTCGTCGCGATCCCCCGCCACCGCCGGCGGAAAGGCGCGGGCCTCAGCGGCTGCCGGCGCCGGCGTGGGCGCGCCGGCTGTAGCGCCGCCGGCGGCTGCCGCCGGCTTGCTCGGGGCCGGGGCCGACGGAGCGCCGCCGGCCGCCTGGGCGTCCAGGTAGCCGAGAACGTCTCCCCGGGTGACGCGCCCACCTTGGCCCGTGCCTTTTATCGAAGCCGGATCGAGCCCGTGCTCGTTCACGAGCTTGCGCACCACCGGCGACAGCAACCCCGCCCCATTCCCTTGCTGCCCCCCGCCCTCCGCGAGGGCCGGCGTTTCGGCAACCTCAGCTGCCACCGGAACCGGCGCCGCCGCTGCCGGCGGTGGCGAAGCCGCCGGCGATGCCGCCGCCGGCGCCTGCTCGGCAACCGGCTCCGGTTTCGGAGCCGGTGCCGCAGCCGGCGCCGGCTCCTCCGCGGGACCTGCAACCGGC
>JBEKYM010000067.1:0-9837 GCA_049510975.1 Acidimicrobiales bacterium
ACCGGCTGGATACGGCGGTTACCCGCCGCCACCGCCAGGTGGAGGCGGCTACGCCCAGCCGCCGGCCCAGCCCGGCCAACCGTGGAACCCACAGGCTCCACCGCCTGGACCGCCGCCTGGGTTCCCTCCGCCGGCGCCGGCTCCGTCGATCGGCGAGTCGCTGCGACCGCTGCCTCCGTTCGTCCCCCGCGACCTGCGTCTCCAGCAGCGCGAGCAGACGCCGCCGGCTAGCTCGCCCGAGCAGGGCGGTGAGCCGCCCAGCCAAGGAGAGCCGCCGGATCCGCCAGCGGCGCCCTAGGGTCGATCGTGGGTTCGGGTTCGAACTTCTCGTCAGAAGCACGCCGCCAGGCTGCTCACATCCTCTCCCAGCCGCCCTTTACGAACCGGCCGCCTCACGTACCGGACCCCCTCGGCGGGGTCCTCCGGGACATCGGCCATTGGTTGGGCGACGTCGCGCGGCCGTTCGCCCGCCTCTGGAAGGACGGCTTCTCGCTCGTCCACGGGGTGTTCGGCTCCTTCACCGATCCGGTCCTCATCGTCCTCGCCGTCGTCGCCGGCGGCGTGGTGGCGTGGTGGTTCATCCGGCGGCGTACTCGCATCGGCGTCCACAAGGAGTCCGAGACACCCGCCACCCCGTCAGATCGCGCAGCCGATCTCGAGGCGGCAGCCGCCACGGCCGAAGCCGAGGGGGACCTCGAGGCAGCCGTGCGGCTGAGGTTTCGTGCCGGCCTGGTGCGACTGGAGTCCGCCGGCATCATCGCCGGCCCCCTCGTGACGACGACCCGACACGTCAGCGAAGCGCTCCGCAACCCGACCTTCGACCACCTTGCGGAGCGGCACGAAGCCATCGCCTATGCCGGCGCCACCGCGTCGCCGGTCGACGCCACGAGCGCCCGTGAGGGCTGGCCTCGGGTCATCGACGAAGTCAGGCCCGGCTCTCGGAAGACATCCGACGACCGCCAGGGCCACAGGTGACCGACGCACCGTCCACAACGCCCGGCACCGTACCGGCCGCTCAGGCCGGCGCCGCCGAGCGCTGGCACCAGCTCCCCCATCGCTGGCGGGCCGTCCTCATCGCCTTGGCGGCGCTCGTCGCCCTCTACTTCGCCAGCTCGTTGGTCGCCGGTGTGTACCAGTCCCCCAATGGCACGCCGACAGGACCATCCTCCTCCGTCGACCCGTCGGCAGAGGGGACCGAGGCACTCGCTCAGCTCCTCGCCGACCGCCATCATCCGGTGCAGTCGCTGACGACGCCCCTCGCGAGCGCCAGCCTCCCGACCGCAGGAACGCTCTTCGTACTCGACCCGGTCAACTCGCTCACCCCGTCACTTCCGGCGCTGCGGCGCTACCTCGGCGACGGCGGCCATCTCGTGCTCGGCGGACGACTCGGACCCGGCGCGCTCCGCTCGCTGCTCGGTACGACCGACACGCCGATCTGGCAAGCCACCTCCGCCGGCGTCGCCCAACCCATCGAACACACGAATCAGGACACCGGCGTGGCCGACGTGATCGCCGGCCCGGTCGGCTCCTACACCGTTCCGGCCGGGAGCACCGTCAGCGTCCTGCTCGCCGGCGCAGCCGGGGCGCTCGCCCTCGAAGCCACGGTCGGGATTGGCACGCTCGTACTCCTCGCCAACACCACGCCGCTGCAGAACTCAGCACTCGCCCAAGCCGACGACGCCGCCTTCGCCCTCGACCTCGCCGGACCGGCGAGCGCCCCAGTCGCCTTCGACGAGTACGACCACGGGCTTGGCCGGACAGGCACCGGTCTCGCCGGCCTGCCGACCCACTGGAAGATCGCCCTTGCCCTCGCCGTGCTGGCGGCCCTCGTGTGGATCTGGTCGGCGGCGCGGCGTTTCGGGCCGCCGCAGCTTGCCGAGCGAGAGCTGATTCCTGCTCGGGTGGCACACGTCGACGCCATGGCAGCCTTGCTGGCCTCCGGCAACGCCGACCGGCTAGCAGCGGCCTCGGCACCGCTGCGCGACGAGGGCCGCTCGAGGTTGCGTCGCCTGCTTCGCGCCGACCCGTCCGTCACCGACGCCCAGTTGGCCGATCTGGCGGCATCGGCCGATCTCCCTTCGCTGACGCCTGAGCTCGTGTCTTCACTCCTCGACACACCCCACTCCGAGCGCGACATCGTCGACGAGGGCCGAGCGTTCGTGGCACTCTCCCGAGGCACTTCCGACCGGTGACCGACACAAAGCCGGCGACCCGCCCCCGACAGCAAGGACCACAGCGATGACCGATGCGACGACACCGGGACCGCAGGACCCGCCATCCCAGCGCGCCACGACGACCATGTCGCAAGTGCGCGCCCGCCTGATCGAGCAGGTGGCCAACGTCGTGGTCGGGCAGACCCATGTCGTGGACGCCACGCTCATCGCCATCTCCGTCGGCGGCCACCTCCTGCTCGAGGGCCCGCCCGGCGTCGCCAAGACGCTGCTCGCCTCCGCAACCGCCCGCGCGCTCGGCATGGACAACCGGCGCATCCAATTCACCCCGGACATGCTGCCGTCCGACGTCACCGGCACGATGACGCTGCGCGGCGGCGAGCTCAGCTGGCGGCCCGGTCCGGTCTTTGCAAACCTCGTGCTCGCCGACGAGATCAACCGCACACCACCAAAGACCCAGGCCGCCCTTCTCGAGGCGATGCAGGAAGGCCAAGTCACCGTCGACGGCGTCGAGCGCCCCCTGCCCCAGCCCTTCACCGTCCTCGCCACCGAGAACCCCATCGAGTACGAGGGCACGTACCCGCTGCCGGAGGCGCAGCTGGACCGTTTCTTGATGAAGGTCATCGTCTCGTACCCGTCAGCATTTGACGAGGAGGCGCTCCTGCGGCTCCGCCACTCGGGCGTCGCTCCTGTGACCCTCGCCGACGTGCAACCCATCGCCGGCGCCGGCGACCTCATGGCCATCCGCGCCGAGGTCGACGGCGTCGCCGTGCACGAGGCCATCGTCTCCTACGTGGCTGCCCTCGTCCGCAGGACGCGGGAGCTGCCGAGCGTCTCGCTCGGGGCGAGCCCGCGTGCCGGCGTGCACCTGCTCGCCGCCGCCAAGGCCTGGGCGTGCATGGCCGGGCGCACCTATGTCATCCCGGAGGACGTCGTGGCCCTTGCGGTTCCCGTACTCGCGCACCGGCTCCTCCTGACGCCCGAAGCCGAGATCGACCGCTTCACGCCGGCCAACGCCCTCGAGAACGCCCTCTCGAGCGTTCCCATCCCCCGCTAACGGTGGCGATGGCCGGAGCAGCCGACACCCCGCCTCGCCAGCGCGCCCGCGTCGCTCGCCCCACGCGCTGGGCCGCGGCGTCGCTCGGGATCGTCGCCCTGGCGAGCGCACTCCTGCCTGTGCCGCTCAGCGTGCCTGCCCTCCTCGTGGCACTCCTCGCCGGAGCAGTCGTCACCGACTGGGTCGTCGCACGTCGCAAGCTCCCCGCGCTCGAGCGGACGCGGCCACCGACGCTGGCGTTGCGGGACCCAATCGCCTTCGAGGTTGATGCCAGCGGCCTCGAAGGCGCCCGCAATGTGCACCTTCGCCAGCCGGCACCGCCCGCCCTCCACGTCGACCCGGCGGAGGCTTCCGGTAGCCACCTCGCCGGCACCCTCACGGGTTGGCACCGCGGCGTGCACCAGCTTCCCGCCGCCGTGGCCCGCAGCACCGGCCCGCTCGGGCTCGCGTCGGTCGACCACATCGTCGGTGGCTCCGAAACGGTGACGGTGTTCCCGGATCTGCCCCGCGCCCGCCGGCTGGCGGCGGCGCGCCGGCGGGGCCGCACGACCGAGGAGGGCCGTATCCGTGCCCGCCTCGGGCTCGGCACCGAGTTCGAGACGATCCGCGACTACGCCCCCGACGACGACATCCGCCAGGTCAATTGGGTGGCAACGTCACGAGTCGGGCGCCCGATGTCGAACCAGTACCGCGTCGACGAGAACCGCGACGTGATGATCGCCGTCGACGCCGGCCGGCTCATGGCCTCGCCCATCGGCGACCTCACACGCCTCGATGTTGCCCTCGACGCCGTCGCCGTGCTCGCCGTCGCCGCCGAGGATGCGGGCGACCGCGTGGGGGCGCTCGCCTTCGACGCCAGGGTGAGCCGCCAGCTCCGCCCCGGCCGGCGCAACGCCGAGAACGTCGTGCGAGCGCTGTTCGACCTCGAGCCGACCGAGGTCGAGAGCGACTACGAGAGGGCCTTCTTCGCCGTCGGCCGACAGAAGCGCGCCCTCGTCGTGCTCTTCACCGACATCGTCGACGAGGGCGCCGCCCGAACGCTCATCGGCGCCGTCCCCATCCTCGTACGCCATCACGCCGTGCTCATCGTCAGCTCGGCCGACCCGGATCTGACAGCTGCGGTGTCGACACTGCCGGACGACGTCCGCCAGGTGATGCGCATCTCGGTCGCCGCCGAGCTCCTCGCCAGCCGGTCACGCTCGGTCGCCCTCCTCCGCTCGCTCGGCGCCGATGTCGTCGAAGCTGCGCCGCGGTCGCTCGGCCCGGCCTGTGTCGGCGCCTACCTCAGGCTGAAGCAGAGAGCCCGTCTGTAGGAGACGCCAATGCCTTCGGCGCTTCCCTGCGACGCGCAGAGGCGGCCGGCGCCGCACCGCCGCGCCAGATCACCATCGCCCAGAAACCCCCGGCCAGCACGAGCCCGACCGCGAAGGCGGCCGGCGTCGGCAGGTCCCAAGGAGTCACGATGCCTTCGGTCGTGGCAGCCACCAGCAAGAACAAGAACGCCGAGGCGAGAGCGGATCCGACGATCGGGGAGACCCGCTGGAGCGCTTCGGCCCGCGTGCTCGCCCCCGGGTCGATGAGTGCTTTGGCAATCACGAAGCCCACTCCACCGGCGATAGCGATGCACGACAGCTCGAGCAGACCGTGCGGCACGGTCAGGCTGAGGAAGTTGCCGAGTCCGCCGGCGCGCCACTCGAGGGCCCCGAGCACCCCCACGATCGCCCCGTTGTAGGCGAGAAACCACGCCGTCACCAAGCCGCCCGTGAAGCCGCCGGCCACGGCAAGCACCGACACTTCCATGTTGTTCACCCAGATGCTCGTGACGAGCCCACCCCGCCCGGCCAGGGCGGCGCCGTAGTAGCTCCCCTTCGTGTGGGCGTTCACGTGGAAGCCGGCCGGCAGCAGGCCGACGGCTGCTGACGGCTCCACTGCCCCCCAGAGGACGCCGAGGGCCAGCGACCCGAGCAGGATGGCAGCCGAGAGAGCGAGACAGCCGCGCAATTGACGGATTCGCTGCCACAACCGCCTGCTCAGATACTCGGCGAAGGTGTCCTTCGGCGCCGCCTTCGAGTAGACCACCTGGTTCGCCCGCACGACGAGCCCGTGCAGGCGCAAGGTACCGGCGGCGTCCGGCCACGAGCGCACCGCCAGCGCCAAATCCGCTGCGGCCGCTCGGTAGAGCACTCCGAGCCGGCGGATCTCGGCCGGCGCGAGCTTGGCGGGCTGGCCCGAGGCTCGGTCGAGCAGGTGCTCGAGCTCGCCCCAGACCAAGGAGCGGTCGTGCACGAATTGTTCGACCTGCATCGGTCTACGTTGTCACAGCGTGGAGTACGAGGACCGGCACGTCACCGCAACGCCGGAAGGCATCCGCCTCGATGTCGTGCTGGCGGGCCTCGGATCGCGTTTTGCCGCCTACGTCATCGACTTCGTGTTCCAGCTCGTGGCCGTCTATCTCTTCGTCCGGCTCCTCGATTACCTCATCGGCTCGAACCCGGGCGAGACGTCCTCGTTGCTGGCCGACGGCGCGCTCGCGCTCTTCATCCTCCTCGACTTCATGGGCTACTTCGTGATCGCCGAGATGCTCTTCCACGGGCGCTCCCCCGGCAAGCGGCTGGCGGGACTGAGGGTGGTGCTGGTGGGAGGCCAGCCGGTGGGTTTCTTGGGGAGCCTGCTTCGCAATGTCCTTCGCATTGTCGACTTCCTCCCCATCTTCAACCTCATTGGGAGTGTGCTCATCCTCTCGACGAGCCGCAACCAGCGGCTCGGCGATCTCGCCGCCGGCACGATCGTCATCCGTGAGCGGGTGGCTGCCGAGCGGGCGGTGCCGGCGCAGGCCTGGACGAGCGGGGCGGGCTTCGCTGCACCCGCCGGCGCCTCGGTCTACTGGGCGCCCGGCGTCCCTGGCGCCGGCTACCTGCCGCCGGGACTCGCCCACTGGGACGTCAGTGCGGTGCCGCCCGAGGAGCTGGCTCTGGCGAGGACGTTCCTCGCCAACCGGAACGGCTATACGCCCGAAGCCCGCCAGCGCCTCGCCGCCCAGCTCGCCAACCGGATCTGGCCGTACGTGGCCGGGCCGAACGTGGCGCCTCATCCCGAGGCGTTTCTCGAGCTCGTGCTGCAGGTGAAGGCGGCACGTGGCTGACCCTGCCGGTGTGCAGGGTCAGCGGCAGCGTCCCGACGACGATGCCGACCACGAGAAGCACGACCATGAGGGCGACCCACGTGAGCGTGCTCATGAGGCCGACCCGGCGAGGTTGTAGAGCGTGACGCCGTCGACCGTGGTCGCCGTGAAGTGGTCCTCCACCCAGGCGGTGATGGCGCTGGCGTCCGAGTCGGAGTTGCCGCCGGCGCCGGTCACGACCCCGCCGGAGATGAAGTAGTGAATCTTGTGCTCAGCCACGTAACGCTCGAACTCCGCCAACGTGGGCGCCGGGTCGGTACCGTTGAAGCCGCCGATCGCCATGACGGGATCGTCGGTCGCCAGCTGATATCCGGCCGCCGTGTTCGACCCGACGGCGCTCGCCACCCAGGTGTAGCTGGAGGCGTCGTGCTCGAGCAGCTTCACGAGTGCCTTGCCTGGCGTCGAGCCGTTCAGGAGCGAGCCGATGCCACCGCCTCCGGTGCCTGTGCGGCCCGAGCGGCCGGGGGTGCCGATGCCGGTCGGTGCGGCACCAGCCGGCAGGCCTGCGCGGCCGGCCCCGCCCGCCGGCGCACCTCCCGCCGGCCCTCCGCCCGCTGGAGGTAGGCCGGTCGGCGATCCGAGCCTGCCGGCGGGGCCGATCCGTCCCGTGGGCGCGCCCGTCCGGCCGGCAACACGGCCGGGAAGCGCACCGCCGGTTGCGCCGCCGGGACCGCCCGTGGCGCCGGCCACCGTCGGCCCAGCGCTCGGGAGGGCGCCGGCGTAGGCCGTGTCGGCCGTCGCCAGCGAGTAGGCGAGCGGACCGCCGAGACCGGCTGCCAGGGCGAGGGTGACGGCAGCCGGGCGAAGGCCCTTCACGAGCCTTGGGCCGGCAGCGATGGCAATGCAGGCGAAAAGACCGGCGATCACGACGCCGTACCGCAGCCACGGGTTCCACGACGGGGAGCGATTGAGGAGCACGTACGACCAGGCGGCGGTGGCGCCGACCGCGGCCACGAGGACGCCGCGCACCCACATGTTCGACCGGAGCGGCCAGAGCACGGCGGCACCGACTGCGACGAGGGCACCCACGGCCGGCGCCAGCGCCACCGTGTAGTAGGGGTGGATGATGCCCTTGGCAAAGCTGAAGACACCGCCCGTGACGACAAGTGTCCCCATCCAGAGCAGCAGTGCCGAACGGAAACGGTTCGTGCGTGGCGCCCGGCCGATCGCCACGAGGGCGCCGACACCGAGGATGAGGGCGGCAGGGATCAGCCACGAGATCTGGCCGCCCATCGACGGCAGGAAGAGGCGGTCCCAGCCCGTGGGCCCCCAGACCGAGGTCGTGTTGACAGCACCGGTGACACTTCCGGTCTCGTTGCCGGTGATCCGCCCGAAACCGTTGTAGCCGAAGATGAGGTTGAAGACGTTGTTGTCCTGCGATCCGCCGATGTAGGGCCGGTCCCGAGCCGGGATCAGCTCGACGATGGCGAGCCACCAGGCCGACGAGACGACGAGGACGGCGGCCGACGCCGCCAGCTGCCACAGGCGCCGACGCAACGACACGGGGGCGGCGAGGAGGTAGACGCCGGCGATCGCCGGCACGACGAGGTACGCCTGCAGGTACTTGGTCAGAAAGCCCGTCCCCACCAACGCCGCTACCGCCAACAGCCAGCGGGTGCTGCCACGCTCGAGCGCCCGCACCGTGCAGTAGGCGGCCGCCGTCAAGAGCAGGACAAGCAGCGCATCGGGGTTGTTGAAGCGAAACATCAGCGTGGCGACCGGTGTGAGCGCGAGCACAACGCCGGCGAGGAGACCCGCTCGGGCGCCGAACCATCGGCGCACGGCCGAGTAGAGCAGCGCCACGGAAGCGACGCCCTCGAGAGCCTGGGGAACGAGGACGCTCCAGGAGCTCAACCCGAAGATGCGAGCGGCGATCTCCATGGGCCACAGCGAGATAGGTGGTTTGTCGACCGTGATGAAGTTGGACGAGTCGGACGAGCCGAAGAAGAACGCCTTCCAGCTCCTCGTGCCCGCCTGCACGGCGGCAGAGTAAAACGTGTTCGCCCAACCGGAACGATCGAGCGCCCAGAGGTACAGCACGGCGGTGCCGGCGAGGAGCCCGATGAGGGCGGCGCGATCGGGATGGCGACGTCGTCCCGGTGGCGTTTCGGTCTCGAGCCGGGATGCTCCGGAGTCTCGATCGGGTGCCTCCGGCAGGCGCTCGTCCTCGAGCAGGGTGAGTGACGAGGACGTGATCACGTGGATCGCGCCCCGCGCAGGTGCACCGACGACGCGACGGTGGCGCCGCGGGGAGTGCGGCGCCACCGTTGCCGACCGCCAATTCGAACCATGAGAGCCGTCCTTTCGGTCGCCGCCGATGCCGGCGGCTAGGGATGACTCCATCGTGCGAGCGGCGGCTCAGAACCTCCTGGGAGACCTCTCCGATGATGCGCTGAGCCGAGCGGCCCCGAGCTCAGAGCTCAGAGCTCAGAGCCGCCGAGCATCACAGTTCGACGTCGTCCTCGTCGTTGTCGGCGTCACCATCGCTTGGCCCGCCGGCGCTGGACGACCAGGTGAACCCCCGGCCGGCCGACTCCTCACTGCCCGAGCCCCAGAATCCACCAGGCCCGAACGGCCCGCCGGTCGGTCCGCCGAACAGCCAGTTGGGCACGCCGAAGTTCCAACCCGGGCCGGAGCCCCTGGACGATCGCGAGCGGCCGCCTGGGCCAAACGGCCCTCTCGTGTCACCCGGCTGCGGACCGCCGGGAACGACGGCGCTCACCTTCTCGCGAAACTCCCCGAGCAGCGAGACGACTTGTGCGCGCTGCTCGTCGTTGCCGGTCGTGGCGGCATAGATGAGCGACACGGCCGTGTCGCGGATGGCCGCCACGAGGTCGACCGGGATCGATCCCCTGCCATGGCCGGACTGCTCCCAGGGCCGGTGGCCCGGGCCTTCGTGGGATTTGGCGGCCTCTGCCCGGCCGGCGTCGGTCAGCTCGAACAGCCGCTTGCCGTCGTCGGACTGGTGGCTCGTCACGAGCCCCTCGTCCTCGAGCATCTGCAGCGTCGGGTAGATCGATCCCGGGCTGGGCGTCCAGGCCCCGCCGGAACGACGGGACAGCTCCTGGATCATCTGGTAGCCGTGCATCGGCTGCTCGGACAGCAGTGCCAGCACGGCTGCACGTACGTTTCCGCGGCGAGCGCGGCGAGCGCCGGGCCCTCCGTGCCTGCCACCGCCGCCGCCATGCTCACCACGGTGCGGCCCACGTTCGCCCCGGCGCCCCATCGGGCCGCCGAAGCTGGACCTTCCAAAGTCTTCGAAATTCCTCATGAAATCACTTCCTTCCGGGCCTACTCCAGGCCCGCTACCGCCTGCGCCCCTCGGCTCAGGCACTTAACGATATATCGTTATAGCGGAGCCGGAGGCGCGTCCGATCACTTCCCGGCGGAATTTTCTCGGAGGCGGTCAAGGCGGGGTTCGCCGCGGC
>JBEKYM010000068.1:0-9663 GCA_049510975.1 Acidimicrobiales bacterium
CTGTTGGGCCGTCTTCGAAGCGCGACAGGGCGACTCGGGCCGCCAGCCGGCGGTAGCTCTCGACCTCGAGGGGGTGGATCGCCCCCGGGGTTGCCGGCGGCGCGGGGCGGCCGTTCGGGGCGGCGGGGCCAGTCGGTGTGGGGGGGCCAGTCGGGGAAGGGGGGCCCGGGGCGGGGGCGGACGTGTCCATGGAGTCAGTCCCGGTTGGTCATCGTGAGGACGATGGCGTCGCGGGGGCAGACCTCGACGCACTCGCCACAGCCGGTGCACCGGCGGAGCCGCACGCCGGGTCGCTTCGGTGCAGGCTCGAGAGCCTGCTCGGGACAAGTGGCCAAACACGCCCCACACGCCGTACACCGATCGCCGATCGTCAGGGCCGCCACGGCGAAGCTCCCGGTCACGGTGCCGCTCGGGGTGGGGCGACCGGTTCCCGGGCCGGCGCCACCGTCGAGGCGGTGGACGGCTGGGTGGGGGTTTCTTGGTGGCGGGCGCCCGGGGGGGCCGTGAGGCGACGGTAGCCACGCGGTGTGACCATCCGGCCGGCGACGACGCGGGTCGTCGACGATCCGATGATGACGCACGTCGTCATCCCGACCAGATCGGGATCGAGGCCGGCGAGGGTCGTGATCGTCGTCGATGCGTCCGGGCGGCCGACGTCGGTGGCGACGCCGACGGGTGTGGCGGCGTCCCGGGTCTGAAGGAGGAGGTCGCGGACGGCCGCCAGTTGCCAGTCGCGAGCTTTCGACCTGGGGTTGTAGAGCGCCAGCACGAGGTCGGCGTCGCGGGCGGCGATGACTCGAGCCACGATCGTCTCCCACGGTGTGAGCAGGTCGGAGAGCGAGATCATGACGTGGTCATGGCCGAGGGGGGCGCCGAGCAACGCCGCGGCGGCCAGCGCTGCGGTCACGCCGGGCACGATCGTCACCATGCCAGCGGCGCCGTCGCGGTCGCCGGCCTCCTCGAGCACGATCGAGGCCATGGCGTAGACGCCGGGATCGCCGGAGCACACCACCGTCACGAGCTCGCCGTGCTCGGCACGGGCGAGCGCCTCGCGGGCTCGTTCGACCTCGGCGCCGATGGGGGACAGGACAACTTCGTGCGATGGTCCGAGCAGGTCCCGGCATTGGTTGACGTAGGCCTCGTAGCCGATGACGACTTGGGCGCTGCGGATCGCTCGTTCGGCGTCGGGCGTCCGTGTGCCGGCGCCTCCCGGGCCGAGGCCGACGACGGTGACGTGGCCACGAGGGCGAAGCGCTCGGGCGAGGGCGAGGGTGCAGTGGGGAGCGGCGCGTTTTGGTAGGAGGAGCGTCGCACCGGGCCCGGCGGCCAGCAAGGCTGCCGCCTCTGCCACGCTCCCGGTGCCGACTGCCGCCCGGACGATTTCGGACGGGTTCGGCACCTCGACGGCGGCCAGCTCGCTCGAAGTGAAGGCGACGATGGGCAGCCCGAGCGATTCGACGGCCGGCTCGGTCGCCCTGCGGTCGATCGTGGCAACCGACGAGAGGCTCCGGGGGCTGAGGCCGGCCTCGCTGAGCGACGCCCGCAGCAGCTCGGCGAGCTCCTCGGCCGGCGGGTCGGTGGACGCACCGATGCCTGCCACGAGTGACGGGGGTCGCAGCACCGCCACGGCGGCGGGGCTGCCGGGGCCGGCGCTGCCGGTGCCGCCGGCCCAGTCGAGGAGGTCGGTCACGACGATGGTCGGGGGCGTGTCGTTGGCCGAGTCATCGCCGGAAGCGGCCGATGCCAGAGCTCGGCGCAGCGCCGGTGGGAGCGGCCAGTCGAGGCGGTTCTCGATCGCGACCGGCCGACCGTCGAGCAGGGCAGCCGTGACGGCGGCGACGTCGCCCTCGACGGTGTAGCCGGACAGGCGGTCAATGGCGACGGTTCCGGTCGCATCGGTCGCCGTCGTGACGACCGCCTCGGCACCGAGCATCCGGGCGACGTCACCGGCCAGATCGTTGGCGCCGGCGGAATGGCCGCCGAGGAGGCTCACGGCAAAACGCCCCCCGTCATCCACGCACACGACCGCCGGATCGCTCTCCTTCCCCGTGAGCAGCGGCGCCACGATCCGGACACAGGCGCCGACGGCGGCGACCAGGACGAAACCGTCGGTGTCGGCCCAATGCTCTCGTACCGTCGCAGCGAGACTGCCATGGAGGCGCTCGTAGGGAAGCCGGGCCGTTAGCTCCCGGCCACGTTCAGTCAGCGATACTGCCAACACTCGCTTCACGTCGGGCCCCAGCAGACGAACACCGGGTCGAGGGCGACGAGCCGGAGCGTGGAATCCGGCAGGCGGCTGCCCCGATTGACGGCCACCTGCGTGAGACTGCCGAGCCGGTCGGCCGCTGCGGAGGCGCGATCCAGCGATGCGAACGTGGCCACGATGCGCCCGCCGGGCACGAGCCGGGCGAGGACGGCGTCGAGCACGTCGAGGCCGCCACCGCCGACCACGGCCCGATCGGGGGCGGGAAGCCCGTCGAGGACGCCAGGGGCCGAGCCCTCCACGACCTCGATGTCCACGCCGTGGCGCTCGGCGTTGGCGCGGACGCGAGCGGAGTCCTCGGCACCGTGCTCGACGGCGTAGACCCGCATGGCCGGAGCGAGCGCGGCGGCCTCGATCCCGATGCTGCCGGAGCCGGCACCGACGTCCCAGAAGACTCCTCCCGACGCCGGCAGCGCCAATCGAGCGAGGACGACGGCACGGACCTCTGCCTTTGTGATCATGCCGTCGCGATGGTCGTACTCGCTCTCGTCGAGACCGAAGACCTGCGTCGCCCGCGAGTCCGTGTGAAGGCTCGGGGCACCTGAAGCGATGGCGGCGACTGGCCCTACCCCGGAGCCGGCGAGGAGGACCACCACGCTGAGGGACGGGAAGTGGCCCGCTGCCAGCCACTCCACACCGGGCCCTTCGTGCACCTGCTCGTCCGGGAAACCCAACTCGGACGCCACGATCACCCGCTCATACCGTGCTCCCGCCCGGGCGAGCTCGGCCCCGATGCGCTCGGGCGTGTTGTCGGGCGAGGTCAGGACGGCGACTTTTGGCAGCTTTCCGACGGCCTGTACGGCTTCGGCGATGGTGCGGCCGTGAGCAGAGACCACGACGGCGTCATCCCAGGGCAGAGCGAGGCGCCCGAAGGCCGTCGCCACACTCGAGATCGCCGGCCGGACGTCGAGGGCGCTCGGGCCGAGTCGCTCGGCGAGGGCACGCCCGATCCCGAAGTAGCCCGGATCGCCGGTTGCGACCACGACCACCCGCCGGCCGGCGGCGTGGGCGGCAGCGATGGCATCGAGGCCGGCCTCGAGGTCCCCCGTGATCTGGATGGTCTCGGTGTCGGTTGCCACTCTGCCGGCTGCCACGATCGCGTCGAGGTGGCGCCGGGCGCCGGCGACGACGTCGGCCTCGGCCAGCGCCGCTCGGGCAGTCGGGGAGATGCCTGCCGCGCCTCCGTCGGGGGGCAGGCCGACGACGATCACACGGCGCTCGGTCATGTCGGTGCCCCCGGTGCCGTCGGTGCCGTCGGTGCCGTCGGCGCCTCGGGTTGGCCAGGGCCCTCGGCCCCGCCCGCCGGCACGGCAGTCTCGGGCGGGGGAGCGGTCCGACCGACCGTCGGGGGAGCATCACCAGCCCACGCCAGCACCGTCTCACCTTCGAAATCGGACATCCAGACCGTGACGTCGAGGGCCCCGCCGGCGTGGGCCACGCACGAGGCCCGTGCCCGCTCGCACACGACCGTCAGCGGTCGCAACTGCCCGAGCTCGACGGCGACTTCGGCGAAGTGGCGAGCCGTCGCGGTCGCCGTCGCCGCCTCGACGAGGCGCTCGTCGGCGCCGGTCTCCTCGGCGATGGCGGCGAGCAACCCGGTGTCGACGTCGGTCCGGTGGAAGTGGGTCATCATCACGCCGGCGGCGAGTTTTGTCAGTTTGCCCGTCATGGCGACGAGGTGGAGTCGCCGGATTCCCTTCCCGGCGGCGCGCCGCAATGCGATGCCCGTGAAGTCTCCGACTTCCACGAAGCAGACGGGATCGAGACCGGGCAGCAGCATCGTTGCCAGTGCCTCGGACCGGTGGCCGGTGGCGAGCACGATGTGGTCCTCCCCGACGGCGGCGGCCACGTCGATCTGCTGGACGACCGAGGCCCGGTAGGCGGCGGTCGAGAACGGCCGCACGATTCCGGTCGTTCCGAGGATGGAGATGCCGCCGAGGATGCCGAGGCGGTCATTTGTCGTCTCGGCTGCCATTTCCTCGCCGCCCGGGACGGAGAACGTCACGACGAGCGGGCGGTCGGTCACCTCGGCGAGCGCCTGCAGGATCATGCGCCGCGGGACGGGGTTGATGGCGGGGCCGCCGACGGCGAGCCCGAGCCCTGGTCGTGTCACCGTGCCGACACCAACCCCTGCACGCAGCTCCGTGCCGGCAGCAGCAAACTCCACAGCGGCCGTCATGCGGGCGCCGTCAGTGCAGTCGGGGTCGTCGCCCGCGTCCTTGACGACGATCGCCACGCCGGTCGACGGCTCATCGGGCGTCTCCACCGGAAAGCTGACGCGCCTGCCACCGGGAAGGGCAACCTCGACCGTGTCGGGAACCACGCCGGAGACGAGCCCGATCGCGGCCGCCTTGGCCGCAGCCGAGGCACAGGTCCCGGTTGTCCAGCCTGTTCGGAGTCCTCGGCGGCGAGCTGCCACTTCTTCGGACAGTTCCGGCTCGTAGGTCACCTGAACGGATCAGCGGGGGGCGGAGGGGCGCCGCGCCACCGCCCGGCCGGACGTGGTCCCCGGCAGCGATCGCTTGCGAAAGCTGTGGGCGAACTTCGGGGAGTACAGGTGGCTGCGGGCGGGACCGCCGGCGCCCGAGGGCGCGAGCACGTCGCCGACGAGCACGAGCACGGTTCTCGTGTGGCCAGTTGCCACGATGGTGTCGGCCACCTCGCCGACGGTCGTCATGACGATCTGCTCGTCGGGCCAGCTCGCACGCACGACGACGGCCGCCGGCGTCGACGCCGACCAGCCCGATCCCTCCGTCAGCAGTTGCTCCTGCAGCTCGCGGGGTCGTGCTCCGGAGAGGAAGATCGCCGTGGTGGCGGCGATGGCGGAGAAGGCGGGGAGGGTTTCTTTGGGGGGCATCGAGGCTTTCGTCCGGCCGGCGAGGCGTGTGACGACGACACTTTGCGAGAGTTTCGGCACCGTGAGCTCGCGTCCGATGGCGGCGGCGGCGGCGGCGAGCGAGCTCACGCCGGGAACGATCTCGAAGGAGCGGTCGTGCGCGAGGCACCAGTCGATCTGTTCTTGGATGGCGCCGTAGAGGGCGGGGTCGCCGGAGTGCAGGCGCACGATGCGGCGGCTCGGATGGGCCTCGTAGACGGCGAGGACGTCCTCGAGCGTCATCGTCGCCGAGTCGTGGACGGCGGTGCCCGGGCGGGTGTGGGTGAGGAGCGCTTCGGGCACGAGCGACGAGGCCCAGATGACGACGTCGGCCTCGCCGAGGCGGTTGGCGCCGCGGATCGTGATGAGGTCCGGCGCCCCCGGGCCTGCCCCGACGAAACTGATCAGCCCGTCACTCATGAGGACCCCGCCCCTTCGGCGGCACGATGACGGTGGCGAGGTACGTGGCGGGCTGGCCGCTCGAGGCGGCGACCGACCCGATCCGCTCGCCCGGCAGCCCGAGCAGCTCACCGAACACAGCGCCTTCAAGTCGCCCCGCCCGTTCGAGTGCCTCGGCGATTGCCGGCAGATGGCGGCCGCCTTTGTAGACGACAATCGCCGAATCGAGATCGTCGAGGGCTCGCTCGACACCGGCCGGGCCATCGAGCGCCGTCACGAGGTGGAGGGACTCGGTGCCGTCGAGCAGGGGGACGCCGGTGCGGGCGGCGAGCTCCTGGAAGGCCATGATTCCGGGGACGGTCTCGATGCGCACTTGCGGCCGCCGCTGCTTGACGGCTTCGGTGAGTGACGAGAACGTCGAGTAGACGTTGGGATCGCCGAGTGTCACGAACGCCACGCGCTCGCCTCGGTCGAGAGCAGCGAGCAGCTGCTCGGCGGCGGCTCGGTGCGAGGCGTCCCGCTCGGAGCCCATGTCGAACGTCAGCCGCTCGATGGGGATCTCCGGGGCGGCGCTGCGAACGATCGCCTCCGCCCGGCCGACGGCGTCGGGTGCGACGGACGGGGCCACGACCCGGTCGGCGCGTCTGAGCTCGTTGAGCGCCCTCGTCGTGAGCAGGTCGGGCTCGCCGGGCCCGACACCGATGCCGACGAGAACGGCCGTGGCGGGGCTGGTGTCGGCTCCGGGGCTCATGGTGTCACCCTACGGCGTGGCGTTGGGTGCGTGATTCGTGCGTGATTCGTGCGTGATTCGTGCCAGCGGGCCGCCGACCACACAAAATGCTCCGCCGGCCCCGGATCCGCCCCGACGTGTAGGTGCAGGTACGTGGCGAGGATGGACTCGCTCGCATGGCCCTCCCGCCAGGTCTCGCGGTGGTTGGCGAGGTCGAGGGCGTCGCCGGCCGGGTCGAGCCGCGAGTAGTGGAATTCGTGCCCCTTCAGCGCCGTGCCCGCTTGCGCCACTGCATTGGCCGTTCGGACCAGCGCCGTGCGATAGCCGAGCGTGAGCCTCGTGGTCATCGTGGCCGCCGCCGCTACGACCCCGCCCAACCGATGGCCGTCCAGGGACTCCGCCAACCAGAGCAGGCCGCCGCATTCGGCCCAGATCGGCATGCCGGCGCCGGCGTTGGCGGCCAAATGCCCGAGCATCGGGAGGTTGGCTGCCAGTTGCTCGGCGTACACCTCCGGGAAACCCCCTCCCGCGTACAGCCCATCGACGTCCTCCGGGAGCCCGCCCTCCTCGAGCGGGTCGATGGGAATGACCTCGGCGCCGGCTTCGTCGAGTCGCTCGAGGGTTTCGGGGTAGACGAAGGTGAACGCAGGTCCGCCGGCGATGGCGATTCTCGGCCGGCGGTAAGCGGCGTGGTGGCGCGGGTGAAGGCCTGGGCTGTCGGCGGAGAGGTCGCGGTAGTGGCGGGCCGGCGGGACCGGATCTGTGGCCAGCGACGGGGCGCCCTTGGCGAGGCGGACCACTGCGTCGAGGTCGATGCCGACGGCGACGGCTGTCGCCAGCTCCGCGAGCGAGCGTTCGATCTCGTGCGGTCGCTCCGCCACCGGGATGAGTCCGAGATGACGGTCGCGCCAGGCGAGGGCAGGATCGCGCCGCAGGACGCCGAAGATGTCGACGTTCGCGACGGCCCGGAGCGCCTGCCGGAGGCTCTCCTCGTGGGCATCCGATCCGACTCGATTGAGGATGACGCCCCGGACCGGAACGGCCTTCGACCAGGTGGCGTAACCGTGGACGAGGGCCGCGACCGACTGGCTCATGGCGGCGGCGTCGACGACGAGGATCACGGGCGTGTCCGTCACCGCAGCCACCGACGCCGTGCTGGCGACGGCGAGGGCCGGCGCTGGTGCCCCTGGCCGCCGGCGGGCGTGCTCGTCGGTGCCGCCGACGACATCGAAGGCACCGTCGAAGAGGCCCATGACGCCCTCGATGACGAGGAGGTCGCGGCCGTCTTGTGCTCGAGCGGCCATGGTCGGGAGGAGGGGCGGTGGGCAGAGGAAGCCGTCGAGGTTCCTGGAGGGGTGCCCGGTGGCTAGCCGGTGGTAGCCGGGGTCGATGAAATCGGGACCGACTTTGGCAGCTGCGACGGTCAGGCCGCGGCGCGTGAGCGCGGCCATGAGGCCGGTCGCCACGGTGGTCTTGCCGACGCCCGAGTGAGTCCCGGCGATGAGGACGCGAGGTCCGAGCAGGGTCAGTACTCGATTCCTTTGCGCCCGGTGATGCCGCGGTCGTAGGCGTGCTTGATCTTGCGCATCTCGGTGACCGTGTCGGCGATCTCGATGATCTCCTCGGGGGCGTCGCGGCCGGTGAGCACGACATTGGTGCGGGGGTCTCGTGCCTGCAGGCCGGCGACGACTTCGGCGACCGGCACCCACCCGTACTTCATGGCGTAGGTGATCTCGTCGAGGATGAGCAGGTCGTAGGTACCGCTGGCAAGCTTCTCCTTCGTCACGTCCCACGCATGGCGGCCCTTGGCAGCGGTCTCGTCGAGATCGGTCGACTCCCACGTGAAGCCGTCACCGAGGGTGTGCCACTCGATTCCCAGGTGGTCCGCCAGCTTGCGCTCGCCGGTCTTCCACTTCCCGCTCTTCACGAACTGCACGACGCCCACCGTCCAGCCTCGCGCCCACCCCCGTGACATGACCCCGAATGCGGCCGATGACTTGCCCTTGCCGTGGCCGGTGTTGACGAGGATGAGCGACTCGCGGGGCACTCCGAAGACGGTAATGCGTCGGGCGGGCGTGCATCCTCGGCCGCTCGATTGTTACCGTGCGACGATGCGCTACCAGCAACTTGGACGGTCCGGGCTCATGGTGTCGGTCGTGGGCCTCGGTGCCAACAACTTCGGAAGTCGCCTCGACCTCGATCGTTCGCGACTCGTGATCGAGGCGGCGCTCGACGCCGGCATCAACCTCATCGACACTTCCGACAGCTACGGCGCCATGGGCGGCTCAGAAACGGTCATCGGCGAGGTCCTCGCCTCCAACGGCCGGCGGGACGAGGCGATCATCGCGACCAAATTCGGTTCCGACATGGGCGGTTCGAACGGTCCGGACTGGGGCGCTCGCGCCAGCCGGCGCTACATCGTGCGGGCAGTCGAAGCGTCGCTGCGACGGTTGCAGACGGACTACATCGACCTGTACCAGCTGCATAGGCCGGACGGGGTCACGCCGCTCGCCGAAACGCTCTCGGCCTTGGATCATCTCGTGCAGGCCGGCAAGGTGCGGTACATCGGCTCCTCCAATTTGGCGGGATGGCAGGTGGCCGAAGCGGACTGGCTGTCGCGGGATCTCGGTCTCGAGCGGTTCGTCTCGGCCCAGAACCACTACTCCTTGTTGGCTCGCGGCATCGAGCTCGACCTCGTGCCGGCGTGCTTGGCCCACGATGTGTCCGTCATCCCGTACTTCCCGCTGGCCAGTGGATTCCTCAGCGGCAAGTGGCGCCGTGGCGAGGAGCCGCCGGCGGGCAGCCGACTGGCCGAGCCGTGGGGCAAGGCCCTTGCCACGTCGAACGCTCGCGCCTTCGACATCGTCGAGGGGCTGGAGTCCTTCGCCGCCGCCGCCGGCGTGAGCATCGTCTCGGTGGCGATCGGCGCGCTCGCGGCCCAGCCCGGCGTTGCCTCGGTGATCGCCGGGGCGACCTCGGCTGAGCAGGTCGTTGCCAACGCCGAGGGCGCCGACTTCGTCCCGACGGCCGAGCAGTTGCGAGAGATCGACGAGATCGCTCCTCGGGGTCTCTAGGGAGCCCGCTCGGTCGCGGGGGCGTGGTCAAGGTCAGAACATCGCAGGGGCCACCACCTCCTTCTCCTTGCGAGTGGTCGCCTCCGTTGGGGGCAACGGCGCGGGCCGGTCGTTCTGACGGGCCGCTCCCGCCCCCTCACCCTGCTCCCTCGCCCGTCCCGGCCCCACCCACTCCCAGTGCCCGGGACCGCCGCTGATGCGGTAGCCCTTGTGGGTCTTTAAGCCATGGTGGGGTCGGCAGAGCCTGCAGAGGTTGTCCAAGGTGGTGGGTCCTCCCTTGGCGAACTCGACGATGTGGTCGTACTCGAGCCCGAAGGTCCTC
>JBEKYM010000069.1:0-8956 GCA_049510975.1 Acidimicrobiales bacterium
CGAGCGCCACGGCCACCATCACCGTGCAGGTGAACGCCGCCAGCGGCACCATCACCAACACCGCCACCGAGACCCAGTCGACGGCCGACCCGAGCGGCACGCAGGTCTCCTCCGTCTCGATCAAGCCTCAGGCGAAGCGAGGGGGCACCCCGGTCCCGCCAGCCCACACCGGCGAACCGTGGTCCTCTCCGTGGTACTGGCTTCTCGTAGCAGCCACTGGGCTGGGCGGCACGCTGCTCGTCGAGTTGGGCAGGCGCAGGCGCAGGACGCTCCTGCTTCGCACGAAGTCCTCCGCCGCCTGAACGCCGCTTACGAGGCGCTGCGCTCCAGCGGCGAGAAACGGGCAGTGAAGTGACGAAGTGCGCGCGGGCTCTCGATGATCTCGTATCCACCGAGCTCGGCGGCACGGCTGGCGACGTCGCTGCACACCTCGATGACGTAGTCGACATGGCTCTGGGTGTAAGTGCGTCTCGGGATGGCGAGACGCACGAGCTCGAGGGGCGCGGGTACCTCGGAGCCGTCAGGCTGCAAGCCGAACATCACGGTCCCGATCTCACAGGAGCGGATGCCGCCTGCCTCGTAGAGCGCTATGGCCAACGACTGTCCCGGATAGGCGAGCGGCGGTACGTGGGGGAGGATGCCTCTGGCGTCGAGGTAGACGGCGTGCCCGCCGATCGGCCGCACGACCGGGACACCGGCTTCGAGCAAGGCTTCGCCGAGGTAGGCGGTCGAGGTGATCCGGTACCGGAGATAGTCATGATCGACCACCTCCCGGAGCCCCTGCGCGATGGCTTCGAGATCGCGCCCGGCCAGACCGCCGTAGGTGGGGAAACCCTCGGTGAGGATGAGGACCTCTCGACAGCGTTGGGCGAGGTCGCTGTCGCTCATGGCCAGCCATCCGCCGATGTTCGCGAGTCCGTCCTTCTTTGCGCTCATGGTCATCCCGTCGGCGAGCGACGCCATCTCGCGAACGATGTCGGACACCGCGCGGTCTTGGTTGCCCGGCTCGCGTTCCTTGATGAACCAGGCGTTCTCCGCGAAGCGGCAAGCATCGAGGAACAGCGGCACGTCGTGCCGATCGCAGATGGCCCGGACGCCGCGGAGGTTCTCGAGCGATACCGGCTGTCCGCCTCCTGAGTTGTTGGTCACCGTCACGAAGACAACCGGTACGTTGCCGCTCTCCCTCGTCAGCAGCTCGGCGAGCCGGTCGAGATCCATGTTGCCTTTGAACGGGTGGAGGTTGGCCGGATCACGCGCCTCCGCAATGACGAGGTCGATCGCTTGAGCACCGGTCGCCTCCACGTTGGCTCGCGTCGTGTCGAAGTGGGTGTTGTTCGGAATGACGCGCCCCGGCCCGCCGATCACACTGAAGAGAATCTTCTCGGCCGCTCGGCCCTGGTGAGTCGGGATGACGTGAGGGAACGGGAAGAGCTCCTGCACGCTCTCGAGGAAGCAGAACCACGAGGGCGACCCGGCGTAGCTCTCGTCGCCGTGTTGGATCGCCGCCCACTGGTCACGCGACATCGCCCCAGTACCCGAGTCGGTGAGCAGGTCGATGAGCACGTCCTCGGCGCGGAGGGCGAAGAGGTTGTATCCAGCCGCATGAAGGGCCGCTCTGCGCTCGTGAGGGTCGGTCATACGCATCGGCTCGACCGAGTGGATACGAAACGGCTCGATGATCGTGCGATAACTCATCCCCCGATCATTGCGTGGGATGGCGGGAGCTGCTTGCCAGCACCAGCGGTGTCGGTCGCGTAGGACGCTTACTCGATGAATACAGCCCACCGGTCGAGCCGGCCCTGTCGATCGTCAGGCCGACTGCGAGGAATCAACATGCCACCACGTCGATCACGACTTCAGCGCCACGCAGCCGCGTGATTGCCTGCAATGGATGTCGTTCGAAATCGGAGCGTGAGGCCAGCGACCGTCAGCGCCAACCGGAACTACGAGGCGTACGACGGCCCCGTGGACGCTGCCGTCTCCATCGTCTCGCCGAGCCTGATTGCCACCTGGAGGACGTCGCTCTTCTCGAGAGGTCCTGGCTGAGCAATCTGCTTGGTAAGGGCGTCTGGCCAGGTGATGCAGACGTTGCCGACCTGCGACGGCTTTGCGAGTCGCTTCCAGCTGGCGTCCGTGAAGCAGAGAGCGCCGTGGACGGGAAGGTTCAAGTCGCCAAGTGCCGTGGCGATCGCGTGCACCTGGTAGTCGAGGCGCTCGATCAGGCGAGTGCGGTCGCGACCGCCCACGAAGAGCCGGTAGTCGATGGCGGTCCAGCCGCCGATGTCGCGACCTTTGACCTTGCCCCGGTCGTTCTCGGCGTCGATCACCCAGATGCCCGATGCGGCGATGGCGAGATGATCGATGTGGCCGCGGGTCCCCGGCAGCTTGCGGTGGTGGAGAAGGACAGCGCGCTCACCAAGAGCTTTCGTCAGGTCGAGAGCCAGCCGCCGTTCGCCGTCGGACCCGTTCGCCCAGGCGCTGGTGGATTGGGGATCGTCTCCGATGAAACGGATGACCGGAGCCAGATGCTCCGGCGTCGCCGCTTCATAGTCTCGTCGGGCACTTCGACGCGCTAGGGCGCCGGATGTGTCGGTATCGGAAAGTTGGAGCCTGCTGGGCAGGGCTGCGGCCACGGTTGCCCCCTTCAGTCGTGCTCTCACTATCGGCCTCCCGGCGACGAAGCTTGAGGGGAATTCCTGAGGGAAATTCTCTGGCTCGAGTCGACTCCTCTGCTTCGACAGTAGCCAGCGCGATTGGGGAACAGGGGGATAGCTGAGCGGTTGCCCTACTCGTGCAAACGTGCACGATCACAAGCCGGTCTGGTCAGTGCCACAGCCTCGGCTGGAGCTCGGGCACCGTCGCCTGGGCTCGCCTTGGCAGCCCAGAGAAAAAAGTTCACCTGCCGCCAATACGAGCCCAGGAGACTGATTTCGCGACACTCGGAATCAGCTGGCGGCGGCTGCTGACGGCAAACGGACGGCGCCTGCCTCACGGCGTAGCGTCACGGGCGTGTTCCTCGCCCAGCGATCGTTGCCGAGCTCGGCTCCGAAAGGAGACGGACACTGATGGCCAGGCTCGTCCGCCCTCGAGACATGGATGCCGCTCTGCGGCGACGTGCACGGGAGGTGATTCCCGGCGGCATGTACGGGCATCTGAGCGTCAACTACCTCGGGCCGGAGCACCCCCAGTTCTATTCGCGCTCCAAGGGCAGCCGCGTCTGGGACGTCGACGGCAACGAGTACGTCGATCTCATGTGCGCCTTCGGTCCCGTCATCCTCGGCCACCAGCACCCGGCAGTCGAAGCAGCCGTCAGAGCTCAACAGGCAAGAGGCGACACGCAGCCAGGTCCGGGCGAGTGCATGATCGAGCTGGCCGAGCTACTGGTCGATCGGGTGGCGCACGCCGACTGGGCGATGTTTGCCAAGAACGGGTCGGACGCCAACACGATGTGCCTCATGATCGCCCGCGCCGCCACCGGGCGTCAGACGGTGCTCGCCGCCCGAGGCGCCTATCACGGGTCGGCTCCGTGGTCGACGCCGGTCTTGACTGGCGTCACGGCCGGAGACCGGGCTGCGCTCGATTATTACGTCTTCAATGACCTGGCGAGCGTGGAGGAAGCTGCAGATCGGGTGAGTGGTGAGGTCGCCGCTGTGATCGTCTCGCCCTTCAAGCATGACGCCGGCTTCGACCAGGAGCTCGTCGATCCAATCTTTGCCCGAGGACTGAGAGAACTTTGTGACCGCCTCGGTGCCGCCTTGGTGCTCGACGAGGTGCGCGCCGGCTTCCGCCTGAACCATGGCGGTAGTTGGGAGAGCATCGGTGTGCAGCCGGACCTGAGCGCTTGGAGCAAGGCCATTGCCAACGGTTATGCCATCTCGGCGGTGCTCGGGAGCGGACCGTATTCGGAGCCCGCTTCTCGGATCTTCGTGACGGGCTCGTTCTGGTTCCAGGCCGTCCCGATGGTGGCGGCGGTGGCGACCATCACCGCTTTGGGCCAGGAGGGCGCCGTGGACTCGATGGTGCAGCGCGGGACGCGCTTGCGAAGAGGGCTCGAAGACCAGGCGCGCTCGGCCGGCGTGCGCATCACGCAGACCGGACCGGTGCAGATGCCGAACGTTCGGTTCGTCGACGATGTCGACTTCGAGCAGGCGCGGCGGTTCTGCGGGACGTGCGCCGCCGGCGGTGTCATCGTGCATCCTCGCCACAACTGGTTCGTCTCCGCCGCGTTGACCGACGACGATGTCGACGAAGTCCTTGCCGCCACCGAGATGGGCTTTGCCGCGGTGAGCGAGCGGTTCTCGTCGGGCTGATCGTCCGCCTTCAACCCGTCAGCTCCCCGCGCACGTCGTCGGCCACCTCCTCGCCGGAGCGGACGGCGCCTTCCATGTAGCCGTTCCAGACGGCGGAGTGTTCGGCGCCGGCGAAGTGGAGACGACCGACGGGCTCCCGGAGCGCCGGCCCGTACGCCGTCCATACACCCGGAGTGAAGTGCGCTCCGTAGCAACCGCGGCTGAACTCCTCTGCCATCCAGTCCCGCTCGACGTACTCGGTGACGTTGCGAGCCTTCGGTCCGAAGTAACGCTCGAAACAGTCGATCGCCGCCGCTCGCCGCTCGACGCTGGACCGGCGCGCCCATACGCGCCCGTCGTTGGCCTCCATGAACCCGAGCAGGATGCCCGGACCACCCGACGGCGGCGAATTGTCAAACGTGACTTTTACCGGCCCGACGTCGGAGGCGGCCTGTCCCGTCAGGCCGTCCGCCCGCCAGAACGGTTCGTCGTAGACGGCGAACAGCTTGATGACCGAGCCGGCCGGCAACCGCTGGGTGAGCTGGTCGCGCCATGACGGCAAAGCGGGGGAGTACTCGAGGCGGCCACTGAGGGTCGGTGGGAGGGTCACGATCACGTGATCGCCGCTCACCACCTCTCCGCCAGAGGTGATGACGCGGGCGCCGTCGGCGTCTTGCTCGATGCGGCGAACCGGTGAGGACAAACGCACGACATCGCCGAGGGCCGCTGCCATCGCTTCGCTGATGCGGATGGAGCCCCCGACGACACGGTCCTGCTGGGCTCCGCGGTCGACGGAGATGAGGCCCTCGAGGTCGGTCCCGGAGTGGGCGTAGAACAAGGCGTGCAGGGCGGAGATGTCGGAGCTCTCCGCCGAGAACACCGCCTCCGCCACAATCCGGAAATACGCCCGCCCGGTGCCGGTTCGGAGGTTGCGCCGGATCCACGTCTCGAAGGTCTGGCCGTCGAGGTCTCGTGCCCTCGGCGCCGTCCACGGCGCGTCGAGCGGGACTCGGCTCGCCAGGCGGGTGAACCGAGTGAGGCCCTGAAACAAGTCGGCCAGCACGAATGGGCTCAGCTTCGGCACGGCGCCTCGGCGGGAGTCCATGCGGCTCTTGGCTCCGCCGAGGACGATGACGTGCTGGCCGGAGTTGTACGTCGGAAACGTGTCGAGACCGAGCTCGGTCACGAGCCCGTACATGCGGTTCTGGGTCGGCCCGATCCATTGCCCGCCAAGCTCGAGCGGACTGCCGTCGGCCGTGTGGCCACCTTCGGTCCGGCCCCCGACGCGGTCCCGAGCTTCGAGCACACACACCTCGAGACCGGCGTCCACGAGGCGGCGAGCTGCGGCGAGCCCGGCCAACCCTGCGCCGACGACGATGACTCTCGGGGAGCTCATGACGGTGCACTCCTTCCGGCCGATGCTTCGAGCTTGCGCCAGGACCGCTGCACAAAATGGGGGCGACGGTCTGCCACGGCTCCTTGGAGATCCTGCAACCAGGCCGCCTCCAGGACCTCCGCCAGACCAAAGGCTTCGCCGGACGGGGGCGGTTGCGCGATCCACGATGCTTCCGTGCGGTCGCGGGCGTGACGAAAGCGGGGAATCAGCCCAGCAGGGTCGCTGAGAACGGCTCGGTGGAGGCGCTCGTGTCGCCACCACAACGTGGCGTCGTCGGCCCGATTGGTCGGAGCTGGCCCGAGGTCGAGCGGGTCGTCGACGCTGACCGGCTTGAAGATGGAAGTGCAAGGGGCAGCTGTTGCGGTCGCCCAGTGCTGCGGTCTGTCGCGCAGGTCGGAAACGAATGAAGCCGTTGTCTGGCTGGAGGCGAGGAGGCCGCCGGCGTGCACACAGGGTGCGTGCAGCGTGCCGTTCACGAGCGACCACCGCGGTGTGCCTCCGGCGCCGTGATCGCGCAGGGCAGCCATCAAGTCTGCCGGTCCCTCGGCCTGCGCAGCGGCCCGCTCGGTGAGCGCCCGTCGAAGGCGGCATGCGGTCACGCGCTCGCGCAGGCGGTCCGTGAAGGTCTCCGCAAAGCCCGGGATCGTCAGGCCGTTCGAGATGCTGCGGGCGCCGGAGCTGACGACCTCGGTCGCCCAGTGATTGCCGGCGGTCTCGAGGACAATCGCGCCCTCCCGGTCGGCGATGAGGAAGCTGTTGTGGTACGTGAAACCCGGCCTCTCGTGGCTGCAGTCGCCTCCCTGGCCATGGCGCTCGAGCAACTCGACGATCACGGAGGCCGCCGCGGTGGCCGTGTCAGCCCGCTCCAGCCCGAGGCGCAGCAGGTCCATGCCGAGCAGAGCCGGCTCCCCGTAGGGCTCGCTCGTGAAGACCGCTTCGTTGCCGATGACGACGCCGTGCTCGTTCGCGCCCATCTCGGCGCCCCACATCCACCATGGTCGCGAGATGAGAACGGCGTTCGTCGCGGTCACCTGTGGGATGTCGATCCACGTGCATCGAAGCCGTTCGGAGGGCTCGTGACGACCGGCCGGGATCCACTGGAGCAGCTGTGCCTCGTTCGCATCGCGATCGCTGTTCTTGGCGAACAGCACGCCGCTGCTGCTGATGTTCACCATCGTGTCGCACACGTAGGTGGACCCTAGTGTCACCCGGGTTGGCGTCACCAAGAGTTCACGTGTGGTTCAGATGAACGCCGCCGAGCTGTCATCTCGAAGTCGGTTGCCGGCGATAGGAACGTGCCCAAGAGAGGTTTCTGCGAAAGGACTCACATGGGAGCGAAGCCAGTCCGAACCGTCAAGCTCCTCGCAGCGACAGCAGCGCTGCCGCTGGCGGTGATGGTGGGCACCGGTACCTTGCCGGCCGCCGCGACCGGCCGCGTAGCGACCGGCCCGGCGGGTGTGCTGACCGTGGCCACGATTCTCTCGGGGTCCACGCTCACGCACAGCTTCGTGCAGGCAGGCGGCTCGAGCCCCACGACTGAGGTGCTGCGGGACCCTGACGACATCACGGTGCTCGGGCATGATCTCTTCGTGGGTTTCCAGAACGGAGTCGGACCGCAGGGGCAGCCCAGTCCCGACGGGAACACGGCGAGCACGATCGTCGAGCTCACGATGTCAGGCGATCCGCTCGCTCAGTGGGACGTGACCGGCAAGTGCGACGGGCTCACGGCGGATCTTCAGGCCCATGCGGTCATTGCCACGGTCAACGAGGACGCCAATTCTTCCCTCTACGTCATCAGCCCCTCAGCGGCTCCAGGTTCGCAGGTCGCGCACTACGCCTACAGCGCCCCGCTCCCACATGATGGGGGCACCGATGCGATCTCTGACTACCACGGGCAGCTCTTGATCAGCGCCTCAGCTCCCGGAACGACGGGCGCACCGGCGCCCCAGCCGGGTTACCCAGCCGTGTACACCGTCACGCTCGATCCCTACGCCCTCCTCGCAACGGCGGCACCGCTGTTTTACGACGAGGACTCGGCGACGGCGGCGAACGCCGGCAGCTCGCATGGGACCGTGACGCTGGCGCTCACGGACCCGGACTCGAACGAGGTCGCGCCGCAAGGGAGTCCCCGCTTCGCCGGTGAGTTCGTCCTCGACAGCCAGGGCGATCAGGAACAGATCTACGTGCACGACAGCGGGCACGTCGGCCAGAGCCTCTCCGTCCTGTCGCTCAGCCAGTCGATCGACGACACGGCCTGGCCGGTTGCCGGAGGTCGCCTCTTCACGACCGACTCCACCTACGACGCCGTCGACGTCGTGACGGGTCATTTCGGATCCGAGCCGTTGGTCGTCGCCACTCCGTGTGGAGCCAACAGCGCGCCGCCGACTTGCCCGGCCCCCGGCTATCCGGCGAACTACCTCGCCAGCTTGAACCTCTGGACCGGCGTGGTATCGCCCGTCTCGGTCGCCGGTGCTGCTTACATCCCTCAGGGTGGGTTGGCGTTCGTCCCAGGTGGAGCATCGCGCCGCTGACCGAGACTCGCCGACCGACGCGAGCTCAGCTCGAGGCTGCCGCGGGGCGACGGGTGCCCGATGTCATCAAGCCGGATCTCGACGTGCTCTTTTGCGGCATCAACCCCGGGCTCTGGTCGGCTGCGGTCGGCCACCACTTCGCCCGGCCAGGCAATCGATTCTGGAAGGTGCTGCAGTTGGCGGGTTTCTCTTCGGAGTTGCTCGGGGCCGAGGACGATCGCCGGCTGCTCGAACTCGGCGTCGGCGTGACGAATCTCGTTCCTCGTTCGAGCGCCGCAGCGGCCGAGCTCGGGCGGGACGAGCTGCGGGCCGGCGGTCGCCGCCTTGTTCGCACGGTGTCCCGCTACCGGCCGCGCTTCGTCGCCGTGCTCGGAATGGGCGCGTTCCGAACGGCCTTCGACCGTCCGCAGGCGGCCATCGGGGAGCAGCCCGAGCTGCTGCGGGGAGCGCGCGTCTGGCTGCTGCCCAACCCGAGCGGCTTGCAGGCGCGCTACCAGTTGGACGACCTCGCCGCCGCCTTCGCCGAGCTGCGAGCCGCCGTGACCGAGTCAAGGACGCCACGGGGGCGATCGTCGCAGCCTTGAGCGCCGGCGGCCCACGACGACATGACGCGAACCGGCCGGGTCCGAGAGGCTCTCGGACCCGGCCGGTGGTTCCAGCGGCGCTCCGGCCGCAGTGCTCAGCTGACGCTCTCGCCCATCAGCTGGTTCCGCCTCACGTCGTCGCTGGGCAGGTGTTGT
>JBEKYM010000070.1:0-8870 GCA_049510975.1 Acidimicrobiales bacterium
GCCTTGCCGGCAGCACACAGGTGCTCACCGCGTACAAAGACCGAGACGGCCGCTGTGGCATCGCCAGGCGAGAGGGCATCGGCATCGAGGCCCGACACGATGGCACACAGCTCCTCGACGACCCGCGAGAGCACGGCGATCGACACCACGGCCTCCTTCGAGCACACCCCACCCCTACGGCAACAAGGCCAGCCCAGGGTGGACCGATCAGAACAAGGCGCCGATCAACAGCGCGAGACGCACGCCCAGCCGGCCCGGACAACCCGGCCACAACAGAACGTACGTTCGTAGCTTAGCACCCGGGTGCGCGCTGGCAAGCGGCAACCGCGTCGCTCAGGTCCGAGAGTGGCCGGCGATCTCGAACTCGGCGGTCACCGTGACGGCGATGGTGTGTTCTCCGACCTCGACCGGAGGGCCTCCCGAGAACGCGGCGGCGGCACGCACCCGCCGAGAGGGCTCCGACTGCATCCCGCCTTCGCTCAGGAGCAGGAGGGGTCCGAGCGCCACCCTTGCCGCCGTTGCGAGCTGTTCGGCCTTCCGGCGCGCCTGCTGGACCGCGTGGGTACGAGCGTCGGATTCGGCATCGTGGCGGTCGGCGATATCGAAATCGAGACGACCGATCGATACCGCATCACCGCCGGCCTCAACCGCCGCCCTCAAGACCGCTCCGACCCGCTCTGGCGGTCGAACGACGACGACGAGGCTGTTCGTGGCGACGTACGACCCGTCGTCGTGCTGTCGGCTCAGATCAATCCCGGATGTGGCCAGGTCACCGTCCGCGATCTGCGCCGCTCCGAGCGCCGCCAGAACCGAGCGGGTCGCTTCCGAACAGTCGTCGAAGGCGAGCGCCGCCGCCGGCCGTTTGACGAGGCACGTCACGTGGACCCTGGCGAGGTCAGGTCGGACCCGAACGCGCCCGGTCGCCTGCACTGCGATGCGTGAATCGGTCACAGCGGTGACAGTACGGGACGGGGAGGGGTTTCGCGCTGGGAACGGACGAGAGGGTGAACGCGCAGAACGGGCCGACGCGGAAGCTGACATCAGCACTCCGGTCGGCCCGCTCGGGGGACGACGACCTCAGGCGGCGTGCGTTTGTGCGGCCGACTCCCCACCCCGGTCAGGCTGGGTCACCGACTCAGCCTCGGCGAGCGCGGCCGAGAGGACATCGCCGACGACGGCGGCCAAGTGGAACGTCATCTCATCCCGAACAGCTTCGGGGACGTCCTCCAAGTCCGGCCCGTTGCGCATCGGCAGGACAACTTCACGCAGCCCGGCACGGTGAGCGGCGAGCACCTTCTGCTTGACTCCGCCGATCGGCAGGACAAGCCCCTGCAATGTCACCTCGCCGGTCATGCCGACGGGTGATCGCACGGGCCGATCAGTGAGAAGTGACACCAACGCTGTCACCATCGTCACGCCGGCTGACGGGCCGTCCTTCGGTACGGCACCTGCCGGCACGTGCACGTGGAACCGCCTGCCGTCGAGCGTCGACGCCTCGACGCCGAGCTCAGCCGCGTGGGATCGCACGTACGACAAGGCGATCTCGGCCGACTCCTTCATGACGTCGCCGAGCTGTCCCGTCAGCACGAGTCCTTCGGGGCCGTCCATGGAGGTCGCCTCGACATACAGGACGTCACCTCCGGTGCCGGTGACGGCGAGACCAGTTGCCACGCCGGGGACGGCCGTACGATCGGCCGCTTCGAAGAAGAACCGCGCCCGACCCAGCCAACCGCGCACGTCGTCGGCGCCGACCACGACCGGCGCCTGCAGGGCGCCCGAGGCGATCTTTGTTGCCACCTTGCGCAAGAGACGGCCCAGCTCCCGCTCGAGGGACCGGACGCCGGCCTCTCGCGTGTAGTCGGCGATGATCGTCCGGAGGGCCTCATCATCGACGGAGACTTCCTCGGGCCGCAGCGCCTGCCGCTCAATCTGGCGCGGGAGGAGGTGGTGGCGAGCGATCGCCAGCTTCTCGTCCTCGGTGTAGCCGTCGAGGCGGATGACTTCCATCCGGTCCAGCAGCGGCGAGGGAATCGTGTCGACGACGTTGGCGGTGGCGATGAACAAGACCTTCGACAGGTCGAGCTCCACCTCGAGATAGTGGTCGCGGAAGGTGTGATTCTGCGCCGGATCGAGGACTTCGAGCAGTGCCGAGGACGGGTCGCCCCGGTAGTCGGAGCCGAGCTTGTCCACTTCGTCCAGCAAAATGACGGGGTTCATCGTCCCGGCCTCACGGAGGGCGCGCACCAAGCGCCCCGGCTGGGCGCCGACGTAGGTGCGGCGGTGCCCACGAATCTCCGCCTCGTCGCGGACGCCGCCGAGTGCGACGCGCACGAACGAGCGTCCAAGGGCGCGGGCCACCGACTCGCCGAGCGAGGTCTTGCCGACGCCCGGGGGACCGACGAGTGCGAGGATGGCCCCGGCACCGCGGCTGCCTTTCACGGGTGCGAGCCCGCGCTCGGACTGCAGTTTGCGCACGGCGAGGTGCTCGAGGATGCGGTCCTTCACGTCGCGCAGCCCGTCGTGGTCCTCGTCGAGGATCTCGCCAGCCTCACTGACATCAAGGCGATCGTCGGACTCCTTGCCCCACGGCAACTCGAAGACAGTGTCCAGCCACGTCTGAATCCAGCCGTGCTCTGGGCTCTGCTCGCTCGTGCGTTCCAGCCGGTCGATCTCCTTCGCGACCGACGCCCGCACGGCTTCGGGGAATCCCGCCGTCTCGAGGCGCTCCCGGTAACCGTCCGGCCCAGTCGCCCCGCCCTCTTCGGACAACTCGCCCAGCTCCTTGCGGATCGCCTCTAACTGGCGGCGGAGCAGGAACTCCCGCTGAGTCTTCTCCATGCCCTCTTCGACGCTCGTCTTGATCTGGTCGCGAAGCGTGAGATCGGCAAGCGTGTCCCGAGCTGCCGCCAGCACGAAACGCAACCGCTCCGTGATGTCGATCGTCTCGAGCACCTTCATCTTGTCGTCGAGCGACAGATCGGGGGAGTAGCCGGCGAGGTCGGCGATCTGCGAAGGATCGGTGACGTCGCGCAACCGCTCGGCCATCCGGCGAGCACCACGCGAGAGCAGGATGTTCTCCAACACGGCGCGGTACTCGCGGGCGAGCTCGAGGGCGGGACCTGATGGCTCGGGTTCCTCGATGGGATCGACCTGGATCCACAGCGCTCGGCCGGTACCGGGAACACCGGTTCCGATGGTGGCTCGGCGTTCCCCGCGCACGACAGCGGCAGGCGGACCACCCGGGAGGTCACCGGTCTCGAGAATCTCCGAGATCACGCCGATGGACGCGTAGCGGCCCTCGATGCGGGGCACGAGCACAAGCCGTCCGCCAGCAGATCCGGCCGCGTCAACGGCGGCGCGAGCCTCGTCGGTCTCGAGCGCGAGTGTGAAGACCATTCCGGGAAGAACGACTCCCGAGGTCAGCGGCAGTAGTGGCAGGGTTTTGTGTTCATCGAGCTCTGGCACGCGGACTCCTTTTGTTGCTCATGCAAACAATACGGAACCTGCGTCCTATTCCGGCCGGTGCCTTGGGCCAGGCAGCGGGGAAGGCGGGAGCCCCCGCCGGTGTTGGTCTTCAACGTGATGAGAGGGATGAGTGCTGGAGGAGCCGGAGGGCCTGCGAGCTGGGGCCTCATGCGGTCCTTCCGCCGCGACGAGAGTGTGAAGAGCAAACAGCTGCCGAAGGGCATCGTCAAGCGCATCGCCGGTTTTGCGAGGCCTTACCGTTTCCAGCTCGCCATCTTCCTCTTGCTGATCGTGCTCAGCGCCCTCGTCGGCGCCGCCAACCCGCTCATCCTGCGGGCGATCATCGACAACGGCATCATCGAGCATCACCCCAGCCAGGTGATCGTGCTCGCCCTCGTGGTCGCCGGCCTGGCCCTCGTGAGCGCCGGCCTGTCCCTTTGGCAACGATGGATCTCTGCCCGCATCGGCGAAGGCCTCATTTTCGACATGCGGACCAAGGTGTTCACCCATGTTGGGCGGATGCCGATCGCCTTCTTCACCCGCACCCAGACCGGTGCCCTCATCTCGCGGCTCAACAACGACGTGCTCGGCGCTCAGCAAGCCTTCACCGACACGTTCTCCTCCGTGATCGGCAACCTCATCACCGTGGCCGTGACGCTCACGGTCATGTTCGTGCTGTCCTGGCAGATCACGCTGCTGTCGCTCGCGATGCTTCCTGTCTTCGTGTTCCCGGCACGGTGGGTTGGCCGACGCCTGCAGACCCTCACGCGGGAGAGCTACGGGCTGAACGCCGAGATGAGCACCACGATGACGGAGCGTTTCAACGTCTCGGGCGCGCTGCTCGTCAAGCTGTTCGGTGACCCCAGCGCGGAGACGAAGGTCTTCGACCGTCGGGCCGGCCGCGTCCGAGATATCGGCGTCACGACCGCCATGTACGGCGGCATCTTCATGACCTCGCTACTGCTCACAGCCTCATTGGCGACCGCTCTCGTCTACGGGTGGGGCGGCGTGGAAGCCGCCCACGGAGTGCTGGTGGTGGGTACGGTCGTGGCTCTGGCGGCGTACCTCAACCGCCTCTACGGGCCGCTCACCGCACTTTCGAACGTGCAAGTCGATGTCATGACTGCCCTTGTCTCGTTCGATCGGGTCTTCGAGGTACTCGACCTCCAGCCGATGATCGACGAGCGTCCCGACGCCGTGGTCGTTCCCCGCGGTCCCGCGACGATCGAATTCGACCACGTCGACTTCAGCTACCCGACAGCCGAAGAAGTGTCTCTGGCCTCACTCGAGAGTGTGGCGGTCCTCGACCAAGCGCCCTCCCAGCAGGTTCTCTACGACGTGTCGTTCCGGGTCGAGCCCGGCCAGATGGTGGCCCTTGTCGGGCCGTCCGGTGCCGGGAAGACGACGATCAGCCATCTCGTGCCACGCCTCTACGACGTCACCGCCGGCGCCGTCAAAGTCCATGGGATCGACGTCCGCGACGCCACGATGGCCTCCTTGCGTGCTGCCATCGGAGTCGTGACCCAGGACGCACACCTGTTCCACGAGACCATTCGCTCGAACCTGCTGTACGCCAAGCCGGACGCCACCGAGGCGGAGCTACGCGCCGTATTGGCGTCTGCTCAGATCCTGCCCCTCGTCGAAACCCTCCCCGACGGCCTTGACACTGTCGTCGGTGACCGGGGCTATCGGTTCTCCGGCGGGGAAAAACAGCGCATCGCCATCGCCCGCCTGCTGTTGAAGGCTCCGGATGTGGTCGTGCTCGACGAAGCGACTGCTCACCTCGACTCGGAATCGGAGGCAGCCGTCCAACTGGCTCTGGCGACGGCGCTCGCCGGCCGCACGTCCGTTGTGATCGCCCACCGCTTGTCGACGGTGCGCGACGCCGACCTGATTCTCGTCGTCGACGGTGGTCGCATCGTCGAACGCGGCGGCCACGACGAGCTCCTGGCAGCCGACGGACTGTACGCCGAGCTGTACCGGACGCAGTTCGAGCACCAGGAAATTCCGGTGACGGGCTGACGGAACACGCGAAAGCGCCCCGGCACCCATGGCACCGGGGCGCAGCTCGTGAGACTTGGCAGCGTTCAGATTACGAAAGTCACGGCGCCACGGGGCTGACCGGTGCCGGGTCGAGCAGTTCGCCCTCCGGCGGGTAGACGTCACGGATGTACTCGTCCACGCGATTCTCCGGCAGCGCGCTGAGGACTGCCCAGACATAAATGACGATGCTGAACCCGATGACGATGAGCATGTCCCACCAGAAGTGGATCTTCCCATCCGGTCCAATGAGGTGCGTCCCGAACCAGCCAATCCCGCCAACCAGCTTGTAGGGCGCTCCGAAGTTGCCGAAGTAGGAGATGACCGCCATACCTGCGAGGTAAACGGGGATCCAGGCACCGCTCTTCAAGTCGAGCGCCGGCCGCTTGTCGTTCAGATTGAAGGCGCGTGAGATGAGCATGAGGATGTATCCGATGAGGATCACGATCATCAGCGTGCCGACGGTGTACCAACCGGCCCAATAGACCACCAGGTTCGCTCCGATGAACGAGATTGGGGCCAGGATGGAGGCCGCAGGCAACCTGTACACCCGAGGCAGGTTCGGCTTCGACCGCCGCAGGGCACCGAGTGCGAGGGGGGCTCCCGCGTACATGAGCACTGAGGCGCCCGTCACGATCGAAACGAGGCTGTTCCAGCTCGGATAGGGGAGGAGGAACAACACGCCGATGCAGGCCGAGATGATGATGCCGAGGGCCGGGACCTTGGTCCGGCCGCTGGTGTTCTCGAACAGCCGCGGGATGTAACCGTTCTTGCTCAAGCCATAGCTGATCCGGGAAGTTGAGGTCGTGTACACCAGACCAGTTCCGGCCGGCGAGATCACGGCGTCGATCCTCAGGATGTACGCCAACCAGGAGAGACCGGCGAGCTTGGAGATCGTGTAGTACGGCGCTGCGTTCAGCCCGAGGTTCGTCCCAAGATTCTCCCAGGTGGTGTGCGCGATCACCGATGGGTCGAGGGCAGCGATGAAGGCGACCTGAGCGAGGATGTAGATGCCCGCCCCCAGCAGGATTGAGTAGATCACCGCCCGCGGGAGGTCTCGGGCGCCTCTCTTGCTCTCGCCTCCGAGCTGCACCGCTTGTTCGAATCCGAGCAGCGAGAAGATGATTCCGGCTCCGGGGAGTGCTTCGAAGATGTACTTCCAGGCGTCCTTGAGGTTCGAAACCCCGTTCGTCTTCGCAAAGAAACCTCCACCGCCGGTGAAGTTGCTGCTGTGGAAGTGGGTGACGAGGAGCACCAGGATCGCCACGATCGGCACGATGACTTTCCACGTCGTGACGGTGCTGTTGACGCCAGCCAGCCAGCGGATCCCGATGAGGTTGATGATCACGAACAGGACCAGCAATCCGATCGCAGCCACGATGCCGCCCGCGTGCAGGTGTCCCGTCAGCTGCCCGGGACCTGCGGGGACGTACCAGCTCTTCGCCCACGATGCTACGGAGGCGTACTGGATGACGGCGAGCACTTCGATCGGGGCGACGGTCGCCGCTTGGATGTACGCGAACCAACCAAACGTGCCGCCCGCCAGGCTGCCGAAGGCGTAGTGGGGGTACCGGCTCGTTCCGCCCGAGACGGGGAACGTGCCGCCGAGCTCGGCGTGCACGAGCGCGAGCGGAATGATGATGATCGTTGCGAGTATCCAGCCGAGGATGGCCGACGGCCCGGCGTACTCGGTGGCGTACAGCGCCGCGAACAACCATCCCGAGCCGATGATGGAGCCCTCAGACGCCCAGGTGAGTCCGAGGAGGCTCACATCCCGCTTCAGGTCCTCGGCCCCGAGTCTCGGCTGCTGTTGCTCGTCTCCGTGCCTTGCCATGATGTGGCCCTCCCCCCAAAGAGAACTGCGGTCCAGGCTTGCTACCTCGAGGCCGGTGAACTGACCATCGCGAGGCAAGATATCAGTACCCCGCCCGGATTTCACGGATCGCAGCGAGGTCAGGGGACGGCGAGATCCCTACGCCGGCGTAAGTCCGGCCATGACGCGTTCGGTCGCACGCTGCACTCTCTGGTGCAGCGCGCTGGGCCGTCTCTTCACCAGGGCAGGCTCGAGCTCGCTGTCGTGGGCGGGCAGCGCTTCGGGTTTCGGAACGCGACTACCCTTTGAAGGTTCGCGGGCGTAGTTCAGCGGCAGAACATCAGCTTCCCAAGCTGAGAACGCGGGTTCGATTCCCGTCGCCCGCTCTCGCAAAGTCACTGGTCAGAGGGTGCAACTTCGAACTGTCTCCGAGCGCAGCTGCGGAGTCATTCGCCGTGCTGGCCGGGCACTCTCCCGCGGCTCCAGCGGCTGATGCGTCGCATCGCGCGGGATGATGACGTCACGCCGAGCACCCGAAGATCGCCCTGCATCCGAACCGCAACGATGTGAGGGAGCTCAAGTGTGCTCTCCGATGGACGGTTTCCCGAATCTCAAGCGACATCCCCAGGCGACGCCTCGATGAGGGTGGGCCAGCCGAAACCACTGGTTCCGCAGATGAACTGCCGTTCCTCGTCCGCCTTCAGGGACACTCGCATCTCCTTGGACCTGCGCAGCAGGACGAACCGCAGACGCAGGCGGTGTTCCCCTGGGTCCACATCAAACACCCGCACCTGCTCGTCTCCGATCCTGCCCACGGGGTGGTCGTCGAGAAGGATTGTGAAATTCCAAGGAGGCCGAAAGAGGCGAACAAGTAGGGCGGTTGGCAGGACGGTCCGGGGCGCCATCGACCAGTGTTGCTTCGGCCGAACGATTCTGATCGCTGACATGGTGCTCACGCCTCGCCGGTGTCGTGGCGATAGGCGACGACGGCGAGCGGGATGAGCGCGGCGGTCCAACACGCGAGCACGATCCAGGCCTCCATCGGCCAATCCCCGCGGATGAGCGCGGCCTCGCCCGCGTGCACGAGCCAGTACGACGGCAGCAGCTTGACGACGGTCAGCATCGCGCCGCTGTTGAACAAGCTCCCGAAGGCGCCTCCAAAGAGGGCGAAGAAGACGACGAGCCATCCCATGACTGGCACGAGGGCATCCGTCGCGATGAGGTGACCCAAGATGAGGCCGATCAAGATGAACGGCACCAAGCCGATCAGGAGCAAGCCAGTCATGTCGAACCACTGCGCGGCGTCGAGGCGCACTCCCAGCGTTGCGCCGGCCAGAAACACCAAGCCGAGCGCGGGCAACGCGACGAGGTAGGCGGCGAGCATCTTCGCGACATAGTCGGTGCGAACTCGCAGGGGCGTGATCCGCAGCACTCCGCGAACCGCCTGGACCGAGTCGTAGGACTTGATCAAGCCGGTGGCTCTGATTCCGGTGCTTGGGATCGACATTGCATCGAGGCCGCGCTTGCTCACTCTCGTGATCATCGCTGGCCC
>JBEKYM010000071.1:0-8684 GCA_049510975.1 Acidimicrobiales bacterium
CCGCCGCTCACCGCCGCCAGGGGCTCCAGATCGACGACACGACCCTGTCCTACGGCGGCGAGCGCTTCGACCTCGGGCTCACGATCGACGCTCTCTTGTCGGTCGTGGGCAGGAACGGGTGCACGTAGGAACGACGGCCGTCCGGCGAAGGTCGTCGTTCCGAGTCGAACTACCCGAGCGACAGGGTGCCGCTCAGGATCTTGATCGACTTGAGGCCGTTCTTGCCGTCGCACGCCTTGGTGAGGGCGGCGCTCGTCATGCTCGTCGTGAGCGTCATCTCCGAGCTGGCTCCTCCATCGGTTCCGGCGTACGAGCCGGTCACACTGGTGCCGACTCCGGATCCGCCGAAGGTGAACTGGACGTCGCCGGTGCTCGTCTCGGCTTCCTCAAACCCCGTGAACGTGACGGTGCTGGAGGTGATCGAGTCCGGCGACCAGTTGATGTTCAGCGTCGTGGTCTCGGTCGTGCCACCGGCGAGTGCGCTGCAGCTGTTGGGGCCGACATCGGTCGAGAGGGTTTCGGAACCCGGTGTGGGGTAGTCGTGGTCGAAGCTGGCGCCGCCGGTCAATGCCGCCGTGCCGGTCGCGACCGACGTCTCGCCCTTCGAGCTCTTCGTGAGCGGCGGGTCGAACGCCCAGGCGAACTTCGTGTTCTCCCACGTGGCCGGCCCGATGAAGGGGCACGACACCACGGTGAAGGTGTCCGGGTCGGTGCCCGTTCCGTAGTTGTCGTGCAGGCCGAGCGTGTAGGTGCCGGTGGGAATGTTGGGAACGGTCGCCTGGGCCGTGTCGTTGTCCCCGATCGGGATCACAATGCCGTACACCGACGTCGAGTACGACCCGAAGAGCGCGGTCATCGACGGGTAGAACTCGTGGCCGTAGAACGTGACGACCGAGCCGACGCAGCCGCTGGCGCCGGTGGAACTCGTGGGATCTGGAGGAAGGAGCTCCTCTCCTGAGGCGGTCTGCGCCCCGACAATGCTGATCAGACTGGCGGCCAGCGCCAGTGCCGCCGGAATGACGACAAGGCGCCTGGTTACAGCTTTCAACGCGGACATCTTCATGAGCCTTCCCCCCTGAATCTCCCGATGAAGCTGGTCATGCGCCACGGTTGGCGCTACCGCCGGGGATGCTAGGGGGAGGCCGCGAGACGGTCAACCAGGACCGAGAGCCTCGATCTCGCCCCACAGGGTTTCGTCGATGGCCATCGACGCTGCGTCGACGTCGGCGACGAGCTCGCCGGCCGAGCGCGCCCCCACGAGCACGGCCGTGACAGCGGGATGGCGCATGGCGAATTGCAGGGCGGCGGCGGGGAGCGTCGTCCCGTGGGCTTCGCACAACGCCTTCAGCGCTTGGGCACGGGCGATCAAGGCCACCGGCGCGTCCTCGTAGTCGTACGTCGGGCTCCCCTCCGGGTCGACCAGGATGCCCGAGTTGAAGACGCCGCCGAGAATCACGCCGATGCCGCGGGTGGCGCACGCCGGCAGGAGGGCGGCACCCCCGCTTCGATCGAGGAGCGAGTACCGGCCCGCGAGCAGCACGCAGTCGAGATCGACCCGTTCGACAAAGCGCTCGAGCATGGCCGACTGATTCATGCCGCATCCGACGGCGGCGATCACGCCCTCGTCGCGGAGCGTCACCAGCGTCGGAAACGCCTGCTCCAGAGCCTCGTGCTCGTGGTCATCAGGGTCGTGGACGAGCACGACGTCGATCCGGTCCACACAGAGGCGGTCGAGACTGGCCTCGAAGGATCGCAGGACTGCGTCTCGGGAGTAGTCGAAGTACGTCTCGAGGGCGTCGACGTCGGCGAAGACGCTCGGGGCGGGCTCGGCTGCCGGAGGTCGCAGCGCGTACCCGACTTTCGTCGACAAGACATAGTCATCCCTCGGCCGGCCGGCGAGAGCCCGCCCGAGTCGTTGCTCCGAGAGGCCATGACCGTACAGCGGGGCGGTGTCGAAGTACCGGATGCCGGCGTCCCAGGCGGCGTCGACAGCTGAGCGGGCTTGCTCGTCCGACACGCCGGTGAACAGGTTGCCGATCGGTGCACCGCCGAGACCGAGACCGGTCACCAACGGCCCGCGCCCGCCGAGCGGCCGTCGACGCGGCCAGTCGCGCCGGCGATCGCTCATGTCCGCCACAGCGCACCATGCGGGTAGACGAGCGCCTCGTAGGACGCCTCGTGCAGGTCGATCGAGTACCCGGGCGCCGCCGGCACCTGGTAGCGGCCGCCCTTCACGACTGCCGGATGAACGAAGTGCTCGTGGAGGTGATCGGCGAACTCGGTCGTGCGGTCGGCGAGGGAGCCGCTCACACAGACGTAGTCGATGATCGAGAGGTGCTGCACGTACTCGCACAGGCCGAGGCCGCCGGCGTGCGGACAGACGGGCACGCCGAATTTGGCCGCCAGCAAGAGGACGGCAAGGACTTCGTTGACGCCTCCGAGACGGCAGGCGTCGACCTGGCAGTAGTCGATGGCCTGTGCCTGCAGCAGTTGCTTGAAGATCACCCGGTTGGCCACGTGCTCACCGGTCGCCACGCCGACCGGGGCAACGCCCCGGCGGATGGCGGCATGCCCGAGGACGTCGTCCGGGCTCGTCGGCTCCTCGATCCACCGCAGCCGGAACGGCTCGAGCCGGCGAACCCAGTCGATGGCCTGGCCGACGTCCCAGACCTGGTTGGCATCGGCCATGAGCTCGAGCTCGCCGATCTCCTCGCGGATCACCTCGCAACGCCGGATGTCGGAGGCGATGCTGACGCCGACCTTGGTCTTGAAGCTGAGCCAACCGTCGGCCAGGGCC
The DNA here is from genome assembly GCA_049510975.1 of Acidimicrobiales bacterium. Classification (GTDB taxonomy): domain Bacteria; phylum Actinomycetota; class Acidimicrobiia; order Acidimicrobiales; family Bog-793; genus JAKACA01. The sequence goes on from JBEKYM010000071.1 coordinate 2,798, forward strand.
GCCCGGCAGAGCTCTCGCACCTGGGCATCGCTGTAGCCGAGCCATCCTGCCGAGGTGATGTAGGCGGGGTAGCCGTCCTGTTGCAGCTCGGCGATGCGGGCACTCTTCGTCGGTTCCAACGCCCGCAGGAGATCGAGGGCCTCGTCACGATCGAGGGCGTCGGACAGGTAACGAAAGTCGACACAGCCGACGAACTGCTCCGGTGTCATATCGGCAACCAACTGCCAGAGCGGTTTGCCCTCCGTCTTGGCCCACAGATCCCACACGGCGTTCACGAGTGCGGCTGTGGCGAGGTGGATGACGCCTTTCTCCGGGCCGAGCCACCGCAACTGGCCGTCGTTGGTGAGCCGCCTCCAGAAACCCGCCGGATCCCCCACCAGCTCCTCCAGCTCCCTCCCGACGAGCAGCGGTGCGAGCTGGCCGATGGCAGCACAGCACAGGTCGTTCCCGCGGCCCAGGGTGAAGGTCATGCCGGCACCTTCGTAGGGGCCGTCGGTTTCGAGGAAGACGTAGGCGCCGGAGTAGTCCGGATCCTGATGAACAGCATCGGATCCGGCGAGCGTGAGCGACGTCGGCGCACGCAGATCCAGCATGCGCGCACCGGTGATGCGGGTCACTGCCCAGCATGTTAGACACGCTGAGGTTGACGAGGGGGACGACGGGAGCGATGACGGATCGGGTCGTGGTGGTCACAGGTTCGAGCGGCGGGATCGGCTCGGCCATCGTGGAGCGGTTCGAGGCCGCCGGCGCCACCGTCATCGGCCTCGATCTCCTCGATGGGTTCGACGTGACAGACCTGGACGCCTGCGAAACGGCCGTCGGACGAATCCTCGCCGACCATGGCCGCGTCGATGTGCTCTGCAACAACGCCGGCGTCGGTGCCGTCGGCGACCTGCTGGCGTCGACTCCTTCCGACTGGCAGCGCGTCTTTGCCGTCAACGTGTTCGGGCTGGCCAACATGAGCCGCGCCGCCCTGCCGGCGATGCGCTCCGCCGGGGGCGGCGCCATCGTCAACACGTGCTCGGTGGTCGCCTCCGTGGGTCTCGTCGAGCGAGCGGTCTACTCGGCCTCGAAGGGCGCCGTGCTGGCGCTCACGCGTGCCATGGCGGCCGACGAGGTGGGTCATGGGATCCGCGTCAACTGCGTGTCCCCGGGCACTGTGGCGAGCCCCTGGGTCGAGCGCGTCGTGGCGCAGAGCCCCGATCCTGCCGCCAACATGGAGGCGCTTCGCCGCCGGCAGCCGCTCGGACGGCTCGTCACCTGTGAGGAGGTGGCAGCTGCCGTCGAGTACCTGGCCGATCCGTCCACGTTCACGACGGGGGTCGACGTGCTGCTCGACGGCGGGATCACCGGCGTTCGCCTCGTCGAGTGACGCTGCGCGTCGCCCTCGTGGGCGGACCGATGTACGACCACCTGTATGAGATCTTCGCCCCGGTGGAGGTCGAAGTCGTCGTGCAAGCGGATCACCCGACGCTCAACCGTCGGGTGGCGGAGATGCTCGGCGCCGGCGAGCGCATCGATCTCCTGGCGACGCACTCGAAGTACGCCCCGTCGCAGATCGAGTGGTTGCGGCCGCTGGACGACCTCGTAGGAGAAGCGACAGTCGCCGCGCTTGCTCCCCGGGCGGTCGACCTCTGCCGCTTCCAGGGGACGGCTTGGTGCCTACCGCGGCTGATCGACGTCCGGCTGCTGTGGGTCCGCACCGACCGCGTCGACCCCCCGCCCGCCAGCTGGGACGAGATCGTGGGATCGCGCATGGTGATGGGTTTCCCTGGTCGTGAGTCGGGGTTGTTCGGGACGTTCTTCGAGCTCGTCGTCGGCCGAGGCGGCCGGCTCTTCGACGAGTCCGGGCACGCCACCATGGTCACACCGGAGTCGGAGTGGGCGATCGAGACGTTGTGCCGCTTGTCGGCTCGGGCCCCTTCGGATCTGCCGACCTGGCACTACGAGCAAGTCGATGCCGCCTTGCTGGCGGGCCGTGTGGACGCCGCCGGTGTCTGGCCGGGCGGGTGGGGCGCCATCCGGGAGAGCCCACTGCGGGACCGGTTGAGCCCGTGCGCCTACCCGGCCGGCCGACTCCGGCGGGTGACCTACGCGGGCTGCCACGCCTGGGCGATCCCGCGCTCGTGCGGCGACCTCCCTGCAGCCGTCGGACTCTTGGAGCGGCTGCTCGGTGCCGAGGCGCAAGGGCTCGATGCCGGTGGTGGCAGCATCTGCGCCCACGAGGCGGCGATGGCGGCGGTGGAGCCCGCCGACGACCTCGACCGGCGCCGGCTCGAGCTCACGGCGAAGATGATCGAGGAGGCGCTCCTCACCTACCCACCGCTCGCACGTTTCCCCGAGATCGAAGACGCCGGATGGTCGGCCATCCGAGACGCCCTCCTCGGTCGCCGCTCGCCCCTCGAGGCCGCCAGGGCCATGCAGGCCGCAGCAGACGTCGTGCTCGGGTGAGCGAGCCGCTCGTCCAGTTGTCAGGAGGAGGACTCGGTCGTGGCGCCGCGGGCCATGATCCGTTCGAAGGCGCCCGGCGCCTCCCCGTCGATTCGACCGATGTCGGCCAGGGCGGCCGGCACATCCAGGCGGGGGACCGCTTGGGGCTCTGCGCAGTAGACGTATGAGGTGGCGCAGTAATCGTCGGAGCGCTCGTGTAAACCGCTCGCGAGCAGAGGACCTTGCTCGGCGAGCTGCCAGCCGTGCCCGGCCGGCGCGTGCGTCGCCTGCCACTCGGCGAACGCGTCGTCCTCGCCCGCCAGGAAGAAGGCCATGCCGATCTGCTGGATCGTGACGCGCAGGTCGCTGCGATAGATGACCGGGTCGGGTACGTGCCAGCGATAGAAGGAGACGAAGCGTGTTGCCAGGAGATGGTTCTCGGCTGCAGGCCCGACGACGAGCGGCGCCCCGGCGAAGTGGGCGGCGTGGGGACCCATTCCCCAGGCACTGCCGACGTAGTCCTCGAGGCCGGTGCCGCAGATCGTCGGCAGGTCGCCGTCGCCGTCCCGATACATCTTCACCTCGCCTTCGCCGTACCAGGACTCACCGTCGAGCACCCGGATGCCCACGTTGCAGCCGAGGAAGCGCCCCGGTCCGGCCAGGCCCTCGGCGATGACGAAATCGTTCGTCGGGACCGTGGGGTTCTGGCGGCGAAACGCCACATGGAGGTACCCGGCCTCGTCGTCCAACCGAGGCTCGAGCGTGTAGTCGACCTGGTAGTAGAGCTGCATGGGGCGGGGGCTCGAGTTCGTCACCTGAAGACGAACGTGCCGGGCGAAGGGCATGGGGAAGTAGGCGTTGAAGCCACGGCCCTCCTGGGCCGCAGTGAGGGCCGAGTGGTAGGCAACCGGCCGGCCGAGCGGCATGCCGAAGAAGTCGAGGCACGGCACCGCCACGCTCGGCTCATCCAGGCCGTCGTAGTACACCTCGAGCCAGAGCGCCCGCATGACCTCGGGCGGTGCCGGCGGGAACGTCATCCAGATGTGGCGCAGGGTTCCGGGACCGGCGAGATCGGCGAGGACGACGGTTTCGCCGGCCGCCAGCGTGCGCATCGGCCTTCCCTTGCGACCGCCAGCCTCCGAACCGCCGGCGCCTCGCTCGCCGGTGGGGTTCTCGAAGCTGACGGCTCGTGAGTCGAGTGATTGGTCAATCCTGCAGATGTCGAGCACACGAGCACGATATGCGTCAGGGCCACCGGCGTAGGGTGGTTGTCGTGTTGGACGCTCGGCAGGGCGAGTCCGAGGCCGAGGAAGGCGACTCGGGCGACAACGAGACGAGCGGGGCGCCCGGCCGTCACAGGTTGGCCATCGCCGCCGGCGTCGCGGTCGCCGCCGCCGTGCTCGCCGCCGCCTACTTCGGAGCGTCTGCCACGGCGTCGCCGAGCACCGGCAGTCAGCTCACCTCGGCTTGGAACGGACTGACAGCGGCGATGGCGCCGCCGATCAAGAGTGCCGCCGAGCTGTCGCACCAAGCCGTCGTGCTGGAGCGGTTTGCGAATGCCGTGGAACGCATCCGATTTCCCGCCGGCGCGGAGGATCGAGCTCACGACGTCATTCGTGTGTCGCTGGCGCTCGCCTCTGACGTCAAGGCGGCGACCTTCGTGCCGGCCACGCCGTCGTGTGTCGGGCTCGAGTGCGGTCCGGGCTCGGGTGCCGAGCCTGCCGCTGTCAGCTCGGTCGTGAACCTCCAGACCGAGGAGGCACTGCTCGAGCGAGATGTGGGCCAGCTCTTTGCCGTCCTCGGAGTCCACGCCCCGGGGTAGCGCTGTTCAGGCGCGACGATGCCCCCAGGCTGGGCCTGAGGGCATCGTCAAGGGGGATCGGGGAGCGGCGCCGAGCGCCGCCGGGCTCACGAGATGGCGGCCGGAGACATCTACAGGCCGGGGACCGTAATGCGAGGAGCCGGCTGGTTCGGGAGCACCGTGATGACCGGAGCCGGCTGGTTCGGGAGCACCGTGATGACCGGAGCGGTCTGCTTGCCGGGCACCGTGATCCGCAGGACGGGGCGGTTTGGCGGAACCGAGATCGGAAGGACCGGCCGGTTGGGCGGCACCGAGATCGGAAGGACCGGCCGGTTGGGCGGCACCGAGCTGACTGGAGCGGGGTGGCGACCAGGGACGGTGATGGCGGGCAGGAGGTGGCTCGGGGGCACGGTGACAACAGGTGCCGGGATCGGAACGGCGCCGCCCTGCGGCGCCTTCGCCTGGGCGAAAGCGGCCGTCGGCGCAATACCGACGACTGCGATACCGGCACCTGCAGCCAGGATCGCAAGCGCCTGAGCCGAGCGGCGCAGACCCTTCTGAGAAACAGCCTTGACAGTGGACTTGAGGTGAATCGACATGGTGAGGGCTCCTGGAAAACGAGTGGTTAAGGACACATCTCATGATCCGGGAATCGCCCTCGGCTCACCAGGCATAGCGCCCTCAGGTTGCCCTCACGTTGCCCTCACCTTTGTCGAAATGCGTGCTCAGGGACCTCCGCGGGTCGTCAGTCGAGCTCCGCGAGCACCTCGCCGATGATCTTGGTGGCTTGGTGAGCAGGGAGCGGGTCGCCCCCCTCTGCTTCGGCCACCTCGGTGGCGAAGTCCTCGACCGAATGCACACCGCCGACGAGCACGTGTCGGAGCGCTTCACCGGTCGCCGTGGGGTCGTGCAGCGCCTCCACGGCCGGGGCGACGGCGTGGTCTGGTGAAGTCGCCACGGCGTTGACGAGGGTCATGGCCTCCTGGCGGCCGCTCGCCGTCGACACGACGGGCTCGCGATCGGGGTTCTGTTGCAGGTCCCACTCGGCAAGGGCCTCGTCGTAGCCGCCTTCGCCCGGGTGCAGCAGCCGTGTCCCCGGTGATGTGTCGGCGGCGGCCGCCTCGTCGCCCGAGGCCCCGGGCAGCCCCTTCTCGTCCTCCTCGGCGGCGTGCGACCGGTGTTCCTGAACCGGGACGACGAGAGTGCCGTCAGCATTGCGGACGATGTCCATCGAGAGCTCTCCTTGGTGGGCGTCCCTGAGCGAGACGCCTCGGAGGGTACGTACCCCGGTAGTCGGACATTGATGCCCGAGTGGTCCAATGCCAACTCTGGCCGCGACGGGGTCACTACGCTCGGGCCAGTGACTGCTGCTGCCGGACGGACCCCCCCGAGCCGCCGGTGCTGACCGGTCGAGTCGACGAGCCCGCCGGCGACAGCTGGGTGCACCGCGCCCACGTGGTCGTTCGGGGTTGGCACGCCTGGGCAGGCCGTCCCGTTGCTGCAGTCGCCGTAGAAGCCGACGGTGTGAGGGTCGTCGTCACGCCGGGCGACGAGCCGCGCCCTGACGTCGCCCGGGCGTTCGGCGAGCCGGGCCTGCTGGACAGCGGCTGGCGTGTGGTGCTGGATCTGACGGATCTGCCGAACGGCCGGCGGGAG
>JBEKYM010000072.1:0-8273 GCA_049510975.1 Acidimicrobiales bacterium
CAACCAGACAACGGAACCCGAGGATGGACCGATCAGAACAAGGCGCCGATCAACAGCGCGAGACGCACGCCCAGCCGGCCCGGACAACCCGGCCACAACAGAACGTACGTTCGTAGCTTAGCCCCCGGGTGCGCGCCAGCCAAGCACCCAATGCCACGGGCGCCCCGGAGACCAGCCTCAGCGCCTGCGCTGCCGCAGCGCCGCCACGAGCGCCGGCAAGATGACATTGACATCACCGATGACGGCATAGTCGGCCCTCGACATGATGGGCGCGCGGGCATCGGTGTTGATCGCCAGCATGACCTTGGCGCTTTGGCAGCCAGCCAGGTGCTGAATGGCTCCGGAGATGCCGCACGCCACGTACAGATCTGGTGAGACCCGCGTTCCTGTCTGCCCGACCTGCTCGGCGTGCGGGCGCCAGCCGAGGCTGGTGACCGCACGGGAAACGCCAACCGCCCCGCCCAGGATCTCAGCCAGTTGTTCGACCGCAGCGAAACCAGCCGCCCCGCCCATCCCACGCCCGCCGCTCACCACGACCTTGGCGTTGGCGAGCGACACACCCGACGACGCACCGCGAGATTCGATTGCCCGCACGGCGATGTCGGCCTCCGAGAGGTCGGGCGTGAACGAGCGGGCGCCCGGCTCGGTCGGCTGTTCCGCCGGCGCTGGGCTCACGGCATCGGTCGCCACGGTGAGCAGAGCTACGGACGTTTCGAGCGTGGCGTCTTCGATCAGGCTTCCGCCCCAGCGCTGCCGGCTCAGGCGCAGCGTCGTCGGACCGGTTCGCTCCACGGCGAAGCAGTTGGCAACCATCGGGAGATGGCTGAGGGCGGCGAGGTGGGCCATGATCTCGTTGCCGTGGTCGGTCGAGGCGGCGATGACGGCCGAGGCACGAGCAGCGCCGGCCAGCTGTGCGAGGCCGGTTGCCAGGACTCGTGGCGCATAGCCGATGGTGCGAGGAAGAACGAGTACGCAGACGTCGGCGACGCCGAAGAGGGCGAGGGTTTCTTGGGTGATTACGGCGACGCCGGCCGGCGCCGAAGCACTTGCCCGCTCCTGGGCTGCGTGCTCACCTCGAGCCGGCGCCTCGGGTGTCGAGGAGCCTCTCGCCCGGTTGGCCACGACGACTGCGAGAATTTCTTCGTCACTCTGCCCGGCCAGGTGGCGGGCGAAGGTGACCGAACGCAGCGAGGAGTCGACGACAGCGCCGTCGAGATCCTGCTCGAGGAAGCAAACGACGCTCACGAGAGCATCCCGAGATGTTCGAGCAGGTCGATGAGCACCGGCACCGCCTCGACGCCGACACCGATGACCGTCGCCCGTCGCCGTTCGGACATCGGTACCCGGAGGCCGTCGAGGCGAAGCCCTTCGTCCCGCCACTCGGGTTCGATGACCTCGATCGTGGCTTTCTTGGCACGCATCCGCCCCGGCAGCGACGGATAGCGGGGAAGGTTGATCCCTTCCTTCACGCTCACGACGGCTGGCAGCGGGAGCTCGAAGAGCTCGGTGACCCCCCGGTACTCCCTTCGGGCATGGGCACCGTGCACGTCGACCTCGAGGTTCTTGATCCCGGTGGCACATGGCCGGCTGAGCAGATGGGCGACACGGATGGGAACCTGGTAGTCGCCGGTATCGGCGGCTTCATTGCCGAACAGCAGGAGGTCGAAGGGTCGGCCGGTGCGCTCATGGTGGAGCTCGGCCACCGCAACGATCGCCTCCGCCGTGACCGTCGGTCCCCACTCGCGACCATCGGTGGACAGCAGGATGGCGGCGTTCGCCCCGACGGCGATGGCATCACGGAGCTGATCGGCCGCCTCCGGGGGCCCGAGCGTCAAAACGGTCACCGAGCCGCCGTCGCGCTCCACGAGCCGCACCGCCTCCTCGACGGCGCACTCCTCGTGCGGGCTCATCGTGAAGCCGAGCTGGCGTGTGTCGACTGCACGGCTGTCGGCCGTGAGCGCGATGCGTCCGCCGACCACCGGCACGCGCTTGATGCACACGAGGATGTCCACTACGACCTCACGCGCACATTCTCCGGGTCGAACAACGGCGTGGCGCCCGCTGCGGCCACGGTGACGGGGAATCGCTCGCTCATGTACTCGACGAGCAGCGACGTGCCCGCACGGGCGTACTCCGGCGGCAGGTAGGCGAGCAGCAGGTGCTTGCCGAGCGACGGAGCAGAACCGGCGGTCGTGACATAGGACGGACGGCCCTTGCCGTCGACGATGCGTTCGCCCGTTGGGCTGAGCACGGGTTCGCCGCCGAGCATGTACCGCTTCCTGCCGTCGGCAGCAGTGTGGTCGTCCACGGTCAGCGTGCAGAGCGTCGCCGTCGCCGGCTGATCGCGCTGGACGAGGTAGGCGGCCTTGCCGACGAACTCCTGATCTTTCACCGACGGCCGCGCCATGCCGGCCTCAACGAGGTTGTATTCCGGCGGGAGCTCTGCCCCGAAAGCGCGAGAGCCCTTCTCCGGCCTGCCGGTCGTGCCGTAGACGCCGATCCCGGCGGGAACGAGCCCGAAAGGTCGTCCCGACTCGTACAACGCCGACCACACGCGTGCGCCTTGATCGAAGGGGACGTGGATCTCCCATCCGAGCTCGCCGACGTAGGAGATGCGCGAGGCGAGGGCGACGACTCCAGCGAGCTCAATCGGACGGCAGGTCGCAAACGGGAAACCCCCGTCGGTGACGTCATCGACGGTGACCGCCGCCAACGCGTGGCGTGCGTTCGGGCCCCACAGCCCGATCGTCGTCCAGGCCGACGTCAGGTCGGTCAGTTGCGCCGACCCGTTGGCGGGGAGGTGGGCTGTGATCCAATGCCGGTCCGCCATGCCGAAGGCGCCGCCGGTGACGATGCGGAAGTGGTCGCCAGCGAGCCGCATGATCGTGAGGTCGGCAAGAAACCCGCCCCGCCCATCGAGGAACGACGTGTACACCACCTTGCCGGCGTCCACGTCGAGCTGGGCGACGGCGAGGCGCTGCAGCGCCTCGAGGGAAGTCGGGCCGGTGACGTCGAAGATGCAGAAAGCGGACAGGTCGACGAGGGCACAGTTCTCGCGCATGGCGAGGTGTTCGGCGTTGTTGATCGGTGACCACCACCGCGTCTGACACTCGGCCTCGCGCCTCATGACGGCGTCGCCGTAGACGGCGAGGAGGCCGGCGTTGCTCTCGTACCAGAAGGGACGTTCCCAGCCGGCGGTCTGAACGAAGACCGCGCCGAGATCACAGGTAGCGGCATGCATCGGCGCCAGTCGGATCCGGCGCTCGCCCGTCCATTGCTCGGCAGGGTGCACGATGCCGTACATCTTGTTGAAGCTCTCGCTCGCCCGGGCGGCGACGTGACGCCGCGTCGTCTGGAACGGGGAGAAGCGAGCGATGTCGGCCTCGTGAATGTCGATCTCGGGCTCTTGGTCGGTCAGCGCTTCCGCCACTGCACGACCGATGCCGGGTCCCTCCTTGATCCAGCTGGCGGCAGCCGACCAGAACCCGCGCACCTGCGGCGCCTCGCCGAGGACGGGACGGCCGTCGGGAGTGATGGAGATGAGCCCGTTGATGGCGTATCGGATACCTACATTCTCGTCACCGAGGAGCCCCGGCATGAGCTGAAGGGCTTCGGCGAGCTGGGGGTCGAAGTCGTCCTGCGTGAAGGCGTGACCGGTGGATCCGCCCGGGTTGGGCATCGGGCCTTTGTCGACAAGGACGAGATCCCGCCATCCGAGCCGGGCCAGGTGGTGAACGAGGCTGTTGCCGACGATGCCGGCGCCGATGATGACGGCGCGGGCGGAGCTACGCCGCGGCGACGGGCTGCCGCCGGTGTCTGTAGCGCGGGGCGCGGCGTGAGCGTTCGCCGTCGTGCCGCTCGGCCGTTCACTCATCAGCACGATTGTCGCCCGTACGAGTCGACAGTGCCGATCTCGGCCGATCTCTGCCGATCTCTGCCGATCTGCCGCGGCCACGCTGATCGACGAATTGGCCAGCGCGCCACCATCGTCGTGACGTAGCCTGATCTGGAGCCGATCGGTTTCCGGACCGCCGGCCCGCAGACCCGCGAAGGGGGGGAGCGTGGACGAGCTGCTGTCGAGCGAATGGTGTGAGGCGTGCTCGCTGCTCGAGACGGCGATCACGACACCCAACCCGTCTTCGTACTTCGAGGTCCGGGCCCGGTGGGGCCGCGTGGAGGAAACCGTCCTCGCCTTCGTCGGCGACACCGCCGATGCCCATTCAATGGCGGGCGACGAGGTTCCCTACCACCGGGCACTGGCCGCCCGCGACCCAAGCGTGCCGGCCGAGGCGCTCGAGGTCTTGGCCACCGACCCGAACCGCATCGTGCGCCTCTCGGTTGCGGCGAACCCGGCGACACCGCCGGCGGCGCTGGCGCGGCTGTATCACGACGGCTGCTGGCACATCCGCGTCGAGCTGGCGGGCAACGCGTCCGTGCCGGGTTGGATGACGGCGTTTCTCGCCAGCGACCGGTCGCCCTTTGTTCGGGCTGCGATCGCCGGCAGTCCGGCAACGCCGCCGGCCATCGTCTCGCGACTGGGCACCGACGTCGATTGGCGGGTGCGGGCGGCGGTCACGCGTAACCCGACCGCTTCGCCAAAACTCCTCCGTCGCCTGCTCGAAGATGATGACAGCGTGGTCGTCGGCGGCGCTCGGGCGGCGCTACGCGTCTCGGTGAGGGCCTGAGCTCCACCGGAAAGCGCCGTGTGCGGACATCAGGGCAGGGGATTGCTCCGAGCGTGCGCGCCGACGAGCTCGGCGAAGCGTTCAGCGACTCCCCGCCAAGACGCCGTGAGGCTCGGCTGTGCGGTCTCCACCTCCTCGGCGAGGTGTGAGAGCACCTCGGGCGAGAAGTCGTCGCTGTGCTCGTTCGCAACCCAAGCCGCCATGACGGCGCCGTCGATCTCCGGGTGGAACTGCACTCCCCATGCCGCTGTGCCGATCCGAAAAGCTTGCACCTCATAGCGATCAGCGGTGGCGAGCAGGACCGTGTCGGGTGGCAGGGCGGCGATGGCGTCGTAGTGCCATTGGGGCGCCAGGACCGGAGGCCGCAACGAAGAGAACAGTCGGTCCGAGGCCGACTCGGCCGTGAGCTCGATCGGGCAGATGCCGAGCTCCGGTCCGACAACTCCCACCTCGACGCGTCCTCCAGTGGCCACGGCGAGCAGCTGGGCGCCGAGACAGATGGCGAAGGTCGGGACTTCGCCGACGACGGCCTGAGCCAGGAGCGACCGGGTCGTAGCCAGCCACGGAACGGCGTCGTCGTCGCCAGCCGACATGGCGCCACCGAGCACGACGAGACCGTCCGCCCGCAAGTCGGAGGGCAACTGGTCTCCTGTCCACGGGCGCCGAACGTCGAGGCGGACGCCGGCGTCGGTCAGCCAGGGCCCGAAACGGGCGATCGGAGCATCGGCTTCGTGCTCGATCACGAGCACGGTCGGGCTGAGTGACGACTCGCGAGCAACGACAGGAGTGCGACTCACCGGCGGAAGGTCAAGCGGTTGATGCCACTCGAGTCCCCGAGCACGTTGCTGCGGCCCTGAGACAGACGCCCGCCGTTCATCGGTGGCTCCAGCTCCTCGCATTTCCGGTCGGCTCGCTGTGTGTCATGACCCTCTCCTGCCCGGTGCGTGACCGACGTGACGCCCGGGTGTACCCGGTGTGGGACTGCTCCGGGTACGGCTGGCGACGGGCCTGATGGTAATGCCTGTCGCAAAAATCGAGGTTGTGGCAGTCTCGTTGTATGGAGATGGTCGCATCGCGACCCGTCAAAGGAGACGCCGAAATGCCCATGCCGACGACGCAGGAGATCGCCAGGAATGCTTCACTGAAGCCGGTCACCGAGATCGCCAAAGACATGGATCTCCCTGGCCACCTACTCGAGAACTACGGCGAGTACGTCGCCAAGATCCGCCTGTCGGCCATCGAGGAGCTCGCCGACCGACCACCGGCGAAGTACATCATCGTGACCGCCGTCACGCCGACGCCGCTCGGTGAAGGCAAGACGACGACCACGATCGGCCTCGGACAGGGCATGGCCCACATCGGCAAGAAAGCGATCATCGCCATCCGCCAGGGCTCCATGGGGCCGACGTTCGGGATCAAAGGCGGTGCCGCCGGCGGCGGCTACAGCCAGGCCGTTCCGGCCAACAACCTCAACCTCCACCTGACCGGCGACATGCACGCCGTCACCGCCGCTCACGACCTGTGCTCGGCCATGCTGGACGCACACCTGTTCCACGGCAACGAGCTCAAGATCGATCTCAACCAGATCACCTGGCGGCGCGTGCTCGACGTCTGCGACCGCGAGCTGCGCAACGCCGTCCTCGGCCTCGGCTCGAGCATGGACGGCGTACCGCGACAAAGCGGCTTTGACATCACCGCCGCCTCCGAGGTCATGGCGATCCTGGCGCTGTCGGTGTCGCTGCAGGACATGCGTGCGCGCATCGGACGCATCGTCGTCGGGTACACGAAGGAGGGCGAGCCGGTCACGGCCGAGCAGCTGCGCGTGGCCGGGGCGATGACCGTCATCATGCGGGAAGCCATCAAGCCCAACCTCGTGCAAACACTCGAGAACACGCCCGTGCTCGTGCACGCCGGCCCGTTCGGGAACATCGCCCATGGGAACTCCTCGATCATCGCCGACCTGATCGGCCGGCGGTGTGGTGACTTCTTGTTGACCGAGGGCGGTTTCGGGGCCGATATGGGCGCCGAGCGCTTCTTCAACATCAAGTGCAGGACGTCGGGGCTGGCGCCCGACGGCGCCGTCATGGTGACCACCGTGCGCGCCCTCAAGGCTCACTCCGGCAAGTACCGGATCGTGGCCGGTCGCCCACTTCCTCCCGAGCTGCTGCAGGAGAACCCCGACGACGTCTACGCCGGCGGGTCCAACCTGCGAAAGCAACTGGAGAACATCACGGTCCATGGCGTGACGCCCGTCGTTGCGATCAACGCCTACCCCGACGACCACCCGTCGGAGTACCAGGCCATCGAGGAGATCGCCGGAGAGCTCGGCATCCGCAGCGTCGTGTCCCGCAACTTCGCCGAGGGGGGCAAAGGGGCGGCCGATCTGGCCGAGGCGGTCGTCGAGGCGACGTCGAAGCCGAGTCATTTCGCCGTCCTCTACCCCGACGAGGCATCACTGCGCGAGAAGATCGAAACCGTCGCCACCCGCATCTACGGTGCCGACGGCGTCGACTACACAGCCGTTGCCTCCCGGCAGCTCGACAACTACGAGCGCAACGGTTTCGGCCACCTTCCGGTGTGCATCGCCAAGACGCACTTGTCGATCTCGTCGGATCCGACGTTGAAGGGTGCGCCCACAGGGTGGCGCTTGCCAGTGCGAGAGGTGCGGGCTTCGGTCGGGGCGGGTTTCGTGTACCCGATCTGCGGTGACATGGCCACGATGCCCGGGCTCGGAAAGGATCCCGCCGCCGCTCACATCGACATCGACGCCAACGGCGACATCGTCGGCCTCTCGTGAGCGACGCCGGCTCCGGTGCAGTCGCCGGCGCCGGCGCGTCCGGGTTTGCAGGACAGTCCGTCGCCGAGCTGCTCTCGGCGTTGGCGGCCCGCACGCCGGCGCCTGGAGGAGGGTCCGCCGCTGCCGTCGTGGTCGCCATGGCGGCTGCACTCAGTGGCATGGCGGCGCGCTACTCCGACGGCCGGCTCGAAGCTGCCGGCGACATCGCCGAGGCTGCCGATCGTTGCGCGGCTCGGGCGCTCCGCTTGGCGGAGGAGGATGCCGGCGCGTACGGCGCGCTCCTGACGGCCCGGCGCCCGCCCGAATCGGACCGTTCTGGGGCCTCCATCGTTGCCCGGTCGGCAGCCATCGACGCGGCGTTGGCGAAGGCGATCGCCATTCCCGTCGAGATCGCCGAGCTGGCCTCGGAGGTGGGGCGGCTCGCCGGCGCGCTCCTGGCGGACGGCAACCGCAACCTCGCTGGCGATGCCCGTACGGCCGGCCTGCTCGCCGAGGCGGCCGGGGCGGCCGCATTGATGCTGGCGGAGCTCAACCGCGCCGACGGCGGCGCCGGCTCGTAGGACCTGGCGCCGGCGCCCCGCCCCGAACCGTGTGCACAAAGTAACCGCCTGGCCGGGTGTGCGGTCACCCCGTGCGCACGGTTCGCTGGAGGGCACCGAAAGGCGCCACTCGGCTGCCCTCCGGTGCGGTGCCTCTAGCGTGTGGGCCGTGGATCCCCTCATCACGCCTCCGACGACCGTCGACGAGGTCGTCGCCGCGCTCACTGCCCACGACTACCTCGCCGACGAAGG
>JBEKYM010000073.1:0-10210 GCA_049510975.1 Acidimicrobiales bacterium
CGAGAGCGCCTCGATGATGGTAGAGCCTCCTGCGATGGCGGCATCGGCGAAGGCCAAGCGGCGGCGGTCGCGGTCATAGGCCGCGAGGGCGATATCGGAGAGCAAGTGGAGCCCGTCCACACCAGCGTAGAGAAGGGTACGAGGGTCACTGCATCGCAACGACGCCCGCAGCTGGAGTGCGCCTTGGACAGCTTGGCGCAGTCCGAGGATCCGGGCGACGAGCTGCCACGCGGGCGTGTCCGCTGACGACCCGCCGAGGATATCCAGCGTGCTGCCTGGAACGACGAGGAGGGTGCCACCCCATGCGAGCCGAGCGATCGACAGGAGGGCGATCGACCCGCGAGCGCGGCGGCGAGTGGTCGCGGTTGCACTGCCGGCGGGTGTTGTGGAGATCACCGCTTCCGCCTGCCCAGACGGAGGAACGCTGCCAGCGCCAGCGTAGTCCCGGTCGAAACGGCGAGCGCTCGAGCGTTCTCGGATGCGAGCAACTCCCAGCTCTGTCCGTGCGATCGCTGGTCAAACTCGCCGTGCGCACCGAAGTCCTCTTGTTCACGACCGTCGAGCGGTTCCCAAAGGTTCGCCGGGCGGTCAGGGTCTGCCCGCTCATCGGTCTGCTGTGAACTGAAGCCTTTGCGGGCGAGGTATCGGTCCAACAGCGGTGGAGCGATCCGGTTGGCGAGCAACGTCGCCGCCGTGGATCCCCCAGCCCAATACTGCTTTCGATCAGGGTGGTCGGCGGCGTGAAGGACCGCGCGGGCGGCGACTTCCGGCTGATAGATCGGGGGAACCGGCTGAGGCTTGTTGGGCAGGCGGGAGAGCACCCACGAGAACTGCGGGGTGTTGACGGCCGGCATCTGCACGACCGTGATGCGCACGCGACTCTTTTCGTGCATCAGCTCACAACGGACCGACGACGTGAACCCGTTGACGGCGTGCTTGGCTCCGCAATAGGCGGACTGCAAGGGGATGCTTCGCTCGCTGAGGGCAGACCCGACCTGAACGATCGTCCCGTGATTGCGCGGCCGCATCCGCTCGAGGGCGGCATGCGTCCCGTGCACGTAACCGAGGTAGCTCACCTCGGTCACGCGGGCGAATTCCTCGGGAGTGATCTCCCAGAAGGGCGCGAACACCGACGTGAAGGCGACGTTCACCCAGACGTCGATCGGACCGAAAGCGGCCTCGACCCGCTCGGCGGCTGATTTGACCTGGTCGTAATCGGCAACATCGGCTGGAACAACGAGGGCGCGCCCGCCGCGGAGCTCTACCTCGCTGGAGGCCCCTTCGAGGCCCGAGTCCCCACGCGCCACGAGGCCGACGGAGTCTCCCCGAGATCCGAAGCCAGCCGCGACGGCGCGGCCGATGCCGGCGCTTGCTCCGGTAATGACGACGGTTTTCGGCATCAGGTTTTCTCCTTCTTGTTCAGGCGAGCCGGTAGCGCTCGGCCCGCGCTTTGCGAAGGACCAAGCCGTGACCGCTGGGCCGCAGCGTGCCCTCGCAGGGCTCGCTCGTCCCATCGCACTCACGATCATGGCGCTGGCTGCGCGGTCGGCTGACTTCCTGGCTTCGGGTCACCAGTGACGGGGGGTGCAAGACCGGTGATTGGGGTGCAAGGGTGACTTTCTCGTACCCCTGTTGACCCACCCGAGGGCGGTCGCTTTAGGCGCGGCGTACCAAGAAGATGACGAGGATGACCAGCAAGACAAATACGAGAGTACCTATGCCGATATACATGGTGGGGTGACCTTTCTGCTCGGTTCAGCAAAGACGACTGTCTGAGGCTTCTTCCTGAGTCTTTACCCCGTGGCTCCCGATGGAAACGGCGCCGTCGTGGAGCTCAAAACCGATGTTGGAGACCAGTCGGTTATCGGCCCGCCACTGACGGAACTTCCGGTTTACGGCGCCGATCCCTGGGTACGCGCTCTCGGCCGTGCGATCTACGGCGAGGCCGAGCGCTTCGACGACACGCACGACTTGAACCACACGCACGAATGAACCGAGGAGAGAATCATGAACGAGCATCAGCTGAATGAGCTGCTTTACCAAGCGTTGGAGACTGAGCTCGGCGGGGTCGAGGTCTACGAGACGGCCCTTCGCTGCGTGCAGAACGACGACCTACGCGGCGAGTGGGAGGAGTACCACAAGCAGACCACACGCCACGTCGAGATCGTCCAAGGGCTCCTCGAGGCGTTTGGCCTCGATCCAAGCGCCGAAACGCCTGGGCGCACCGTTGTGCGCCATATCGGCGCTGCGTTGGTCGGCGCGATGGAGATGGCGCTCACGGCCGGAACCAAGGAGTCAGCCGCGCTCGTGGCGGCGGAATGTGTGACCCTCGCGGAGACGAAGGACCACCTCAACTGGGAACTGATCGGCGAGGCAGCTGGGCGAGTCAAAGGTGCGCCAGGGAAGGCACTTCGTTCTGCCGTGCAAGAGGTCGAGGAACAGGAAGACGAGCACCTCTACCACACGACGGGCTGGAGTCGGGAGCTCTGGATCGAATCACTCGGGATCCCTGCCGTGCTTCCACCCCCTGAGGAGCGGAAGGACGTCAAGACAGCGATCGGCGCTGCCAGGGCGAAGCAGCCAGGGCGAAGCAAGCCCGCTCTGATCTCACGTGATTGCGGCAGGTGACGCGCCTGTCGCCCGGCCAACCGGTTTGGCTCGCGGGGAGCAGGGTACCCACTCCCGAGAAGTCGATGAGAGAAGGAGTTTCTGATGAGTGAACGCAAGGTCGGTGTCGTCGAACTGCTGCAGAGCGATCATCAGCGAGTCGAGGTCAAGCTGTCCGATCTCGATGCCATGGCGGACCCGAGTCTGGCGAACTACTTCTGCGAGCTTCGAGAGGAGCTTGTGCGGCACGAGGTGGCGGAGGAGACCGTGGTCTACCCCGCCGTTCGCCAGTTACAGGGCGGCGACAAGATCGCTGATTCGTGCATCGAGGAACAGTCCGAGGCAGAAGAGCTGCTTGCGGACATGGAGAAGGTCCAAGACGACGTCAGCAAGCTCCGGACGGAACTTGGCCGCCTCCGCAGTGCCGTCCTGAAGCACGCCAAGCACGAGGAGTCCGAGGTCTTCCCGCTGCTCAAGGGCTCGCTCCCGGAGGAGGACCTGGTGCGACTCGGCCAGCGCTACGAGAAGGCCCTGGCGGCCGCGCCGACCCACCCGCACCCGCATGCTCCTGACACCCCGCCGGGGAACCTCGTCGCCGGCCCGCTGGCTGCACTCGTGGACCGGGCCAGGGACGCCATGAAGGCGGCGGTGTAGTCCGATGACCGAATACGGCTACTTCCTCTCGAGCGAGGAGCACGGCCCCGGCGATCTCCTTCGGTTCGCCCAGATGGGAGAGAAGGCGGGATTCGAGTCGGTCCTCCTGTCGGATCACTTTCACCCCTGGATCGAGCGCCAAGGAGAGAGCCCGTTCGTCTGGAGCGTTGCCGGCGCTATCGCGGCGACGACGAGCCTCCGGCTGACAACCGGAGTGACCTGTCCGACCGTGCGCCTGCATCCGGCCATCGTGGCGCAAGCGGCGGCGACAACCTCACTGCTGTTCGGCGGACGGTTCTGCCTGGGAGTCGGGAGCGGCGAGGCGCTCAACGAACACATCCTCGGGGACCGTTGGCCGCCTGCCGCCACTCGGTTGGAGATGTTGGAAGAGGCCGTCGCCGTCATGCGGGAGTTGTGGCAGGGAGGCTTGGTTACCCACCACGGCCAGCACTACACCGTGGAGACGGCCCGCATCTACTCGTGCCCGGACGAGCCACCGAAGGTCTACGTCTCCGGCTTTGGCCCAGACGCGGTGGAGCTGGCGGCCCGCATCGGCGATGGCTACGTCAACGTCGCTCCGGATGACGCCCTCGTCAAGCGGTATCGCAACGCGGGCGGGAAAGGCCCGGCCCTTGCGGCGATCAAGGTGTGTTGGCACGCCGACAGAGACGCGGCGGTCAAGCTCGCTTTTGATCTGTGGAAGACCAGCGGGGTTCCCGGCGAGCTCAATCAGGAGCTTCCGCTGCCCCGGCATTTCGAGCAGGCGGCTGAAACCGTTACGGAGGCCATGATTTCGGAGAAGATCCCCTGCGGGCCGGATCCTTCGGTCCATGCCGAGATCATCAGGCAGTACGTCGAAGCGGGCTACGACGAGGTGTACATCAGCCAGATCGGGGACGACCAAGCGGGCTTCCTGCGCTTCTTCACAGATGAGGTGCGTCCACGGCTCTGAGGCGCGCGAGACAGATGTTCAGGCGCTGGGAAAGCCGAAGCACCGCCTTCGTCGTGTCCTGCAAAGAGAAACGAAGGAAAGACTCCACCAGAGCGGAGGCAGTTCGCTGGCGGGCTTCGAGTCTCGTGAACTCGACGGCACCGTCCGTCACACCAGCTGGCCGCCCTGCTCGTCGCGTGAGGTCTCCGGGCTGTCCACCCCCCGGATGAGGCGTCTGACCTCGGTTCTCGATTCCTCTTGAGTGAGGGTGTTCACGATGTCGCCCGTCGCGAGCATGGTCGATCCGCCGGCGGAAAGGAGTTCCTCCCCACGCTGGATGCTCAAGACAACGGATCCGGGCGGTAGCTGCGCATCTCGGAGCGGTACTCCGACGAGTGGAGAGTCACGGCCGACGCGCTCCTCAACGATCACGGCGTTCGTGGCGACCTCGGAGAGTTGCCCGAGGCTAGTGATGAGTGCACGTCGGTAACCGGCGACGACATCGCTCATGGACAGCACCCCGACCACGTGCCGCTTGCGGTCCGTCACCGTCACCCAGTGCCCACCGGCTTGTGAGAGCGCATCCAGCGCCGTGGCGAACCGAGCAGAATCCGAAACCGTGGTAGCGGTCACGTCGATCGCGTGATCGATGACCTCGTTCGGGTCCTGCTTGGACATCTCGGCCAGCACCCTTACATCGACAACCCCGCGGTACAGCTCGTGCTCGTCCACGACCGGTGCGCCCGGAACCGCGGCAGCCTGTAACTCGGATACGGCCGTATGCGCAGGCGTACCTTCTTTCAACACGACGCGTGGCTCCTGCGCCAAGCTTGCGACGTCGAGAGCGGCAGCGAGCGGCATGGCGGACTGCAGCCGACCAGCGGGCGACTCAGCGCGGCTCCGGAGCTGCGACCGGTAGATGGTGTCGTCCGTGCGACCGACGATGAATGCCGAGATCGCCACGGCAACCATGGCCGCCGGGAGCACCGAGATGCTCCCGGTCATCTCGGCCACCATGATCATTACTGCCAGCGGTGCGCGAGAGATACCTCCGAACACGGCCATCATCCCGACAACGACGAAAGGAGCCGGGTCGTGACCGACTCCCGGCGCGATCGGAGCGAGGACTCGCCAGACGGCGAGGCCGGTGAAGGATCCGACCACCATGCCGGGACCGAACACTCCGCCGGATCCACCGGTGCCGATGGAGAGCGACGTGGCGAGGATGCGTGCGAATGGCAACAGCAAGATGATGTAGAGGGGGGTATGCAATAAGTCGTCGGACAAGCCTTTTTGAACCCAGCCGTATCCGGTTCCGAGCACCTCCGGTAGCCAGAGAGCGAGCAGGCCGACGAGCAGCGCACCGAGGGCCGGGCGCAGTTTGCGGGAGAAGGGGAGGCGAGCGCTCAGGCGTACCACACCGTAGAAGCTCTTCGCGTACAGGAGCCCGATGCCTCCGGCGAGCACGCCGACGATGGCAAACCACGCCAGCTGTATGGGCTCGAAGCGGTAGCCACCCGAGAGGGCAAAGAGCGGCTTGTAGCCGTAGAAAGCGCCGAATACGGCATAGGCGACAACCGACGCGAATATCCCGGGTATGAGGGCGGAGGACTCGAAGTCGTCACGGTAGACGATGTCCGCAGACAGGACCGCACCCCCAAGCGGCGCTCCGAAGATGGCTCCGATCCCCGAGCCGATCCCGACCGAGACGGCGATCCGTCCGTCCTCCGGTGTCAAGTCGAACACCCTCGCCAAGAGCGACCCGAAACCCGCGCTGATCTGGGCCGTCGGTCCCTCCCTTCCCCCTGACCCCCCCGAGCCGATCGTGAGCGCTGAGGCAACGAGTTTGATGACGACGGCCCGGAGCCGGATGCCACGGGGGTTGTAGTGCACTGCGTCGATGGCGGCGTCGGTGCCGTGGCCCTCTGCCTCCGGGGCCCACGTGAACACGAGGAGTCCTGCGAGGAGCCCGCCAACGGTCACGACGAGTGGGATCGCCCAGGCGCGGGCGTAGTGAAGGGAACCCACAGCGTTTCCCTCGCCGGCGGGCGCCGGCACGTGGTATCCGGCCACGACTCCGAGGAACAGGTGCGTCGAGAGACTGAGGGCCTCGTAGAACAGTGCGGCCCCGAGGCCGGCGATGACGCCGATGAGGCTCGAGAGGATCAGCCACTTGTTGAGGTAGGTAAGCGCCTTGAGCCGGGTCCCGAGCCGGCTCGTGACCTCGCGAGCGGAGGCAGCCACGGTCTCGAGCCGTCGCGACATCCGTTGGTTGAGACCAGTCCCGTCGATGGGCTGCTTGTCGGAGGCCGCTGCCTGGTCGTGTTCCCCCTCAAACACTCGGCCAGCTCCACGCGGAGCGCCTCTCCGGCGCTCCGAGGGCGTCAGGAGGGATCAATGAAAGCCACGCTCATCGAGCGCCCGATGCTCGATGCCTGCGAGCAGGTAGCCCAAACCCTCGGCGAACTGTGTGGGCGTCGTGTATGCGGCGAGCTGATGAGCCAGTTCGTCGGTGCCGCCATCGCGGCGTGACCGTCCAGCCCGAGCCGCCTCGAGAGCGGCGAAACCGATCGTGAAGGTATGGATGGAGGCATAGGCATGTCGCGCAGCCTCCTCGTCGCCGAGCGCTTCTCGCAGAACGGCCATCATTGCCTGCATGCGGGCGATCGCGGCCGGCGACACGACGGGATGCTGGAGGTACACGTGCAACGCGGCCGGTTGGGACACGAGGAAGTGGCGAAGCTTTTGGGCCGCTTCGGTGATCCAAGCCCGCCAGTCGTCTTCCCGCGCACGTGGACGCCAGGCCCGCGTGAGCAGCCGATCCACGACCTCGTCAAGGAGGTCGTCTTTATCGCGAACGTGGCGGTACAGCGACATCGGCGCCACACCGAGCTGGGCAGCCAGGCTCCGCACGGTCAGCTCTTCGTAACCCCCGGCCCGGACGGTCCTTGTGGCCGCCTCGATGACGGCCTCCCGCGTGATCGTTCCCCATGCAGCGCGCTCACCGGTGACGCGGGCAACGCGGTGTTCTTGGGCGGACTGGCTCCGACGAGTCACACCAGCAGTCTATCTGACTTGCGTACGCGTACTACAGACGCTGTCGTGTGGTCGGTCACAGGTGACCTCCTGCCCGATCCGATTCGAGCGGTGGAGCCGACACTCAGTTATCGGCCGGCGGCGACAACGGTGCTCTCAGGCTGGCGCGTAGCCCGCTGAGAACCGTCGCAAGTCCCGCGGCGAACTCTCGATCAGGAGAAATGGCCATCGCTGATCTGGCCGTCTCGACGATGAGAGGGAAGTCATCGGACGGCATCGAGGCGAGCGCCGCCGTACTTTCTCCCGTCAGCGAATTGAGGTACTCGCTCTGCACGGCTCCGATCACATAGGCCTGAAGAGTGCGGACCGCTGTCACTCGTTGCTCTGCGTCAAACCCCGCCCCGCTCAGCGCCCGGAGCAGCGCCTCGAGCCAATGCCACGCTGCCGGTGAAGCGGTAAAACGGACCAGGAGCAGAGGGATGACGGCAGGGTGTTCCGCGATCGCCGCTCGCATTGCTTCGGAAAGCTCGGTGACATCACGTTCCCAGTTCGCCGTTTTGGAGACGGAAAAGTTCGCGGCGAGAAAGACGCGGTCGACAATGAGGCGCTCGACTTCCTCGCGCCCAGTGACGTATCGGTAGAGCGACATCGTGGCGACGCCGAGCTCAGCGGCGACGGCGCGCATGGAGAGCGCCGCGAGGTCGTCTCGATCGACGAGAGCGAGAGCAGCCTGCGCGATTGCGGCGTGGTCGAGCGAGCGCGGACGCGGCATCAGGCGAGAGAGCGTACCGGACCTGCTAGGGTTAAGCGTACATCGTACGACTAAGTCAGGTGACAGCGTGTCAAAGCCAGCGAGAATGCAGCCCAAGACGTTCAAAGCACTGGTGCGAGGCCTTGTCGTTGGCCTCGTCATCGTGGTGGGCCTCGTCGCCTACGACATCAAGATTCCGAAGGGACGGTCGAGCTCCAAGAATTGGAACTTCGTCCTCACCCACCCGACGATTCTCCTTCACATCATCTTTGGCAGCCTCGTGCTGCTCGGGGCGGTCGTTCTGCTCGTTCGGAGCGTTCGCAGCCGAGTCCGACCCTGGATGGCGGTCTCCGCCATCGGCTTGGCGTTCGTGATCTTTGCCTTTGCCACGGGCGAGCAGTACGTGTCCGCTTTGAACAACACAGCCTTGAGCGATATGGGCCTCGGGTGGTTCGGGGCGATCGCCACCTACGGCGTGGGCTGGTACTACGGTCGCAAAGCAACTTCCTCAACGACGTGACCTCCGGGTGAGGCATGTCGGCCCGCACGTTGCCGACATGTCGAACTCGCCGGAGCGGATCCGCGTTCCGGGCCGCAGGCTGACCGTCGATGAAGTGGGCGACGTCGCCGCGCCGAAGACTGGCGGCCCGACACTGGAGATCACTGGCCGCTCCTTCACCTCGTCGCGTCGTCCGTTGCTCGGACGTCGCACCACGTCGAAGTCCTGGTTCGGTCTATGGTTGCGGACAGAGCCGACCTTTGGCTCTGGAGTTATTGAGGGGGGCCTCACAGGCATGTCCGGTAGCGGCTGACCCTGGCCGCTCGCTGTCGGCGACACCGAGCGGTGCCACGGTCGTTGACACAGCCAGCGCCCTGACCTGCCGGGCCAGGGTCCATTTGCTGAGGGAGAAACACCAGAACAAAAGGACGGGCCGATGATCGAGCGAGAGCGCCAGAAACTGAGCAACCGGCGGCGAGGCAGGCTCGGCCGGGCCAGGTCTTTCCGGGTTCTTTTGTGTTCCATCGCTCTAGTGGTTCCTTGCGCGGCGCTGATCGTGGAGCCAGGTGTTGCCGGTGCGTCCGGTCCGAGCTGGACGGCGGTCCCGAGCCCGAACGTGAGCGATTCGAGCGACGCCCTCTCGGCGGACTCGTGCCCGACGACCACGTACTGCATGGCAGTCGGCGTTTCCTACGGTGCCGACGCGGACGACGCCATGGCGGAGCAGTGGAACGGTGCATCGTGGGCCCTGCAGATCCCGAACAATCCGAGCTCAACTTTCAACGATCTCCAGGCCGTCGACTGTGTCAGCGCCACGTTCTGCGTCGCCGTCGGGGAATACGAGAACGGGTCTGCCGGCACTGACACGCTCGTCGAGACGTGGAACGGCTCGAGCTGGTCGACCGCGTCGAGTCC
The DNA here is from genome assembly GCA_049510975.1 of Acidimicrobiales bacterium. Lineage (GTDB taxonomy): Bacteria > Actinomycetota > Acidimicrobiia > Acidimicrobiales > Bog-793 > JAKACA01. Next base: position 9,394 of record JBEKYM010000073.1, read on the forward strand.
GAATCCGGGCTTGAGCAACGAGCTCTCGGCGGTGAGCTGCACCTCGGGTACGTTCTGTGTAGCAGGGGGCCTCTACAACAACGGCACCGCCGACTCGAACCTGGCGGAGCTTTGGAACGGGACCGCCTGGTCGGTCTCACCCACGCCGACGAAAGGCACCGAGTCCTGGTTCGAAGGACTGGCGTGCACAGCCAGCGATCACTGTCTGGCGGCAGGCGCGTCTGTGACGAACGGCGTGGACCAGACGCTGGTCGAGTCATGGAACGGCGCCGCCTGGACCGTCGCATCTACTCCCGACAAGGGCACGTCGAACAACGAGCTGTTCTCCATTTCGTGTGCCAGCTCGACGGTGTGCGATGCCGTCGGCTATTACCAGCACGCCAGCACGACCGACACGTTGGTCGAAAGCTTGACGGGTGGATCCTGGACGCTGGCAAGCAGCCCTGACAAGGGTTCGTCCGACTTTCTGGAGGGCGTCTCGTGCTCGGCGGCGACAACCTGCATGGCGGTCGGCAGCTTCTCAGGCGGAGCGCTCTCCCTGTCACTGACCGGCAGCAAGTGGCAGACCGTCCCGACACCCCTGACCGGCGACACGACTTCCAGCGGGCTCGCGTCGATCTCATGCCCGAGCTCCTCGAAGTGCGTTGCCGTCGGAGCCTACGGCCCGGAGACCACGACTCAGTCCCTCGCCGAGGAGTGGAATGGCAGCACTTGGTCCGTCTCCAACGCCACGGCTGACGTGAACGATTCGTTCAACGAGCTCTTGTCGACCTCTTGCGTCGGTTCAGACTTCTGCGTCGGCGTGGGTAGCTACAAC
>JBEKYM010000074.1:0-6728 GCA_049510975.1 Acidimicrobiales bacterium
GCGCCTCTGAGAAACAAGAGTTCTTCAACCGAAGGATGAAGTGTCAGAAGGTGAACGTACGAGACGAGGCGACGGCCCGGCAGCACTCGGGCACGGGGAGCCTCGAAGTCTGCGCGATCGTGGCCCTCACGCTGGGTCTCGGGATGTTCGTGCTCGGCGCGTCGGCCGTCGCCGTGGTCGTATTCGGCCTCCTATCGGCCAGCCTCGTGTCGCTCGGGCGAGCCCGGACACGCGGCTGGAGTCCTGACCGCCTCGGCGTCATCACGGCCTTTGTCGTCGGAACGGTCCTGTTCGCACTCGCGAGCTGGGCGGTGGCCGGCATCGTGGGTGCTCTCGTCGTCGGACTCGGTTCATGGCTCACGTGGCACGTCGGCGTCGGGCGGCGCGTCCGACAGCTCTAGGACCAGAACCGGATGAAGCGGGGCGCGCAGATGCCCCAAACCGGAACCGTCATGACGGTGGTCACCGACGTCAAGGGCACCACCTCGGACAACGTGGATGCCGTCGGTCGTTTCCGGATCTACCTGGGTGCGGCGGCAGGGGTCGGAAAGACCGTCGCGATGCTCGACGAGGGTCGCCGACTGCGAACGGGCGGCACCGACGTGGCTATCGGCTTCGTCGAAAGTCACGGGAGGCCTGTAACGGAGGAACGAATCGCTGACTTGGAGGTCGTCCCACGCAAAGTGGTTGACCATCGTGGCGCTCGGTTCGAGGAGATGGACCTTGACGCCGTATTGAAGCGCCACCCCACGGTGGCGCTTGTCGACGAACTTGCTCACACCAACGTGCCGCAGTCGGGGCGCCACGAGAAGCGTTGGCAGGATGTCCTTGAGCTCCTCGAGGCCCGGGTCGACGTCATCGCGACTGTCAACATCCAGCATCTCGAGAGCATCGCGGAGGCTGTCGAGCACCTCGCCGGCGCGCCTGTCCGCGAACGGGTGCCGGACTGGGTCGTGCGTCGAGCCGACCAGATCGAACTCGTGGACTGCTCGCCCGAGCAGCTCCGCAGCAGATTGCTCCACGGCAGCATCTATTCGCAAGAGGACGTCTCCCAGGCCTTAGCCCACTTCTTCCGCACCGATAATCTGACCGCGCTGCGCGAACTGGCACGACGATTCCTCGCCGGTTCAACCGAAGTTGAGCTCCTCGAATACCTCAAAGGCCAGCAGGCCCAAAGGCAGAGGGAGGCCGCTGATCGCATCATGGTCGGAGTTACCACCGCGCCTGGCGCAGATGCCGTCATCCGCACGGCTTCGCGGATGGCCACCCGGATCAAAGCGGACCTCTACGCTGTCCACGTCGTCAGCCCTACTACCCGTCGAGCTCGCGACAATGAACTCGCCGATCTCCGTCGTGTCGTGTCCGAGGTCGGAGGTAGCTGGCACGAACTGAAGAGTGACGACACAGCCGAGGCTCTGACGGGGTTCGCCCGGCGCCATCACATATCCCAGATCGTGCTCGGCCCCAGTCACCGCAGACGCTTTGAGCAGCTCGCAAGCGGGGGGTCAATCGTAAGACGAGTCACTCAGCTCGCCGCTGGTGCGGGAGTCGACATCCACATCGTTGCCGGGCGCCAGGTGCCAGACTCGTGAGCACCCGGGCGAACGGCCCAGAGAGCAGCGGGCCTGACGTGCTGTGTCGCTCACGCGGCTCGAGGCGACCGAGCGAGGAAGTATCCCGCCAACATTCCGCCAACCGACTTTCAGCTGTAGGCACTCGCCAGCGCTGCAAACGGCCACGCCGATACCTCGATAGCGGCATTCCTCGTCACGACGCAAACCGGTCGGCGTCCGGCTGGAGGACCTAAGTCAGCCCAGACGACGTCTCCTCTGGCTACCACCCCGATGCGGTGTGGGCAGCGAGTCGAGCAGCCGACTCGACCAGGGTGGATCTTCCTAACCCGAGATGACCTGCACGAGGGCGCCGCTGGGAGCGTCGAGCTCGGTGACCGAGTTCCCATCGATGTTCGTCACCCAGACGTGGCTGCCGTCGGAGTCGACACCAATGGGGGTGTTGAAGTCGTCGCTCGGATCCGATGTGTCCGAGATCACAGCGACGAGCGAACCGTTCGAGGCATCGACCTCGGTCATGGAGTCGTCTCGGTTCGTCACCCAGACGTCAGTACCGTCCGAGCTGACGCTCTCGGGTTGGCTGAGGCCGTCACCAGTGAGCGTCCGAACGAGAGCACCTGTCGAGGCATTGAGCTCCGTGAGCGTGTCCGAGCCGAAGCTTGACACCCAGACCTGAGTACCGTTCGAGCTCACACCGTCCGGAGTGAGGAAGCCATACTTGGCGGCGTCGATCACTTTCACGAGTTTCCCGGTGGCCGAATGCAGCTCGGTGACGGTATTGCTGTACTGGTTCGCCACCCACACGTGGGTCCCGTCGGAGTCGATGGCGGCCGGACCATCGAACTTGTCCTTTGTGCCGTCGATGACCTTCACGAGTGCGCCCGTCGAAGCGTCGAGCTCGGTGACCGAATCGCCGTTCAAGTTGGCCACCCAGACATGAGTGCCGTCCGAGCTGACAGCCACGGGATAGTCGAACTTGTCCTTCTTGCCGTCGATCACTTTCACGAGCGCCCCGGTTGAAGCGTCGAGCTCGGTCACCGAGTTGCCGCCGGAGTTCGCCACCCAGACATGGGCGCCGTCGGAGCTGATGGAAAAGGGTTGATTGAATTGGTCACTCGAGGCCTCGATCACGTTCACCAGCGCCCCGGTCGAAGCGTCAAGCTCGGTGACGGCGTTGCCACTCAGGTTCGCCACCCAGACGTGAGTGCCGTCTGAGCTGACCGCGATTGGCGACACGAGCCCGGTGACAGTGGCGAAGAGGCTCTGCTGGACCTGGGGAGCCGCCGCGAACATGGCATTGCCGGCTTGGTTGGCGTCGACGAGACACGTGGCGTCCGCCGTCGTCAAGTGGACGACGCCTGACTTGAGCGTGCAGCCGTAGGAGTCAGGATCGAGCGAGATGGTCACGCCAAGGCCCGAGGTGGCAGATGCCACCGGTTTATACGTCCCGCCAGCGACCGGGTCGGGCAGGCTAGAGGTGAACGAGACCGTCTGTGCGACCTGGCTGATCGTGAAGCTCTGCTGGGCCTCCGCCGGTGCGTAGTCGGTGTTGCCCGCCTGGATGGCGTCGACCACGCACGTGCCGGCGGAGTTGAAGCTCACCACGCCGCTGCTCAGGCTGCAGCCCGTCGAGGAGGCGTCGATGGCGAAAGTGACCGGGTCGTCCGAGCTGGCGTGTGCCTCCGGCGTGTAGGTCCCTCCGACGTAGGCCGGAGCGGGAGGGCTCGTGCTGAACGAGACCGTCTGGGCGACGAGGAGGATCTCGATGCTCTGCTGGACCTGGAGGGCCGGCAGATACGACGAATCGCCTGCCTGGTTGGCGTCGATCACACACGTACCAGCGCCCACGTAGTACACGATGCCGTCGCTGAGATCGCATCCGGTCGAGGCGGCATCGAGGGTGATCGTGACGGGTAGGCCCGAGGTCGAGGTCGCCGTGGGGATGTACTCGGCGTACACGTGGTCGTTGCTCGGTGGCGTCGAAGTGAACGAGATCGTCTGAGGGTTCCCGGTGCTCTGGATCTCGTACGCGCCGGCGTCGCAGTTCGTCTGTCCGCTCTCGCCGGGGCGGGGATCTCCCCGCTCGTCGGTTGACACCGTGCATTCCGCTTGAGGCACCTCGTCGAGAGCAGAGCTCGTCGCGCCGATCGCCTCGGTCTCCGGGCCGGAGGAGCCGTTCGCCGCCAACGAGCTGAGCTCGATCTTCGAGCTGTTCACGACATCGGTCGATCCGAAACCACACGAGTCGTCCGACTCGACGTTGTAGCCGCCGTCGGTAGGCGCCACGCCTCCACAAGGGGCGCCATCGAGGATCGAGTCGGAAATGGTGGCATTCGAACCGCCACCCGGGATGTGGAAGGCCTGCGCGTCGGCCGCCAACGTGTCATCGACAAGGGTGGCCTCCCCGGCCACTTGAATGCCCGTGCCGTCGCCTGAGAAGGTGTCATTCGTGAACGTGGCGGTGCCGGCATCATTCACTCCGTAGTTGTCCTGGGTGAAGGTGTCGTCCTGCATGTCGGCAGTGCCCACGGAGGCGACGCCGGTGTAGGAGTTGGAAAGCGTGTCGTTGGCGAGTGTGAGCGCCCCGAAGCTCGTTACGTCGGCGCCGACTTCGCTACCAATGGTCGGGTTCTCAACCGTGACGTCGCGCAAGGTCAACGAACCGCTCTCCAAGTCGAGAGCCTCGAGGGTCGTGTTCACATTCGCAGTCAGCGTCGTCGTCGCATCGCCGGCCCCCACAATGGAGAGCGAGCTGAGCGACGAGTCGTCAATCACCACGCCATCAGTGCCCGAGCTTTCGTAGGTGCCCGGGCCGACGTCGATCGTGACTGCCTGGCCGCCGAGGAGACCCGACTGGGCGACGCCGACGGCCGCTGCGAGCGTGGCACAGGGGTCCTCCGAAGCGCACACTGAATTGTCGACACCGCCGCTGCTCACGTAGAGCGTGCTCCCGACGAAGTTCAAGGTGTAGGACCACACGCCGGTGTCGCCAAAAGCGTCCGAGTCCGTCCCGGACACGGTGTAGCTACCGGTCTCTAGGTCGGTGATGTTGATGAGGCCGTCCGAGGAGACATTGAACACCTGACTGCCCGTGGTCGTCGTGTAGGTGACCGGTCCGCTGTTGCCGGACGCTGCCACCTCTCCCGTCAGGATGGTGAGTCCGTCGATGAACTGGGTGTCGGATGTCGGGCCGGTCTGAGTGAGTGTCCCCGGTGTTCCATAGAGCCAGGTGTCGTCGAGGTCGTTGCCGGTGTTGGGTTCGAAGTTGTCGTTGCCGCCGTACAGCAGCATTCGGTTGGTGCTCGGGTCGAAGGCCATCATGGCGACGTCTCGAGCAGGAGGGCTCGCGGCGGGCGCCTCGTTGGACCAGTTGCTGCCGTCGAAAGCCCAGGTGCCATTGGCCAGGCCGTCGCCGCTGCCGCCGCCGAAGAGAACGACGTCACCGACCACCGGGTCGTAGTCCATGGAGGCGTACTCGAGAGGAGGCGGGCTGTTCGCAGGAAAGACCTGGGTCCAACCCGTCGTCGGGGTGAACGTGAGGGTGTTGGCAGCGACCCCTGTGCCATTGTCGTACACGCCACCGAAGAGCACCATCTCGCTGACGCCTGGGTCGTAGGCCATGGCGGACCCGTACACACCGCCTTCGATGTCGTCGATGGGGCCGTACCACGTGCCCGTGCTTTCGAGCAGCCAGGTGTCCCCCAGGATTTTCTCGTTAGGCCCGACTCCTCCCGTCAGCACGAGGCTCTCCAAGTCGGGGTCGTACGCCATGGCAGCGCCTGCACGAGCCGAGGGGCCCGTAATGTCAGCGTCCGTCCAGGTCGTGCCATTGTAGAAGTAGGTCACATCCGAGGCGGCGGTGTTGTTGACCGCTCCGCCGAAGAGCACCATCTCACCGAAGCTCGGGTCGTAGGCCATCGAGGCGTAGGCAATCGGCGGAGGGCTCGAGGCGGGACTCAGCAGGGTCCAGGCCGTCCCGTTGTAGGCGTACGTGGCGTCGGAGACACGGCCGTCGGAAATCCCACCGAAGAGCAACATCTCCCCGAGGGCCGAGTCGTATGCCATCGAAGCCCCCGCCAGCTCGCCCGGAGTCGACGACGGGGTTTGCTGTGCCCAGTTCGGGACCGGGCCGGCTCCCTGGGCGCGCCCGGCTGACATCGTGAGGACGACGCCTGGTACGAAGGTGAGGACGACGAGTACCGCGACGCCCCCTCTCAGGTGCCGAACCCATCGCGTGTACGGCATGCTCCGACTCATCGGCGGCCCTCCCTCCTACGGCCTCCAGCGCCGCTGCCCGAGGGTGCCTTGCTTAGCACCTCCAATATCCGGCTACAACCGACCGCTCATGACCTGAGGCCCGGTGGTTCGCGCCCCGATGGCAGTGCCGTCCACTCGCCCCCTGCCGCCTCCGACTTCCCCGCAACTACCGGCTGACCGGAGCCTCAGCCACCCAGTGCCCCGTGCCCGGCGTCGGTTACATGGCCCCCAACTCCTCATCAGGCGGGGACACGGTGTCGACAGCGGACGTGCCGGACTACGCCACCCAGGTGGCCGTGAACGCCAACGCTGAAGGTCGCTGCATCTTCATGGTGCTCGCACCCCCTCGGCCGCCGATCCCGACCCCGAGGCAGGGACGTTCGAGAACGCCCATCCGATTCAGGCGGGTTCCTACGAGGGGTTGCGTGGGTGTGCGAAGCCTTCCGACGTCGCCACACAAACAAGCGGCCATCTACGCCCAGATCTCGCTGACAGGCGTCAGGACCAGGACCTCGTCGTGAGCGCAACAACCTGTCGGAGAGCGCCCTCGTCTCGCTCGTCGCCAATGGGCTTTCCGTGGAAGGGTCTTCCCGGGAATCAGGCGCGAGGAGATGACACCGAATACGCCGCACACCGAGTTTGCTGGCCGCGGTCCCGTGGGATGGGTCGTGTTCGGCGTCACGGCTCGCTGGAGAATCGCTCCCAGGCGGATTGACGGGTCACGCCGAGGGCTTGTCCGATCGCGGCCCAGGAAGCCCCGAGTTGGCGAGCTTTTCGGACGTATTGGGTAAGGGCGTACTCAGCCTGATTCCCGGCCTGAGCTACCCGAGGCAGGCTGGCTAGGACCGCATCGAGTCCAGCCTCAGCTTCCCACGGGGCGATGCGCTGGACCGGCCTGGA
>JBEKYM010000075.1:0-6158 GCA_049510975.1 Acidimicrobiales bacterium
CAGCGTGTCGCTTGGCTTACGAGCGGCACCGTCGTCGGCCTCACTCAGTTCCCTGATCTGAGCAGCGCTGAGCCGTTCAACGAGCGCCGGCCGGGGCTCGATCATCTGGCTTTCGGCTGTGCAAGCCGCGATGAGTTGAGAGCATGGGAAAACCATCTCGACGAACTCGGCATCCCCAACGGTGGCATCGTGGACGCGCTCGGGTACTCGGCATTGTCCTTTCGAGACCCTGACAACATCGCACTCGAGTTCTTCGCACCTCGGGGCTAGGACCTGGCGGAGTATCTGTCTGCCTAATGTGCCGTCCCCTAACCCCGGGTCGTGGGCAGGCACCAGAACGACGCTCGACCAGGAGGGCGAAGAGCGCCAAGTCGGCGTTCGGATCTGGGAGGGACACCCCTCTGGCGATGGCCAGGCGGGTTGGATCAACGTCTCCTTACCTCCACACCGTTGTCGGAATCACAACGTTTTCCCTGGTAGATGAGGGTTTCTGGCTGGCGTTGGTTTGCCTAGGCAAGTGGCGATCTTAGAATCCCTCGAGAATGGTCAGCGTGAGCAATTGAGCGGGAAGAGCGGCCGATCTGAGCGGCAGGGCGAGCCGGCGGGAGGGGAAGAGCGTACGGCGGATATCGATCTGGTCGCTGCCCTCAGCATCGGGGTCGGCGGCATGATCGGCGCCGGGATCTTCTCAATTCTCGGCGTCGTGGCACGTATCTCGGGCTCTGCCCTGCCCCTGTCCTTTGCGATCGGCGGGATTGTTGCAGGGCTTGCTGCGTACAGCTACGTGGCGCTTGGCAAGACCTTTCCCAGTGTTGGAGGAGCGGTCACCTTCTTGGTGCGAGGATACGGAGACGGGGTGGTGTCGGGTTCTCTCAATCTCTTCCAGTACTTCAGCTACGTCATCACCATTGCGCTCTACGCCACAGGGTTCGCGGTGTATGCGACGACCTTCATCCATCTCCCAAGCAAAGTCTGGGCAGCAGGCGTCGTGCTCGCCTTCACGGCGATCAACTTTCTCGGCAGTCGACTCATGGGTAGAGCCGAGTCCGTCATCGTGATCATCAAGGTGGCCATCCTCATCGTCTTCATCGTGGCAGCGTTCTCGGCCATCCCCGGGAAGGGAGTTGCTCGGCTCACGCCCGCTACCTGGCCAGGTCCACGGGCGATCCTCACCGGCGCTGGTGTGCTGTTCGTCGGCTACGAGGGGTTCGGTCTGATCACGAATGCCGCCGCCAACATGGCCAAGCCAATGCGCGAGTTGCCACGGGCAATCTACGGCAGCGTGGCCATTGTGATCGCGGTCTATCTTCTGGTGGCGTGCGGCGTGGTGACCAACGTGCCGCTGAATGTTCTCAAGGGACTCGGAGACTCCGCCTTGGCCGTCGCGGCCAGGCCGTCCCTGGGCCAAGCGGGATTCAGGTTGATCGCAATCGCAGCACTGCTTTCGACCGCATCGGCTGTGAACGCCACGCTGTTCGGATCTACGAACATCGCCTATCAGATTGCCAAGAACGGCGGTCTTCCACCCGCTTTCGACCGCAAGCTCTGGGGGCGTGACGTCGAGGGCCTGTTCATCACGTCAGGTGTGGTGCTCGCGTTCGTCCTGGTCTTTCCCTTGAGTTCCGTTGCCTCAATGGGAAGCGCAGGGTTCCTGCTCGTGTACTCGGCAGTGAACATTGGTCACCTGCGAATTCGAAAGCAGACGGGGGCAAAAGCGTGGCCAGTGGTGGCGTCGGCAGTCACCTGTCTTTCCCTCTTCGTTGTGCTCTTCTACAACATGGTCTCCACAGCGCCGTCTTCAGCGATCGCTCTGGGCGTCACGCTGGCGGGGAGCTTCGTGTTCGAGACGGTGTACCGCCACAGGACGGGGAGAACTTTCAGCGAGATTCTCAACCGCACCGATCCGGCCGCCGTGGCCGCTCGTTCCGCGGCGCAGTGAGGGAGAGCAGTGCCGTCGTCTCTGCGTTGCCCCCGGTTCCCCTAAAACGGTCGACACCCGCGGGGGACCGCCGCCTCAAAACTCCACGCCGACCCGGGAGAACCTCCCGTGCCGACAGCCGGAGAGCCAAGCGTCGCAACGGCACACCTTCGTCGCGCTCGGCGCTCGGAGCCTCGGTATCCTAAGCAGGCTCGCTGCAGCATGGCGACGACCTGAGGAGCTTCAGTTGACGGCGAACCAGCAGGCGCAGGGCACCGGGTCCGGAGCCGCCTCGTCTACCGACGCATTCGACCGGGACGACCCGCCGGTCCTCGGGGCGAACCCCTTCGTCGGCCTGAACCGTCGACAAATCCTCGCTGCGCTCGGCCGGTTGTCTCGGCGCCTCGTCGTCGAGCCCGGAGTTGTCGCGGCGGAAGCTTTCGACGCGACTGGCCAACTGATAAAGGTGGCCGTCGGCCGAAGCGACGTCGGGCCGGAGCCGGGCGACAAGCGGTTCACCCATGCAGCATGGCAGGACAATCCGTTCTACCGCCGTCTGGTGCAGACGTACCTCGTCGAGCGGACGGCCGTCCTTCGCCTCGTCGACGAGGTGGAGCTGGACCGCAAGAGCCGGGAGCGGGCTCGTTTTGCGGTTTCGCTGCTCACCGAGGCCGCCGCTCCGACGAACACGTTGTTCGGCAATCCAGGTGCGTTGGCCAAAGCCGTCCAGACGCGGGGCCACAGCCTGGTGCAGGGGGCACGCCATTTCGCGTGGGATGTTCGCCACAACGGTGGCATGCCGTCAATGGTCGACACGAGGCCGTTCGAGGTCGGTGACAACCTCGCGGTCACGCCGGGCCAGGTCGTGCACCGCACCGAAGTCTTCGAGTTGCTCCAGTACGGGCCGAGCACTGACGAGGTTCATGAGCGGCCGCTCGTCGCGATCCCACCGCAAATCAACAAGTACTACATCACCGACCTCGCACCCGGTCGCAGCTTGATCGAGCACACGGTCGCGGCCGGCATCCAGTATTTCGCGGTCAGCTGGCGAAACCCGACGCCGGCTGAGCGCGACTGGGACCTCGACACGTACGTCGCTGCGTGCAAGGAGGCGATCGAGGTCGCTGCCTCGATCGCCGGCACCACCGACGTGAACGTGCTTGGGATGTGCGCCGGCGGGATCACGCTCGCCTGTCTGCTCGGGCACCTTGCGGCATCGGGCGAGCCGCTCGTGCACTCCGCCACGTTCATGGTGGCCGGGCTCGACTCCTCCGCTGAGTCGACGGTCGGCGATCTGGCGTCAACCGTCGCCGTCGAGGCGGCGCGGGCGCGGTCGCAGCGAGCGGGCGTCCTCGAGGGATCGGACCTCGGCCGGGTGTTCGCCTGGCTCCGCCCGAACGATCTCGTCTGGAATTACTGGGTGAACAACTACCTGCTCGGCGAGAACCCGCCGGCGTTCGACATCTTGTACTGGAACGCCGACACGACCCGGCTGCCAGCCGGGCTCCACTCGGACTTCCTCGACCTGCTCGGCTCGAACGCTCTCGCCCACCCGGGATCGCTCTCGGTGCTCGGCACACCGATCGACCTCGGCGCCGTGACCCACGACAGCTATGTAGTCGCCGGCTCCACGGACCACATCATCCCGTGGAAGGGCGCCTACCAGACCACCCAGCTACTTGGCGGCGAGAGCGAGTTCGTGCTGAGCACGAGCGGCCACATCCAGGCCATCGTCAACCCGCCGACAAACCCTCGGGCGTCCTATCTGACCGGCGGCCACACGCCACCGTCCGCCGGCGACTGGAACGACGCAGCGACCCGCAACGCGGGCAGTTGGTGGGATCACTGGCACGACTGGCTGGCACGGCGCTCCGGCGCTCGACGGGCCGCGTCGTCCGAGGCCGGGAGCGAAGCGCATCCGCCGCTCGAGCCCGCTCCGGGCCGGTACGTGCACCTACGGTGAAGCAACCGGCCACGTATCTGCGCGTCGACGGCCGCCCGATCCGGGTCTCGGTTCGCGGAGAAGGCCCGCCGCTGCTGATGATCATGGGACTAGGTGGCAACATCGAGATGTGGGACCCGCTCGAGCGGGCGCTCAACGCTCGCGGTGTGCAGACAATCGTCTACGACGCGTCCGGCACCGGACACTCGCCGGCGCGGCTCGTCCCGCAACGGATGGCCGGTGTCGCGCGCCAGGCGGTGCACCTGCTAGACGCGCTTGGCTATCCCGTGGTCGACGTGCTGGGCGTCTCGTTCGGTGGCGCGGTCGCCCAGCAGCTCACGCTGACGAACCCGCACCGGGTGCGCCGCCTCGTGCTCGCGTCGACCACGTGCGGGATTGGCGGCGTGCCGGGCAACCCGCTCGCGATGTCGCTGTTGGCGACGCCCCTGCGGTATTACTCGCCGACGTTCCTCCGACTGACAGCTGACGTCCTCTACGGCCCGCGCGAGGGCGTGGACGACGGGGTGCGGCGCGAGCAGTCGGCCGCTCGGCATTCGCGACCGCCGACCGCATGGGGATACGTGAGTCAGCTCGTCGCCGTCGCCGGATGGTCAAGCCTGCCCTGGCTGCACCGAATCCGTAGTCGCACCCTCGTGCTCGCGGGCGATGCCGACCCGATCGTGCCGCCGCGCAACGCTCGAATCCTCGCCTCGCGCATCCCGAACGCGCAGCTTGAGACTGTCCAGGGCGCCGGCCACCTGCTGCTGATGGATCGCGCCGATCTGTGCGCGTCGATGATCGCGTCGTTCCTCCAGCTCCCGGTGCCGACTGACGTCAGCGACCGGGCCGGGCGCTGACCGCGATCGACAGGGATCGCCCTTGAGCCGGACGAGCCTGGTGATCTGACTGCAGCACTCCCGGGTGGTTGTGATGCGTAGGCAGGCCGAAACCCGCCGCCGGCCGCCACACCGTGGCCACCGCAGTGACCAGTATGCACAATCACATGCCCCACATCGCCGGGAGCGGGGCGGTGACGTGCCAGAGTCAAGACATGGACTTTGAGTTCGACCCGCAGGCGTTTCGGGGCACGGCCGAGCATTACGCGACGGGTCGCCCCTCCTACTCGCGTGAGCTGGCCACCATTCTGGCCCGCGAGCTCGCCCTAGACGGCGCTGGACAACTCCTCGACGTAGGATGCGGACCCGGCGTGCTCGAGTTGGAGCTTGCCGGGTTGTTCGATCTCGTGGTTGCGCTCGATCCTGAGGCCGGCATGCTGGAGACAGGCCGGCGGCGCTGCGCGGACGCGCGTATCGAGAACGTGCGTTGGCTCGAGGGAGTGGCAGAAGACATCCCCGAGCTGGACATCGGCCCATGTCGCGTGGTCACGTTCGCTCAGTCGTTCCACCGGGTGCGCCGGCACCAGGTGGCCGACATCGTCTACGACTTGCTCGAGCCGGAGGGCTCGCTCGTCCTCGTCTCCCACGAAGTCAGCACGCGGCCTCGACCTGCAGGCCCGCCATACCCGAGCATCCCGCATGACGAGGTACGCGAGCTCGTCATCGACTACCTCGGCGAGTCCACCCGCCAGTACCTCGCAGCGTTCGGCGAGGGCCAAACGGCGAGGTTCGAAGACACGTTGCTGGAGACTCGTTTTGGAGGCTCGCGAACCGTCTACGCACCCGGAAGACAGGACCTGATCAGGGACATTGATACCGTCGTAGCGAACTACCTCTCCATGTCATGGGCGGCGCCGCGGTTGTTCGGCGACCGTCTCGCCGACTTCGAGGCCGACCTACGCGGTCTCTTGTCCGAGCGCTCGCCGGAGGGCCTCTACTGGGATTGGCCCGGCGACACGGAACTCGTCATAGCGACGAAGCCGTGAATGTGCCTCTCACCGGCCGGCCGCTTACACGTGGTGGTGGTCGGGCAGACGAGGTAAACCCCCGGCTCGTAGCCGCCGCCCGCAACCGCTTGCCGGAGGGGCTGATGTCGCCGACGAGCTTCCAGGACGGGCGCAGGTTCCCGATCGCAGGCCGGTCGCCGGTCGCCTGCCGGCCTGGGTGGCCGGACGTGGCTTCACCGAGACCTGCCTGTCTATGTCTAAATGTCGGCAAGGCGGCCGACGCTTCCCGGCCGAGGAGGAGGAGGGGTCAGGGGTCGACCTAGTGTCGTTCACATCTTCGACAAGGACGGTCATGAATCTTCTTCTCACCTCCGCTGGCATCAGTAACCCCAGCATCACCGACGCGCTGGTCGATCTGCTCGGCAAGCCGGTTGCCGAGTCCAGCGCACTCTTCA
>JBEKYM010000076.1:0-5728 GCA_049510975.1 Acidimicrobiales bacterium
GCAGCAACCTCAACAACTGGGGCCTCGACCTCGGAGGGACGACGAGCTTCGCCGGCACCATCTACGACTACCACGGCGGCGCCATCACCCTCTCGGGCGCGGGCAGCATCGCCGGCTACTTCGCGGTCACCTCCGAGACCTCCCCCGGAGTCATCACCGTCACGAGCACGGGCTCGCTGACCGCAGATTCCGGTGCGAACCCGCAACTCGCCATCGCCATCGTGAACGACGGCACGATCACCTCCGAGAGCGCGACCTTCACCATCGGCAGCCTGACGAACAATGGCACGCTGAACATCGCGACCTCCCAGGTGACGATCCAGTCGTCCTACTCGCCGGCTTCGACGTCGGTGCTGGCCGTCACGATCGCCGGCGCGACTGCGGGTTCCACGTACGGACAGCTCGTCGTGAACGGAACCTTCGCCGTCGCCGGGACGCTCGACGTCACGACTCCGGGAAGTTTCGTACCGACTTCGGGTGAGCTGTTCACGATCTCCACGTATACGAGCGGCTCGGGTTCGTTCTCGACCGTCAACACGACGGGCGCAGCCTCCTATGACGCCCCGGACGTGACCTCGACGGAGATTCAGCTCGAAGCGGAGTGATGACCTACCAAAAGCGCTCCATGACAATTGCGAACGGCAGGCTCGTAACGGTCCACTCAGTCGGCAACGACGGGACGCCGGTGGTGATGCTCTGCCACGGCATGCCGGGATCGGGCGTGATGCTGGAGGAAGCAGGTCCCGTCGCCGACGAGCTCGGCGTCTCCATGGTGTGTGTGAACCGCCCGGGATACGGAGGTTCGGACAGGGCAGCGCCGGGTTTCGAGGTTGCCGTCGACGACGCCCTTGGCGTGGCGGACCGCATGTCGTTGGAGCGCTTTGCCACCCTCGGCATCTCCGGCGGAGGCGCGTATGCGGCCGCCGTGGCGGCGGCAGCACCGGAACGGGCGACTGCGGTCGGGATCGCGGCCGGCGTCGGATGCTGGCGTGAGATCGAGCCCGATCGTCAGTCATGGGATCCGACTGACGTGGAGATCCTCGACCTCGCCGAGGCAGGCGACTTGATTGGCGCCGCTTCCCTCGTTCGAGAGGGATGCGACGGGTACTTCTCCGGGCTGCTGACCGAGGACGACGAAGTCATCGCTGCCGCGCTGCTGCCGCCGGCGGAGTCGGCCGAGTTCGCCGATCGGTTCGTACGAGAGCTACGTGATGCGCTCAGGAGTTACGACGGCCTCGCCTACGACAATCTGACACTCGGACTCTCCTGGAACTTCGACCTCAGCACCATCCGGCAGCCGGCGTTCCTGTGGTATGGCGATGCCGACACCGTCGTGCGCGTCGAGCACGGCCTGTGGTATGCGGAGCGGTTGAACGACGCACGCCTGTGCTGGCGCGAAGGAGAGTCCCACGGATCCGTCATCCACAATCACTGGCGCGAGATGCTGCGTGCGCTCACCGAGGTAGGTCGGAGCCGAGCAGTCTGACGACGATCGAAGGCGGCGAGATCGAGCACGAGCCAGACGGTGTGAGCCCGCAACCGCACCACCTATGATGCTCACCACGTAACACACAACGTCAGTGACCAAGGAGCAGAGATGCGCCAAGCGTTCATGTCCATCACGAATGTCTTCATGACCTCGGAGGGTATGACGCTTGCTGCAACGAACGCTGAACTTGGGAATCCTGGCGCATGTAGACGCCGGTAAGACAACACTCACCGAGCGGCTGCTGTACGCCGCCGGTGTCATCGACGAGATCGGCAGCGTCGATGCGGGCACGACGCAGACCGATTCGCTCGCGCTCGAGCGCCAGCGCGGCATCACGATCAAGTCGGCCGTCGTGTCGTTCACGATCGGCGATGTGAGGGTCAACCTGATCGACACGCCCGGCCACCCGGACTTCATCGCCGAGGTCGAGCGAGTGCTGAGCGTGCTCGATGGTGCCGTCCTCGTCATCTCTGCCGTCGAAGGCGTGCAGCCGCAAACCCGCGTGCTGTTGCGGGCATTGCGGCGGCTTCGTATTGCGACGCTGATCTTCGTCAACAAGATCGACCGCCCCGGCGCAGCCGACGAGCGAACGCTGCGGGCGATCACCGAGCGTTTGGCAGTGGCGCCCGTCCCGATGGGCTCCGCGACTTCACTCGGCACCCGCGCCGCTGGCTTCCATCCCTGGGGCGCGCAGGACACTGGCTTCCGCGCCAGCCTTGCCGAGGCGCTCGCCGAGGGCGACGACGGCATCCTCGCCGCCTACCTGGACGACGAAACGAATCTCCCATATCGGCGACTCCGCCGGCAGCTGGCCCGTCAGACCCGACGTCTGCTCGTGCACCCGGTGTTCTTCGGATCGGCCATCACAGGAGCCGGCGTGGACGCGCTCATGGCAGGGATCGTCGAGCTGCTGCCGGCCCGACACGCCGACGCTGCCGGAGCGATCTCCGGCACCGTCTTCAAGATCGAACGAGGTGGCGCCGGCGAGAAAGTCGCCTACGCCCGCCTGTTCGCAGGCACGGTGCTGACCCGCCAACCACTCGCCTTCGGCGCCGGCAGGCATGGCAAGGTGAACGCCATCGGTGTCTTCGAGAACGGTTCCGTCGTGGCGCGGGAGGCCGTCACTGCCGGCGAGATCGCAAAGCTCTGGGGGCTCGGCGGGATCCAGATCGGCGACCGGATCGGACAAACAGGGTCCGACGACACTCATCAGTTCGCCCCGCCCGCCTGGGAATCGGTCGTCGTCGCCCGGCACGCCGCCGACCGCGGGCGCCTCCGCCTCGCCCTTGCTCAGCTGGCCGAGCAGGACCCGCTCATCAGCGTCCGTCAGGACGACAGCGTGGGCGAGATGTCGGTGTCGCTCTATGGGGAGGTGCAAAAGGAAGTCATCGGAGCGACGCTGGCGAGCGACTTCGGCATCGACGTCACGTTCCAGGAGACGACGACGATCTACGTCGAGCGCCCCGTCGCCGCCGGAGAGGCCGCCGAGGGACTGTTCGAAGGCGGGAACCCGTTTCCGGCCGCGCTCACTCTGCGCGTCGAGCCCGCCCCGATCGATTCGGGCGTCGACTTCCGCCTCGCCGTGGACATCCGCTCGGTGCCGCTCTACCTCTACAAGACGCTGGACAACTTCGCCGCCACGATGGCCCAGCACGTCCGCACCACGTTGCAGGAAGGGCTCTCCGGCTGGCGCGTCACGGACTGCAAGGTCACGCTGACCGATTGCGGGTACTTCGTCGGAGACGGGGCGAAGCGGGGCTCCAACAGCGTCACCGGAGGGGTGCACGCCAGCAACTCGCGCACGACGGCCGCCGACTTCCGCAAGCTGACGCCCTTGGTGTTGATGCGTGCACTGGAACAAGCCGGCACGGCGGTCTGCGAACCCCTGGTGCGCGCTCACCTCGAAGTTCCCACCGATGCGGTCAGTGCCGTGCTCGCAGCCGTGGCCCGGCTCGGCGGCGTCGTGGAGACGCCGTCGTTGCTGGGCGATCTCGCCGTGACCGAAACGGTGCTGCCGGCGTCACGGGCACAGGAGCTGCAGCGTCAGCTGTCCGGGCTCACCAGTGGGGAAGGCGTCATCGAAACCCGCTTCGGCGGCTATCGGCCGACCCAGGGCTCAGCACCCACTCGCCGGCGGACGACTGCCAACCCACTCAACCGCCACGCCTACATGATGGCCTTGGCGCGCCACTCGATCGGCTTGGCGAGCGACCGGAGCGAGTCACCTGATTGAGGCGTAGATCGCGGCAGCCGTCCGCCCATCTATGTCGCGAGAACATGATGCTGACAGTCGTCTGCAACTTCTTGCTCGTGAGTCGCCGGCACGAGCATGGTCGCCGGGAGTCACTCGAGGTGAATCGCCACAGCTGGTTACGAAGCGATCGTGAGGACGACATTGCCCGTCTTCTGGCCCGTCTCGACGTACTCGGACGCCTCGACGATCTGGCTGAGTGAGTAGCACCGATCGATCACCGCTCGGTAGCTGCCCGCCTCGATGAGCTCCTTCAGCAACAGGACGTCCTTCCTCGGGTCGGGACGACGTTCCAGCGGGAGCTTCACACGCTTTGTCCCGATGACGGAAGTCACGAGGGCGACGAGGGGGTTCTGCCAGAGGAAGCCCAAGTCGGCGACCGAGTAGATGCCGCCCCGTACGAGCGAGCGCCGGCACCGGCGAAACGAGTGCTTGCCGACAGCATCGAAGATCACGTCGTACATCTGGCCGTTGCGGGTGAAGTCCTCGACGGTGTAGTCGATGACCTCGTCGGCGCCGAGCGACTGCACGAGCGCGAGGTTCTTCGTGCTGCACACGGCAGTGACGTGGGCGCCGGCATCTTTGGCGAGCTGCACGGCCGCTGTGCCGATCGAGCCGGAGGCGCCGTAGACGAGGACTCTCCGCCCCGCGCCGAGCGCGACTCGCCGCAGGCACGTCTGTGCCTGGGTCATCCCGATGCAGACGGCGGCGGCCTCCTCGAAGCTCACGTTGGCCGGCATCGTCGTGAACGGGCCGTCCTCGCTGAGGCAGACGAACTCGGCATGTGTCCCGAGGCCGCTGGCGGTGATGCCGAAGACCTTGTCGCCGGGCACGAACCGGGTGACGGAGGCACCGACCGCATCCACCTCTCCGGCGAACTCAGAGCCGAGAATGTGGCCCCGCGGTCGCATGATGCCCGTGAAGACCCTCAAAAAGAACGGCTTGGCTCGCCGCGTACCGCAGTCCGTGCGGTTGACCGTCGTGGCGTGCACCCGGACGAGGACCTCGTCGTCCATCGGGACGGGTGTGTCGACCTCGGCCAGATGTTCGACCTCCGGCGGGCCGTACTTCTCATAGACGGCGGCTCTCATCGGGCTCACTTCGCTTTCTTCGTGTGGCGGCTTTGCGTCCGAGGGGGACGCCGAATCGGTCCGCTGCGCGCCCAGGCGCTGCCGGCGCGATACAGCTCGGCTGGCTTGCCTCCAGCCGAACCGGGTCGGGCTCGACGCCCCGTGGGGATCACCCATCCGTCCTCGGACACGATGCTGCGCCGGAAGTTGGCAGCGTCGAGCTGCACGCCCCAGAGGCCCTCGTACACGGCCCGGAGCTCGGAGAGCGTGAACGTCGTCCCGACGAAGGCAGTGGCAACGCCCGACACCTCGAGCTCAACGCGCACGCGCTCGACGGCGTCGCCGAGGACCCGAAGATGGTCGAAGGCGACGTCCAACCGACCGCTCAGGACCTCCGACACCGGCACGAGTGCTGCATCGGCAGCATCGGTTCCCGCCTCGATCGCCCCCACGTCCCTGAGCACGGCCACATAGGCGACCGTCACCACGCTCATGCGGGGGTCGCGCCCGGGGTCGCCGTAGGCGCCGAACTGGGTCAGCAGGCTGGCCGCATCGACGCCGGTCTCCTCGGCGAGCTCGCGCGTTGCTGCTTCGTCGAGGGTCTCGGTCGGGAGCTTGAAGCCGCCCGGCACGGCCCACATCCCTTGGAAGGGCTCCTGGCCGCGCCGCACGAGCAGCACGTGGAGGACGCCGCCGGCCATCGTCAGGATCACGACATCGACGGTGACGGCGAACGGAGGGAACATCGTCGGGTCGTAGACCGGCGCAGCTGCGGTCGAGGTTTTCGTCATCGCGACTCGTACACTACCCGGGGTTATGGTCCGTCCAACCATAACTTCGCAGTCGAGGTCAAAACAGCGCCGGGGTGCGGACGCTCGTCCACGCCTCGGGCCATGCCGCCTTTGAGGCTCGGCGTCG
>JBEKYM010000077.1:0-5385 GCA_049510975.1 Acidimicrobiales bacterium
CGTCGAGCACCCGGCCCCATCGTCTAGAGGCCAAGGACACCACCCTCTCAAGGTGGAGACACGGGTTCGAATCCCGTTGGGGCTGCGAGTAGACCGCTCCTAGGCAGCATTTGCCCTGGTGGGAGGCAGCGTTTGTATCCGGTCCCGTTTGCTGCGCACTCCCACGCCCTGACTCTTCTGAGCATCGTCGGGCGTAGGAAGTCCGGCGACGGTGAAGGCTGCTAGAGCGGTGGATCTGTTGTCAGACTTGCCGCCAGTGCTCGCCGAGCTACCTGTACGAGGTCGTCGTCGGACGCGCTCGACACGGCGCTCAACTGGAGGAAGTGGCGGGCCACGGTGATTCCCAGGATGCTGCTGACAGCGATGGCGGCTCGCAGGTCGGCATCCGGACCCCCGATAGCGGTGGCCAGATTGCCGATCCGCTCGTCGAGATGGAGTCGGACGGCTTCGGCAGCCTCAGGCACTGTCAACATGGATCGGACCAGCGCACGCATCTCTAGCGGCAAAGCGGCAGCGCGTATCCTGAGGACGTCTTCGAGATGGTCCGCGGCTTCCTGTGGCTCGCCTGGCGGAAGCCGTATGGCCGCGGTGAACAGCGCCGCCTTGGACCCGTAATGCTGCAGGACCAGGGACGGATCGACCCCGGCTCGGCTGGCGACGCCCCGTACCGTTGCCGCCTCGAAGCCGTGGTCGCCGAACTCCTGCCGCGCCGCGTCGAGGATCCGCGCCTGTGTTGCTGCCCGACGGGCCGCCCGGCTGGTCAGTGGTCCTGAGAAAGCGGTGGCTTCCGTCATCGCTTCACTCTATGTGCGTTGAGCGAGTCTCTCCATTTGTAGTACCGTCACTCAACAGCCGATGAGTGAAGCCCCTTCTGCGCCACGGAGCTCGCCGGCCCCAGTGTCATCCAGGCGCAGATCCACACCGTCGAAAGGAACAGCGATGACTTCTTTGCAACCTGGCTCACCAACGCGTGCACTGGTCCTCGGAGGCGGTGGCGCTGTCGGCGTCGGCTGGCAGACGGGGCTGCTCGCAGGGCTGTGTGAAGCCGGCCTCGACCTGGCAGGAGCCGAGTCGATCGTCGGAACGTCCGCGGGTGCCCTCGTTGGTGCGCTTCTGTCCAGCGGACGCGATGTCACCGATGCGCTCGCCGGCCTGGCAGCGCTCAGGCAGGGTGTCGACCTGGACGACCTGGACGCAGGGCATGAAGCGTTCCTCGGGACAGTCCGCCGCGCGAGCCTCTACACCGACTCGAGGCAAGCACTACGGGAGATCGGCCGCGCTGCCGAGGAAGCGAAGACGCTCGCTGAAGACGCCTACGTCAGTCTGTTCAGCCTGCTCGACGGCACCCCCTGGCCGCCTGCCTTCCGATGCACCGCCGTCGACACCGACACTGGCGAGTTGACTGTGTGGGACGAGAGCTCCGGCGTGTCACTGCAGCTCGCTGTCGCCTCCAGCTGTGTCGTGCCGGCGCTGTTCCCCACGGTCACTATCAACGGCCACCGTTACATGGACGGCGGAATCCTGAGTCATTTGAACGTCACGGCCGCCTTGCCGACCGACGTTTTGGTGGTCGTATCCTGCCACCCGCTCGGGTCCAAGGGCGCCGGCGGTGGTTCACTTGCTGCCTCCGTCACCCCGGAGGCTGAGTTGGCACCGCTGCGCGAGTCGACGCGGCTCGTAGCGGTCGAACCCGACTTCAGTGACCTCGACACTGCAACGAACATGATGGATCCGAACCTCGCCATCCAAGCGGTCCAGATCGGCATGCGGCAGGCGGTACACGAGTCCGCAGCGATCCTGGCTGCCTGGACCCTCTGAGAGACACGCGCCTACCGTCGACAAATCACTCCTGGTCAGCGAGCTGCAACACCCTCCGTTAGCCGGGCGAGAGGTTTGAAACGTCGTCCCGCTAGTTAGGGCTGCTGCGTTACTTCGATCTCAAATCCCGATTCCAATCACCGGTCCATCGAGTGGATTCTGTCGGCTGTGATCGTCAGGATCACGCGCACTTGGTCCCGTCCGCCGTACCACTGGTAGGGGCCACCGGTGTAGCGCTGGGCAAGGACCTCGATGTGCTCCGCCCCGCCCTCGGCCGTGATGTTTCTGACACGCCCCCGGACGGCGTAGTAACGCGAGGGGTCGGCGGCATCGCAGACGGCAACGGACACTCGGGGGTCCCGTTCGATGTTGCGCATTTTCTGGTGCGTCTGGACCGTGTTGATGATCACGTGGGCACCATCCGTGTCGACCCAGGTCTGGGTCGTCTGCGGCGAGCCGTCAGGCATCAGCGTGGTCACGAAACAAGGGTTCCGGCCTCGCATCAACTCGACAAATCGGTCTGGGAGATCCATGGACAGGACGATAGAGCCAGGAGGCGACGTTGATGTCGTCGACCCTTGTGTTGGGTACCCCGCTCGTGTCGTTCAAGGGCAGCTACGAACCGACTGCGCTGTTCGCGGCGCCGGCGTGACCGACCTCGCGGGTCCGACTTCGGAGTGGCGCGCTCCAGGGAGCTACGGCGCACCGACCCGGCCGACCACCTCGTCAATAGTCGGCCACGGAGGACCCGCGCGAAGCATGCTGAGCAACCTTCGACCGTGGGTCATACCGTTCGGGAACTTTCAAAAGCCGTGGCGCTCAGCTCCACGTCGCCCGACAATGGCCTACAGGTCCCAGGGGCCCCTTCCTCCACACATCTCGGCCTTGCCGCTTACCGTCACGAGCGATGGCGACGCCGTGGTAGTCGTGACCGACGTAGTGGTGGTCGTCGATGTCGTCATCATCGCGACCGATGTCGACGAACAGCCCGCCAGCAGCCCGATGGCCACGAGGCAGACGGCAGCGACAGCTCGACCGCGCGTCTTCGGGCGGTGGTCGTCGTGGGACTCAGTTGACCTGCACCGCGGCACAGAGCTGGTAGTTCCCATGCTTGATCGGCCCAGGCTCCAAGTCCGTAAACCCAAACTCGAACCGATAGGTGCCAGCCGGAACCGGAGGTACCTGGACCTTCACCGGGATGACGTGACCGGTGTGCCGACCCGTTGCCGGGTCCTTCAGATTGGGCGTGAGGATTCCGGTGTTCTCGCCAGCGGTGTACGCGGCCGGAAGGTCGAAGGTCGCCCTACAGAACCGGCAGGTCATCGGTTCACCGCTCACGATGCCCGGGGTACGACGACGTCGGCGGGCATGATGTGAGGTGCCCCCCAGACCGCTCACCGCGAGAGGTCGCCGACCTCGTCTGGTCCCTTCAGCCTCAGCCCTCTGTTGGGTGCCTTGGCAGAACCCGGTCCGGCTCGCGGTGATGTAGGCGGATTGCATCGGACGGCGGCGTCTCCAGGCGACCGGGCCGGTAGGTCCGGATTCCGACAGACACCTGTATCAGGGCGCTCTTGCCGATCTCCTCTCTCCGAACGTCAACGCGTCTCCGCTCCGTCACACGACACGGCGACGCCCAACGAAGGAGAGATGAGACATGCACATAGTTCAGGTGTGGACGACTTCCGATTCCTACATCGAGTACCTCATCGACGATGACGGAAACATCGTCGGCGTCGGCTACGGCGGCAATCGCGGCCCTGCCTTCGATTCGGTCGAGGTCTCTGGCCACCGGTCCGTGAGAGTCGAGAAGGACACGCTTCTTGCCGACCTCACCGACGCGCTCGCCAAAGAAATGCGGCGCCTGGCGGCGAGCCTCAGCGTGTAGGAGAGGCCTCCTCGCAGCCGGGGTGTCAAGTCACGCGATTTGGCGGCAGGTGTCGGGTTCACGCCGGCTCCTGCCGCCAGCTGTTCGTCTATTGAACCCGCTGCTTTCCGCCGGCATGCCGAACTCCTCTCCGCTCACAAGGAACTCCTGCTGGCTCATGACATACCGATGGAGCAGTGCGCCGTACGGCGCAGGATGGTTGAGGATCGTGATCTCCGCAGAGCGGTAGTTGTTGACCCGCCCGCCGTACTCCCCGCCGCGGTGCTCGAAGCGGCTCTCCCACGCCGGGAAGTAGTCGAAGACGGCCTGCGTGGAGAGATCGATCTGGACGCTGCCACCCGCGCCGGCGGCGTCGCGGCCGGGCGGCGACCCGCGAGTCATCCCTGCCCAAGGTAGCCGGCGGTGCCACGACCGAGATCGAAGGAACCTCGACTGTCGAAATCAAGCGACTTGCCTGATGTGACGAGCGTCGGGGTCGGCAACCGTCGGCTGGCTTCCAACGTGGGACCCTCGTTCTGGGTGACGGTTTGGGACGTATGCGTCCCTTTCATGCACCCAGAAACCGTCCGAGCTCCGATGCACAGCAGACCACACGCTGATCCACGGTGTTCGTCAGTACAGAATGCCGAGCGCGTACCGGAGCGCTCCGTCAAGAGCGGCGCGCTTGGCCGGGGCAAGGCGCCCTACCGCGTTCTGATCGAGCACCGACTTGGGCACGGTCAGGACGTTGTCGCAGTTGATGACGCTCCTGGCCGGAAGGCCTTCCGAACTTCCCACCTCGACTTCGGACTGGATGCCTCGCACCGTTCGGGTGATCGGGGCGCAGGTGACAGCAGCAAGGACCTCGATGGCGGCATCCCTCGTCAGGACGTAAACCGGTCGGCGTCCGGCTGGAGGACCTAAGTCAGCCCAGACGACGTCTCCTCTGGCTACCACCCTGGTGCGGTCTGGGCAGCGAGGCGAGCAGCCGACTCGACGAGCGCCGGATCCTGCGGCGTCCGTCGATAGGCAGCCTGCAGTTCGTCGTCGGCCCGGCGCAGGTCTTCGGCCTCCAAGACCGCCAGCGCGCCGCGTCGCAGCAGTTCGGAGCGGTTGGTTCCCCGATCGGCTGCCAGGCGGTCGAGACGGGCGACAAGGTCGTCATCCAGCTGAACCAGCACCTCACGCCGCGCCATGACCATATGGTAATACATATGGCTCTAGCTGGCCTCACTTCACCTCGCTCGCCTCCTACTCGGATCGCTCCGATCACCCCGCGTGCACCTCGGCGCCGGCGTGCTCTGGCTCGCTGCGTAGCTAGCGTGTTGCGACGCCTGCCGCTGGATGAGGAGCCTCAACATGGCGACCGAGTCAGTTGAAGTCATCGACATTGCGGACCGGGATCGCGCCGCGTCGACGTTGGCACTCGCCTTCGCCGCCGACCCTCTCATCCGGTGGTTTTGGCCGGATCCGCACCCTCGAGGCGTCATCGCCGAGGAGCCGGGCGCTCTGTACGCGATTGGGTTTCGAACTGATAGACGAAATTCAGGCGGGATCGTCGCCGCCGGTTTGGGCGATGATCAGGCAGCCGGGGACCGCTCGTACGCCTGCGTAGCTGCCCAACTGGTGGTGGTACCGGCTGGATCTTCCTAACCCGAGATGACCTGCACGAGGGCGCCGCTGGGAGCGTCGAGCTCGGTGAC
>JBEKYM010000078.1:0-4997 GCA_049510975.1 Acidimicrobiales bacterium
TGCCCTGAGGACATCCACATCACCGACAACGCCATCATTCCGTTGAAGGAACGAGTCGTCGATGCCCGCTACGACCCCATTGCCTGGCTCGGGCGGAAGATCCTGTCTCGGCCCGGCCCGCTGCCGGCCGCTGAGGCGGCCAAGCACACGGGCGCGGCAGCGGCCGCCGTCCGCGGGGTTGCAGAGGCTCGAGGCGCGCCCGCTCCCGCTTCGGACGGCGTCGCCGGCGCGACGTCCGACTGAGCGGGCGTGCCTGAGTCCGCACCAGTCGAATTCCTCTCGCAGGCATGGTTCGACACCATGTGCGCGGACTTGGAAGCACTCCCGCAGCCTGACTCGGAGCGTGCGATCGTCCTCGGCCAGGTGATCACCGGCGTGCCCGGCGTTGCAGACGAGGCCGTCCGCTACACGGTTTCGCTCGGCGGTGGCAAGCCGCCTGAGGTGCGTTCCGGCTCGGTGGAAGGAGCCGACGTCGTGTTCGTCACGAACTACGACGATGCCCGCCTGGTCGCGGCGGGCGGAGCGTCGAGCGCTTCGCTGCTGGCGGCGGGCAAGGTCAAGATCCGAGGGGATGCCCGCCAGCTCATCGGTGCCGACGGACTGATCGCGACAGTCCGCAAGCCCGGACGGTCGACCACACCTGCCTGACTACCGTCGGTGGCAGGGCCGCCACCAGGCGTGAGTAAATTGACAGTCAGGTGACAAACTTTCGTTACAGGGCTAGGTTCGCCTTACCAAGTCAAAACGGGGGTTGGAAGGGTCAGCAAAGCCCGAGACTGCACTTTGAGTCCCTGTCGCGGTAGCTGACGCGCGCCCGCAGATGACCAGAGGCAAGGAGAACAGCGTGGGACATCGAAGATTGACGAAGATGCGGATGCTCATCGGATCGATCGGAGCAGTCGCCGTCGCCGCAACCATGGTTCTTGCCATGGCCGGTTCGGGAGCAGGCGCTAATGCAACTGCTCGCACCGTGCAACACCTCCGACCACAGGGGTCGGCTCGTTCCGACATTTCCGCTCCTCCAGGGAGCATCACGGCCTTTGCGCAGGAGTTCGCGACGAACACGAGCTATTTCTGCCCAGGTGACGGCAATCAGCCCTGCGATGGCAACCCGAACCCGAACCCGATCTACTCGGATTACGGCACGATCGACCGGGTTTCTTCCAACTACAACAACGGTGGCTACGGCAACTACGCCCCGGAGACAGCGGCGCTTCACGGCAGCTGGATGGCAGTCGTCTCCGGTGACGCCGACGGGAACCAAGGAGTCGGATGTCCCGAGCCGAGTGTGGGCGAGTACTGCACGGGCCCGTATGCCCTCTTCGGTTCCGGTGCTTCTGCCGGCAGCTACAGCGTCTTCCCGGCCGGCGGCTTCACCGTCACCGACGACCTGTATCTGTCCCCGAGCTCCCCGATGACCAACGGGACGCTCGTCGATGACGACGTCGAGTTGAACAACTCGTCCGGCACCTACGGCATCGACAACGTCATCACGGCCTGCTTCGAGACGAACGGGTTCGTGCTCAACTTCGGCAACGGTTCCCCAGGTTCCTGCAGTGGCACGTCGACCATCACCACCGACGGTTGGTACCGGTTCGTCTTCGTCTTCACCGACGTCGCCGGCGACGCCTACTTGACCGAGTCGGTCGTGAGCGAGAACGGCCTGACAGTCGAGGCCACCACCGGGGCGCAGCCGGTCAGCGGTACGCCCACCCCGGTGTACCAGTGGGGAGGTCCCGGCTACTTCTGGCTTCCGACCGAGGACATCAGCGGACTGCCACTGGCGAACTTCGCGCTGCAGCTCGGCCAGCACCCGGACGGCCACACCCCGTAGCCGCCACGCCTCACCGGCGGCCACGACGGCACCGGCGAGCGCCACGAGTCAAGCAGCGCTGCCGGTGAGGCCGAGGCCGTAGCGACTGCGAGCAGGCCCGGGCCTGGACACAACGGGCTCGGGCCTGCTCTCGTCTGGGCGCCCCGCTGGCTGACCTCGACTGGCAGCCGCGAGCTTCGCTTTGACAGATGAACTGACGATTCTTAGACCAATACGCACTCGTGGCGTCCACCCGGCCACGCAGCGCGACAGCTGTTGTCATTGCCGAAGACACGACTTACGATCCGGCAGACCCACCGGGTCGATCACGAGTGAGGGAGAACCCAGCATGACCAAGAGCCAACGCGCGCGCGGTCTGAAGAGCCTGTGCGCGAGGGGAACGAGAACGGTGCTCGGCGGTGCGCTGATCGTAGGATTAACAGGTGCCGCCTTGGCGATGGCGGGCACCACGGCGTCGGCGTCGCCGGGCGGATCGGAGTACGTGAACCCCGCCGGTTCCGACTCCGGTTCCTGTCGACTGCCGAGCACTCCATGTCAGACGATCGCCTATGCGCTCACGGTGGCGACGCCAGGCACGACGATCCACGCGGCCGCCGGGAGCTACCCCCAGCAGCTGATCATCACGCAGAACGTGACCATATCGGGCGCCGGCTCCTCGTCGACTTCGATCGACCCGTCCACTCTCCCGAATAGCTACGTCGAGTCCGATACTCCCGGCTACGTGCAGTACCCAGAGATCTACGTGAGCCCTGGGGTCACCGCCACGCTCAAGAACTTCAATGTGGACGGCGCCAACGCCCAGCCATTCGTCGAAGCGTTCGGGAGCTGTGCCACGAGCTTTGACGGCATCTACTACCCGGACTCCAACGGGACGATCTCGGGCGTAGACGTGGAGAACATCAACATGGGAGCCGGCCTGTTCGGATGCCAGAGCTCGCTGGCGGTCTACGTGGACGCACCGTCGAGTGTCGGCCCGAGCGCCGGTCCGGCGGTCCGGACCGGTCGGTCGCTCCTCGCCGCCAACCGCTCTGCCAAGCGCGTGTCGCCGCTTGCCGTCAGGCCGAGCCGCCCAGCCGGCGGACGCCTGATCAGCGCCGGCCCTGACGCCACGACCGCCGACGTGACGATGAACGACGTCGTGGTGACCAGCTACCAGAAGAACGGCATCACCTGCGACGACCCCGGCGCGACTTGCGAGATCGAGAACTCCACGGTCACCGGGATCGGGCCGACGTCGCTCACGGCTCAGAACGGCGTGCAGGGCTATGACGCCGGTTCGCTCACGCTGAAGGGCGACTTCGTCACGAACAACTCCTACACCGGTGGCTACTACGGGGCGTCCGGCGTGCTCATCTATGGCGGAGGCGTCGTCAGCGTCAAGACCACGGACGCATCCTCGAACGACCTGAACGTCTATGCGTTCAACACCGACGACGGTATCGTGGCGCCGACGAATTGGACGTTCCAGGGCGACACGGCCGAGAACTCGACCTTGGGCGACGGCATCGCCATCGACAGCACGACGAACACGGTGAATGTCACGAGCAACCTGCACCTGTCGGGCAACGTCGGCAACGGCATCGCCCTCTACGGGGCGACGGGCGTCACCGTGAGCGGCAACACCGCCAACGGCAACGAGGTGAACGGGATCTACGTAGGCGGTCCCGGCAGCCTCGGAGGCAACTCGACGGGCAACACGGTCAACCACAACAAGGCCAGCAACAACAGCAACGACGGCATCCTCGCCGACGTCAACACCTCGGGCAACGTGTTCACGAGCAACACCATGTCGAACGACACCTTGTACGGGGCGCAGGACCTCTCGGGCGGTGCCAACACCTGGACCACCAACACCTGCCACCCGATTCACGACAGCAGTCCGGCTGGGCTCTGCTGAGCTCGACCGATCATTGACAACGAGGAGGGCGGCCGTATGGCCGCCCTCCTCTCGCGTCGGGGGTGCTTCCCAAGTCGACGGGGCGGCAATCGAGCGCTCTCGGCGGAATGCGTGGGGATGAGCTGGCTCTGATCCTTGACGGCACTCCCGGAGTCAGCGCCGTCAGTCGCTCGCGAAAGTACGCACCCGATTCACAGGTGTGCCGCCGTGCGCCCGCCGGCCCGGGCGATCTGGGACGACGCGAGGGTGACCGGATCGCTGCGCCGCGTCGGCCCATGAGCTTGACTCTCCCCCTCGGGGAGGCCGCACACTCGATGAGTCGGGCTGTTCGGCTCGACGACGAGGAAGTATGAGGCGTGGAAGAAATCGGTATCGGCGAGTTCGCACGGCGGTCGCGTCTGTCGGTGAAGGCGCTTCGTCTCTACGACGAGCTCGGCGTGCTGCTTCCCGCAAGGGTCGACGAAGCCTCGGGCTATCGCTACTACGACGACGCCCAGCTTGAAGCCGCCCGTCTCGTAGCCATGCTGCGCCAGCTTGAATTGCCGCTCGCGGCGATCAAGGAACTGCTCGCATCCGATCCGGTTGATGCCGCAGACCAGATCGCGGCGCACTGGCGGGAGGTCGAGTCCGCACACGACGTCCGCCGTGAGCTTGCCGACTACCTCGTCAACCGACTGCGTGGAACGAGGTCCGTCATGTACGAAGTTGCCACACGAGAAATACCCGAGCGGAGCGTGCTCTGCCTGAAGCGCAATGTCGACGAACAGGGTGCGTGGGCGCTCGGCAAGGAGTTCATCGCGATCATGCGCGAGCGGCCGTTGCCGAAGATGAAGGGACGAGAAGGTGCGACGTTCGCCATCTTCTGGGGTGAGGTGAGCGCCGACAGCGACGGCCCCGTTGAATGGTGCAAGCCGGTCCCCGAGTCGGACGCGAAAGCGCTGGCATCGCACTATCCGGAGTTGAGCTTGCGCACCGAACCCGCACATCGCGAGGCGTACGTCGCGATACCGAGCGACGGGGTACCGAGTGGACCGGGAGGGAACCCGAGCGTGCATTGGCAGCTCGCGGGCGAGGCGTTGCGTGCCTGGGCGGACGAGGGCGGTATCAACCCCGAAACGCTTACCCTCAAGCCCGAGGACCTTGGAATGCGGATCACGTACTTCTGGAACGAACCAGTCACAGAGGCGAGCGTCCCCCAATGCGACTTCGCCGCGCCGGTCGCCTGATCGAAGCCGCCGCGAAGAAGGCGCGGGCTATCACTCCTGC
>JBEKYM010000079.1:0-4809 GCA_049510975.1 Acidimicrobiales bacterium
GAGCACCTTCAGCGACTCCGGGGAGATGCTCCAGCGCGCCCAGGACAAGATCGCCTCGATGCAGGCGCACGCGGGCGCTGTCGACGAGCTGCTCCAGTCCGGAGTGCTCGAGGACGTTGGAGGCACCACCGACGACATCCAGAAGGACCTCGACGAAGCCGGGTCGGCCGCCGAGGTGGACAAGGAGTTCGCCGCCCTCAAGGCCGAGGTCGCCGCCGGCTCGCCGGCAGCCGCGCAGCTACCGACGAGCTGACCGGGAGATTCCGTCGGGTTCCAAGCGCGGCGATCGCCCCTCAGCTCCCGACAGGGAGCGGGAGCTTTCAGGTGAGGCAACGACTGGAGCCAGGAGGGGGTTTCTGATGAGTCAAGGCGGCGATTCAGCTCGTCGATTCCCTCCGGGTAGGCTCGCTCGTCTGCGAGGGGACGGGGCCAGGTGACCGCATGCTGATTTCGAGACGTCCGGAGAAGAAACGCCGTACCGCGCCACGGCGGGCGCTGACTGCCGGCCGGGTGCTCGGCATCGTGTGCGGCGCGGTCGCACTCAACATCGTCGCGCCAACGTCCGCGGATGCCGGTTCCTCGTCCCAACTGGCCTACGTCTCTGAAGGTTCGACCTTCATCGACGCCTTCGACAGCTCCTCTGACACCTGGCTCGGACAGGACATCTCGACGGGCAGCACGTACGGCGCCTCTGGCGTAGCCGTCGCTCCCAACGGGTTGGACACCTATGTGACGGACGCCTACGAGGAAGGCACGACGAAAGGCTCGCTCAGCGTCATCTCCACGGCCACCAACGCCGCGGTAGCCCAGATCTCCCTGCCCGAGAGCCCGCTCGGGCCGATCGCCATCGCACCGAACGGGAAGACGGCGTACGTGGTCGCCTTCCAGGACGTCATCCCTGTCGACCTGGCTACCGACATCGCCGGCACACCGATTCCTACTCCGATCACGGGGGGAGGCGGTGATTTGAGTATCGCCGTCACGCCAAACGGGAAGACGGCCTACGTGCCCACGTCCAAACTCGGACCCTGCACGTCTGCAACGACCTGCTACGGGGTCGTGCTGCCCATCGATCTCACCAACAACACCGTCGGTGCACAGATCGATGTCCCCGACTACGTGGGCACGTGGCCCGACGGATACCAAGAGGCGCTCTCCGGCGGCATCGCCATTGCCCCGGCCGGCAAAGTGGCTTACGTCGTCATGAACGCCGTGGGCATCTTGGCGGCAGGGTGGGTGACGCCCATCGACACTGCCACGAACACCGTGGGATCGCAGATTCCAGCAGGGGACGCGCCTACCCTGATCGTCATCACGCCGAACGGGAAGACGGCCTACGTGAACAACTCCTCCAGTGACAATGCAGTCACCGGAGTCACGCCCCTCGACCTCAAGACCAACACGCCCGAAGCCCAGATCCCAAGACCCGCGTGCCCCTCCGGCAGCGGGTCGTATCTCGGCCCCATGGCCATCGTCCCGAGCGGGGCAACGCTGTATTTGATGTGCACCATCAACAGCCAGATGATTGCCATCGACACCGCTACCAACTCGGCCGGCTCACCGAGTGCCTCGCCGTCGACGTACGGAACCCCCACGGGAATTGCCTTCGTCCCCGACCAGGCGCCGACCGCCGCCTTCACCGTGACGTCGGCACCGGCTGGCTCGCCGACGACCTTCAATGCTTCGTCCTCATCCTCGCCGGTCGGGACGATCGCCTCGTACGCTTGGAACTTCGGCGACGGCCACACCCTGAAGACCACCCACGCCAGCATCACCCACACGTACGCGACGGCCAACACCTTCTCCGTCACCCTCACCGTGACGAACTCCCAGGGCACCTCCACGAAGAAGGTCTTCACGGGAAACACCATGTCTAACAACGGTGGACCGACGGCAAAGGTCGTCGAACGAGTGACGATCCCAGCCGGGTGAAGAGCTTCCGGACGCCCGTTCGCCCGCTCGCTTGCGACACAAAGGATCACCAGGGCCTTCGCGATGAGTGACCGCCGGCCCCGAGCACTTCGACGGTCTGCTGCCGCGTGAGCTCGTCGACAACCGGCCGTCCCTGCGCGCCCTGCACGGGCTCGGGCTGTGCGCTTGGCGCCGGCGCCGATGGGACGACGCAGGAACGGCAAGCCGCATCAGCGCTACCTGTCGCGGACGATCGGGGCAGCCGGACCACCGTCACGGTCAGCCCCGGTACCCACGATCGCCGGGCATGGGTTGGACCTTGACGCCGGCGGCGGTGAGGAACTGGCGGATCTGGGAGGCGTGCTCAACGACGTGCAGCGGGATACCGCCGACAATCACGCCGAACAGCATGCCGTGGTCCCGGTGGGTGCTGGGGAGTGGCTGAACGGCCATCTCCTCGGTGAAGGCGTCAAAGGTATGTCGCACTCTCCCGCGGCAGTAGTCGACGTAACCGAGGAGTTCCGCCTTGTTGAACATACGGTTGGGAAAGGCGTAGGTGTTCTCGTCAAAGGGCGGCGGTGGTTGCCACGGCTCGAACTCGGCAGTGAGGTCGTAGTCGAGGGTCAGCAGCGCGTGGTATGCGAGGAACCACGGGGCTGAGCCGTGCAGTCCCCCCTGCGGCGTTGGAGCCGTGGGCGCCTCGTCCGGCCATAGGTCCGACTCCCACAGCTCGTCAGGACAGTCTCCAAGCGCTACCTCCATCAGCCGCAGCGCCTGCTCGAAGTTCCTGGCCATGCTCTGCGCAAACGCGCTCGTCACCTTCAGTGTCCGCCTGGCAGAGGAGACCTCAGTCGTCGGTACGTCACCGTCGGCTATCGACCTGTCGGAGCATCGCCTCGAGCTTGGGGTCGGCCCCGATCTCCCAGACCTCTACCGCACAGCGGCAGGCGACGGCGATTTTCGCAGCCCATTCCAGCGCCTCCTCGCGTGAGGTCACCTCGACGACTGAGATTCCGCCGATGCCCACCGACGGACCCTCGGTGACCGTCCCGTCGGTGGCCACGATGCTCGCCTTCTGGTCCGGCAGTCCACCGCCGCAAACCCAGACGCCGGCGTTGATGGCGTCCTGGCAGACGGCGTGTGCGGCCTCATCCACGGCGGGCATGTCCTCCTCGGGAATGTGGTCCATCGCGTGGGCATCCAACAGAACGAGATACGTCGTCATCCCGCAACTCCCTTGTCCCGGCGGCGCCATACGGCCGCCCCTTTCTTTGTAGGCGGACGCCTGCTCCGGATTCGACACTCTGCCTGTGCTCCGTCCACGCGGTCAATGGCCTCCAGAGCCTTCGAGCCGACTTCGATGGCGCCGTCCGAAAGGGTTGTGTTCCTGGACATGCCAGTCGGCGAATCCACCGAGAGTGGGTTTCGAAGACATCGACCGCAGGCCGCCGACTCGGTGTACTGCCGTTGCTCGCCGCCTCATTAGCTTTCGTAGCTGCCATATCTGATGGGGATCCGGAAACGGGGTACGTCGGGGTATTGGTGGGAGGCGGCGCCCCGGGCCCGGTTGCCGATGCTTGCGATCATCTCCCCGATGGCATGCGCGTGCTGGGGACTGTCGAGGCTGCGGATCTCAGGACCGAACCCGACGATGCTCGGTTCCTCACGGTTGCCGTAGTCACCGAAGATGGGGAAGATGACCGCGCCAGCCCGCGAAGCGAGGAAGAGGTCCTCTCGGGTTCCGGCAGCGAAGGGTTCCATGACCACATAGCCGTGGGCGTCCTTGGCGTCGCGTGAGCCGCTGCCGGCCTCGATGACGATGTGTCCGTGATCGGACGTCATCAGGTTCATGAATTCCGAACGCGTGTAGGCATTTTGTCGCTTGCGGAACGCTTTGACCCGGAGCGTGAGATCCTCATCGGTGATATCGCCTTCGTTGACGGCTTCCCCGCCACTCACCGGAAAGGTCTTCAGCACGTTGGCTACTTTTCTGAGGACGTCGTCAATGACGTTCATGCCCATCACCTCGAGGTATCCCAACAACCGGCCGATCATCAGCGTCGCTCGGGTGTCGAGGCGGTCCAGGCCCTTCCGCTGAGCGGCACGCGTGAGGTAGCCGAGGTTGAAACCCACGTCTTGGAATTCCAGATGCGAACCCACGAAGATGAACGACTGCCCCTCGGCGAGCCGCTCGAATAGCTTCGCCTGCTCGGCGAACTCCGCGAATGTCTCGATGTTCGGGGCGGCGTAATCGCCGTGGAGGATCTCGAGCAAACCGAGCGTGGTCTCGGCCTCGGCGGACGATATCGCCGACGACCGCAGGAAAACCTGGTCGTGATTGATGGCATCCATACGAGGTGTTGCTGTAAGGGCCTCAGGGGAAATGGGGTTGAAGATGCTCTCGAATTCGACCCCACCGACTCGCTTGGCCGACTCGTACAAGATGTGGTCGAGTTGACGATGCACCCCGAACATCTCGTGCAACTGACCAGCGGCTGTGTGCAACAGGCCAGTGTCGGGCCGGGGCGGTCCGAGGGACGCGCGGTCCTCGTCCGCCGTCACAGCAGCCCGCTGGGTCGGCATTCCGGGTACAGGTGCTTGCCCATGCCTGAGTTTCGCACCTCCCACCACGCGAGTGCTGCGGCGACATGGTCGCCGGCCGAACGCGGCCGAAGCAAGAGGGCGATCGGGTTGCGATGCCGGGGGGTTCTCAACTCGCCGGGGCCCCGAGGGGAGGAGGCTGAGCGGTGTGGCGCCATGCTCCCTGCTCAGAACTTCGGTGTCCGACGGCCGGAGTCGCGAATCTGAGAAGGGCTCCCGTCGGATTGACACCCGACGTCGGACTACGGTCTGCGATCGATGGGCACGTGGGGCACGGGCGTCTTCGACGATGACGAG
>JBEKYM010000080.1:0-4414 GCA_049510975.1 Acidimicrobiales bacterium
GCGTAGCCGTGACCGCCCCGGAGGGCTGATGACGACGCCCGACTCCTTCTGTAAGGTCGAAGAGGTGAGCGGTGCGGGACAACCAGTGTCGAGCCCGCTGCCGCCATTCCTCCATCGGGTCATCGTCACGCCACGAGAGCGAGAAGTCCTCGTCCAGGTCGCCCGGGGCCGATCGAACTCAGAGATCGCCGAGGATCTGCACATGAGCGCTGCCACGGCCAAGACTCACGTGAGCCGGCTCCTCATGAAGCTCGAGGCTCGAGATCGGGCACAACTTGTCGTCATCGCCTACGAGGGTGGCCTCATGCAGGTCGGCTGACCGGACTGACCTGGGTGAGGGCAGCTCGTGCGCCAGACCAGCGTCACTGCCTCGGTTCTTCTTGCGATGCCGGTCGAATCAGCAGGCGATCGACGGAGGTCTGAACGAAGCCGGCGCCGAGGTACAGGCTGCGGGCGGCATCGGTCACGAAGCCGACCTTCAGACGGCGTGCGCCCTTGCGTGCCAGCCGATGGAGGCCGTGCGTCAGCAGCATGCGGGCGAGGCCGCGTCGTTGGTATTCGTCGTCGACGCGCATCGGCTCGAGGAGCCCGACCACCGTCGTGTGGTCGAACCAGAACAACGCGTAGCCGGCCACCCGTCCATCGGCGTCCTCGACTGCCAGATCGAGCGCCGGATCGTAGAGCGAGCACTGTCGCAGCCGCTGCTCGACGAGTTCGCCGTTGCGGGCAATCATCGGGTGCGGACGATCGGCGCGTGTCACGCGATCGACGATCGCGAACCCATCGACTTCCGCAACCGGCGGGCGTCGGTCGGCGTCCATCCATGTGGTGCCCGACACCTCGTCGGTCATCACGAACCCACTCTGCATGGCGAGCTCCGTCAGCGGCGCGTCGTCCTCGTGCACGAGCAGCTGGAGTGCCTTGCCCAGATGTCCGACCGTGGCTTCTAGCGTCGCCGCCAAGACGCCTTCCCGATCGACGAGCGAGGGCACGGCGAAGACGTCTGCCTGCCAGTTGTTGTCGTCCCAGGCCGTCAACCCTGCTGCTGCCACGGGCCCGAGCTGGTCGAACCAGACCGGGAGCGCCATCTCGTCAGTCGCCCGCCGCCGGCGCCACCACCACTGCACGTCGGCGGCCTCCCACATGCCTGCGCGCGGATCAGCCAGGCGAGCGCGCTGCAGGACCGTGGTCGTGGCGTTCAGCCGCGCGAGACCCAGCAGCAGCTCGCGTCGCAGGACCACGCTCGCCAAGAGTATTCGCCCGCCCGGGTGACTGCGACGACTCGGCTGGCTGCTCGCCGAGTTCAAAGACAGACCGCTAGCATCGCCGGGGTGACCAAGCCGGTCGTCGTGCTGTTCGACATCGACGAGACCCTCGTTCACACAGGTGGATCCGGGGCGCGGAGCTGGACGGCGGCCTTCCAGAAGCTCTACGGCATCCCCGCCGACATCGGCGAGCACAGCTCGGCAGGCGAGACCGATCCGCAGGTCGCCCGTGCAACGTTTCGCGGCGTGCTCGGCCGGGACCCCACCGAGGACGAGCTGTGCAATCTCTATGTCCAGTACCTGCTGCACCTGGCCGATGACATCTGGACTTCGGAGCAGTACCACGTGCTCCCAGGTGCCGAGCAGACCCTGGTACGCCTCGGGGAGGCCGGAGTGACGCTTGGCCTCGTCTCCGGTGCCATGGAAGGGGCGGCCCGGACGAAGCTCCTCCCTGCCAACCTCAACCGTTTCTTCATCTTCGGCGCCTACGGTTCGGACTCGCCCGACCGAGGCGAGCTCACGAGGTTGGCGATCAGCAAGGCGACGAGGTTGCATCACCAGCTGACGCCTGCCCAGGTCTATGTCGTCGGCGATACCCCGCACGACATGGAGGCGACGAACGCCGCTGGAGCGGTCCCGGTGGGCGTTGCGAGCGGCCACTACTCGACCGACGAGCTCGCGAGCGCCGGTGGCACGCACGTGATCGGGTCTCTCGAAGAACCGTTTCCCGGGCTGTGATTTGCGCTTCGCATGCCAGGCGCTCCCCTCGGCGAGTCGGCTGAGTCCCTCCCGACGTGACCGACGTTCGAACCTCGCGCCTTCAGTTGCATGCGATCGATGTCTCTGAGGCCGAACGGATCGTCGCCCGGCGCGCAGGCCCAGCCGATACGTGGGCAGACGACTTCCCCTTCGAGGGCGACGTCGGCGCAGTTGGCGGATTCCTCCGCGCTACTGCCATGCACGGAGCGCAAGGGCCGTTCGGCTACTACCGCGTGGCCTGCCTGGCCGACGGGCGGGCCATTGGAGGGCTCGGCTTCAAGGGCCAGCCAGATGGCGGCTGTGTGGAGATCGGCTACGGCCTCGTGCCCTCTGCCCGCGGCCACGGCTACGCGGCGGAGGCGGTCGTCGCCATCCTGACCGTGGCCGCCGAGCAGGGACTGTCCAGGGTGATCGCCGACACGACTCCGGACAACATCGCCTCACAGCGGACCCTCGTCCGAGCCGGATTCCGCCTGGTCGACACCGACGGAGAGCTCCACCACTACGAGGTGCTCCTCCACGAGACCGCCACCTAGCCGGCGATGGGCTTGTCGTGGCCGGCGCACGGGGGGCATGTCGCCAGCACGGCGACGACCATCCCACTCGCCCTCTCCGTGGACGTGTTCCTCAATCCCGCCATCGGCGCTTACCAGACGAGTGTGGTTCGCGGCGAGCTCAAGTTGAATGCCGATATCGAGTTCTGCTCTTACCTTGACAAGCGGCAGAGCTATTCGTACGCCGTCAGGCTCCTCAAGTCCGAGGGCGAGCAGCCCGTCCTCCAGTCGCTCACCGCCGCAACGCCGCCACCGGTGTTCCTGTGCCGCGCAAAGGCGGCCAGCGATGCCGCCGCCGTCACAGGCGCTGTTGATCACCTACCTGGCGTCTACGGCGTTACGACGGGAGAATCGGAGGTACAGGAGCGATCTGAACTGAAGACCGGCCCACGACGATGAGCGATGGCGTGATCGAAGGGTTCTCGGCCCGGCGCCTCCCGGGCGACGGCGTCGAGATCGATGTCCTCGTCGGCGGGTCGGGACCCCCGCTCCTCCTCCTGCACGGCTTCCCGCAGACGAGAATGTGCTGGCGTTCCGTGGCAGTCGAACTGGCGTCGGACTTCACCGTCGTCGTGCCGGACCTGCGCGGCTACGGGCGGAGCGACAAGCCGCCCGGCGACCCGGACCACGTGACGTACTCGAAGCGGGCAATGGCCAAGGATCAGGTCGCTGTCATGTCCGCCCTCGGTTTCGAGCGGTTCGCCGTTGCCGGTCATGACCGCGGAGGCCGCGTGGCGTACCGCCTCGCACTGGACACCCCCGGGGTCGTGAGCCGGCTGGCCGTCCTCGACATCCTCCCGACGGCAGACTTCTGGGCGTCGATCGATGAGCTGTCTTCGGTGGTGTACTGGCACTGGTCGTTTCTCGCCCAGCCGTTCGATCTTCCGGAGCGGTTGATCGGGGCGGATCCGGGTTTCTTCTTCGGCTGGATGTTCGCGAGGTCCGGCTACGAGTTCGCTCCTGAGAGCCTTGCCGACTACCTGGCGTGTGCCCGCGACCCGCGGTCGATTCACGCCATGTGCGAGGACTACCGCGCCGGTTGGACGACGGACCGCGCCATCGATCGGGGCGATCAGGCGAAGATCACGGTCCCGACCTTGGCGCTCTGGGGCGAGCACGGCCTCGTTGCGCGCTACGAGCCGCTTGCCAGATGGGGTGCGTGGGCCGAACAACTGCAAGGAAACCCCCTCCCGTGCGGTCACTTCCTTCCCGAAGAGGCAAGCGAGTCGGTGGTGGCGGCATTCCGCAGCTTTTTCGGAGCCGGGACCTAACCCGAAGACCGAGTCACTCAGACAGGCGGATCAGCAGGGCGGAAGGGTGGCCGGCGCCTCAGCCGCGAGGTCCCAGGCCCGTTGCCGTCCGAGTCGACGTCGACCAGGGCGGGTTCCCCGGAAGCAGTGAGGGTGTCGTCCAGTCCCGGAACTGGTGCTAGGTCAGGTCTTTGTCTTCCATCTCCCAGGCGTGATCCATCGTGTGATAGGCGCTGTGGCGAATCAGGAACTTCAGCGGCCAAGTTCGCGCTCTCTTGCCTTCGGAGTGAAATGTCCGGATGGCATTGCAGTAGGCGTCCCGATAGGCCGCCAGCCCCTCGTCGTCGGTTACCACAGCGCCCTGCGGAGTGTGTACGCCGAGCTTGCCTGCCCAGTCCTGCTCTACTCCGAGGGTGTGGCCAACGATCCGGTCCCGGTCACGCCCGCCGCCACGTGGACCCTTCTGCATCTCGGCCGACACTCGCGAGCGCACCTCGTCGAAGAAGCTCCAGCACGCCCGCAGCAGGCTCAGGCTGCGCTCGAGTTCCTCGCCGGACATGCCTCGTTCATCGATGTTCGAGAAGGC
>JBEKYM010000081.1:0-3991 GCA_049510975.1 Acidimicrobiales bacterium
TGGCCGACGATCGTCAACAACCACCGGGCGAAAGTGCTCTGCCCCGGGAGCGCCGACCCGCTCACGCTCGACCATCTGAGCTCGCTCATCGGTGACGACGAGCGAACGGACCGATCGACGACCGTCGGTGACGACGGGCGCTGGAGCAGCACGGAGTCGGCTTCGGTGCGCCGCCTCGCTCCGAGCGCGCTGCTGCGGACGCTGCGCGATGGCGAGACCGTCGTCGTCTACGGTGCGTTGCCACCGGCACGGCTGCGGATGCGCCCGTACTACGAAGCCGAGCGGCGGCGCCGGTCGTGGTGGCCATTCCAGCGTTCCCGCTCATCCGCCAAGAAACCCGACAGTGCCTCATGACCGATGTGTGCCCGGACGCGAAACCGCCCCGGGTGGCGGACCACCCGGGGCGGTAGCTGCCGTTCAGGAGAACGGCGATGCTACGAATACTGCGTGCTCAGGTGACCTTGCCGGAGGCGGACACCTTGACGGTGACCTTGACCGTCACGCCGGAGGCGTCGGCGCCAGCGGTGTAACCGGAACCGACGAGGTCGATCGTGTACTTGCCCGCAGGAAGTGCCGAGCCGAGCGTGACCGTGACGCCACCAGGCGTCGCAACCGGCACCGGAGCATCGGCGTCAGCCTGTGCGCCACCGACCTCGGTCGTACCGAGGTAGGCGAGGACGGCTTCGCCAGCGGCGAATCCGTATCCAGCCGGATACGGGCCACCAACGCCGGCAGGGGCGTTGTCAGCGTCGTCACACAGCGGGTCAGTCGTCCACGGCGCTGCGCCGCCGGCGACCGTGCCACTGAAAGCCTGGCAAGGGCCGGTAAGCGTACTCGGCGAGCTACCTACGAGGCCAGCCGTCTCGAATCCGCTCTTGACGGTGATCGTGGCGACGCCACCAGTACCGGTGACCGTGACCTTGCCGTTCTTGAAGTACAACGGGACGTCAGCCGTCTCGCTGGCGGTGAGGTCTGCTGCTGCCACGATGCAGCTGATGCCGAGACCCGTCTGCGACGACGAAGCCGGGCATCCTGACAAGGGGTCACTGCCTTGCAAGCCTGGCTTCAGGGTCAATGTGATGGAGACGGATCCGCTGGCGGGAGCAATCGCGATGTCCGGACTCGTGCACGCGTCCGTCGGGTCCGAGAGCGGACTCGTCTGCGAGGCGTCGTCGTTGCAGATGCCGGCCTCAAGAGCGTCGCCCTTGCTGGCGCCGGTGATCTTGACCTTGAGCTTCGTGTTGGCCGTGGTGGACAGACCAGTCGTCTTGCTCACCGTCACGGCAAACGGCGCGTGCGGGCGGATCGAGGCGTTGGCCGCGGTGGCGCCCAGAGCACTCGAGATGCCGAGCGATACGAGGCCGGCCGCGGACAGAGCCGCTAGGAGTTTCTTCATGCTTCCCCCTGTTTCCAATCGATGGCGACGACCTGCCACCACCGAATTCTCGCCCACCCGGTCTCTTACTCCGTGTGGAAACGGGGACTCCCTCGCCGATCCCAACTTGATCTCGGGCATACCGCCAGAGCCCCTCGGGGCGACACTCTAAGTGCTGTCGCTGACTTCGTCAACAAACTCGGAGAACCTTCTCATCGCGGTGACCGGTCCCGCGGGGGCTCGCGAATGCCACTCTGCGTGGCGGGAAGACAACGGTTGCGTAACCGTTGCCCTAGGCCCGCAGGGGCGACCCGGCGGCGACGAGCGGCCAGCCGATCTCCCGCTCTGCTCTGACGGCGAGGTCGAGCAACAGTTGCTCGCGGTGGTGGCCGGCGAGGACCTGCAAGCCAACGGGGAGGCCGTCAACGAGGCCAGCGGGGATGCTGACGGCCGGGCTGCCGTTCAGGTTCGATGGAGCCGTGAGGGCGGCGTTGTTCATGAGCGCCCCCGTGAGGCCGATCTCCTGGATGAGGTCGACGCCAGGGATCGTCGACGGCGGCGGTCCCTCGGCGACGAAGGCGACATCGGGGTTGGTGGAGGCCATGACGAAGTCGGCCTGCTCGAAGATGTCGGCGAGCGCCTCGTTGAGGGTGCGACGGTACCGTTCGATCGAGGCGGCACGCTCAAGGTTGAATCGCTCGCGGGCCATCTCGAGTCCGAAACGCATCGCCGGCGACAGCTCCTCGATGCGGTCCGGGTAAGCGTCTCCGAGGCTGACGACGAAAGAGGGCTGGTTGGCGACGGACCACTCGCCCCGCAGCCGCGGGAGATGCGGGACGACCTCGACGATGCGCAGCCCGGCGGCTGCGGCGAGACGTTCTGCCATGACTGCCACGACTTCGGCGACCTCGTGGCGGACGCGGGCGATCCCGAGGTCGGGCAGGATCGCCACGGTCTTGCCGGCGAGGTCGTGCGTCCCGAGAGCGGCCTCCCAGCCGCTCACCGCCGGCAAGCTGTACGGGTCGCGCTGATCAAAGCCGTTGCAGGCGTCGAAGTACCGGGCGGTATCCCGCACCGACCTCGTCAAACAACCCAGCGTGGCAGTAAGTGGCTCGATGCCGGCTGCGGGACCTTTCGGGATGCGGCCGTAGGTCGCCTTCAACCCGAACAAGCCGGCAAAACCCGCCGGAATCCGTATCGACCCGCCGCCGTCGCTCCCGGTGGCGATGGGCAGCAACCCGCCGGCGACGGCGGCAGCGGTACCGCCGGACGAGCCGCCCGGTGTGCGGGTGAGATCCCATGGGTTTCTTGTCGTGCCGTGCAGCTCAGTCGAGGTGCAGTTGATGCCCCCGAACTCGCTCGAGGTCGTCTGGGCGGCGAGCAGGGCGCCTGTCCGGCGCAGCCGCGTGACCGAGGTCTGATCGCCGGCGGCGACGCGATCCTTGAACAGCAGGGATGCCGACGTCGCCGGCCAGCCCGCCACGGACTCGAGCTCCTTGACGCCGAAGGGGACCCCTCCGAAGGGGAGCGACACGTCGGCGGTCGCGGCCGCCTCCCGGGCGCGGTCGAAGTCGGTGTGGCTGAAGGGGTTGAGCGGCGTCGCCTCGATCGCCCCGATGCAGGCGTCGAGAGCTTCGAGGGGCGAGAGGTCACCGGATCGAAAGGCCGCCACGAGCCCGCAGGCATCACCCAACCACGGCATCGTCATCACCGATCGATCCTTCCTCATCGTTCCTGGCTCGCCGTGGTGGGGTCACCTCGGGCAGGCCGACTCTAGAAGAGAAGCTCTGATCTGCACGGCCCTTGGTGCTGTGCCGGCGCCCGGTAGGTTTCTCGGCGGTGCACGATCCGGGTCTCTACGCCACGATCTTCCGGCGCCGCGACGTCCGCGGCCAGTTCAGCGACGAGTCGCTCGACGACGCCACGCTCGCCAAGGTGCTTGCCGCCGCCCATGCCGCCCCAAGCGTCGGGCTGTCACAACCGTGGGACTTCGTCGTCGTGCGCGATCGCGAGACCCGGGAGCGCTTCCGCGCCCACGTGCTCGACGAACGCCAGGCCTTCGCCGCTTCCTTGGCGGGGGAGCGGGCGGAGCGCTTCGCCGGCATCAAGATCGAGGGCATCCTCGAGGCGGCCTGCGGCGTCGTCGTGACCTACGACTCGTCACGGGGCTCTCCAGACGTGCTCGGCCGGCATGCGATCGCCGACGCAGGCCTCTACTCGGTCTGCCTGGCGATCGAGAACCTGTGGTTGGCGGCGACGGCCGAGGACCTCGGCGTCGGGTGGGTCTCGTTCTATCGTGAGCCGTGGCTGGCGGAGCTGCTCGGCATCCCCGCCGGCGTCCGCCCGGTCGCCTGGCTCTGTGTCGGCCCGGTCACCCACCTGGAGGAGACCCCCGACCTGGAGCGGGTCGGCTGGCGCTCACGCCTCGACCTCGCCGCCGTCTCGCATCGGGACCGCTGGGGGAACCGCGGCGCTTGAGCGGCTGACGAGGCCGGCGGGGCGGCGGGGGGCTGAGGCTGCTGCGCCGGCTCCGGCGGGGCGGCGGCCGCCACGGCCAGCCGGCGCTGCGCCGGCGAACCGTGTGCACAGAGTGACCGCACACGTACGAGTTCGTGC
>JBEKYM010000082.1:0-5060 GCA_049510975.1 Acidimicrobiales bacterium
GGAGCACCCCCAACGGGATTCGAACCCGTGCTACCACCTTGAAAGGGCGTACAGGGGTGTCTACCTGGTTCGCTCGCGTAGTGTTCTGGCTGCTCAGATGGGGTGAGCCGTCCGGCTGGTGCGACAGAATCTGACCATCTCGCCGCCGTGGAT
This sequence comes from Acidimicrobiales bacterium, assembly GCA_049510975.1. Taxonomy (GTDB): domain Bacteria; phylum Actinomycetota; class Acidimicrobiia; order Acidimicrobiales; family Bog-793; genus JAKACA01. The sequence continues at coordinate 154 of JBEKYM010000082.1, forward strand.
GGACAAAAGGATGGACAAACGTGGCGGAGGGACGCCGTCGGGGAGCCGCAACCGGCGTCGCGCCGTCGGTGCCGCTAGTGCTCGTCCGAGAACGGCAACGGCCGGCTGTAGATTTGGGGTGTGTCCGTGACAGTCGATCTTCCTGATGACGTCCTCCGTCGTGTGCAGGCCGAAGCCGCCCGCCGGGGGGTGCCGGTCGAGTCGCTGATCGCTGAGACGCTGGAGCGCGACTTCCCGGCAGGCACGGCTGAGTCGGGCTCGCTGAGCTTCATCGGCATTGTCGAGGCGCGCGACGACCTCTCCGAGAACTACAAGCAGATCCGTCGCGAACTGGCCGCTGGGCGAGCTGCCGAGGCGTGATCCTCGTTGACACGGGAGTCCTGCTTTCGGCGGTGAGCTCCACGGATCGGCATCACCAGAAGTCCGCTGATCTCCTCGCCGCGCATGCTGGGCAACTCGTTACACCAGCTCCCGTCATTGCGGAGACCGCTTGGCTGATCGAGTCGGTGGTCGGCCCGGCTGCCGAGGCAGCGTTCGTCACGTCGGCCGCCAATGGCGAACTCGGAATCGAGGACCTCGACGCCAACGACTACCGTCGCTGTGCCGAGCTCATCGAGCGCTATGCCGACCTCGGCCTCGGTCTGGTCGACGCCTCGGTCGTGGCGATCGCCGAGCGCCTGAACCTGACGGTCGTCGCAACTCTCAACCATCGAGATTTCAACGTGGTTCGGCCGAAGCATTGTGCGGCGTTCGAGCTCTTACCGTAGAGACTCGTAGCCGGCGCCTGAGCCTTCATGGGTCCCGAATGCTGGGAAGCAGAGGCCCTGTCAGCGCCTTGACAGCGTGAAGCTGGCTGTCCAGGTGGCGCGTCCCCGTGGGCTGGCAGCAGCACCGGTTGCGCGCCTAGTCCGGCAAGTCTGGCCTCAGCCGCTCAGTCCACCTGAGTTGATGGGCGGGGAGATGGACACTAAGGGCTCCCTCCCGCCAGATTCGTGGTCAGCTCGGCTGATGACGCCGATCGTGTAGCAACCGCCGCGGCGCGGATCGGGCCGTCTGTTGCGGTTCGGCACCTGTCGATCAATGGTTTGGGGGAAGCTGTGAAGGAAACCCCGATGGCCCGACTCTTCAAGGACGCTGATGGTGCTGAGACTCTCAAGCATCATGTGCCGTTCCTGCTTGGTTGACTTGAGCAACCGGATCAATGTCTCTGCTTGAGTAAGGGACATGGTCGGTGGCGCTTCCCGCAAAGCGTCGAGGAGCGCACGTAGCAAGTCGACGTCTTCTTTGGTTGGTAGAGCGCCGCCCTCTTGGCGCAGACGATCGAGGCAGAACCACACGAACGTCAGATCGAGGTGGCGAACGCCGCCCCACTTCTGGCGTTCGAAGTTCAGAATGTTCCGGTCGATGAGAATGTCCGGCTTGCACCAGGTGTTACATACCGCACACGGACCGATCCCGCCAGCCTTCCACTCAGGGCGGCTTGTCGGCTGAAATTCGTGCTGTGGCAAAGAGCGAGCGATTATCAGGCTGGGGAGCAAGGGTCGTAGGAACAGCCAGCGCGTTGAAAGACTGGCGACGAAAGCATCCGATGCCTCTTTGATGGTCAGGACTAGGTCGTCGTGGCCCATAACGACGTCCTCGAACATGTAGCCCGCCGCGCATGCCAATGCGAATTCCGCTTCGCCCGGCATCTCAGGAGGTCGTTTCCAGCCGCCGGCGTCCCAGTAAACCTTCGCCAGGATGCGTTGGGCAGTCGAGTCGATCGCAAGCAAGGTCCCATGATGGCAGCTTCCGAGGGCCCTCAGCCGCTCGGCGCCTGCTGCACAACATTCGATCCCGACGTCGACCAGCGGCGCATGCTCCGAGTGCCGAGTCGATCTGTGCGGGCTGCTCGCCGTGGACGGCTCGTTCGTCGGAGACGACTTGACGCCACTTTGGGAGGCGGGTGACGAGCGTCCGTCTGGGTGGCCGGCGTGACGTCCTTATCACCCACGTGGCGCGAGTTGTCCAGCTGGCGCTGCGGTGCCGGTATGTTCCGGCGGAGTCGATGGTCGGCCGGATGGACCGCCGCCCAACGAGTGGGACTCCTACCAGCAGGCCGGGAGCATCCCGCTCCGGGATGGCCGGCGAATGCGAAGATCCTGAAATTCCTAGGAGCTTGCTGTCCATAAAGGGTTGTAGGCATCAGATGTACTGACCACGGAGGGTCGTGGAGTGTCGTTTGCCAGCGACATGGGACCACCTAGCCGCCAGTTTTGCCAGCGGCATGGGACCACCCGCGTTGCCAGTCATGGGACCACCCTGAGCATCCACCACCTCCGGCCGAGAAGACATTCGGCTGGGCCTCCGGAGCAGTTTCCGAGGAGGCCCGATGGCGTTCAGGGAGGTATCGGTGGTCCAGATCAGAGAGGCGCTGCGGCGCTGGCTGAAAGGTGAGGGCGAGCGCCCGATCGCACACGGGATCGGCGTCGACCGAAAGACCGCACGGCGGTACATCACCGCCGCCATCGAGCTCGGGCTCGACCGCGACGGGGGCGAGGAGCAGCTGACCGACGAGCTGATCGGCCAGTTGGTGGAACGGGTTCGCCCCCACCGGCCCGACGGCCACGGCGAGGCATGGAGGGCGCTGCTCGCTGAAGAGAAGCGCATCAAGGACTTGGTGGAGGACGGCCTCACCGTCGTCAAGATCGGGATACTCCTCCGCCGCCACGGCATCGAGGTCCCGCACCGCACCCTCGCTCGCTTCGCCGTCGAGCGCTGTGGTACCGGCCGGCGAACGACGACTGTGAGGGTGGACGACCCACCTGCTGGCACCGAACTGCAGGTCGACTTCGGTCGGCTCGGGCTCGTTCCCGACGGCGAGCGCCGGCGGGTGTGCTGGGGTCTCATCTTCACGGCCTGCTTCAGCCGTCACCAGTTCGTGTGGCCGACGTTCAATCAGACGACCGAGGAGGTGATCAAGGGCTTCGAAGCCGCCTGGTGGTTCTTCGGCGGTGTCTTCCCCGTCGTAATTCCGGACAACATGAAGTCGATCGTCATCAAGGCCGAGAACACCGCTCCTCGCTTCAACGACGTCTTCCTCGAGTACTCCCAGTCGAGAGGCTTCGTCGTGGACGCCGCCAGGGTGCGGACGCCGACCGACAAGCCCAGGGTGGAACGAGTTGTGCCGTACGTGCGGAACAACTTCTTCGCCGGCGAGAGCTTCGTCGATCTGGACGACTGCCGCGAGCGTGCGGTCATCTGGTGCAGCGGGACAGCCGGCCTGCGCATCCACGGCACGACTCAGTGCCGGCCGGCGGAGTCCTTCCGGGTCGAGGAGCTGGAGAAGTTGCTGCCGCTTCCCGGCAGCCCGTTCGACATCCCGCGCTGGAGCGAGCCGAAGCTGCACCGGGACTTCCACGCCGAGGTGGACAGGGCCCTCTACTCCGCCCCGCATCGATACGTCGGCCACTACCTGAAGGCGAGACGGGACTCGTCGACGGTGAAGCTGTATTTCCGCGGCGAGCTCGTAAAGGTCCATCCACGCATGGCGCCCGGCCAGCGCTCGACCGACCCGGCGGACTACCCGAGCGGAAAGGAGATCTACGCCACCCGAGATGTCGACAAGCTCAAGTACGTCGCCGCCAGCCATGGCGAGGCCATCGGGCTCTACGCCAAAGCTCTGCTGGACACGCCGCTGCCGTGGACCAAGATGCGCCAGGTCTACCGGCTCTTAGGCCTCGTGAAGAAGTGGGGGGCGGGCCGCGTCGAGCAGGCCTGCAGCCGGGCCCTCGAGGCCGAGGCGATCGACGTGAACCTCGTGAGCCGCATGCTGGAACGAGCACGCGAGGACATTGCTGACGACACTGCACCACCACCAGTCGTCATCCAGGGACGGTTCGCACGTGACGCCTCGGAGTTCGCCACCGCAAAGGAGGTGGGTCGATGACCGCCCCGGCACCGAGCGTGTCCCCCGAGCTCAAGTCGCTCATGAGAACACTCAAGCTCGGGCGCCTTCTGGACACCCTGCCCGAGCGCCTGGCGCTTGGCCGTAGCCATGAGCTCACCCACATGGAGTTCTTGGAGCAGCTGTTCTCCGACGAGGTGCAGCGTCGTGACGGAGACTCGGCCGGCCGAAGGGCGCGGGCAGCCAAGCTCGATCCGACCATGACCCTCGAGGCCTGGGACCAAGGTGCCAAGATCACCTACGACCGGGCCGTGTGGTCAGAGCTCGTGTCGCTGCGCTTCGTCGAGCAGGCGCGAAACGCCTTTATTCTCGGGCCGGTCGGCGTCGGAAAGACCTTCCTCGCCACCGCCCTCGGGCACATCGCCTGCCGCCGCCGTGTCGGGGTGCATTTCGAGCGGGCCGACAGGCTCCACAAGCGACTGAAGGCGGCACGTCTCGATGCCAGCTACGACGCCGAGATGCGAAAGCTCATCGGCGTCGAGCTGCTCCTGATCGACGACTTCGCACTGCAGCACCTCGATGCCGTCGAAACGGCCGACGTCTACGAGATTTGCGTGGAGAGGCACCACTCCGCCGCCACCGTGCTCACCTCCAACAGGGATCCGAGCGAGTGGCTGGCGTTCATGGCCGATCCGCTCCTCGCTCAATCTGCAGTCGATCGGCTGAAGAGCGCCGCCTGGGAGCTCGTCATCGAAGGTGAGTCGTACCGCCAGCACGAGAAGCCGACCATCGGAGAGGTCACACCGGCGACACGCCGGCGACGGCGCACTTGACAATCTGGCCGACCGCCGGGATCATCACGCCAGCCGGTCGTTGTGGGCGCGAGGTGGTCCCATGCTTCTGGCAACGGGGGTGGTCCCATGGGACTGGCAAGCGACAACCGGACCGAGCGTCGACGTACTGCTCAAGCTTTTCCCGAGCAAGTTGTTCGTCTAACTTACATAGATCGAGGCTCTTTACT
>JBEKYM010000083.1:0-2981 GCA_049510975.1 Acidimicrobiales bacterium
GCTCGAGGCTCTTGCCGCCGACAACGTGAAACGCACCTTCATGCAGACGGACGACTGGAGCAAAGAGCCGACCGTCTCTCGCTTGAAGGCGTTCGTCGAGATCAAAACGGTCTGGCATCCGCTCGGGGTGTAGCGCGGTCCAGGCCCACACACGCTGCCCCGGCCGGCGCCCGGATGGGCAGGTTTCTCCAATGACAATGGCGAGCGCAACCGGCCGGATACGGCTACGTTACGAACCGGCAACATCTTTGTTTGAGGTCGCTCCCAACCAGGCGACATAAAGGGGGAAGCTCATCATCATGCACGCCACACGCAGGGTGCGAAGGTCGGCAGTCAGCCTGGGCACGGCACTCATGGCCGCACTCGCTCTTGCCGCATGCGGATCGTCAAGCAGCGGCACCACCACGACGACGACGGCACCGTCGGGCAGCACCACCCCGACCGCCGGCAAGTTCCTCGCCTGTGAAGTGACCGACACCGGCGGCATCAACGACCGGTCGTTCAATGCGTCCGCCTACCAGGGGCTGCAGAACGCGGTCAAGGTCGACAAGAACATCGTCCCCAAGTTCCTCTCGTCGACCTCGACGAGCGACTACACGCCGAACATCAACGACTTCATCGGTGAGCACTGCGGCATCATCATCACCGTCGGGTACGACATGGCCGCAGCCACCCAGACCGCCGCCAAGGCGAACCCGAAGGTGGACTTCGCGGTTGTCGACTGCCCGGGCGGGACGTCAGCGGGTTGCCCCGGCTTCAGCTCCTCCGAGACCTCTCTGCCGAACATCGACAACCTCGCCTACGAGACGAACGAGGACGCCTTCCTCGGCGGCTACCTCGCCGCCGCCATGGCCAAGACGAACTCGATCGCCCCCGGCGGCGCTGTGGGTGAGTTCGGCGGTCAGAACATCCCGACGGTCACGATCTACATGGACGGCTGGGTCGCGGGCGTGCGCTACTACGACAAGCTCAACAACAAGTCGGTCAAGGTGTACGGCTGGTATCCGACCTCCAAGGGGCGGACCGCTGACAACTACAGCGGCACCGGGCTGTTCACCAACAACTTCACCGACGATGGTCTCGGCAAGACCGACACCCAGACCCTCATCGGCGAGGGCGCCAGCGTGATCTTCTCGGTCGCGGGCGGCGTCGGCCTCGGTGCCGTGGCTGCGATCCAGTCGGCTGACTCCAGCAGCCCGGGCTCGGTCGAGATGGAGTGGGTCGACACCGACGGCTGCGTCTCGGACCCGAGCGGTTGTGCGTACTTCATCACGAGCGTCGAGAAGGGCATCGCCCCCTCGGTCGAGACCGCAGTTCTCGCCGCGGTTCATGGCACCTTCAAGGGCGGCTTCTATACCGGCACCCTCGCCAACGGTGGCGTCGCCCTGGCTCCGTACCACGACTTCGCCAGCAAGATCCCGGCGAATGTGATCTCCGAGCTCAGCACGATCAAGTCGGGCATCGACAGCGGCACGATCTCCGTGAACCCGTGCAGCTACCCAGCTGCGGCCGCCACGCCCGCCTCGTCCGCCTCCTCCGTTTGCTCCGGGTGACGAACCACCTCGGCTGAGAAAAAGGGCCGGTCGCGGTCCCGCACGCCGCTCATGGCCGAGCAGATCCGATCTAGCTCTGGTGACGTAATGGAACCGGGTCGGTCCCGACCGGCCCGGTTCCTCGCATGAAGCCAGGAGGCGCCTGATGAAGCTCGAACTCATCGACATCACCAAGCGCTTCGGCCACCTCGTCGCGAATGACGAGGTGAGCCTGACCGTCGAGGAAGGCGAGATCCACGGCCTGCTCGGTGAGAACGGCGCCGGCAAGACGACGCTGATGAACGTGCTGTTCGGCATGCTTCGGCCCGACAGCGGAGAGATCCGCATCGGTGGCGAACCGGTGACCATCTCCGACCCGGGCGACGCAGTCCGCGCCGGGATCGGAATGGTGCACCAGCATTTCATGCTCGTTCCGGTGTTCACCGTGGCCGAGAACGTCGTGCTCGGGTTCGAGCCGACAAGGGGCAAGATCTTCTACAACCGCAGTAAAGCCGCCACCGACATCCGCCGACTCTCGGTGGAGTACGGCCTCGAGGTGGACCCGGACGCCCTCGTCGAGGACATTCCGGTCGGTGTTCAGCAACGCGTCGAGATCCTGAAGGCGCTCGAACGCAACGCCAACGTGCTCATCCTCGACGAACCGACTTCAGTACTGACGCCCCACGAGACGGAGGCGCTCTTCCGGATCATGCGCTCGCTCGCTGCCACCGGGCGCTCGATCCTGTTCATCAGCCACAAGCTCAAAGAGGTGCGGGAGATCGCCGACCGGGTGACGGTGATGCGGCTCGGGAAAGTCGTCGGCACCACGACGCCCGCCGAGTCGAGCGAACAGGAGCTTGCTTCGATGATGGTCGGCCGATCGGTCGAGCTCATCGTGACGAAGGGCACGTCGGTTCCCGGCGACGTCGTGCTCCGCCTGAGTGACCTCACCGTCACCGACGACCGCGATCTGATCGCCGTCGACGGCGTCGACCTCGAGGTGCGCGCCGGCGAGATCGTCGCGCTGGCAGGCGTGCAAGGGAACGGCCAGACAGAGCTGGTTGAGGCGATCACAGGGCTGCGCCCGACTCTCCGCGGCAGCGTGGTCGTCGCCGGCGAGGATCTGACCCACGCCACGCCGCGCCAGCGACTCCACGCCGGCGTGGCGCACGTGCCCGAGGACCGCCAGAAAGACGCCCTCGTGCTCCCGATGGACGTGGCGGACAACCTCGTGCTCGACCTGTACGGCGACCCCCCGTACGCGGGGCGGGCCTCGCGGAATCTCGGAGCCGTGAAGGAGAACGCGGAACGGCGCGTGCGCGAATTCGATATCCGCGCCGGCTCGATCGACGATCCGGTGGCGTCGCTCTCGGGCGGTAACCAACAGAAGGTCGTGCTCGCTCGCGAGCTCGGCAGACCGGTCAAGTTGGTCGTGGCGTCGCAGCCGAC
>JBEKYM010000084.1:0-2809 GCA_049510975.1 Acidimicrobiales bacterium
GGTGGAACCGCCGGCGATCGTGACGGCACCCGATGCGGTGAGGCCTCCCCCATTCTCGAAATAGAACGAGCCGGCGATGCTGAGCGACCCGTCGAGCGACAGGTTCCAGTTGTCGAGGTAGTCGGGGTCGTCGATGACGTCGGCGGCCCCGCCGGTCTGGGTGATGACCGGCTGGGGGGACTCCGCCGTCGGGGCGAGGAACGATCCGCTCGTCCACTCGAGCGCGCCGTTGTCGGTGATCGCCGCCATCATGTTCGTCTCGTCGCCGAGCTGGCCCCCGGCAAGTGTCAAGCCAGTGACGAAACTTTGCTGAACAGCACTGCTGCTCGTATCACTGATTGCCAACTCACCACCGGTGATCTCGAGGGGGGCGTAGCTCTTGATCTGAGCGATGGACGTGTCGCTCGTTCCATTGCTTCCGTCGAAGACAACGGGTCCGCTGAACGAGCTGCCGGCCGAACCGATACACACGACGTCGCCGGCGGTCGGGACCCGCCCGAGGTTCCAGTCGGCCGGCGTCGCCCACAAGCCGCCCGAGGTCGGACCGGCCCAGTCGATCGTGCAACTGCCGGGCGGTGCCGTCGTCACCGAGAACAGTCCGTCGGCGCAGGCAGTGGCGGACCCGTTGTTGTTGCCGTCGCCCCCGTAGCTCGCCACCCACCAGTAATTGCCGACCGTGCTGAGATACACGCCGGGTGAGGTGTAGGTGCCGTCGCCGTGAACGGTGGTGGTGACGGTCGCCTGGGGTGTTCCGCTGCACGTCGACTGAGCAGGCCCGAACAAGTTGAACGTCAGCGTGCCGGTCGGTCCCGACCCTCCAGAGACTGTCACTTTGTCGGCAAAACTCGTGCCCTGAATCCCCGTGGCCGGCGTCGGCGTCTCGGACCCGAGCGTCGGGCTCGCCTTCGTCGTACAAGTCTTCACGCTGGAGGTGTTGTTCGAGGGCGTCGGGTCGTGCTCGTTGCCGATCACCGTGGCGGTATTCGTGATACAAGAGCCAGCAGTAGTCGGTGCGTCTCCCGTCACGGTGAACGTTGCGGCCGCGTCGACCGTGAGCTTCCCTTCGGTGCAAGTGAGAACGTTGCCCGACACTTTGCAGCCTGGCGAAGTGCTGGCGACATGGGTGACTCCTGCCGGAACCGTGTCGTTTACGACATAACCGGAGCTGATCCCTGGTCCGTGGTTCGTGACCTTGAGCGTCCAGGTGATCTTCGAGGAGGCGATCGTCGACGCCGGCCCCGTCTTCACGATGCCGAGGTCGACCGGCGTCGGGACGCACGCTGCCCCGTCGTCGCTGCTGTTGGTGACCGGGCCGGTGTAGCTGGACACGAGCGCGAACGTCGGCTTGCTCGACGTAGCGTCCGTGACCGAGATCTGATACAGGGCACCGGTCGTGTTGGCATCGAAGCCGAGATTGCCGTTGCCGTAGGTCCAAGCTGCCCCGTACGAGGCGCTGAGGGCGACGCCCGATGGGGCGGCGAAGGTGCTGACGGCTCCGCTCGTGAGGTTGAGGCGGTACATGTACACGTGACCGGCGTTCGTCGCCATGCCCCACATGAAGCCGGCGTCGGAGGTGAAGTCGACTGGGTGCCAGCTCTTTGCAGGGGTGATCGTGACCTTGTGGACGACGGCCGGTTTTGATCCAAGGCTGACCTCGTCGGCCACGGTGTCGCCCGGTGAGGTCACCCAGAAGTCCGAACCATTGAAGGCACCGTTGTTGGCACCGTAGGTGGTGAGATAGGAGTCGCCCGTGATCGCTCCGAGGTCATCGACCGAGCCGGTGCTGCCGATCTCGAGGAGGTGTCCGGCCGGGTAGCTCTTGCTCGTCGAAGGCACACTCACGCCGTAGAGGTACTTGTTGGAAGGGTCGTAGCCGATGCCGTTGTAGTTCCAACCGTGAGTCGTACCGATCTTGGCGAACGACGTCGACCCGGCCCCGTAGAGCGAGTCGTACAGCTGAGTCGGCGATGCCTGGGCGAGGAAGATCGTCGGTGTGGCACAGCTGAAGGCCGTCCCCGGGGAGCCCGTGTTTGACACCGCCGGTGCCGCCGGGGAGAGGGTGACGCGGTCGACACCCAACGGCCCGGCGTTCGCCGCCGACAACGCCAACGGAGCCATGGCGCCGCCGGCCCCCAGAACGGCCGCTGCCGAGCCTGCCACCAGGATCCTGCGAGCGCTGTCGCGCCAGGTCAGTTGTGCCACATCGGACAGGTTCCGACCGTGGAACCGTCCACCTCGGATTGCGAGAACACGCATGGACCCCACCCTTCCGTCCTCGATCACAGCACCGAACCCACGACGAGAGGGCAGTCCTCACAACGCCGGGGCTGATCCCTTGAACTTCGAGCTCGCCCGTTCCCCTCGCTTGGCAAAACGCGACGATAGCCCTCCGGCGAGCGGGCGCGAGAAGGACCACCGCCCAGGTCGCAGCCCACCGCAACTCGCTGCAGGTCAAGGCCGACGGAGCTCGGTGTCGCGCGAACGACACCGAGGCTCGGCCACGGTGAACCCGCGTGCGCACTACATTCGTCGGACGGTGGCTGACGAACTGCGGGTGATGCTGGAAGTCGGGCCTAAAGGGAAGAAGGTCGTCGCGGTGGCGCCCGACTGGCCCGGTCTCGAGCGCGGAGCAAAGACCGGAGGAGCCGCAATCGAAACGTTGCAGTCCTACCTCCCGCGCTACGCACCCGTGGCGAAGCTGGCCGGGATGGATGCGCCGTTCGCGGCGATCAGAGACGTTGATGTCGTGGAGGAGTACCAGGGCACCGGCTCCACCGATTTCTGGGGTATCTCGTTTGCCTTCTCGAAC
>JBEKYM010000085.1:0-2614 GCA_049510975.1 Acidimicrobiales bacterium
GCGTCAGCAGCTGCTTGCCGGATGAAGCTGCTCCTCGACGTTCACCATTCTCCCAGGGCGGCCGAGCAGCTGCGCCAGGACGGTTACGACGCGCTCGCGGCGGCGGAAGACACGAGGTTGGCTGCGTTGCCTGACGAGGATCTCCTCCGGGCTGCCACCGCCGACGATCGGGCCGTAGTCACCGAGAACGTCAAGGACTTCGACCGTATCGTGCGAATCTGGGCCAGCACCGGTGAGCGTCATCGCGGCGTCATCTTTACGTCGCCCCGTCGGTTTCACCGTGCCCGGAGCAGCTACCCTCGAGACCTCGTTCTGGCACTCGAGAACCTCCTCGCCGAGCCGCCGGACGAACAGCAGGACTGGGTCCATTGGCTGAGCTGACCAAGACGGGGCGAATCTGGGACTCTCCGAGTCATCAGTGCGAGCTCGACCGGATGGGGCTCGCCGCGGAGCACCGTGACCGTGTCAACCGCCACCCGGCCGGCGCCACTCCGCGGGCGGCGCATCGTGTCGGAAACGTGGGTCTTCGGAGATGAGCGGCGTACGAGCCCGCGCCGTCCCCCCTGGCGGATCGACTACAACGACAACCGGCCCCACCGATCGCTGCGGATGCTCACGCCGGCCGAGTTCGCGAAGGCCTGGACGACCAGAGAGCTGCAGCTCGCATGGCGAGTGTGTCAACGCCGCCCCAAAACTGACCCCCTGGCGCCGGGTGAAAACTGACCCCCCCTGCCGGCGATCTCGGTCACGCAGCGTCGTCGGTAGGCACCCTCCCGAGGTCTCGGTCCTTCAGCCGGTAGCTGTCTCCCTTCATCGAGACGACCTCGGCGTGATGGACGAGTCGGTCGATCATGGCCGCCGCCACGACGGCGTCGCCGAAGACTTCACCCCATCGCCCGAAGGGCTTGTTGGAGGTGACGATGACGCTGGCCCGCTCGTAGCGGGAGCTCACGAGCTGGAAGAACAGGTTGGCCGCCTCGGCCTCGAAGGGGATGTAGCCCACCTCGTCGATGACGATGAGGGGGTAGCGACCGAGGCGGGTGAGCTCCTCGTGCAGACGGCCGGTGTTGTGGGCCTCGGCGAGGCGGTCGACCCACTCGGCCGCCGTGGCGAACAGCACCCGGTGGCCGGCCTGGCAGGCCCGCATCGAGAGCCCGACGGCGAGGTGGGTCTTGCCCGTGCCCGGCGGTCCCAAGAACACGACGTTCTCCTTCGCCTCGACGAAGTCGAGAGCCCCCAGATGGGCGATCACCTCACGTTTCAGGGAACGCTGGTGGTCGTAGTCGAACTCCTCCAGGGTCTTCCGCGCCGGGAAGCGGGCCGCCCGGATGCGGATCTCGCCTCCGTTCGACTGGCGGGCGGCCACCTCCCGCTCGAGGCAGGCCGAGAGGAACTCCTCGTAGGTCCAGGTCTCCGCACGGGCCCGCTCGGCCAGACGCTCGACGGAGGCGAGGAGGGAGGGCGCCTTGATGGCCCGGCAGAGATAGGCGAGGTCAGCCGCCGGTCGTTTGCTCGTCGCCATTACGCCACCCCGAGGGCGTCGTAGACCGACAGGTCACGCTCCTCGACCTCGGTCTCGACGGCCGGCACGACGGCCTGCTCGGCTCGTATCTTGCGAAGCGTCATGGCGTGGGCGGCGTCGAGGAGGCTCTGGTGCTTGGCGAGACAGCGCCGGTGGCGGGCGACCTCGATCCCCCCGCAGGTGACGACGACGCTCTCGAGATCAGCCCGGACGTCGACGAAGCGGCCGATGTAGCGGGGGTTGACGGAGTAGTCGTTCACGTCGACGCGCACGTAGAAGTCCCGCCCGAGGCGGGTGCGGTAGCAGAACGAGGGGTCGGGCATGACGGGTGGGAAGGCGAGCATCGAGCCCCGGTCCTCGTAGATGGCCTCGGCGGGCACTCGCCTCGTGGTGGCGTGCACCCTCCGGTTGGCCCGCTTCAGCCACGCCGTCAGCTGGCTGTTGAAGTCGTCCACGTCCTCGAAGCGCCGGCCCGGCAGGAAGGAGGTCTCGTAGTAGCCGTTCGATCGCTCGTTGGCGCCCTTGGCCTCGGGGTCGTTCGGCTTGCAGAGCCGGGCACCGGCCCCGAAGGTGCCCCGGAAGACGTGGAAGTCGTCGGTGAAGACCTGCTTGCCGCGGCGCCACTGGCCGATGCAGCCCTCGCCGTCCCAGACGATGGTGCGAGGGACCCCGCCCAGCTGCTCGAAGCAGTGGATCATCCCCCAGAGCACGTCGTAGGCGGCCCGGGACGGCACCATCCAGGCGGCCATGAAGCGGGAGTAGCCACTCACGGCCGTCACCACCCAGAGCTTGTCGAACTGCTCATAGCCGAGGGGGATGAGGACGTCCGGCTGCCAGAGGTCGAACTGCACGAGCTCACCGGGTCGGTAGCTCGTGCGCTGGCAGGGATCGGGCGGCTTGAAGAGCGGGCGCAGCTCGGCGACGCGCTCTTTCAGGATCGTGATGCCGTGCGGCCACTCGATCCGCTCGGCGATGACCGTCGCCGGCATCGTCGGGCAGTCCTTCAGCAGCTCGCAGATCCTCGGCTCGACGACATCGACGAGGGAACCTCGCCGTGGTCGTTCGTACTGCGGCGGGCCGTTCGACCTCACC
>JBEKYM010000086.1:0-2829 GCA_049510975.1 Acidimicrobiales bacterium
GCGACTTGGCAGTGGGGCACTAGTGTGACGCCCGGAGGGATGCGAGAGTGGCCGAATCGGGCGGTCTCGAAAACCGTTGTACGTCATGCGTACCGTGGGTTCGAATCCCACTCCCTCCGCCAGATGACGCAGGTTTGAACCCCAGGCAGCCGAAGGTTGCTTGGGGTTCTGTGTTTGTAGCGTCCAGCTCCAGGGCTGGTAGGCCTTGGACTCCCTGAAGTAGCGAAACCTGATCTCGGTCCGCGGGTGTGGCTGTCTCTCGACGGGTGGCAGTTGCTCGGTGGTGAAACCACTGGCTATGTCCCAGAGCACATCGAACTCGGGTTTGAAAACAACTGCAGTCACGACGACCTGGCCATCGCGCACGTCCAAGTAAATCTCGTCGAAGAACACCTGGTTGAGGACTTGTCGCGACGTGTCTGGCGCTTGTTTGTAGAGCTCGCCGGCGTGCTCCATCATCTTCAGTCCGACGTCCAAGCGTCGACGTAGCAAGTCATGCCTCGAGCTGGCTTCGGCGATCAGCTTGCCGGCTGCCACGATCTCGGCCTGGACCTTCTCCTGCCTGGGCTTCAAATCTTCCAGCGGCACAGCATCAGCTAGGTAGGCGTCGAGCAGTTTCTGCTTCTGCCGCTCCAGGGTGACCAAGCGTTGCTTCTGGTTCTTGAGTGTTCGCTCGTCCTTGGACGACAGCTTGGCGAACTCCTGGTCGAGCTTCTCCTGGACCATCGGGTCTGCTGCACCAACAGGTGACATCTGAGTTGGCTTGCCCTGCGGGGTGGGCTGAAAGGATGTTGCTATGCCGAAGCCCTTTCCGAAGGAGTTCCGCGAGGACGTCGTGCGCGTCGCCCGTGGCCGTGATCCCGGTGTGACCCTGGAACGGGTCGCAGCCGATTTCGGGATCCATCCGATGACGTTGTCGAAGTGGATCCGCCAGGCCGACATCGACGACGGTGCCCGTCCGGGTACCTCGAGAACCGAGAGCGCCGATCTTCGAGCGGCGAACCGGCGGATCAAGCTGTTGGAACAAGAGAACGAGGTGCTGCGCCGGGCGGCCGCGTATCTGTCGCAGGCGAACCTGCCGGGAAAAGGCTCTACCCGCTCGTGAGTGAGCTCGCCGCCGACGGGATCCCCGTCGCGGTGACGTGCCGGGTCTTGAAGCTCGCCCGCCAGCCCTATTACCGCTGGCTCGCCCGTCCGGTCACCGACGCCGAGCTCGAGGCCGCCCATCGGGCCAACGCCCTGCGACGAAGCCCGCGACGCCGGGGTGGTGATGGCCGAGCGCACCGCGTGGAGAATCTGCTCACAGAACCGCTGGTGGAGCGCGTTCGGCAAGAATAAGGGCCGCTCGTCAGGGAAGACACCCGGCCCGCCGGTCCATGACGACCTGGTGCAGCGGGTGTTCAGCGCCGAGGCCCCGAACGAGTTGTGGCTCGCCGACATCACCGAGCACCGGACCGGGGAGGGGAAGCTCTATCTGTGCGCTGTCAAAGACGTCTTCTCCAACCGGATCGTCGGCTACTCGATCGACAGCCGAATGAAGTCGCGGATCGCCGTCAGTGCACTGAACAACGCCGTCGCCCGACGTGACAGCGTGGCCGGCTGCATTCTTCACAGCGACCGAGGCTCGCAATTTCGCTCACGCAAGATGCAGCGAGCATTGAACGCCCACCGCATGGTCGGATCCATGGGCCGCGTCGGCGCGGCCGGCGACAACGCGGCCATGGAATCGTTCTTTAGCCTCCTTCAGAAGAACGTCCTCAACCGGCGCTCTTGGGCGACGCGCGAGGAGCTGCGCATCGCCATTGTCACCTGGATCGAACGGACTTATCACCGGCGTCGCCGACAGGACGCCCTCGGCCGCTTGACACCCGTCGAATACGAACTCATTATGACCACACCAGCCGCTCAGGCTGCGTGACCGAAACTGTCACCTGATCGTGCAGCAGACCCGAGATCCTATGTTCGCCTCTACTGATCAGGCATACGCCTATGCCGGCGGGGACCCGGTGAACGGTGGGGATCCGACGGGTATGGGAGGCCACGGCGGCGGAGGCAACCCGGTGGCATACGCCTGTCACAGCGGATTCGCTTTGGCGTCGCCAGCCAGCTGCATGGAGGCTGAGCTCTATCAGGCCGAGGGCGGCACTGGGCACGGGCCTGCGCCCTCACCGGCGATCGGTAAGCCGGTCGAGTGTTCCGGCTCTGGCGTGTCGGGCTCCTTCATCTGGGATTCTCCAACTCTGTACGTTCCCGGCCCGCTTCCCTTCACTATCCAGGACGAGGTGACCTACACGGGCTCTGACGGGACGGTCGATATCGGACTTCACGCGGACGGCAGTGTTGACGTCGGTGCCGGCAGCGCCACCGCCAACTTCTCCTCATCGGGAGCCTTGGAAGGGCTGTCCGCTCAAGTGCCAGGCCTGAGCTGGCTCTCGGTCTCCTCTAGCGGAGACATTTCCGTCACCGTTTCCTCGGAGGAGCAGCTGCCAGATGATGCCGGCAACGCCGACGTTGCGACGACGGCAACACTCCTCACCCGAGACGTCCGGCCTCCAGGCGCGATCGACGTCGCTGAGGTGACAGCTGCAGGAGCCGGAGTTCTCGCGGTAGTGATCCTTATGCGGGCCGCTGGCGTCATTGCGTGCCAGATCGTCGGTGCGGGGCCGCTGGACCCTGCATCGGACGCATGCTCTGCAGCTGCAGCTGCTGGTTAGCGGACTCGAGAGGGATGGCGCTCGAGGTGAGATGGGGCTCTGTCAGCAGTGGTTGGCGGAGAGATCCATGAGAGATCCAGGCGAGCTGGCACCGGCTGCCACAAGGAGCAGCTGG